>CATWVA010000025.1 GCA_958354105.1 uncultured Collinsella sp.
GAGATTGAGTATAAGCAGTCCCTGGGAACATTTGTTGTACCAAAATGCACCAAGGCCGTCGCCGTCACCGTGATGCGCGTGTCGCCGCTCAAGCCGCTGCGCGTCTTTGGCGACCTGTATGTCCAGGTCTTCCGTAACATCCCCGGCATCGCGCTGCTCATTATCGTCGTCTACGCGCTGCCGCCGCTCAAGGTCGTCCTGCCCTACCGCACCTGCGTCATCGTCGCCACAGTGCTCTTGGGTTCTGCCTTTGGCTCCGAGAACTTTATGAGCGGCATCAACACCGTCGGTGTCGGCCAGGTGGAAGCCGCCCGCTCGCTGGGCATGAGCTTCAGCCGTATCCTCGCCAAGATCGTGATTCCGCAGGCGCTGCGCTCGAGCGTGCTGCCCATGACCAACCTCTTTATCGCCGTCATGCTCACCACCGCGCTCGGCAGTCAGGTGCCGCTTAAACCGCAGGAGCTCACCGGCGTGGTGAGCTACATCAACACGCGCTCGCTCGGCGGCGTCGCCGCGTTCTTTATCTCGGCGCTCGGCTACCTGGGCACGGCCTTTGTGGTGAGCCACATTGGCAACTATATCGATAAGAAGGTGAGAATCCTCCGATGAGCAAGCACTCCACCTCCGCGCTCACCATGCGCGATGCGCTCTACGAGGCTCCCGGCCCCAAGATGCGCGCCAAGATTCGCGTCGGCACCGCCATCTCACTTGTTGCCGTGGCCGCGCTCATCGCTCTGGTACTGCAGCGCTTTTATGTGACCAGCCAGCTTTCGGTCCATTACTGGTACTTCTTTACGCACCTCACCACCTGGAAGTTCCTGCTTGCCGGTTTTGAGGGCACGGTAAAGGTCGCGCTCACCGCCGGCGCCATCGCGCTGGTACTGGGCTTAGCCCTCATGCTCGGCCGTACCAGCGACATCAAGCCGCTGCAGCTGGTCTGCCGCGTGCTCACCGATTTCTTCCGTGGCGTGCCGAGCCTGCTGTTCATCTACTTCTTCTTTTTGGTGCTACCTCAGTACAAGATTTCACTGCCGTCGTTTTGGATGCTCACGCTTCCCGTCGCGCTCGCCGCAGCCGGTGTACTGGCCGAGATCTTCCGCGCAGGCGTCAACGCCGTGCCGCGTGGTCAGGTCGAGGCAGCCCAGGCGCTCGGTCTCTCCAAGGCCAAAATCACCTTTAAAATCGTATTGCCCCAGGCGATTCGGTTTATCATTCCGTCGTTGATTTCGCAGCTCGTGGTCGTAGTCAAAGACACCACCGTCGCCTACGTGGTGAGCTACCCCGACCTCATGCAAAATGCCCGCGTGCTCATTACCAACTACGACGCCCTCGTGTCGGTCTACCTGGTTATCGCGGTCATCTACATCCTCATCAACGTCGCGATCAACAAGGCCGCTGTCTACGTTTCGCACAAGACCGGCGCGACCATCATTCGCTAACGATTTACCATTTCGAGTCATAAGGAGCCGAGCACCATGGCACAGAGCACTTCTTCTACCGGTAATCAGCCGCTGATCGAGCTCAAGCACGTCGATAAGCACTATGGCGATCTGCACGTCCTCAACGACATCAATCTCTCGGTCGACCGCGGCGAAGTCGTCGTCGTGATCGGCCCCTCGGGCTCGGGCAAGTCGACCATGTGCCGAACCATCAACCGCCTGGAAACCATCGACTCGGGCGAGATCCTCATCGAGGGCGAGCCTCTGCCGCAGGAAGGCAAGGATCTTGCCCGCATGCGCGCCGAGCTGGGCATGGTGTTTCAGCAGTTCAACCTGTTCGCGCATATGACGGTGCTGCAGAACGTCATGCTGGGGCCGGTCGACGTGCTGGGCGTGTCCAAGGAGGAAGCTCGTGAGCGCGCCATGGACCTGCTGAGCCGCGTGGGCGTTGCCGAACAGGCCGACAAGGTGCCCGCTCAGCTCTCGGGCGGCCAGCAGCAGCGCGTGGCCATTGCCCGCTCGCTCGTCATGCAGCCCAAGGCCATGCTCTTCGACGAGCCCACGAGTGCCCTTGACCCCGAGATGATCAACGAGGTGCTCGAGGTCATGGTCCGTCTGGCCCAGCAGGGCATGACGATGATCGTGATTACGCACGAGATGAACTTTGCCCGCCGCGTTGCCGACCGCGTCGTGTTTATGGCCGACGGCCAGATCGTGGAAACCGGCACGCCCGACGAGTTCTTCGACCATCCCCAGACCAAGCGCGCCCAAGACTTCCTCAACTCCATCAAGGGCCACTAGCCCAATTGCCATATCCGCTCGCCATGACCATCCAAACTCGAAAGCAACACCTATGATCGGAACTCGCACTTCATCGTCATACACCCCGCACGTCAACGTCGACCCCGCCGACCGTCCGCTCATCCTGGTGGCGCCGCGCTGGGAAGAGGCGAAGCCGTTTTTAAGCGAAACGCTCTCCCCCAACGAGGAAATCGCAAGTGTCTTTGTCGATGCCATCCTTGCCGCCGGCGGCCTGCCGCTGCAGATGTCCATCACCGAGGACATTGAGGTCATCCGTCATTACGTCGATATCGCCGACGGCATCGCCATTCCCGGCGGCCCCGATGTCAACCCCAAACGTTGGGGCGATGATCGACCCTACGACCCCACCCTCTGCTGCGAGATCCGCGATAGCTTTGAGTTTAAGCTGGTCGGCGAGGTACTCCGCGCCAAAAAGCCGCTCTTTACCACCTGCCGCGGCACGCAGTTGCTCAATGTCGCCACTGGCGGCACCCTGTGCATGGACGTGCCGAGCCTGGGCGCTCGCGAGGGCCGCACGCAGTGGCGCCATACCCACGTGCTCAACGACCCCGTGCATCCCGTCGAGGTCGTGCCGGGCTCGCTGTTGGAGCGCGCGCTTGGCGGGCACAGGCTGATCCAGACCAACTCCGCACACCACTGCTGCGTCGATCGTCTGGGTAAGAGCACGCGTTTGGTCGCCAAGGCAACCGACGGCGTTCCCGAGTGCATCGAGGTCGAAGGCCAGCCATTCTGCTTGGGCGTGCAATGGCACCCTGAGTACACGTGGAAGACGCTCGAGACCGACTTTAACCTGTGGAAGTCGTTTGTCGAAGCAGCGGCCAAGGTAAAGCAGGCCCGCTAGCTCGCGAACCACTCAGGTTAAAGCCTCCTAAGCCAGGGGGGCGGACACCAGCTACGGTGCCCGCCCCCCCTGTATTTGATATGCTCGGTATAATTATCCCTCACAAACAATCAGAGAAATCTCGACCGCAATCGGTCGACAGTAAAGCAAATGGCAACAACGCTTACTACGTTTATGAGACAGTCAATTAAAATCGAAATGCATTGACCATTCCCCAACGGGGTCACGCCGCAAATCCACATGAGCATCGAGGCTGGAAGCGGAAGCATGGAATTGGCCCCGATCTGTATGTAGATCGCTACGACGTTGACAAGCAGCAGCATGCCAATCGGACCGAAGCCGGACCCAAAATAGGAAACAACGATTACGCAAGAAACCACGTATGCAAGGCAGGCAGCGGCAGCAAGAACAAGTCGATAGCAAAATACATGCAGGTTGAAATACTGCTGAGCATCCGAAACGATTGCGCAGTTAAGACAGTACAAAACGACACTCGACAGGACAAACGCGCCCAAAAGGGCAAAAGAAGATAGCACCACTCGCGCAACGATAGCGCACACACGCTTCCCTCCCCGAGCCTCCGACAACCCCCACGGTTCCTCAATAAAGCCCGAACTGACAAAGCGCGGCACAATACAAGCCGCGATGAACGGAAAGAACAATGCATGAGCCAACGGGGCTACGTTGAACAGCAGACCGCGAAAAACCTCTGCATTACCAAATAGAAGGAGATCCTCCGCCGATAGCCGAAGCGTCGGGTCTGGGAAGAAGCCCAAGAAACTGTTCTCACGGAGGCTGCAGAACCACATCGGGAAAGAATTAAGCTGCAATACCACCATGCACGCATAAATTACCGGGATTAAGGCGTACGTCCATTTACTCACGTGCTTCAATTCTGAATGGAGGAATCTTTTAATCTGACGAGCCATTGAGCACACCCCCAGCACGAAAGCTCACGAGAGCGTAAATCAATACCGATAAACAGCTGGCTGCCACGCCATAGCCCAGAAGCGCCAGTTGCCCCATATCGCTATACCCAAGGGCGCATCCGACTCCAAGGTACGGCCCAGGAAGGAAGAAGATCCATCGCAAGGATGGTATAGGTGCCTGAAGGAAGGCTCCGTAGAGCGTCAAGCTCATGACAAATCCGATTATTATTGCAGCCCCGCTCAATACAGCGCTGCCTGTAATCCGATAGATGGTCACCGTCTCCAGCGCAACCGATATCACCAATACGGTGTTGACTATCATTGCAGGCAAAAATGCAGCCAGCATGCCATGCGCGTAGCTATGCCCTCCACGTATTATGGCTATTGCAAACAGAAGAAAGCAAAGCGCACTATATGCTGCGCCAATTATTAAAGCAGACGAAAGCGCATGAGCTAGAGCCCCATAAAAGCGGGTAAGACCTCTTGCTGAAGATATTCGGTATCCCTCTTCATAGCCGCGCTCCTGTAAAATCGCCAGGCAAACGATGAGTGGAACGAACAGAGAGGTGCCGGCAAAAGCACTGCGCACAAGGGACTCATCGGGTGCAGAAGGATCGATTACATTCCAGACGAAACCAATATCCTCCCCAAAAACGCTATTGCCAAAGGCGAGCAACGTTGTTCCGTTTTTTAGAAAGACACCGAAGAGAAGGCCGAACGCCAGCATAAGCGCAAGACCAAGCTTCGCCGGAAACATCCTGTACAAACGCATCATATCTGCCTTTATGGGATGGATCGCCCGCTTCATAGCGAGACCGCCTTCATCAAGCGCCTGTAATACTCTTTTAAGGACGACGCCTCATCCCTTATGACGTCCATCGATTCCTTTTTCAGCAGTTCGCCGTCATGAAGAAACAGGCAGCATGTTGCAACCGATGCCAGCTCATCCAAGTCGTGGCTAGAGATAAGCATGGTTTTGCCCTGTTCTTGATTCAATCGACCGATAAGGGCCCATATACTCTCGATGCCCAACGGATCCAATCCATTTGCCGGCTCATCGAAAATGAGTACGTCGGTATCGCCCAACAAAGCCGTAGCTATATCCAGCCGCCGTTTCATTCCCAGAGAAAAACTGCCCACGCTCTTTTTCTCATCGACGTCCAGCCCGACAAGGCTCAAAACGCGAGGAACCTCACGTTTCTCATCGAGCCCCCATTCCGCACATCGGATCCGAAGATTCTCAGCCGCACTGAGGGATTGGTATGCTCCGCTGGAATCTGGCACATAGCCGACACGCGTCCGCATCAGACTCAGCTCTTTTTTCGACTTGCCTCCAAAGAGCTCCACACTCCCCGACGATGGCCCACAGAGGCCCAGCACTATTTTAATAAGCGTGCTTTTACCCGCCCCGTTTGCACCAACAAGGGCGCAAAGCTCAGACTGACCCACCTCGAAGGAAACGTCATGCAACACACGCCGTTTCCCGTAGCGCTTTGAAACTTTTGATAGCTTTATCGCTGATGCGTTCATTGGACCCCCGTTCTGCTTGATAGAAAAACCGCTCATATCGTTCCTTCTTTCCTTTATCGTTTTCCATGGTTGTTATTGTTTTTCGATAACTCATATTTGTCAAGATAGTCTAAAAGAAGGGACCCGTGTTAGACACGGGTCCCTTCACGCTGATACTTCGTTTTAGCTGTTCGTCTTATGCTACTCGTCGCTCAAATCGACAGCAAAGACTGATGTCGGAAACGACGCCTCGTTGCCTCCGCCATCCCGCATCTGTCTCACGACATTTTTTGCGCGCTCGACAATAAGCTCCTCAAGCTCTTTCTCGCTCACGCGCTGAATAATATCTCCCGGTTGACAATCAAGCTCATCACAGATATCAAGAAGCGTCTTTAGGCGAATAGCTTTTATCTTTCCGTTTCTAAGCTTTGAAATATTAGCCGGAGTATGCCCCGTCGCCCGAATCAGATCAGCGCTGGTCTTTCCGGTCTTAAGCAGCTGCGTCTCAAGCTCGATGATGAGATAGCTCATGTTTCCTCCTACACAAGCTCGTCAGACTGCTCTTGGAGCAGCGAGGCATAACTCCAGATCGCCGAGATAAACAAACAGACAACTGCGCCGATAAACGACCCCGTATCAAAGGTAGCGCCTTGGCAAATCTCAATAACGAAGGAATGAGGCACGATGTAAAGCTCCAGTCCGCCAATGGCGAGATTGACCGATCCATAGGCACCAACAAGCGAAACCGCGGCGTTAACAGCAAAGGCCAGCGCGAGAACACGGATAAGCCGCACATGCGTCTTGGTAAAGGGCGAGACGCCTCGCGAGATGTTACGGCTGATCCCGCACAGAACGACAAGCGAAATACCCACGACGAGTGCCAGGCACAGTCCGCTTGGGATAACGATGCACCCGCCATCGAGAAGTGTCACGACACCGAAAGCATCGACAGAAGCAACGTTTGCAACCGCATACCAGATCACGTAAACAACCAGCGCGGCAAAAGCGACGAGCATCCCTGCAAAAACGGCTGCCATGCAAAAACCAAGCTTCCTGATTTTTTCGCCCGCCTTGGCCATACGCTGAACGCTGTTGGACATACACTCACCCTCATCGACTCTATCGTTATTCGAACAGTTTATCGAACAACGATATGGATTGCATGCGGAAAGCCCCGACAGTGTGCATAGGCAATTCACTAATCAGAAGGGGTGAGAGTGGATTTTTGGACACGTATCGAATGAGAGTGGATAATCTCCCACTTTGAGGCCGCCACGGGGCCTCAAAGTGGGAGATTATCCACTCTCATAGTCATCAAAGCTCGCAAGCTCTTATTCAGCCGCCTCGCGCAGGGCCGACATCGTAGCCGCATATTGCTGCTGCAACGCATGCATTCCCTCGCGAGCGCCATCAACGGCATCGGCGCCGCGCAGTGCTTCGGTCACCACAACCGCCGGCTCGTACAGATTATCGAATCCCAGATTCTGACTCACGCCCTTGAGCGTATGCGCTGCCATAAACGCACTCTTGGCGTCTCCTGCCGCCATGGCGGCCTCCAGCTTGTCTATGCTCTCGTCATCCAAAAACTTGAGGGCAAAGCGGGCAAGCATTTCCTCGCCCATCAGCCGAGCGCACGCGTCATCATAATTGGCGCCGATCTTCTCATACGTCTCGCGCATGGAAATCATGGATTCAAACTCCTTTGGTCAAACTAAATCGTAGGAAGCGCAACGACCTCGGCAGGGCGCGCCAATGTTTCGGCAATACGGTCTTGCACCTCGAGCAGGCAGTCGAGCAACAGCGGGTTAAAGGTGCCGCACTTACCGTCCAGGATCATCTGGATCGCCTCCTTGTGCTGGATAGCGTCCTTGTACACGCGCACGCTCGTCAGCGCATCGTACACGTCGGCCACCGAGACCACCTGCGCGGCAATGGGAATCTCGTCGCCCTTAAGGCCATCGGGATAACCCTTGCCGTCCCAGCGCTCGTGATGCCAACGCGCAATCTGGTACGCATATTCCATAAGCGCATTGCCGACGTGATGACGGCCCAGCTCAAGCAACATGTCGGCGCCGTTCGTGGTATGCGTCTTCATAATCTCGAACTCCTCGGGCGTAAGGCGCCCGGGTTTGTTGAGAATCGCATCGTCAATCGACATCTTGCCGATATCATGCAGCGCCGAAGCCAAGGCAATCGTGGAGCGTTCCTCGTTGTCGAGGGAGATCGTGCCGCTGCGCTGGACCAGACAGCCAAGCAGCAGCTCGGTCAGCTTCTCGATGTTCGTAACGTGTCTGCCGCTCTCGCCGTTGCGAAGCTCCATGACGCCGGCCATGATGTCGATGAGCATGCGACTGTTCTTGACGCGCTCGTTGTACTGCTGGGACAGCAGGCTCGTCAGACGGCGCTGTTTGGCGTATAGGCGGATGGTGTTGCTTACACGGCGGCGCACGACACGGGAGTCAAACGGGCGGTTGATATAGTCCGAGGCGCCCAGCTCGTACGCGCGCAGAACCATATCATCGGAATCTTCGCTCGAAATCATGATGACAGGCAGATTGTCGATACCCGATCGGCGCGACAGATCGGCCAGCACCTCAACGCCGCTTATGCCCGGCATCACAATATCCAGCAGCACGAGCGACAACTTATCGCCATAGCGGTCGACCATGTCGAGCGCCGTACGACCGCTGTCGGCCTCGAGGATGCAATACTCGTCCTTGAGCATCTCGTTGAGAATGGCTCGGTTCATCTCGGAGTCATCGACAATAAGCACCAAAGGCTTTTCGCTTTGGAAGGCTTCGATGGAATCGGCATCGGTCACGACCGTACCGGCTTTTGCCTTAGCGCGGCTCAATAACTGGACAGCGCGGCCAACCCCCTCATCGACCGTCTCGCCATGAATGCGAACGCCACCAACACATGCCGTCAAGCTCACGTACTCATGGCCCGGGACAATCGTGGCATGAACGGCATCGGACACCTGATGCAGGCGACGGGTGAAGTCATCGGAGGGAATATTGGGCATGACGACCACAAACTTGTCGCAGCCATAGCGTACGAGCTCGTCAGTCGAACGAATTCCGCTGCGTATGGCCGTCGCCACAGCACCGAGCGCAAGGTCGCCGGCATGACGGCCACACGTATCGTTGAAGACCCTAAAATCATCAAGGTCGATCACCGCAACGCCGGCATTCATGCGGGCGCTACGGAGCTTTTCCTCGTAATATCGGCGATTGCGCACGCTCGTCAGCACGTCGGTGTAGACGAGGTCCTCTTCTGCAGCCTCTTGCTCATCAATCGGACGCACCATCAGCAAGACGTGAGGCTCGCCCTCGACCTTCAGAGGGCGCAGACGAGCGCGGTACTCGGTACCATCATTGAGCAGCTGCTCCGACACCTCATCGGAATCTGCCAAGGCCTCAAGACTCGACTGACGCAGACAAGGGCACCGATTGCCGGCGAGCAGGCAGTTAGGCTCGCTCTTAATCTGATCGGCCGACAGCAAACGCACCACGGGGTAGGTCTTCGCGACGCGGGCGACCTCGGCGGCGGCCTCCTCGTCGGTTAGATTGACCTCGTGATTATTGAGCATATGGGGCCCTTTCTATCGTTACGCACGGCAACGGTGCATATCAAATGGTACAAGGGTAACATCTAACAACTGCAGGCAAACGCGCGATTATCGTTACATTTTTATGACCTGGCAAACGGCGGTAATGGAGCCGCGGGCGCGCGGTTATGGGCGCATTCGTTAACAATGACGAAACGCTAACAGTCCCCCTCCCCGCAGGTCATCGAGCGTGCTAACGCTCCAAGATATCGCGAACGGCGTTTGCCGCCGTAACGGGACGATCGCGCAGACCGTTATGCGCGCCCGGGATCATCACAAGGGGGCAATCGAGATATTCGGCAGCCGCTCGCGTGCCAGCCTCGCGGGGCGTATCGACCGAAAGCTCGCCCAAAAACACAGCCGACACCGCCTTTGACGCGCAGGCGCGCTCCCAGTCGGGAGCATATGTCATATTTGTTCCGTATTCATTGGCCATGAAGCAACGACCATTGCGCAGGGCATGTTTGGCTTCCGCCTTAGTCGTCCCAGGAGCCTCGGGGTCCAAGTCGCCGAGGGCTCCCAAGAAAAGCCGGAGCGCCCTTGAAACCTTTCCAGCCGCAATCATATCGAGCAAAACCGGAGCTGCGCCCATGCCGACGCCTTCGGCCGACACAGCCGGCTCGTGCAGAATCGCACGGGCGACGAGATGGGGTTCGGCGCGAAGAAGCTCCAGCGCCACCAACGTACCGGCACTGTGCGCGAGCACGTTTGCCGGAGCGCCGATATGCTCAATAACGGCCTGCAGGTCGGCGGCCTGGGCGGCGAGGTCGTAGCGTCCGTCTGCAGCGTCGCCGCTCTCGCCGCAACCGCGGCGATCGTAGGCAATGACGCGGTAGTCACAGGCGAGCTCGCGGGCGATGGCGTCAAAGAAGACGCCGCCGACGCAGGCGCCGTGCACGCACACCAAGGCAGGAGTATCAGGCGACACATCCGGGCCGGCATATTCGCGACAGGCAATCGTGGTGCCCGCATTCTCGACCGTAAAATCCATGTTGTGCCCCCATCATCAATGCTCATCCAGTTGCACGTCAGTGCGGTTGGATGGACCCGCATTGCCTTACGCCTTGTTAACAGATTAACTGTACCCGACCCGAGGCTTTTCATGGCACGGCATAATGCGCGACGTGAAAAAACGAAACTTGTAAAGCAAGAGCCCACACCTTGCTTTGGAGCCGATGCTATGCTTAGGCACAATTGTCTTGAGGAGCATATGCCTATGTCTACGTTTTTGAATGCCAGCCCCATCTTTGGGCCCGTTCGCAGCCGTCGCCTTGGCCTCTCGCTCGGCGTCAACATGATGCCGGCCAGCGGCAAAATCTGCACGTTCGACTGCATTTACTGCGAAAACGGCCTCAACGCCGAACGCCCCTGTCATGAGCCGTACAACACGGCTGCCGTGGTACTCGACGCGCTCGAGGCAAAGCTGCGCGAGATGGCAGCCGAGGGCGAGCTCCCCGATGTGATCACCTTCGCAGGCAACGGCGAGCCCACCGCCGCACCGGAGTTTCCGCAGGCCATCGCCGGCGCCGTCGCGCTGCGCGACGAGCTTGCCCCAAACTCCAAGATCGCCGTGCTCTCCAACGGTACGCGCGCCGATCGCCCCGAGGTGCACGACGCGCTCATGATGGTCGACGACAACATTCTTAAGCTCGATACCGTCGACCCGGCGTTTATCCAGCTGCTCGACCAGCCTGTTGGCCCCTACGACGTCGAGCACCAGATTGAGACGTTCGCAAGCTTTGACGGTCACGTTATTATCCAGACGATCTTTTTGACCGGCGAGTATCAGGGCAAGCTCATCGACAACACCGGCGAGGAGTACGTTGCCCCCTGGCTCGCGGCGCTTGAGCGCATTCGCCCACAAGAAGCGACCATTTACACGGTGGCGCGCGAGACACCGATCGCCGGCCTTGCCAAGGCAGCACCCGAGGTGCTCGACACGATCGCCGCACGCGTGCGCGCCCTCGGCATCCCCTGCCAGGTGAGCTACTAGCGCGCGGCTGCCCTGTGAGTGGGCTATACTAGCTGCGAATGAAAGGAAGTTAGCCATGTTTGACAATGGACCCGTGCCCGGCCGCAACGACGCTTGCTGGTGCGGCAGCGGCAAGAAATACAAGAAATGCCATAGCGCCTTTGATGAGCGCCTCGAGCGCTTGTGGGAAGAGGGCTGGGAGGTTCTGCCCCGCACGCTCTACAAGACACCCGCCGACATCGAGGGCATCAAGCGCTCGGCCGCCATCAACGTGGGCGTGCTCGACTACGTAGGCGAGCATATCGCCGCGGGCATGACCACCAACCAGATCGACCAGATGATCTACGACTACACCGTCGAGCACGGCGGCACGCCGGCCGACCTCAACTACGAGGGCTACCCCAAGAGCGTATGCACCTCGATCAATGATGTGGTCTGCCACGGCATCCCCTGCGATACGGACGTGCTGCACGAGGGCGACATCATCAACGTCGACTGCTCCACGATTCTTGACGGCTACTTTAGCGACTCGAGCCGCATGTTCTGCATCGGCGAGGTCTCGGCCGAGCGCCAGCGCCTGGTCGACGTCACCCGCGCCAGCGTGGAGGCGGGTCTGGCGGCCGTCAAGCCATGGCTGCCGCTGTCCGTTATGGCCGAGGCCGTGCAAAAGACGGTCGAGGACGCCGGTTTTAGCGTGGTGCGCGAGTACGGCGGACACGGCATTGGCAAGGAGTTCCACGAGGACCCGTTTGTAGGCTTTACCACCGAGGCGCCCGATGTGGACACCATCATGGCTCCGGGCATGGTCTTTACCATCGAGCCCATGGTCAATGCCGGAGCGCCCGACATCAAGATTAGCAAGGGCGACGGCTGGTGCGTGCGCACCAAGGACGGCAGCGATTCGGCCCAGTGCGAGGTACAGCTCGTGGTGACCGAGAACGGTTACGAGCTGCTCAGCTGGTAGCCGCACGGACGCCGGGCGCTCATGGACTTATAACCGTCCATGAGCGCCCGGCGCTTTATTTAAGCGTTTTGCCTGATAAAACCTGACAAAATAAACCTGTCCCTTTTTGGCAGGTCGAGCGGAGAGGACTGCTTGTGAACATCCTGGTTTTGTTGCCCGTCAACGACCGCCATCGCGCAATTCTTGAGTCGAGCGCTCCGGACGAGGACTTTATCTACACGAGCGCCGACGCCATCAAGCGTGAACAAGTCGCCAACGCCGACGTGATCTTGGGCAACATAGACCCTGCCCTGCTTACCGCATGCGAGCACCTCCAGCTGCTGCAACTGCAGACCGCGGGCTATGACGATTACTTGGCCGCCGGCACCGTGCCGGCCGACGCTAAGCTTTCCTGCTCGGTGGGCGCCTACGGCCAGGCCGTGAGCGAGCACATGTTTGCCATGGTGCTGTCAATGATGAAGCGCCTGCCCGGCTACCAGGACCTGCAGCGCGAACATCGCTGGGAGGACTTGGGCCCGGTCACCTCGCTCAAAAATGCCAACGTGCTGGTGCTGGGCGCGGGCGATATCGGCGGCCACTTTGCCACGCTCTGCCGCAGCATGGGTGCGCACGTCCGCGGCATCAAGCGCCATCCGCTCGTCTATCCCATTGTGTTTGAGGACATGGACGGCATGGATGCCCTGTCCGAGCGCCTAGCCGAGGCCGACATCGTCGCATCCTTTATGCCCAGCACACCCGAGACCCGCGGCCTGGCGAACGCCGAGTTCTTCGCCGCGATGAAACCGGGCGCCTTCTTTGCCAACGGCGGCCGCGGCGATCTTGTGGTCGCCGACGACTTGGTTGCCGCCCTGGAGTCGGGACATCTCGCCGGCGCCGCGGTCGACGTCACCGACCCCGAGCCGCTGCCTGAGACAAGCCCACTGTGGGATGCACCCAACATGCTCATCACGCCGCACGTCTCCGGTTGGTTCCACCTGGCAGCCACGCTCAACAATGTGGTCGACATTGCCGCGGAGAACCTGCGTCACCTGCAAGCCGGCGAGACCCTGCGTTGTTGGATCGAACACTGATTTGTTCCGCCGTTCTAACGAACGGCGGACCACTCGACGCTGCGCGCCGCCCAGAGCGACAATTTGTCATTCAAAAGGCAAGGCATGACCAGAAGGTCTATGCCTTGCCTTTTTCATGCCAACTTGTTCGCTCTGGACATCGCTCGCTGACGCTTGCTCAACCTGCGGTGTCTTAACAATTCCGTCCAGCTGTTGGCATTGCGGCATTTGCCCAGATAAAACCTGCCAAAATTAACATCCCTTTTTTGGCAGGTTTTAGAGTTCCACGCTTTCGGCTCCGTTGATGGTTAGGTTTCGCTCATAGAAAGCGGTGAGAGCGCGGATGGCGTACATCACGTCGCGTACGCCGCCGGTCTCGTAGCTCGAGTGCATGGCAAGCTGCGGCAGGCCCACGTCTACGGCATGCATGCTCGCCTGCATGTTGGACAGGTTGCCGAGCGTGGAGCCGCCGGCCATGTCGCTCTTGTTGGCGAAGGCCTGCGTGGGTACGTCGGCGTCATCGCAGATGGCTTGGAACACCGCGCGGCTAAAGGCATCGGTGCAGTAGTGCTGGTTGGCGGCTTCCTTGATGACAATACCGCCGTTGAGCACAACCTGGTTGCGGGCATCGCACTTCTCGGCGTGGTTGGGATGCACGGCATGTGCATTGTCACAGCTTACAAGCATCGAGGCGGCAAGGGCGCGATGGTACGACTCGTCGTCAAAGCCCAGCGATCCGTTGATGCGGCGCAGCGCGTCGGCCAAGAACGTCGACATAGCACCCTGCTTGGTCTCGGAGCCAACCTCCTCGTTATCAAAGCAGCAAAAGACCGAAACATCGTGCGCGTTCTCAGCACCCAAAAATGCCTGCAGCGAGGTGTAGGCGCATGCCAGGTCGTCGAGCTTGGGCGTCGAGATAAACTCATCGGCCCAGCCCCAAATGCGCGCATCCTGACGATTGACCAGGAACAGATCGCGGCCCAAAATTTGCTCGGGCTCAACGTCCAGTTCGTCGGCGATCAGGGCGTCAAAATCTCCCTGCTTAAGGTCACCGGCGCTGATGAGCGGGCACAGGTCGACGGCGCGGTTGGGCGCAAAGCCCTCATTAACGCCACGATTCATATGGATGGCAAGGCTCGGGATAATAGCGACCTCGCGCTCGGTGGAAAGCAGGCGGCTCTCAATACGGTCGCCTTCGCGTACCAACACGCGTCCAGCCAGCGCCAGCGGGCGATCGAACCAGGTGTAGTCGATCATGCCGCCGTAGGCCTCGGCGTTCAGGCGCAGCGTCTCGCCCGCGCCGTCAAGCTCAGGCACGGCCTTGACCTTAAACGTCGGCGAATCGCTGTGCGACGCCGTCAGCTGAAAATGGTAGTCGCCGGCAACGCCGTCCTCGCCCCACGTCGCGGCCAGGTCCTCGCCCACCTTAAAGGCAACAACGCTCGAGGTGTTGCGCTGCGTGTAATAACGCCCGCCCGGCTCGATGTCCCACGCCGCATTCTCGGGCAGGTAGGTAAAGCCCGCCTCGTCGAGCTCGGCCATAATGGTCGCCGCCGTATGGAACATGCTGGGGCATGCCTCGATAAAGTCGATAAGGTCGTTGGCGGCCTCGATATCGTCGGCCGTCACGTGCACGCGCTCGGGCGTTTCCTGATCCGTCATGCTCTCCCCTTTCGCTGGGTTGATGGTCCCTTCCAGCATACCCCGCCGCGCCAGCGCCGCACTCTTCATTCCGTGTTTAATCCCGCGCCGCTCGCCAAGTTGAGCCATCATGCCCGTGCACTTTTTGCGACAATTACGCTAACAGGACGAGAGGAGCCGTCATGAAGCCACGTAACATTGCCATCGCCTGCGGTGTCGCGGGAGTCGCCGTCGGCCTTGCCGCTGCCACCGGTATCGTTTATCACAAGCAAATCAAGTCCGCCGCGTCGCTCAAACGCTTGACCAGCTACGCGGATAGCTATGACCTGTACGCAATCGACATCGCCTACGACTACGATCTTGATCGCATCATCGCCGCTGGCGTGCGCGACGACCAGGCCTACATCGATGCCGTGGTGGCGCAGGTGCTGCCCGGTGTGCCGGTACATGTCCAGGCGCCCCAGTTTGCCTGCAGCGCTTTTGTCGCCGTAGATGCCGAAGGCCGCGTGCGCACCGGTCGCAATTACGACTTTAAGGACGACACCTCGACGCTGCTGGTGCGCAATCACCCACGCGACGGCTATGCCTCCATCGGGTTTGCTGCCCTTAACAACCTGGGCGATAACACTCCGCTTGACTCCGTCGGCGGACGCGCCGCCGCACTCATGGGCCCGTTTGCCCAGCTCGACGGTGTTAACGAATGCGGCGTGTCCATTGCCGTACTCACTCTGGATTCCAAGCCCTGTGACCAGGACATGCAACGCCCCGTCATCAATACCTCGCTCGCCATCCGTCTGGTGCTCGACCGTGCCGCCACCACGCAAGAAGCTGTCGACCTGCTTTCCGCCTACGACATGCACGCCATGGCAGGACGCGATTACCACTTCTTTATCAACGACGCCGCCGGTGACGCGCGCGTAGTAGAGTGGGATCCGCGCGATCCGGACCGTGCTTTCAAAGCGACTCCTGTACGCCAGGTTACGAACTTCTACGCCTGCTATGGCGACGAAGTGCTGCCCAACCAAAAGAATGACGAGCTGGGCCATGGTAAAGAGCGCGCCGTCGCAATCGCCGATGTCCTTGACGCCCACGCCGGTGCCCAGGACGAGGCAGTCGCTTGGAAGGCCCTTCGCGCCGCAGCCCAAGAGCCCAATCCGGAAGACATCACCAGCAATACGCAATGGTCGGTCGTCTTTGACAATACCGAACCCGCCGCCGCTATTACGCTGCGCCGCCACTGGGGCAACGTCGATGCCTTCGCACTGTAAGGAGCCAGGCCCGTCGACCTTACGTTCCCTGACGTTGCTTACATTTCCATACGCTTGAGCTAACACGTTTTACCCCCGTATCAACAGTGTGCGGGGGTAAACTTATGCGCATGTTATAACTTGCCCGGAAGGATTCATCATGCTCAGGATCGGTCTTCTTACCAGTGGCGGCGACTGTCAGGCGCTCAACGCCACCATGCGCGGCATCGTCAAAACGCTTATGACCAATAGCGAAGAACCTATCGAGATCTATGGCTTTGAGGACGGCTACCAGGGCCTTATCTACAGCAGGTTCCGCGTCATGACGCCCGCCGATTTTAGCGGCATCCTCACCCGCGGCGGCACCATTCTGGGCACGAGCCGCACGCCGTTCAAGCGTCTGGACATTCCCGAGGCTGACGGCGTCGAAAAGGTGCCCGCGATGGTCCACACCTATCACAAGCTGCAGCTCGACTGCCTGTTTATGCTGGGCGGCAACGGCTCCACCAAGACCGCCAACCGCCTGCGCGAAGAGGGCCTCAACGTTATCGCCCTGCCCAAGACCATCGATAACGACACCTGGGGCACCGAGTTGACGTTTGGCTTTACGAGCGCCATCGACGTCGCCACCAAGTGCATCGACGACATCCACACCACTGCCTCGAGTCACGGCCGCGTGTTTGTCATTGAGATCATGGGCCACAAAGTCGGCTGGATTCCGCTGTATGCCGGCGTCGCGGGCGGCGCGGACGTCATCCTGATTCCCGAGATTCCCTACGACATGGATAACGTCATCAAGACCATTGAGCATCGCATGGAGACCGGCAGCCGCTTTACCATCGTGGCCGTCGCCGAGGGTGCCATCTCCAAGGAGGACGCGGCGCTGTCCAAGAAGGAGTACAAGAAGAAGCTCGCCGAGCGTACGAGCCCGTCGATTGTCTACGACATCGCCAAGGAGATCGAGGCCAAGACCGGTCGCGAGACCCGCGTCGCCATCCCCGGCCACACGCAGCGCGGCGGTCAGCCCGACGCCCAGGACCGCATCTTTGCGACCCAGTGCGGTGTCGAGGCCGCGCTTGGCTGCCTGCGCGGCGAGTTTGGCTACATGATTGCCCTGCGCGACGGCAAGATGTGCCACATGCCGCTCGAGGATGTCGCCGGCAAGCTCAAGTATGTCGATCCCCAGAGCGACCTGGTGCGCGAGGCCAAGGCGTTGGGCATCAGCTTCGGCGACGAATAGCCTCGGCCGAAACTGCTCTCTTCGGAGACCCCATGGCTTACCTCCCAAATCGTCCTCGGACATGTCAGGACCCCGCCGTGCGCTTCGCGCGGCGGGGTCCTTCCGTCCTGCGGAAAGATTTGGGATGTAAGCCCTGAGGCCTCCTGCGGTAACTAGGGAGGCCGAGGCTATTCGTCTTCTTGCTGCGGGTGCGTGGGCTGAGATTTTGGGATGTTGCAGGCTCTTAGCTGAGAGTAGCACTGACATTTGTCCTGAAATGGCTGGTCGTTAGGGGTTGCTACCGGTAGTTGCGGTAGGGTTGGGGCAGATTCTAACTAGAAATGGTGGTCGCTACCGCTTGTTCTCGGCATACTCGGCTCATTCGATTACGGTCACCACATGAAAGGAACTGCTATGGATCTTGCGATGGCGCAGCGGCTCGTTGATCGCCGCAAGGCTGCCGGGCTTTCTCAGGAGGCGCTTGCCGCCCAGCTGGGCGTGAGTCGTCAGGCTGTCAGTAAATGGGAGCGCAGCGAATCCTCGCCCGATACCGATAACCTTATTGCGCTCGCCGCGCTGTATGGCGTGTCGCTGGATGAGCTGCTGTATGGGGAGGCGGTGGATAGCACTGATGACTCGCAAGCTGATGATGAGGCACAGAACAGCAACGCCGGCACCAAAGCTTCAGATGAGGCTGAGGTTTCTACTGTGCACGCTGATTGCAGCGATAAGCCACTTGTCGATATTTCCCTCGCGCGCGGCATCCACGTTATCGATCCCAACAAAGGCGAAGAGGTCCATGTTGGCTGGAGTGGTATCCATGTGACCAACGAGCGCAAGGGCGAAGAGGTGCATGTGGGGCCGGGCGGCGTGCATATCGATACGCTTGAGGACGATGGACATAGCGTGCGTACCAATGACGACGGCACCGTCACCATCGACGGTGAGACGTTTTCCAGCTGGAAGGAAGCACACGACAAGCTCGACCATCATGGCAAGCATTTCCACACCAAGGTCGGTCGTGCGTGGAACAAGTTTCCCTTCCCCGCACTTGTCGCTCTCGCCTATCTGGTGCTCGGCATTGTCTACGGTACATGGGCTACGGGACTCTTCCTCGTCTTTTTGATTCCCGTCTATTACGCGCTTGGCGACTTTATCGACCAACGCCGCTTATCTAAGCTGATCGATGTCGTCTATTCAGTCAGTGCCGAGGCATGGTTCCTCTACATGTGGCTCTGCCTGGAGCAACCCCATCCCGCCTGGGTAATACTCATCACCATCCCGGTCGTAAAAGCACTCATGCGTTGGTGCCGTAAACAATGGAAGCACCGCAAACAGGCCTAAACCACCCCAACCAGCCAGCGCCACTCATCCGACACCGCCCGCCCCTTCCAAGTTGCGGTGATATAGGGACTATTTTGAGGCTCCAAAGCGCCAAACAGTCCGTATGTCACCGCAACTTACAAACAACTGGGTCAGTTCCGGCACGGAGATTAGCATTGAGCTGACCGCACACCAAGAAAAGGGCCTATTTACTACGTTTAACTCGAGAGGGCCGACCATACCCGCCTTTTCCGAAAATTGGCAAGCCCTCTACCTGCGGTTTTAATTTCATAATCTTTGTCATGGTCGAGAGTGTGGTAGCAAACGTAGTAGATAGGCCCATTTTGCGGCATACGACCCATTCAAGCCCAATCTCGAAAGCTAAAGAGAGCCTCTCATCCACGCCTGTGAGCGAAAACCTAATAGAATGAAAGGCAAATGGAAAAGCCCGTTTAACGAGCGGAGGACATATGCGCGACGTAGCCGAAAGCGACTGGAAGCTGTTTAAGAAAATGCTTCCTCAATGGCAAGAACGTTATATGGAAAAGCTCATCGGCCAGTACGTTGAGATACTGAACGGCGACAGTGAAGCGTCCAGTAGATTTTGGACACTAGAAGAGCGCCTCAATAGAGACAAGCTGTCCTCAGGTGTAATTGCAAACGACATTCGCCGCAGCACAATGCACCGCGAGATAGCCAATTTGCTTATCGACAGCGTGATCACCCTTGACGACCTTGACGGTTTTACCGAGGACATTAAGAGCTATGCGCAACACTGGATTGGCCAGTAAGAGCACTGGACGACAAACATCCCCAGCAAAACGGGGCAAACGCCGGGCCACCTAATGGTTGTCCGGCGTTTGCCCAGATAAAACCTGTCAAAATAAACCTGTCCCTTTTTGGCAGGTTACTCGGCGCTTTTGAGGGCGCCGACCATGTCGATCTTGTTGAGGGTACGATTGGTGGCGAGGTTGACGATAAACGTAAAGGCAAAGGCCAGCAACACGGATAGCACGTAGCTCAGCGGCTCGACCTCAACGTCAAAGTACAGCGACGGCATCTGCAAAATGTAGGTAAAGCTCTCGGCCAGCAAGCCGCCCAGCGGCACGCCCAGCGCAGCGCCGATCGCCGTGAGAATCAGCGTCTCCTTGTTGACGTAATGGTGCACCTCGCCACGGCGGAAGCCCAACACCTTGATGGTCGCCAGCTCGCGCTCGCGCTCGGAGATATTCGTGTTGGACAGCGTAAACACCACCACAAACGACAGGCACGCCGCCATAAAGGTCACGAGCACCACGACCGAATTGATAATCGTAAAGTTCGCTTCGTAGTTCTCCCAATGCTCGGCGGTACTCGAAATCGTAAGCCAGCCGTCGCTCTTAAGCTTCTTGCTAAACGCAATCTGGTCGGCCGACGAGCCCTTAAGCAGCACAAAGACGCCGTTGAGGCGTGCGCTTCGACCGAACGCGCGCTCATAGGTGCCCTGCGTCATGTAAAGCGTGTTGCCCAGATAGTTAAGCGAAATGTCACTGACTTTGACTTTGGCAACATTGAGCGACGAATCCTGGACGTGTGCCGTATCGCCCGGCTGAATCCCCAGCACCAGCTGTGAACTCTTACTCAGATACACGTCTCCGTCACGCAAAGACAGCGGCTCTTTGGACTCGTCCTCGAGGCGCACATAGTCGTCCAGGTCGTTCGTGCGGTCATCGGGCACCACGATCAGCTGCACGGTCTCGCTCTTGCCGCCAAACGTAAAGGTGACGTTGTCGGTCATAATCGGCAGGGTCGAGGTCACGGTCACGTTGGAATCATTGGCTGCGCCGCGTTCCTCTAGCGCCGCACATGTCTGCGTAAAATCGTCGGGATTGGCGACCGCCAGCAGATCGTAGCGTGTGATGTGGCCGTACTGCTTGGGCGAAAGCGCCACCGACGTGTCGCGAATGCCCATACCGCAGATCACGAGCGCCGTGCAGCCGGCGATACCGAAGATGGTCATAAAGGCGCGCTTTTTGTAGCGGAACAGGTTGCGTGCTGCCACCTTGTTCAAGAAGCCCATGCGGCGCCAAATAAAGCCGATGCGCTCAAGCAAAATGCGTGAGCCGGCGCGCGGAGCCTTGGGGCGCATGAGCGAGGCAGGGGTCTCGGCCATCTCGTGGCGGCAGGCGATAATCGTGGCGCCCACCACGCCCACGGCAAACAGCGCCACCGACACAATCGACGACACGATGTCGTACGAAAGCTGCATCTGAGGCAGCGTGTACATGTCATCGAACACCGTAAACAGAAAGAGCGGTAGCCCCACAAAGCCGATGATGTTGCCGAGCACGCCGCCGATCAGACAAGCCCACAGCGCGTAGTCCACGTATTTGGACAGGATGCGCCCGCGCGAATAACCGAGTGCCTTATACAGGCCGATGAGCGTGCGCTCCTCCTCGACCATACGCGTGGCGGTGGTGAGACTGATGAGCACGGCGACGATAAAGAAGATGAACGGGAACACCGTGGCGATGGCCTCAATTGACGAGCTATCGCTCTCCACGCTCGAGTAGCTTGCGATATTGCCGCGGTCCTGGATGTACCACGTGCATTCACCCAAATCGGAAAGCTCGGCGCGGGCATCGGCAAACTGCTGGTCGGCGGCGGCGCGGCGCTGATCCAGGTCGGCCTGAGCCTGGACGCGTTCCTCGCTGCCCTGGGCCATGCGATTGATGTTGTCCTGCTCAATCCCAAAGAGCATATTCGCCTGGCGCTCGGCCGCATCCAAGCTTGCCGGCGTGTCGACTGTCAGCTCCTGAGCGCGCGCCTTCTCACGCTCCTCGCGGATCTTCTCTATATTGCCCTTGACCTTGTTGATCTTTGCCGCGTAGGCATCCGAATAGGAGTTGAGGCTCTTGGCTCCCTCGACGACTACGTGGACTGCGGAATAGGACGACGACGTCGCGGCGTCCTCGCTCACATAGAACTTATAGTCCGCCGCCGAAGCAGCGCGAAAGGCGTTGACCGTCGAGTCGGAGCTCACGTCGGTGGGGTCGAGAACCTCGGCCGTGATGGTGTATTCGCCCGCGGCAAACTGATCCTTGGCACTTTGATTGGACGAGCTCGCGTCATTGGCGGCAAAACTCACCGTATCGCCGAGCTTTTTGCCCGAAGCCTTCAGGAACTTCGAAGTCACCGCGACCTCATCGGCGCTCTCGGGCAAATCGCCGTTCACGAGCACCGGCTGATCGATGTTCTCCTTGGAGAGACTTTGCACGACCACGCGCTCGCGCGTTGTGCCAACGGCGGTGTAGGCGGTCTCGGCGTAGATGCCCTCGGCCGTCTCGACACCATCGACCTCTTGGATGGCAGCGAGATCATCGTCGGTCAGGCCATAGGTCGACTGTACGTTAATGTCATAGACATTTTGCTGGTCGAAGTAGGCGTCAACCGAATCGCACAGGTCCTCGCAACCCGCCTTAAGGCCGCACATCACGCTCACGCCAAGCGCGGTGATGACCACGATGGATAAGAAGCGCTTAAGACTGCCTCGGATTGTGCGGTAGATGCCACGGCGAAACACCGTCGGCACCATGTCGTTTGAACTTTGGGCAGTGCGGTAGGTCGTAAAATCCTGCTCGCGCTCCGTATTCTGCGCGTCGCGGCATTGGCTGTTTTGGCGGTCCTGATCCATGGGCGCTACCACTCGATCGTCTCGATCGGCACGGGATTTTGCTGGACCGTCTCGCTCTCCACGCGGCCGCTCTTAAAGCGGATCAGGCGATCGGCCATGGGCGCCAGCGCGGAGTTGTGGGTGATGATAATGACCGTAATGCCTTGCTTGCGACAGGTGTCCTGCAACAGCTGCAAAATCTGCTTGCCGGTTTTGTAGTCGAGGGCGCCCGTGGGCTCGTCGCACAGGAGCAGCTTGGGGTTCTTTGCCAGTGCACGGGCAATGGACACGCGCTGCTGCTCACCGCCCGAAAGCTGCGCGGGGAAGTTGGCGAGGCGCTCACCCAAGCCAACCTGGCAAAGCGTTTGCTCGGCATCGAGCGAATCGGGGCAGATTTGCGCCGCAAGCTCAACATTTTCGAGCGCCGTCAGGTTGGGGACCAGATTGTAGAACTGGAAGACAAAGCCGACGTCGGCGCGGCGGTATTCCACGAGCTGCGCCTCGTTAGCGGAGCTCACATCGCGCCCGTCCACCGTCACGGTGCCGGAAGTCGCCGTATCCATGCCACCCAGAATGTTGAGCGCCGTGGTTTTACCGGCACCCGAGGCGCCCAGGATAATGGCGAGCTCACCGCGCTCGACCGTAAAGCTCGCGCCGTCGAGCGCGTGAATGCGGGCATCGCCCTCGCCGTATGCTTTGATGACGTCTTTAAATTCGATATAGGCCATCGATCGGTTCCCATCTGGTCGGATAACTCTTTAGTATTACCCATTTCGCACCGACCAAAAAGGGGCAGGCTCATTTTGGCAGGTTCTATATGGGGAAACGTACCTCTTTGGGGGCAGCGCGGGACGCGCAGGGGCGGCCGTGCAGATCGGCACAGCCGTCTCACGTGGAATCGACCGACGCCTGCCTTTCCGTGACACCGGCAACTCGTTTTTGCTTGTTGGCATGGCCGCCATTATGCCTTGGGACTGAGCACTCAAATTCTCACTCCTCATTGCCACGCTTGCCGCAAGCTATCAGGGTGACGAGATGACGACGCTCGCTGTAGCAGCGCAGCCACACTCTATAAGCGAGGCGTTTGCCAGCAAAAAAGCGCGCGACAGGGTAAGCCCGCCGCGCGCTATCCTATGCGGACTAGTTATTGTTGTTGGTCATCGAGGCCACTGCTGCCGCAAGATTGGAAATGGGCATCGTCTGCAACCAGATGCGACCGGGACCGGTGAGCACGGTGTTGAACACGCCCTCGCCACCAAACATGATGTTTTTGACGCCCTTGACCATTTGAGCGTCGATGCTCACGGTCTCCTCAAAGCCGGCCACGTTGCCGGTATCCACAATCATCTGCTGGCCAGCAGCGAGCTCGTACTCAACCAGGTCGCCGTCGATCTCGGCAAAAGCAACACCCGAGCCCGTGAGCTTCTGCATGATAAAGCCCTCGCCGCCAAAGACGCCGGCCTTTGCCTTCTTGTTAAAGTGAATGCTCAACTCGACGCCACTTTCCGCGGCAAGGAACGAACGCTTCTGCAAAATCCAGCTCTTGCCCGGACCGATCTCGATTGGCACGATGCGGCCGGGGAAGCAGGAGCCAAACGCGATCATGCCATCGCCACGCGCGGTCCAAATGTTTTGGAACAATGCCTCACCCGAAAAAGCCTTGGAGAACATCTTGCCGATGCCACCGCCCGAGGTAGACATTTCCATGTTGGGGGTCATCCAAGCCATGGCGCCGCTTTCGGTGATCATGGATTCGCCATCGCTAAGGTTGCACGTAACAACCGGGAAAGCCCCTCCGCCGATCTCGTACTGCATGACCGTCTCCTTTCCACTCAGGAGCCGAATAACGATGCCTATATTTTAGCAGGTAGAGATGCATATGTTCACACCGCCCATGCCCTCTCCTGCGGACGTTTCCCCAGATAAAACCTGCCAAAATAAACCTGTTCCTTTTTGGCAGGTTTTAAAGGCAAACGGTGAAGGTGATCTGGTTGCCGTGACCGGATACGGTGGCGGCGCCTCCATGGGCCTCGGCGATGGCACGCACCACGGACAGGCCCACGCCCGAGCCACCC
Source organism: uncultured Collinsella sp. (assembly GCA_958354105.1). GTDB lineage: Bacteria > Actinomycetota > Coriobacteriia > Coriobacteriales > Coriobacteriaceae > Collinsella. The sequence goes on from CATWVA010000025.1 coordinate 24,293, forward strand.
GTCTTGGAGCTGCGCGACGCATCCGCACGATAGAAGCGATCGAACAATCGGTCCAGGTCGCCCTCGGGCAGCTCGTCCACGGCGTTCGATACGACAAGCTCGGCGGCGCCCTTGCCTTTGCCGTGCGAAACGGCGCACAGGCTCAGCTCAATCACGCTGCCCTCGCTCGCATAGCGCGTGGCGTTGTCCAGTAGCAACTCAACCACCTGCGCCACCGCCGCGGCATCGGCATGGGTCCGCACGCCGGTCGCAATCGACGTCGACAGGCGTTTACCGCCTGAGACCGCCACCGACTTAAACGGCGCCGCCGCCTTGTTCACCGCCTCCGAAAGATCGATCGACGCCATGGTAAAGCCCGCCGAGCCCTCGTCCATGCGTGCCAAGAACACCAAGCGCTCCGTGAGCGCCGATAATAGCGCACCCGCACTCGCCTTAGTGCTGCCTTAGCAGGTCGATGAGCATATTTAAAAAAGCAAGGTTATAGCTTAGTCGGACTTAAGGAACGGGCGGCTTCACATCTCGCCCTGCAAACAACGCCCGTACAGCGAGCGCGCTTGCCGCATGGGCGTTGCGGCCGCCTGCAGCTTATAGATAGGCACCCTCGAGGCGCAGCAGCCACTCCTTGCGATCCAGTCCACCGGCGTATCCGTTGAGCGATCCGTCGGCCGCGACCACGCGATGGCACGGCACGATAATCGAAATAGGGTTGCGAGCGACCGCAGCCCCCACCGCGCGAGGAGATACAACGGGCGCTTCATTTCCCGGCACACGATGTCGAGCCGCAACACGCTGGGCGATCTCGCCATACGTAGCGACCTCGCCACGCGGGATCGAAAGCAGCTCAAACCAAACCTCACGCTGAAACGCCGTGCCGATCATATGCAACGGCGGCGTAAACCGAGGTTCCTGCCCTGCAAAATAAGCATTCAGCCAAGCCCAGGAACGCTCAAGCACCGAAGAGGCCGCACCATTTGCCGGACTCACCGACGACATGCCACCAGTACCGGAAACCGCATCGACGCCTTCAACATGTTCGGAGTCTTCACGGAGAAGCGTGGAGCCAAAGTGCTCCTGCCCCTCAAACCAAAGCCCCGTCAGACCGCGGCCATCAGCGGCAAGCAGGATTTCGCCCAAAGGCGAAGCAAACGTCGTCGTGACCACCAGCGGCTCCTTTCAAAACTCCGCAACATAATACCGCGAATTGTGCAGACAACCCCCGCAGATACGTCCGGGCGAGCTCGCAATTACTTCAGCGAGGCTGTTTTTCCCAATCAAGCGAAGAAGACGCGGGGCTTCGACGCCAGGGCGGTACCCCCGCCAGCTGAGCTCTAATACTTTTCCCGAGAAGTGAACGAGTAAAAACGAAGTCCCGGAGCATCCACACCTTTAGACCGCAAAACCGCAGGATTCGCGCTGCAAAACCGCAGGAAATAGCGGTCAAAATATGCCAATGCTTCGGGGGTCCAAATAAGGTCCTTCACTTCTCGGGAAAGTATTAGACCTCAATTCGCACCAAGCCCAAAGTCACCCCAGGCAGCAGGCGCGAAGCGCCGAGGCCGCCGCCGGGACTAGGCCCCGCAACAACCACGTGCTCCCATATCAGCCCAGCGGCCCCAACCAACAACGGCCCCATCGCAAGCCGCTCGCAGCAACGTCACCGCAAGCGGGGGCCGGGCTTAGTTTTCAGAACACTCCGCAGACCAGTGTGGCGCCTTGTC
>CATWVA010000026.1 GCA_958354105.1 uncultured Collinsella sp.
TACGATCGACACGGTCGTTGACCAGCGTGTTTGCCGTGATAGAAATCATTGCCGGCTCGCACTCAAGACCACGAATGGGCTCCGGCGCCATATACGGGCAATCCGTCTCGAACAAAATGCGATCGAGCGGGGTCACCGCAAATGCCTCGCGCACGTCGTCGTTGCGCTTAAAGGTGGCCGCACCGCCATAGGCGATATAGCAGCCCAAACCCACAAAGCGCTCCATCGTGGCTCGATCTTCGCCAAAGCAGTGCAGCACGCAACCGGCCTGAGGCACACCCACCTCGCGCAGCACGTTGTACGCATCAACGTGCGAGGTGCGCTCCCCATCCGAGTCCTCGTGCCGCAGATGCAGCTCCACCGGCACATTGCGGCGCACGGCAACTTCGAGCTGACGTGCCATGCAATCAATCTGCACGCTATGGGGCGCCGGCGCAATGTCGTCGTCGTAATCCATGTGGTAGTCCAGGCCGATCTCGCCGATACCGGCGCACAAAGGGTCATCGAGCGCGGCAACGACCTGTGCGTGAATGTCGTCGGTATAATCCGGCGCGCCATAGGGGTGAACGCCAGCGAGATACTTGATCTGCGGAATATCCCGCATCGGCAGAATTTCGCGCACGAGCCAGTCGCTATAGTCCGTCACGCTGCGCTTGTCGGCGATGGGGTCGAGCATCGTCACCAACAGGTCGACGCCCGCGGCTTTGGCGCGCACGAGCGTCTCGGGCACTTCTTTGCCCCAAAACGAAAGCAGATGCGCATGCGTGTCGGCAAGCGGTGCCAAGGGCACGGGGCAGGCGACCGTCTTCTTTTTCTTGGTAAACGTCACGCGTTCGGCATTAGACATCATGGATTAGCTCCTGGGCCAGGCGGACAAAGTCGGCAACATCAAGCGTCTCGGCGCGCGTGGTGGGTGCGATACCGCAAGCCTCAAAGGCGGCATCGAGCACGTCCTTGGCAAAGCCGTTGGCGCTCATGGAATTGCGGATGGTCTTGCGACGCTGAGCAAATGCAGCGTCGATCACGCGGGCCACAAACTCGCGATCGAGTCCTTCGGGCACCACGCCGTCAACACGGTCGATACGCACGACGGCCGAGTCCACGTGCGGCGCCGGCATAAAGCAACGAGGCGGCACCTCAAAGCGACCCGTAACCTGCGCATACAGGCCGAGCTTTGCCGTGTAGCCACCATAGGTCTTGTTACCCGGCACTGCGGCAATGCGATCGGCAACCTCCTTTTGAACCATGACGACGGCGCGCTTGAGCGCAGGCATCGTCTGGAAGAACTGCAGGATGATCGTCGCCGCCACGTTATAGGGCAGGTTCGCGACAAATACCGTCGGCTCACCGCCCGCAGCCTGCTCAATCTGCTCCGGCGTCACCCTGAGCGCGTCGCCCATGATAAAGCGGAAGTTGGCGTAGTCGGCGGCGTGGGCATCGAGCACCGGCTCGAGCTCGGGATCGGCCTCGATCGACGTGACGCACGCCGCCTCCTGCAGCAGCGCAAGTGTGAGCGTACCAACGCCGGGGCCAACCTCGAGCACGCGCTCATCGCCCGCAAGCTCGGAAAGCTCGCAAATGCGCTCAATTACATGGTTGTCGATCAGGAAGTTCTGGCCCAGGCGATGCTTGGTCGCAAGGCCAAACTCCTCTAGCAGTTCCCTTGTTGCCGTGGGGTTTGCCAAAGGCGAAGTTGTCATAGTTGCCTCCTTAGCATGGTGGCGGCGTCTTGAAACAAAAGGGCATGGACCGTTGCGGCCATGCCCTTACATCTAAACAGCAAATTGCCGATATGGCGCGGCGTCTTAGCCCAGGCGCGGGAACAGCGGCTCGCCCTTCTCGACGGGCTGACCACCGGCAAGCAGGCCCCAAGCGCAAATGCCCTTGAGGTCGTCGCTGGCGGCCTCGTCCTCGCAGGACAGGCGGCGCAGGGCCTCGGCAGAGGTCTGGGGCATGAGCGGCATCAGCAGGTGAGCGGCAATGCGAATGGCCTCGAGCAGGTTATAGATCACAAACGCCAGCTCGTCAGCCTTGGCCTCGTCTTTGGCAAGCGCCCAGGGCTCGGAGTCCTCGATGTAGTGGTTGGCGGCGTGGATGAGCTCCATGACCTCGTCCTTAGCTCCACCGTAATCGAGCACGTCCATCTTAGCCATGTAGCGCTCGACCAGGCCGTCGGCAATCTTTGCCAGCGGGTTGTCGAACGCATCGAACGACGCGGGCTTGGCGGGCGCGCAACCGTCAAAGTACTTGCCGCTCATGTTGAGCGAACGCGAGATAAGGTTGCCCCAGCTGTTGGCCAGGTCGGCGTTGTAGACCTGCTCCATGCGATCGAAGCTGATGGCGCCGTCGGTGCCGGGAACGACGTCGGTCATAAAGTAATAGCGATAGCCCTCGACGCCCAGCATGTCGATAACGTCCTGCGGAGCGATGGCGTTGCCGCGGCTCTTGGACATCTTTTCGGCCTTGCCGGTCTCGGCATTGCGCACGGTCAGGAAGCCGTGGGCAAAGACGTGCTCGGGCAGGGCCTCGCCAATGGCCATGAGCATGGCGGGCCAAATGACGCAGTGGAAGCGGATGATGTCCTTACCCACGATGTGGAACTGCGCGGGCCAGCGATAGGCCAGCTCGGCACGCGCCTCGTCGGTGTCGACACCGTAGCCGACGGCCGTCATATAGTTGAGCAGTGCATCGAACCACACGTAGGTCACGTGGCCCTCGTCAAACGGGACCTGAATGCCCCAGTCAAAGCTCGTGCGGCTCACGGAAAGGTCGTTAAGACCGCCCTCGACAAAGCTACGTACCTCGTTCATGCGGAACGCAGGCTCGACAAAGTCGGGGTGCTCGTCATAGAGCTTGAGCAGCTTGTCCTGGAAGGCGGAAAGCTTAAAGAAGTAGGACTCCTCCTGCACGCGCTCAAGCGGACGGTGGCAGTCGGGGCACAGGTGCTGGCCGACGCTGCCGTACTCCTCGTCGCCCTTCTGGACCTGAGTATCGGTGAAGTAGGTCTCGTCAGGCACGCAATACCAGCCGTCGTAGCTGCCCTTATACAGGTAACCGGACTCCTTCATGCGCTCCCACAGGTACTGCACGGCATGATGCTGGCGCGGCTCGGTGGTGCGGATGAAGTCGTCGTTGGAAATCTCGAGTTTGCTCCAAAGCTCCTTGAAGTGCGGGGCCTGGCTGTCGGTCCACTCCTGCGGCGTCATGCCATGCTTGGCTGCGGCCTCGGCGACCTTCTCGCCGTGCTCGTCCATGCCGGTCAGGAACTTGACGTTATAGCCGGCGGAGCGGCGATAGCGAGCCTGAACATCGGCGATGATGGTGGAATAAGCCGTGCCCAGGTGCGGATCGGCGTTGACGTAGTAGATGGGCGTCGTGATAAAGAACGAAGGCTTGCTTTGATCCATGGGGTTTGTCCTCCAGAAAAACGTTGCATACAGGGGATGATTCTAGCGCAAGGGCTGGATATCCTCCATCTATTGCATATCGAGCACCATGGCATAGACATCGCGCTTGCGGCGCGAATACTTCTGAGACAGGCGCTTGGCCACCGCAGAGGCGGGCTCCCCCTCCTCGAGTGCGGTGCGGATATCCTCGCGCAGGGCCTCGTCGGGATCCGCTGCCGCGGCGCCAACCGGCACGATGCCGGCCTCCTCATCCTCGCTCGGCGGCGCAATGACCAGCGCAATCTCGCCCTTTACCTCGCCGCGAGCACGCAGCTCCTCGGCGAGCTGGGCAGCGGGCCCGCGCAAGACCTCCTCGTGCAGCTTGGTGAGTTCGCGGCAGACGGCAACCTCACGCTGAGGAAAGACCTCTGTCACGGCCTCGAGCGTCGCCACGATGCGATGTGGAGACTCGTAGAAGATGAGCGCGCCGGGAACCACGGCAAGGCGCTGCAAACGGCGCACGCGGTCGCCGTGCTTTCGGCCCAAAAAGCCCTCGAAGAAAAAATGCTCGCAGGGAATGCCGGACGAAACGAGCGCCGTGACGCAAGCGGAGGGCCCGGGGACAACTTCTACAGGCACATCGGCCTCACGCGCTGCCTCGACCAGCGCCTGGCCGGGATCGGACACGCTCGGCATGCCGGCGTCCGAGGCAAAAGCGAGGGTCTCCCCCGCCAGCAGACGGTCGACCAGGCCGGCGGCGCGGCTGGCGATCACATTCTCGTCGCAACGGACAAGCGGCTTGGAAATGCCCAGATGCATCAGCAGCTTTGACGTCACACGCGTGTCTTCGCAGCAGATGGCATCGGCGGCGGCAAACGCCTCGCCAACGCGCGGGGACAGGTCACCCAGGTTGCCGATGGGCGTGCCGACCACATAGAGTTTGCCCGTATGGGCGCTGTTTTGCGTCATATCAACCTATTCAATCATGCCGCGCTCGAGCGTACCGAGCGCCGCGCGGGCGTCCCATGCTGCAATGCGCTTCTCGGTCTTCCACGTTTGGAAGAACCAACCGGCAGCCGGCGCAAACGAAGCCAGCTGGTTGGCAATAAACACGCGCTCGTAGGCATTGCGGCCCTCGGGCGTAACCGACGAGTTGGCAAAGATCGCCGCGCCCGACCATTCGCCCACCAGCACGGGGAACCCTGTCGAAATCGCTTCTTTAAGCTCGCGCTTGTTACGCGAAATCGCCGTCGTCAGCCCGCGGGGGCTCGTGATGTCGAGCGCATACTCGTCGCGGTAATGGTACAGGTGAAGGTCCATGTAGACGTTCTTGTACTTGGCGCCGCGCATAAAATGCTTCCACTCGCTGGGATGCCCCGAAGACGAGAAGACGACGATCTTATCCTCGGGCATATACGAACGGACGAGCTCGTAGGCATCGCGATAGAAATTGCGCAGGTAGTGGGCCGGAATGCCATCCGTCATGGTAAAGAGGCTCTTGCGGACGCTCATCTGCGGCGTGTCCAGCAGCTCAATGCCCAGCAGGCTCTCGGCCTCGCCGTAGCGATCGGCCAGGCGCTCGAGCACGTCGAGTGCGACATGACGGCCATTGGTGGACGAATGCCACTCGGCAACAGCCTCTGGCGTAGTGGGCGAATCGTTGGAATCGCCCTGGCCACCGGGCACCGTTGCCAGGTCGAGCAGCACGCGGATGTCGTACTTGGCAGCCCACTCAATCGCACGGTCGATGTAGTCGACAACCGAGATGTAGGACGCATCGGACTCCTGCGAGCCAAAAGCATACCAGGGCACCGGCAGACGCACGGCATTGAGGCCGATCTGCGCCATACGGCGAAAATCGTCCTCACTCACAAACGTCTCGTAATGACGGCGCATGCGCTCGTTATAGGCGGCGGTGCCCATGGCCTCCTGCAGCTCGGCCGCGTTGGATGCGCCGGTCGCCGCGTATAGCGACGGGGTCACCCAAGGCTCGGGAATAAACCAGCCAGAGAGATTAACGCCGAGTATCCTCTCCATCACTGCCCCCTTCGAATCGTGCAGGTCGAGCCTGCATCGTATTGCATAGGAAAAGTATCGTTTTGAGTATACCCGCGCGTGCGGACAGACGACCGAACGGTCTGCAAAGTGGCGCAAAAGCGGGAGAAATGTCTGGGGCGGGCACGCTGAGATGTGCACGCACGTCGGAAGTAAGCACCGGAAAGCGCATCCCGTTTTATCAATCAATAATGGGGTGCATTTTCCGCGGAACCCCACATAAAAGAAAAGGACCCCTTTGCAGAGGTCCTAGTCAATTCAAGGTGGCGGGGAAGGGAATCGCGTCCGCGCGCTGCGCGGACGGACCGCTGCGGCGCTTGCGCGCCTTGCGAGCTACGCTGGCAAACGCTAACGCGTTTCCTCAGCTCCGCGCCCTCACGGGGTTCGATTCCGTGCAGGGTCTATATAAAAGAAAAGGACCCCTTTGCAGAGGTCCTAGTCAATTCAAGGTGGCGGGGAAGGGAATCGAACCCCTGACACGAGGATTTTCAGTCCTCTGCTCTACCAACTGAGCTACCCAGCCATTTGAGGTGTGCCTTGTTTCAAGGCTTGATTAGTATAACCAAGGACGCGCTCCGGTCAACCGAGAATTTAAAAAAAGTTTTTGAGCACGGCGTCAGCCACAAGTCCGATCCTATAGAACAGCACGTTAGAGATATCAACCCGCCGCAAGAAGTTTTTCGCTCACGGCTGCACGGGCAAACTCACTTGGCGTCATTCCTTCAGCCGCCGCCCGTCGACGAATCGCCTCCTTCATCCCTAGGGGAATCTTGACCGATAGCGTTGCCGTACCTTCGCTTGAAAGTGGAGGCCGCCCGTGCACGATCCCCCCAACGGTATGCTCGCCGTCCGGAAACTCGCCATGCTCGTACGACTCGCACCATGTGTCAATCATTTCATCCGTTACAACCTGACCATTGGCAGCCGTATACGCCTTGCTCATCATCGACCCCTCTGCCGAGCTTGCTCGATCTCTTGCCAGAATTTCTCCTCCATCTTACCCAGTTTCGTATGACGAAAGTCCGCTGTCGCCAATTCTTACGTTGGCACTTGTTGAAAGGCGGGAGGTGTAGCGAGGATTGAAGGGCGTTCCAGCACCGCCCAGGCACCGGGACAGGAACACATGCGCCAAGGACGGACGTTTTCGTAGCATGCGAGGATGCTGCCGTTGCGGTCGATAAAAGCAATGTCGATGGGGTAGGCCATAAAGCAGGTGTGGACCGAAGAGCAGCGTGGGAACGCCATGACGAGCGGCAACCCGTTGGCGGCAATCGGAGACCGTCCCAGCATGCCGCGCAGGCGCACGGCAAACGACTCCGCCACCACAAACTCGGCAGGCGTCCAACCCAGCCTGTTGAGCGCCCGCGCGTAGGCAATGTAGGATGAGGCCGCGGTCACATAACCACCCCCGAACGCCACGGATCGACCGTCACCGCGCGCTCGTGCGACAACTTTGCCGGTGCCCCCAGCGAAACGCCGGCGATGCTGAGCGAGCTCGGCCACGGCTCGTAGCGCATGGTACAGGTATAGGTCCTAAACGTGCCGGAGAGCGAAAGCAGACCGCCATCCGATGTCGTCGCACCCTGCTCGCTCGAGACCTCAATCTGCAAGTCATAGCCTTCCATGGCATGTTGGATCTGAGCCTGAACGGTCGCGGAGGCATCGATGGAGCTGCCATCGCCCTCCCCGCTCGGCGCCACGGCATGCGCTAGCACGATATCGGGCACCACGCGATCGAAGCGCGCGACCGCGCCGGCAAAGACCATGACGTTGTACACGATGAGCGCCAGAACCAGCAGGACGGGCGTGACCACGGCCATCTCGACCGTCGCCTGGGCGCGCTCCTCGCGCAGGCGCTTGCGGATGCTCATTACGACCCACCGCCCAGGGCACCCGCCAGCGTGGCGACATCGACGGTGAGTGGAATGGAACCGCCGCCGGGCAGCGGAATCTCCGCAAGCGTGAACACCGTGCCGCTGATGGTGCGCTCGACTTGATATTCCAGCGCCTCGCAAAGCGCCTTGGGGTCGGTCACGCCCAGCGGAATACTTCGTAGCTTGTCCTGCACTTTAGAAAGACCTGTGATGTCAGACCCAGGGCTCTTGATGACATTGGCGGTGTCGGTCAGCGCCGGCTTTCGCAGGCGCAAGTCGCACGGCTCCAAGCCCAACGCCGCCACGGACGCCGAAACGGTATCGCCGAGCCACGATGCAATGGAGCCCAGCGTGCCGCTGCCCCCTCCCAGGTCATCGATCATCTCATCCATAAGCTCGTCGGCCGAGCCTTGGATGTCTCCGTATCCCACAAGCAGCCGTCCCCAAACATCCATGACGCCATCGAGTACGCCGGCAACGCCACCCGAACGTTCCTCCAACGTCGAGAAAAACCGCGAGAGAACGTTGTTCTGAGCCGTCGCGTCATCGGGTGCCAGCACCGCAGCAGAGATCGCACCGCGCTCACCAAGTCTGACTGTCGTGTTAAACGAAGAGTTGAGCTCATCGGGGCTCGAGATGGCACCCGAAACCGCAAAGGCGACCACGCCGTTGCGACCGGGCGGGGCGATACGCGGACGCTCGCCCGAAAGCGCTTTAATAGCCTCGTCAAACGCATTGCCCGCACGGTCAGCCTCGTCCTCGGTCTGGCGCATGAGCTCAAGCTCTTTGTTGCGGCATTCGACGTAACCTTCCAGAGCGTCTTTGAATCGATCAAAGTGGTACTCGAAGCCGTTTTCGATTGAAGTCGAAGGAGCCGCAACGGCGCCAAGCGACGAAACACCAAAATGGCATCTGTTGCATTTGTCCTGCCCGTCATAAGCAGCGACCGAGGCTAGCCCGCCTGGCGTCCCTTTCTTATAGTTGGGGCAACTCGTTCCGTAATGCAGATACGTCTTGCCATCATTGGCACTGGCTGGCCACACCGCATCGGTATAGAGTTCCGTCGCTCGCACCTCGTCGGTGTTGCGCGGCAACAGCGGGATATAGAAAGCGACTTCATCTCCGTCCTCGGTTACATATGCACGATTGACCTCTGTACTCGCATAGGTGTAAAACGCCTTGCGCGCCGCCGACTCCGCCTTCATCTCGACGCTTGAACCCTGCGGTTTTTCGTCTGCCAGACGCTGGTGATAGTAGGCCTTCGCGCGATCGAACGCCACCTGTGGCTCCCACGCAACGCTCGAGGCATAATGCGGGTTCTGCTCACCTGAGAGCTTTGCCAAGCTCCCCGCGCGTTCCCACATACATGAACAGCTGCCAATCGCGTTCTCGTCCGATCCACCGCAGTCGGCAAGCCAGGCGCGTTCCTTGGCCTTTGACGTTTTCTCGGACGCTTTCTGCAGTTCTTTGGCAGCATAGTCAAGGTCTTTTGAGGCGCTCTCGACGGCATCGGTCGAGATCTCGGAACCCTCGAGCGCAACGAAATCCGACTCGGACGTCCTGGGCACGGCAAGCGCCGTACCGGTATAGGTCGCGCCCTCGGTTTCCTGCGCCGACACGGCCTGCGTAGCTCGCGCAGCGACCAGATACGGTAGAGCCGTCTCGATTTTCTGCAGGCCCTTGGAGGCGCTTTTGGCAAACTTGTTGCGCGTTTTAATGATCTCAATTCCCGTGTCGACCATATCGCCCGCGGCAAGCTCGGCACCCGGAATAAGGATGGCGACCAAGCCGGTGCCGATCGTGGCAAACCCCGCCAGGCCCAAACTCAAAATGCTCGCATCCACCACCGTCGCAGCCGTGTGGTAGGACGACACCACATTGGCGCCTGCCAGCGCGCCGCTATCGGCAGCCACCTGGGTGTCCCCCGCGCGCGACATGCTCCATATCGCCGCCGTTGACGAAAACAGCAGCGTGAGCACCACCAAGATGACCACCGCAGAGGAGAGCGTGGTGTAGGCACCGTCTTCGATAAACAGGTCGATACCGGCTCGACCCATAAAGCCGCCTCGCTTGCAGCGAGCATGCGGTCGGCAACGGCACGCAAACCCCCTCGTCGCCTTCAACAGGCAGCGCTTAATCCCATGCAGCAATCCATGAATCATAATCTCCCTCCAGCCACTCGGGACGCGATCGATACGAGACGTCGACCTTAAGCTCGACATAGCCGTTATGGCCTGCGCTACCCATAGCCTGCGCAAACGCACCGATCACGGGCAGCGGTTTAACCTCGCCGGTAACGGAAACGGACGAGACGCCGCCCGCATCGGCCCGACCAAGCTCGATATCCCACGACAGGGGCCCGCCGGCATGGAAAATCGAAACGTCGGGAACCGCGGCAAGACGGCGGCGGGCAAACTCCTTAATATCCTCGTCATCCCCCACCGTCGTCGTGGTCATGAGCCGCGCGGTCTCGGCGGCGGCAGACTCCATGACCGCGCGTGTATAGAGCAGGCACACCGGCTGCAGCGCCAACAGGACGAGCGTCAGAAACGTCGGCAGTAGGAATGCCGCCTCGACCGTAGACTGAGCCCGGTCCTCGCGCGCAACATCAATACAGCACGATGTCCTTAGCACCCGCAGCAGCGTCGACAACCGATGTCGAGGTGACGCCGTGAGATGCCGTCCGCTCGACCAGCGCCGCCAAGCGCCCATCGGCACCGGCACGCCAAAGCCCTGCGATCGCCAGCACGATGGAAAGCAGTGCCACCGTGACGATGGCGTATTCGACCGTTGCCTGGGCAGATTCTTCGCGCAGGACATAATGCATTTCACGACCCCTCCTTTGAGTTCGTTGTCTGCGGGGTCAGGCGGACCACGCGCAGGCAACACGAAGTATCACCAGCATCCGCGGCAACCGTCACCATATCGACCCAGCCGCGTCCGTCACGCACGATGGCGCCCCACACGTTGCCCTTGATGTCGAGATAGCCGCTCAGAGCAAGTTGCGCCGTGGGCACCTCGCGATAGGCACGCAGCATATCCGCCGCCGCCTCGGTCATCGGTCGGCACTCGGACCATGCGAGACGAACAGCGACGGCATTGTTTGCAGATGAATCCGTTGCAGCGTCCGCTCGCTCGTCGAGTGCTTGCAAGAACGTTTGCGCCGTAACGGCGGCATTCGCATCGGCCACGTCTCGCGCATCGTCTATTTGAGACGCCGCAGCCGAACCCGATCCCACATCCGCGGCAGCCCCTAAACGTTGTTGCCGTGCTGCGTTAAGCCCCCAAACCGCCACTGCCACCGCCACGACCGCACAGGCGAGCACCAGCAACGCGCCGACGGGACGGGCGCCCTCTACAGGCTGTTGATGCCCTCGCTGATAGCGCTCCATAAATCTTGGACCTTGCCCTTAAATGCGACGATGGCAATGATGGCAATCACCACGAGCACACCGACTAGGATGGCGTACTCGGTGGTGCCCTGCGCGCTCTCCTCCCGCAGCAGTTCTTCGGCACGCTGGCGAGCGTGAATTGACTGGCAAAACGCCAAGCTCCAGACCTTGTCAACAACGTCAGTCATCGTATTCATGTATTCCTCCCTACATCATCCCGCCTGCTCCCAGCAGCGGGCCCAATATGGACAAAAGCAACGCCGGCAAGATGAGCGTGCCGGTGGGAATCAGCAGCTTGACCGGCGCACGCTCAATCTCGCGCTCGACCGCGGCGCGATGGGCCGCGCGAATCTCGCGACTTTGGGCCGCCAGCGTCTCGGCAAGCGGGGCACCGAGAGCAAGCGCCTGCCCCGCTGCGATGGCAAAGGTCTCGAGCGCCCGCACATCCAGGTCGCGCGCGGCCGCCAGAAGCTCATCCTCTCGCGTCCCTACGCCCACCCGCCATGCCATGCAGGCTCGCTCAAGGCGGAGCGCCAACGTCGATCGGCGATTGGCGCAAAAAACCTCAAGCGCCGCATCGAACGAAAGGCCGGCCGAAAGCCCCAGACGCACCACGTCGATCATCTCGGACACCTCGCCGAGCGACACCTGCGCCGTACCACCCGTGCCGAGCATGCCCCTCAACCGTGCTACCAGGACATCGGTCACCGATCGGGCAGCCGCAACAACCAGCAGCGCCTCGCGTTTGCAGACCTGGGCGATCTTGCATGCGTCCGCACGATTGAGCCCTGTCACGATAAACACGCTGAGCGCGCACAGGCATGCCGCGACCCCGACCAGGGCGCTCATAGCTCCACCCGCATAATGCGTCGGATGACCACCAGGGCGACGGCGTTGAGGGCAAGTCCCAGTACCACGGCACCGGCACCCGCCGGCGTTGCAAGGCCGCGGCGAAAGTCGGCCGAAAGCAGCGCCAGCACCGCGCACATACCCGCCGGCATCGCCGAGACCATGTGTGCCGACATACGAGCCTGCGATGTCTTGACGTCCAAGCGGCGCTTGAGCTCAATGCGCTCCCCCACCATGCTCGACGCCTCGGACAACAGGTCGGCAAGCGGGGCACCGGTTCGCTGCGACACCTTGAGCGCCAAGGTGACAAGCGAAAGGCCGGGGGCATCGATACGGTCGAGTAGGTCATCCAACGCATCAGTCGCCGAGACGCCGCAGTCGATCGCCGTCGCCACGCGCAAAAACTCGGTATGCACCGGCTCTTGCGCGTGAGTTCCCACAAACCTCATGCCCTGGGCCAGCGAATGACCCGAGGCGAGCGACATAGAGAGCGCCGTAAAGGCCTCGGGCATGGCTTCTTCCACATCGTGTTGCTCGCGGCGACGGTCGAAGGTGTCGCGAGCGGCGCCTACGCCAAACGGTGCGAGCAGCCCCAGGACAAAGCCGATGGGCGACAGCGATACGACAGTCAGGGCAATGCCGCAGACACCACTCGATAGCAGCAAGCATGCCAGGCGCGCCTCGTCATCCTCGATAACAAGGCCAAGGCGATGTGCTGGAACCAGCGCCGCCCAGGAGCGGGCAATCTTTTTTAGCAGGTCGTTTTCTACCAACTCGCGCGGCAGCCTCTCGGCAACCGACTCAAGCGCATGACTGACCAGTTCCGCCGGCGGCACGCGCGACACACGAGGCTCCGCCCCGCACGCCACCGCGGCAGAAAGCCCTGTCAAGCCCCCTACGACGAGGGGCACAACGATCTCCATTCGTCCACCTCCTCTTGTGTGAGCGTTCCCGAGCGCAGGCCCTCCGCGATAAACGGAGGCTCGCGATCGAGCGTCCAGGTGCGCGTGGCGGCATCGAACGTCACGTAGCGCTCAAGCTCCACGCCGCCTGACGTGCCGCGTCGCACCCCCGAATAGGAGGACACGAAACGCCTGCCGTCCGCATGACGCTCGGACATCACGATGCCGTCGAGCGCCATGGCAATCTGCTCCTCGATAAGCTCGCTCGGCAGATCGATGCCATAGCGCGCAAGCAGCGTCAAACGTACCACGGTCTCCTGCTCGGTGCCCGCATGAAGCGTGGTGAGCGATCCGTCGTGCCCGGTGTTCATGGCCTGCAGCATGTCGCAACATTCCGCACCGCGCACCTCACCCACCACAATACGGTCGGGACGCATGCGCAGGGCGTTGGTCACCAGATCGCGGATTGTCACCGCGCCCTCGCCCTCAATTGAAGCCTCGCGCGCCTCCAGGCGAACCACATGCGGGTGATGCGCAAACTTGAGCTCGGCGGAGTCTTCGATCGTCACGATGCGCTCGCCGGTGGATATCTCGCACGACAGCGCGTTGAGCAGCGTGGTCTTGCCCGATCCCGTGCCACCCGCAACCGCCAGATCTTGACGCAGAGACACCGCACAGGACAGCAGTTGCGCATACCAAAGCGGCAGCGACCCCAGGCCCACAAGCTCGTCCAACGAACAGATGCGATCTGAGAACTTGCGGATGGTGAGGATTGGTCCATCAATCGCCACGGGCGGGATCACCGCGTTGACGCGATAGCCCGTCTTGAGGCGGGCGTTGACAATGGGACTGCGCTCGTCGATGCGCCTGCCCAGCGGCGAGATGATGCGGTCGATGAGCACGCGGATCTGCTCGTCATCCTCAAATGCATGCTCGATGGGATATAAGACGCCGCCGCGTTCAAAGAAAGCCGAGCGGCAACCGTTGACCATGATCTCGGTGACGGTGTCGTCCTCGATGAGCGGCTGCAGCGGGCCCAGGCCCACCACGTCGTCCAAGATCTCGTCGATGATGGTCTCGCGCTCGGGCGTCGCCAGGTCGCCCGGCTCCTCCACGTTGAGCGCCGCCTCCACCGCAGGACGCAATTCCGAGCGGGCGCGCGCCGGATCGATGTATGCGCTGATACGCGCCACCTCGTCATAGCCCATGCGGTCCATCACGGCGCGCTTGGTGCGGCGCTTGACGGCACGGTGGCGCCCCGCATCAACAGGCGCCGCCGCCGCGGCCGCACCGGCTTCCTTAATCCTTGTTTGCAAGCTCATCGCGAATCACCCTCGCGCGACCAGGGAAGACGGATACGTGGGCGCTCGGTGCGCGTCGCGCGGTCGGTGACCATGTCACTCCAGGGACCGACGGCGCAGCCCAGCTCCACGAGCATCTCGCGCGTGGCTTCGCGCACGCTGGTGGCAAAAGCGCTGGTCTGGCCCACCGCCTCGTCAGCACGGCCGAATGCCATGAGCGCCGTCAAGTCCTGCCCGCCGTCGGCAATGCGAATCTTGGAGCTCAACGCGCAGGTAATCTCAAAGCGCATGGCGACATCCTCGTCGGCGCCGCGCGCGCCAAACCGGTTGAATACGGCGCTCATGCGCGTACGCGGCACGCCCACACGGCTCGCCAGTTCGATAACGCGTGCCGCGGACGTCGCAGATGACACCGATTGATCGCCCACGACCAGGCAGCGGTCGCTTGCCGCCACCGCGGCCGCCACGGCGTCACCCCAAAAGACCGAGGTGTCGACAAGCACCACGTCGGATTCGCGGCGCAAGACGTCAAGCAGCAGCTCCACCGGACGCGCCATGAGCTCGGCCTGTTCGGGCGCGGCGACCGGGCCCCAAAGCGTGACGCCCGGGGCCACGCGCATCGAGGCGGCCACGATGTCCGATTCGGCGAGTGCGCCCGCAGCCGATGGCTCGATAAGCGTCGCCATGTCATGCGGGGCATCGGCGCCCAACAGGTCGTAGAGGTTTCCAAACATCAGGTCCAAGTCGAGCACGGCAGCACGCAGGCCCAGCAGCGACGCCGCGTGCGACATGGCGGCGACGATCGTCGACTTGCCGCAACCGCCCGAACCCGAGACGGCGCAGACAACCGGAGCTCGATGCGACGGAGCGGCGGCATCCGCCGGCGGCGCGGGGGCAGGCGACGCGGGCACGGACGGCAACGTCCCCGTCTCCCCGGCAGCGCTCATATGCTGCGCCCAAGCCGGCATGGCAGGTTGCTCGGTCTGCGGGACCGAGTCTGGAGACTTCACGGTCGCATCGACACGAACATTGTCGTTCCCGGCAAGCCCCTCCACCTCGTCGAGCTCATCGACCAGGCTCACGCCATGCACGTATCCCATATCAGCATCCAAAAGATCCTCGCCATACGGCACCGGCTCTCCGACTTCATCGTATGCAAGGGGATCCCGGGGACACCGACCATGCTCGGCTTCCGCTTTTCCATAATCATCAACACGCGGGCCTCTTGTAGCGCGAGGCGCCCCGGGTTCCCTATCAACAAAAGCATCGGGCTCAATCATCAGACACCGGTCGTAGTCAACCGTTCCCTCGCCCGCGCGCCCGTTGCCGCATATGCTACGCGCAGCGATAACCTCGGTCGCCCCTGCGCGAAACAGCCCCTCGATATCCGAAGGATCGAGCGTCTCTATCAGTACGACCACGCGGCTCACGCGGCCCTCGGCCGTCAGGCGCGCAACGGTCTTTCGCACGTCTTCGGCATCGAACAGGGCTGCCGCGATAATCGCCGCCCCGCGACGCGACGGAAACGCCCGTGCCATGGATACCAGCCCATCCAGGTCGCCCACGCGAAGCACTTGCGCGCCCGCATCGCGGCCCTCGACTTCCCGCTGCAGCAATCCGTAATCACCGCACGCGCAGCATGCAAGCCAGATCGCTTTCATCACTCGTCGCCTCCGCTCTTTTTGTCGCGCACCGTGGCGGGAATCGTCAAACTGACCGTCCCCTTACCCGAGGCCCCCAGCAATTCCTTAACGTCTTCGGGGTCGGCCGCCAGCGTCACCCATTCGATCTTGCCTTCACGCGTGGCGCCGGCATCTTCGCTGGTATCGATTACGCGCGCGCCGCACAGCCGATCGGTCACGCCGTCCTTTTGCACGTACACGTCCACGTAGCTGCCCACGCCCGTGGCGCCCCCGACCGAATGCTCGGCATCGACCGCCACCGAAACGGCGACCTTGCCTTTGGGCACCTCGAGCGTGTGGGTTTCGGCCTTGGTGTAGACATTGCAAATCACGGCATTTTTAGGGATGCGCGAGGTCGTCACGTCGCCGCGCACCTGGCGCAGCTCGGTCGCCGCATCGCGCGGCAACAGGCTCGCCAGCCATTCCTGGGTTATGACATTGGTCTCGTCGAGGGTCTCGCCCGCATCGATATCACGCGCCGCGACGCACACCTCGACGCGATCGCCGCCATACTTGGCCAGCGTCTCGGCCTGGACCTGCTCAGCCTGCGAGCGAATCGACGATGCGTAGACCATGCAGAGCAGCGCGGCGAGCACACCCGCGATTAGACTGATGGCGATGCGCTTGCTCTTGTTCACGGCCGCTCCTCTCAAGGTAGCACCGGGCGGATGCCCGTAGCACCATTGTCCGAGCGGGCAAGCAGCAAAACGGTGCGATCGCGATCTTGGTTTTGAGTGTCAAACCAATTGCCGACCAAAAGCTGACCGGCCCGTCAAGCTCGTGGCAAGGTTTTGGTCAGCACGTCAGCAAAACGCACGTTTAGGGGCGCATCGGCAATAAAAAAGCCGCCTCCCGTACCATTGGGAGACGGCTGTCATAGGTAGATTCAATTACAGATGGACATCGGGATCGAGCATCTGAGCACTCACACGCATGGATGACGCCAGGTTTTGGAACGTCTCCAGGCGCAGGCTGTCGATTTGCCCGGCATCCTCGGCCTCGCGAACGGCGCAGCCCGGTTCGTGGGTATGCGTGCAGTCGCCAAACCGGCACGCACGCGACGCCTCGACGATCTCGGGAAACGCGCGTGCCAAGCCCCGCTCATGCCCCACGAGCGGCAGACTGCGCAGGCCCGGCGCGTCAGCAATAACGCCGGCTTCGCCCGGCAGCGCCACCATCACGCGCGCGACCGTGGTGTGGCGACCCTGGTCATCGCGCTCACGTACGCCACCGGTCGCCAACGTATCGTGACCCAGCAGCGCGTTGAGCAGCGTCGACTTGCCAGCACCCGATTCACCCAAGATCATGGCGCAGCTCCCGGCGGGCACGCAGGCGCGCACCTCGTCCAGGCCACGACCCTCGGCAGAGGACGTCACGATCACGCGCACGTCCGGACCCACCAAGCGGTGCACACGGTCCAGATCGCGCTCGAGCTCATCGGCGTCGCAGCGGTCGGCCTTGGTGAGTACCACCACCGGCTCGGCATCGCAGTCGAGTGCCAACACCAGCGAGCGCGCCACGCGGTCGAGCAGTACCTCGCCGGCGCCGAGCGCCTGCACGATCAGCACGCTATCCACGTTGGAGCAAAGCACCTGACGCTCGCCGCGAGCGCGTCCGCGCCAGCGCTCAAAACTCGTGCGGCGTGGCAGCACGCACTCGATCACGCCCATGTCGTGCCCGGGCGCACGACGCACCGCCACGCGGTCGCCCACGGCGGGCAGCAGAACCTCGTCCTCGCCACGCGACTTGGCAAACCCCACGGCATGCTCGGCACGAAAGGTGTCATCGGCAGTCGCCACCAGCGGAAACCCACGATCCAGGCGCACCACGGCACCAAGCTGCATCTGCTCGGGCTCCTCGGCCCGAGCACAAAAATCATCGAAGGCAGCCCGCTGAGCATCATCGACCGGCAGATCGTCGAACGCCGGAACATCCTGCAGCGCATCGAGTCCCGGCACGCTTGCCAGCAGCTCCTCGGCAGACGCGGGAGCTTCGGTCGCAAGCTTCCGACGACGATCGCGCTTAGCCCGCGCCCCCGTCGTCTTTTTCTTCGCCTTAGCCTTAGCCTTGCCCACAAGCGCCTCCCAGCACCACAAATCACAACTGAGCAGGTATTTTAAATCAAAAAGAGCTGGCCGGGCAAAGCCCGACCAGCTCACAAACTTTCCCTCAGCCCTTATCATCCGTACGGGAGAAAAGCCAGCAAGGATACCGCAGGGCCCGCCCCGGAAGCCCTTTCTCCCGAACGATCCCGCAGCGCGAAGCGCGAGGACCAGTGAGGGAGAAAGGGCGTGGGGCGGGCCCGGACGAGAGCGTTACTCCTTCTCCACTGCGCGCATGATCGCCTTGTAGATCTCCATCAACGGAATGATCAGGAAGGCAAGGCCCAGAGCGGCGACAACGCCCTTGAGCTCAAGCGTCACGGGACCAAAGAACATCTCGGCAAGCGTCGGCTGAACGGTCACGATAACCGTCAGTACCAGCGCCAGCGCGGCCGAAGCCCACAGCCACTTGTTCTGCTTCTTCATGCTAAACAGCGACGCACGACGGCTGCGCATATTGAAGCAGTGGAAGATCTCGACCATGTTGAGCGTGATGAAGGCCATCATCACGCCTTCCTCGTCGGCATTGCCGGCGATCATATCGGCGATGTGGATGTAGCCCATGTCAAAGTACACGCCCACAAAGAAGCTCGCCAGCACCAGCACGGTGATGATCAAGCCCTGGACCACGCAGTCCAGGCCCATATTGCCGGCAAAGACACCATCCTTGGCGTTGCGCGGCTTGCGCTTCATGATGTCGCCCTCGGCATCCTCCATGCCCAGCGCGAGCGCGGGGAAGCAGTCAGTGACCAGGTTCACCCACAGCAGCTGCACCGGCTGGAAGATGGTAAAGCCGATGAGCGTGGCGATAAACACCGAGAACACCTCGGCAAGGTTAGCCGAAAGCAGGAACTGGATGACCTTGCGGATATTGTCGTAGATGCGGCGGCCCTCTTCGCAAGCACCGATGATGGTGGCGAAGTTGTCGTCGGCAAGCACCATGTCGGCAACGTTCTTGGTAACGTCGGTGCCGGTGATGCCCATGCCCACGCCGATGTCGGCGCGCTTGATGGACGGGGCGTCGTTGACGCCGTCGCCCGTCATGGCCACGATCTGGTCGCGCGACTTCCAGGCCTCGACGATGCGGGTCTTGTGCTCGGGCTGGACGCGGGCGTACACGCCGTAGTCCTCGATGTGCGCGTCGAGTTCCTCGTCGCTCATGCGATCGAGGTCGGCACCGGTGATGGCATGGCTGCGATCGGTGACGATTCCCAGCTGCTTGGCAATGGCCACGGCGGTGTCGATATGGTCACCCGTGATCATGACGGTGCGAATACCGGCATCGTGGGCCTCGCGGATGGCGTCGGCGACCTCGGGGCGGACAGGGTCGATCATGCCGGACAGGCCGCAGAAGACCAGATCGTGCTCGAGCGCAGCGGGGCTGCAGTCGCTCGGGACCTCGGTGTAGGTGCGGCTTGCCAGCGCCAGCACGCGCAAGGCCTCGTCGGCCATGGCCTTGTTAGCGGCCAGGAGCTCGGCACGGCGCTCCTCGGTCAGGGGGACGACCTTATCGCCCTCGTAGATATGGGTGCACAGGCCGATCACCACGTCGGGCGCGCCCTTGGTGTACTGCTCGTACTCACCGTCCAGGGTCTCGACGACCACGGACATCATCTTGCGGCCCGAGTCAAACGGGGCCTCGCCCACGCGCGGATGTTCGGCAGTCAGGCCAGTGAGGCCCGCCTTGCCGGCATCGTTGACGAGCGCACACTCGGTCGGCTCGCCCACGGCCTCGCCCAGCTCCTCGTCCCACTGGGCATCGGAGCACAGCGCCATACCGGCCAGGAACTTCTCCTTAGGCGCGGCGAGCTCGTGCTTGACGACGGTCATCTTGTTTTGGGTAAGGGTGCCGGTCTTGTCGGAGCAGATAGTCTGCGTGCAGCCGAGGGTCTCGACGGCAGAGAGCTTGCGGATAATCGCCTGGCGCTTGGCCATCTTGGTCACGCCAAGCGACAGCACGATGGTCACGACGGCGACCAGGCCCTCGGGGATGGCGGCGACGGCGAGCGAGACGGCGACCATAAAGGTATCGAGCAGGGCGGTCGGGTCGGTAAGGACGTTGCCCACGCCGTGACGGAGGATGTCAACGCCAAAGATCACGACGCAGATGATAATCACCATGATGGTGAGGATGCGGCTGAGCTCGGCAAGCTTCACCTGCAGCGGCGTGAGCTCTTCCTTGGCCTCGGCCAGGGCGCCGGCAATCTTGCCCATCTCGGTGTCCATGCCGGTACCGACCACGACGGCGCGGCCACGGCCGTACACCACGGTGGAACCCATGTAGCACATGTTCTTGCGATCGCCGAGCGGCACGTCATCGGTGCCCGCGGCAAGCTCGATCACGTTGGCGTGCTTCTCTACGGGCACGGACTCGCCGGTGAGTGCAGCCTCTTCGATCTTCATCGTGGCGCTCTCGAGCACGCGGCAGTCAGCCGGGACGGAGTCGCCCGCCTCGAGCATGATCACGTCGCCGGGCACGAGCTCGGCGCTCGGCAGATGCACGAGCTTGCCGTCGCGCAGTACCTTGGACTGCGCCGCGCTCATCTCCTGCAGGGCCTCGAGGGCCTCCTCGCTCTTGGCTTCCTGGACCACGCCCAGCACCGAGTTGACGATAACGACGAACATGATGATGACGACATCGGCAAAGTCGGGCTCGCCCTTGACCATGCCCGTGAGCGCGCTGATGACGGCGGCAACGATCAGCATGATGACCATGGGGTCGGCCATCTGCTCAAAGAAACGCTTCCACAGCGGCGTCTTCTCGGCTTCCTCGAGCTTGTTAGGGCCTGTCTTGGCGAGGCGCGACGACGCCTCACCGGTGCTCAGGCCGAGGTTCTCATCGACGCCTTGGTCGCTGAGCACCTCCGCCGCGGCGGACAGGTATTCCTTTTGCATATAGAGTCCCCTCCTGGGATTCGGGCCACTCAGCAGATTGATGCCCGATCATAATTCCCAGGAGAAGGGCAAGGGCTCATCAAGGCTGCCGTGCTGAGCGGCAGTTGATAGTGGAGCTATGGTACCCCAAAGCGACGCGTCTAGCCAAAACAATCGGTTTGGAAATATGGTCCGCACGCAACGGTGCAGACCGTGTGATGCTCAACATTGGTAAAACGTTTTTTCTTCGGCACATCGCCAAACTGACATATCGCCCAGATAGCAGCGGTTGGAGTGGTTGGTAAAGATTTTCCATATACCGTTTTTCCCGCAAAAAATGAACTTCCATTTCGGCATACGGTCGATTTTTTGGGGTATTCGGTCGGCATTTCGTTATAATCATCTCGGTTTTATTTCTTATGGTTTATCTATCAGCGCAAGACGATGTCAGATGGAGGTCTGAATGTACAAGCGCACTAAGATTGTATGCACCATGGGTCCCGCCTGCGATAGCGACGAGACCATCCGCGAGATGATCAAGGCGGGCATGAACGTCGCCCGTTTTAACTTCTCGCACGGCTCCTACGACGAGCACCACGGTCGCATCGAGCGCGTCCGCCGTATTTCCAAGGAGCTCGGTCTGCCTGTCGGCATCCTGCTCGACACCAAGGGCCCCGAGGTCCGCACCGGCCTTCTGGTCGACGGCAAGAAGGTTGCCGTCAAGACCGGCGATAAGATCGTCGTCACCGCTCAGCCCACGTCCGAGGATTTCCACGGCACCGCTGAGCACATCTCCCTCGACTACCTGGCTCTGCCCTCCGAGGTCGAGAAGGGCTCCCTCATCCTGATCGATGACGGCCTGGTTGCCCTCGAGGTCGAGTCCGTCAGTGGCCAGGACATGACCTGCGTCGTTAAGAACGACGGCCTGATCGGCGAGCGCAAGGGCGTCAACATGCCCAACGTCAACATCTCGCTGCCCGCCATCACCGAGCGCGATCGTCAGGACATCCTCTTTGGCCTGACCGAGAACATCGACTACATCGCCGCTTCCTTCATCCGTGACGGCGAGTCCGTCCGCGGCATCCGCGAGCTTTGCCGCGAGAACGGCGGCGAGCACGTGACGATCTTCCCGAAGATCGAGTGCGCCTTGGGCGTCGAGAACTTCGACGAGATTCTCGAGGCTTCTGACGGCATCATGGTCGCCCGTGGCGACCTGGGCATCGAGATCAAGCCCGAGCTCGTTCCGCACATCCAGAAGGAGATCATCGCCAAGTGCAACGCGGCCTACAAGCCCGTCATCACCGCTACGCAGATGCTCGACTCCATGCAGCAGAACCCGCGCCCGACGCGCGCCGAGGTTGCCGACGTTGCTAACGCCATTTATGACGGCACCGACGCCGTCATGCTGTCCGGCGAGTCCGCTGCCGGTAAGTACCCGGTCGAGGCCGTTAAGATGCAGGCCAGCATTGCTCTCGAGACCGAGAAGTACCTCCCGGCCCACGCTCCGCTCGAGGTTCCGGCCGATGCTCACGGCACCCGCGTTGTCAACAACGTTGTGGGTATGTCCGCTGTGAACATGGCTACCACCGTTGGCGCCAAGTGCATCACCGCGCCGACGACCACCGGTCGTACCGCTCGCCTGATCTCGCACTTCCGTCCCAACATGCCGATCTGCGCGTTCTCCCGCCACGAGTGGGCCGTCCAGCAGATGATCATGTACTGGGGCGTTATCCCGCACCAGGCCGAGATTACCCAGGGCACCGTCAACGGCACGATCGTCAAGGCGATCGAGACCGCTAAGGAGCTCGGCTACGTCGAGGCTGGCGATTTGACCGTCGCTACCGCCGGCGATCCCCGCATGAGCGTCCAGCTCGAGGACAAGGTCTCCTCGACCAACGTCGCTTACGTCGCTCAGGTGCGTTAAGTCGTACTTGCAAGCATGTTTGCATTGCAAAGGGCCCGGAAGGCTTCGCCTTTCGGGCCCTTTTTCTGTGTCAATGCCGGCACACGGCAAAACACGCACCCATTTCTTTACCAAAAGCGCGAAATCCACCTTTCGAGGCCCAAAAATAAAGTCCCAAGCGCTAAAAGTGTTCGCCCGATGGCGAAACCACACCTTACCCGACGCTGCTAAATCGTTTTAGCAAGAGCCAGATCGACCGCGTTTTCGGAAGTATGCGGCAAATTCTGAGACCTCCGAGCACACCCCGTTTTTTCGCAACAAAATGCCTGATAAACTGGCCTCAAAAGCCAGGTCTGCTCACAGGGTTCAGATTTTGCCGCATACTTCCGAATTGACGCTGGCATCGCACGGTCCAAAAGCACATTTCGACCAGGAGGATATCATGGACCTGACGCTATGCGGTCAATCCGCTTTTTACTATCACTGTATCCCGCCGCAGGTATTAGGGCTTTACCCCGCCATTAGCCTTGGCAATATGGATCGCAGATGTTGCGGCCTCGGAAGTCATGCAGTTGTAAAAGACCTACTTCACGCACCGCTTCACAGGTTTGTATTCACTCGAGCACAATCCGGGTCGCGAAGCCTGTTTAAATCGCACCTCCTGACCCAAGAGCCGCCTCCCGGGTCGTTTAGGCAAACTGAACATGGATTTGATGTCACGTCGCCCGAGTTTACGCTGCTCAGCCTTGCTACGCAGGTCTCACGCAACCAGCTACTCATGGCTTGCTACGAGATGTGCGGCTCCTTTGCAGTGTTTAAGCCCTGCGAGCGAACGCAACAACATCTTGATGAAGCTATTTCGCTTAAGCTCATTCCACCCAACTGCTGCTGGGAGCGTGTTGTCGACACCAAGGGCAATGACACCAATTTGTGGAAGCGCCCGCCGCTCCTCAGCGCGGCGGATATCGCCGCGTTCGCCAAGCAGGCTGCAGGCCTGCGCGGCGTTAAACAACTGCGCTGGGCGGCCGAGCACATGACGGGGCAGACCGCCTCGCCCTTCGAAGTACAGGCCTCTATGCTTGTCTCGCTCCCCCGCAACGAGGGCGGCATGGGCATCAACATCGCAAACAACGTGCGCATCCCACTCAGCGACGCCGCGCGCTCACTGTATGACAAAACCTGCTGCTACGCCGATATCCTCATAGAGAGCAACACCGACAGCATGGGCGTCATCTTGGAATGCCAAGGCCGCTCCGCCCACGATGGCGAAGCCGCAAGTCTCTCCGATGCCGAGCGCACCACCGCCCTCACAAGCATGGGCTATGACGTTATCCAGATAACCTATGAGCAAATCAAAGACACGAAGAGCTTTAACAACATCGCCGAACTCATCCATAAAAAGGCAGGGCTCCCCTACATCCCAAAGACCGATCAGAAACGCACCACCGAAGATGCCCTGCGGCGGGAGCTATTGGTCGATTGGGATGAGCTGTTCGCCGTCAAGCCGGCCGGCTAGCAGCTAGCGATCAGGGGGACTGCGGGAACGTCAGAAGCAGCAACGCGAGCCGCAAATCCCGCCTCGGTCAGCTCGATGACCTCGGTAAACGTTGCATCGAAAAACTCCTCGGTTAGCAGGCGATACGGCGGATGATCGGGCTCGCCGGGGTTTTCGCGTACAATCTCGTGCATGACGCCGATAGTCTTGAGCACATATTCTTTATGGATGGGATACTGCCCAAAACGCGTCGCAGCGGTATAGAGGCGATCGGTCGCACGCGGAATGGAAACGATGCCCAGCGTCTTGCCAAACCAGTCAAAATCGCCCTGCTTTTTAATGCGGAATTCCTCGCACGGCTTGCCGCCGTGTGCTTCCAGATACTGGTTCACACGCGTGTTCCATACCGTGTCGGCCACCAGATGCGACCAGACGCCCAGCGTTAAATCGAGCAGCGACTGCGCCACATCTTCGGACGCAAGCGAGAACTCACAGGCGCCGGGACCGACAACCGGCTCGGCATCCCTGTAGCGCTGAGGATAGTGCACGCGGTTCAGTCGCTCGCGCTCCTCGACAATCGAGGTAGCCTCAGCAGGTTCGCCCGCGGGTGCGCCTTTAAGCAGCGGCGTCACATAGGTATCCCAGAACTCGTGCTCGCGTGGTTTGGGGATAGGCTCGGGCTTAGCAAAGTGCGTGATGCGGTACGGGATGGGATCGGCAATGCCGGGAACCATGTAGCCCACAAAGATGTCCGGAACCACGCAGCCAAACAAAAAGGCATTGCGGTCGCGCACGCTATCGGCAAGCACGCTAGCACGTGTCAGCAAGCGCTCCGTTTGAGCGATATGAATGTTCCAGCTTGGCATAGCAACCCCCATAAAAAACCTGGATAACTATACCATCACGGCAAAGCCGCGCGGGCGGCTACGCATCCTCTACGCAGCAACTATTCCGCAGCACCGCTCTCGGTTCCATACGACGGCGAAGGCGCCTCGACCACATGGTGATATCGATCGATATAGATGGCGCGGGCACCCAGGCGCCGCACCAAATCTTGATGATGCGTGCTCATCAAGACCGTCTTGCCGGCAGCAACATAGGCCAGTAGAAAGTTGACCACGATGTCGCATGAATCCTCGTCGAGCCCATTGGTAGGCTCGTCGAGGACCAAGATATCCGGGTTCA
>CATWVA010000027.1 GCA_958354105.1 uncultured Collinsella sp.
GTCGACATCGGTGTTGTTTGTCACCTCAAAGACCAGCACGGCATCGCCGTAGCCGTCGGTGTCCTTGCCCACGCAGGTAACATGGACGTTCTCGTCTGCCTCAAGGTCGATGGGGAACTGTTCTTGGGGGTCGGGACCCAGTCCCTGGGGATCGACGATGTCTTCGTTAATTTTGTCGAAGCTCTCCGATGGCGTCGTTTTCTCGATGGCTTTGGTGCTGCCAGGATTCGGTTCGCATGTTCCGGTTTTACCATTCGTGTTGCCGCAGCCCACGAGGGCTAAAGAGCACGTTGCGATGGCGAGCGCAGTTATGCAGAGGGTGCCTAGGCGTTTCATGGGTGCCTCCTTGCCGTACAGGATTTGAATAGGTTTGTCGTTGTGCGACTTGCTGGCCGGCTTGTTACAGAATGTCCCTTAGCGTAAGTCTGATCGATTGGGGCTCGGGGAGGAATGCCCTTGGGGTCCGAACGGGCCCGTGGATTGGGACGAATGGCCCGTTTTGGGGCTGTTGGGGGTGCGTCGCATGGGGCTCCTCGGTCAATTGTCCTATTCTTGTGGAGAACCTGTGCGCACGCTGACCTGCAGATTCGTACTGTGCTTGCACGTTTCCGCAGCTATTGGTATAGTTTGTTTGCAAATGAAGTTGTAATTGAAAGAAGTGGGGTTTCGGCCCCGCTTCTTTTTTGTATGGATGGAGGTGCCGCAATGGTCAAGACCAAGACCGAGCAGGCGATCATCGACGCACTTGAGGCCGTCGCTCCCCAGCACGATGTCGACATCGTCGACGTCGAGCTCGTGGGTGCCACTAAGGCCCCCTGCGTGCGCGTGCGTATCGAGGGTGCCGCGGGTCAGAGCCTGTCTCTCAACGACGTCACGGCCAACACCAAGTGGGTCGGCGATGTGATTGAGGAGCTCGACCCTATCTCTTCGAGCTACACGCTTGAGGTGTCGAGCCCGGGCATGGCGCGCCCGCTGCGCCGCCCGTGTGACTTTGCCCGCTTTGTGGGCGAGAACTGTGAGCTCACCTCCACCGCCACCGAGGGTCGTCGCAAGTACGCCGGCAAGATTGCCGCCGCGACCGAGACCGACGTGACCCTCGAGCTCGAGGACGGCGAGTCCGTTACCCTCGATTTCTCTGATGTTAAAAAGTGCAAGTTGAAGCCCACCTACGACTTCAAGCCCGCGAAGGAAGGAAAGTAAGATGGCAGCATCCGACATGATGTCCGCCCTGATGGAGCTTTGCCAGGAGAAGCACATCGACCAGCTCTACCTGATCGACCGCCTGGAGCAGTCGCTTGCCAAGAGCTATGCCGAGATCCTGCATCTTGAGTGGGGCGCCAAGGTGACCATCGACCGCACCACCGGCAAGATCTACGTCTACCGCCTGGAGCCGATCGACGATTCCATGGACGAGGAGGGCAATTTCACCGAGTTCGAGGAGATCGACGTCACCCCCAAGAACACGAGCCGCATCGCCGCCCAGCACGCCAAGGCCGAGATCAACGCCATCGTGCGTAACTCCGCCCGCGAGCAGATCTACGAGGAGTTCTCTGGCCGTATCGGTGACCTCATCAGCGGTACCGTGTTGCAGTCTACGCCCGACTTCACGATCGTCAAGATCCGCGAGGGCGTCGAGGCCGAGCTGCCGCACTTCGATCAGCGTCGTTACGAGAACGAGCGCAACGAGCGTCCGATGGGCGAGCGCTACCTGCACAACCAGCACATCAAGGCCGTGATCATCGACGTTCGCGACCCCAACTCCAACCTGCAGCCGGTTCGTGGCGAGCACAGCCGTCCGCCGATTGTCATCTCCCGTACCCACCCCGAGCTCATGCGTCGTCTGTTTGAGCAGGAGGTGCCCGAGATCTATGAGGGCACCGTCCAGATCAAGTCAATCGCCCGCGAGCCCGGCCAGCGTTCCAAGGTTGCCGTCCACTCGCTCGACGACCGCCTGGATCCCGTGGGCGCCTGCGTCGGCCCCAAGGGCAGCCGTGTTCGCGCTGTCGTGGGCGAGCTCCGTGGCGAGCGCGTCGACGTCATCCTGTGGGATGCCGATCCTGCCGTCTACGTCGCCAACGCCCTGTCGCCCGCTAAGGTCACCCGCGTCCTCATCGACGAGGAGAAGGCCTACGCCGGCGTCATCGTCCCCGACGACCAGCTGTCCCTCGCCATCGGCAAGGAAGGCCAGAACGCCCGCCTCGCTGCGCGCCTGACCGGCTGGCACATCGACATCAAGTCCGAGACGCTTGCCGCCGACATCCTCAAGAACGTTCCCGTTCACGAGGAGCCCGCCGCCGACCTGATCGGTGACGAGGAGGACGAGGACGTCCGCCGCTGCGAGTACGTGTCCGAGGACGGCATCCAGTGCCGCAACCAGGCTCGTCCCGGCTCCCGTTTCTGCGGTGTCCACGACACCGACGCCTTCGATGATGCGGAGGACCTGATCTAGCGCGCGGTCGCGCCGGGCGGGTCCCGGCGCATCTCCCACGCTCGTTCAGTCTCTAGGCACCCAAGGTGCCAGAAAGGGTAGGTGAAGTCATATGGCAAAAGTCCGTGTGTCCACCCTGGCCAAAGAGTTCGGCATGACCTCCAAGGAACTGATGGGTCATCTTGCCGATATGAAGATTCCCGCTAAGTCCGCTTCCTCCACTCTGGAGGACGCCTATGTCGCCATGGTCCGCAAGCAGCTCGCCTCGGTGATCGAGGCCCGCGCTCAGGAAGTCGAGGCCGCCAAGCAGGCCGAGGAGCAGGCAGCTGCCGCCGAGGAGGCCGCTCGCGCCGCCGAGGCCGAGCGCGAGCGCATCGCCGCCGAGAAGGCCCGCGAGGAGGAGCGCCGCCAGTTTGCCGCAGCCCAGGCCGCCGAGGAGGCTGCCCGCGCCGAGGCCGAGGCCAAGAAGAAGGCCGAGCAGGAGCGCCTTGCCCGCGAGAAGGAGGAGGCTGCCCGCGAGGCCCAGCGCCGCGCCGTTCCCGCTTCCGACTCCGGTTCGCGCTTCCGTTCGCTGCTTGACCAGATCGCCGCACAGGAGACCGTGCTCAAGGAGAAGAAGGACGCCGAGGACAAGGCCAAGGCCGAGCGCGCCGCTGAGCGCGGTAACCGTCGTGGCGGCAACAACGACCGCCGCGGTGGCCGTCGTAACGATCGTAACGCCTCCGACAACAACTCCGAGCGCAATGCCTCCGAGAGCCGTCCGCACAGCCATCGCACCAACGCCAGCAACAACGTCGCTGCCGGCATGGACTTCCCCAACCCCGATAAGCAGGGCAAGGGCAAGAAGCGCAAGGGCGGTCACAGCAACGAAGAGGACCACTATAGCCGCATGGCTCGCGAGGCCGAGGAGTACAGCCGCGAGAAGGTGCTCGAGGAGGCTCGTGCCGCCGTCGAGGAGGCCTCTCGCGAGTCCACCGGTCGCCGCAAGAAGCGCAAGGAGAAGCGCGAGCGCGAGGCTGCCAAGGCTCAGGAGGAGCGCAAGATAGAGGAGGCGTTGGCCCAGGGCGTGAACCCCGAGGAGCTCGACGCCATCAAGGTCTCCCAGGGCGTTACCGTCCAGGAGCTCGCCGAGGCGCTCGACGTTCCGGCCAACGACATCATCAAGCGCCTGTTCCTGCTGGGCACGCCGCTCACCATGACGCAGTCCATGTCCGACGACCTCGTCGAGCTCGTTGCCGACGACCTGGGCCGTCAGATCAAGATCATCACCCCCGAGGAGGAGAACACCTTCTCGTTCTACGACGATCCCGCCGACCTTAAGCCGCGCGCCCCGGTCGTCACCGTCATGGGTCACGTCGACCACGGCAAGACGAGCCTCCTCGACGCCATCCGTCACACCGGTGTCGCTGCCGGCGAGGCGGGCGGCATTACCCAGGCAATCGGCGCTTCGCAGGTTATGATCAACGACCGCAAGATCACCTTCATCGATACCCCGGGTCACGCCACCTTTACGGCCATGCGTGCCCGTGGTGCCAAGGTGACCGATATCGTCATTCTAATCGTGGCTGCCGACGACGGCGTCATGCCCCAGACCGTCGAGTCGATCAACCACGCCAAGGCCGCCGGCGTACCCATTGTCGTCGCCGTCAACAAGATCGATAAGCCGGGCGCCAACCCCGACCGCGTACGCCAGGAGCTCACCGAGTACGGTGTCATCCCCGAGGAGTGGGGCGGACAGAACATGTTCGTCAACATCTCGGCGAAGCAGAAGATCGGTATCGACGACCTTCTGGAGACCGTGCTGCTTCAGGCAGACGTGCTCGAGCTCAAGGCCAACCCGGACACCTTTGCCTCCGGCAACGTCCTCGAGGCCAAGCTCGACAAGGGCCGCGGCTCGGTCGCTACCGTGCTTGTGACCCGCGGTACCCTGCACGTGGGCGATACGCTGGTCGCCGGCCTTACCTACGGCCGCGTCCGCGCCATGCTTGACCCCAAGGGTCGCGCCGTCACCGAGGCCGGTCCCTCCGACGCCGTCGAGATCCTGGGCCTGCAGTCCGTGCCCAACGCCGGTGACGAGTTCCGCGTGTTCGAGGACGAGCGCGAGGCTCGCGCCCTTGCCGACGAGCGTTCGCTCAAGGCCCGTATCGAGGAGCAGAGCCGCGTGAAGCACGTCACGCTCGAGAACCTCTTCGAGACCATCGCCGACGCTGAGGTCAAGGAGCTCAACCTGATCATCAAGGCCGACGTCCAGGGTTCCATCGAGGCCCTTCAGGACTCGCTCGACAAGATGGATCAGTCCGAGGTCCGCATCAACACGATCCACTCCGCCGTTGGTGCCATCAACGAGACCGACGTCGTCCTGGCCGACGCCTCCAACGCCATCATCATCGGCTTTGGCGTCCGTCCCGACGGTAAGGCCCGCTCCGCCGCCGAGCGCGAGGGCGTCGAGATCCGTTGCTACGACGTCATCTACAAGTGCCTCGAGGAGCTCGACGCTGCCCGTATCGGCATGCTCAAGCCCACCGAGGTCGAGGTCTCCACGGGTACCGCGACCGTCCTGGACACCTTCAAGGTGCCCAAAGTCGGTATCGCCGCCGGTGTCCGCGTCGAGGAGGGCGAGATCGCCGCGACCGATTCCGTGCGTCTGGTGCGTGACGGCATCGTGGTCTTCAACGGCAAGATCGCATCGATGCGCCACTACAAGGACGAGGCCAAGAGCCTCAAGAGCGGTTCCGAGGGCGGCATTGGCCTGGAGAACTTCCAGGACATCAAGCCCGGCGACCAGATCGAGGGTTACCGCATCGACCAGGTTGCCCGTACCGAGTAGGGGGTAGCGCTATGAAGCAAACGCAGGCAACCCGCCGTCTGGGCGAGCAGCTTCGCGAGAAGCTCGGTTATATCCTGCTCTTTGAGGTTTCCGATCCGCGTCTCGACCTGGTTACTTTGACCGCGGTCGAGGTCGCGGTGGACCGTTCGTTCGCGCGTGTGTACGTGTCGTGCGATGCGAGCCGCTACGACGAGGTCATGGAGGCGCTCGCAAGCGCCAAGGGCCGTATTCGCAGCCTGTTGGCTCGCTCGCTCGATTGGCGTGTTACGCCCGAGCTCGATTTTCGCATCGATCGCTCGACCGATGAGGCCGAGCGCATCACGCGTGCGCTGGAAAACGTTCCCGCCACGCTTGCGATCGAAAAGGACGAGGACGGCTATCCGATAGCGGATGCCGCCCAGGAGGCAGCTTTAGATGACTAATTCCGCCGACCTCGCCGCGTGCGAGTCTGCAGATATTCAGCGACGCATCCTCGAGCTCATCGAGGGTGCGTCCTCCATTGCGATTTCGGGACACACTTCTCCCGATGGCGACGCCCTGGGCTCCGTGCTGGGTCTGGGCCTCTCGCTTATGAAGTTTTTCCCCAACAAGGACATTGCCCTGCTGCTGGCAGATGATGACCCGGTTCCGCGCATCTACCGCTTTATGGAAGGCTCTGATTGCCTGGTACCGGCATCTGCGTATACCGGCAATCCGGACCTGTTCATCTCGGTGGACGTACCGGTCGTCGAGCGTCTCAATAATTCCGCCGAGGTGCTTCGTCGCTCCAAGCATGTGGTGTGCTTCGATCACCATCCGGCGCGCGAGGAGTTTGCCGAGCTCAGCCTGAGGCGCGTCGAAGCTGCAGCCTGCGCCATGATCATCGACCGCTTCTTGGACAATTGCGGCATTGTCGCACGTGATGGCGTTGCGACCTGCCTGCTGTGTGGCTTGGTTACCGATACCGGCCGTTTTCAGTACCAAAACGCCGATGC
This sequence comes from uncultured Collinsella sp., assembly GCA_958354105.1. Lineage (GTDB taxonomy): Bacteria > Actinomycetota > Coriobacteriia > Coriobacteriales > Coriobacteriaceae > Collinsella. Next base: position 6,230 of record CATWVA010000027.1, read on the forward strand.
CGCCGCGTTCCATGCAGCCTCGCGTCTGGTTGCCCACGGTGCCGATCCGGCGCGTGTGGCGCTCGAGGTCTACCAGAGCATGCGCGTTGAGTTTTTGCACCTCAAGTCCATCGTTATGGGCCGCATCAAGACGGTGGCCCACGGGCGCGTCGCGTATAGTTACGCGTACCAGAGTGACCTTGAGGCTTGCGGTGTCACCTCGGATGAGTGCGACGGCCTGGTCGATGTGGTGCGCTCGGTGATGGGCGTCGAGGTCTGTCTGTTCCTGAAGGGCATTGAAGGCGATACCAAGGTGCGCGGCAACCTGCGCTCCAAGGGCGACCTCAACGTGTCCGAGATCGCTGCTGCTTTTGGCGGAGGCGGACATCCCGCTGCCGCCGGTTTCTCCAACAACGGAACGATTCTCGAGACGCTCACCGTGGCACTTCCCATGCTGGCCGAACTGGTAGGGGAGGATCCCGCTTCGGTGACCGTCGAGCTTTAACTTTTTGGATGGTACATGGCTCGTCGTACGCCTTCTCAACTGAATATGCTGCTCGCCGTCGATAAGCCGGTGGGCTGCACGTCCCACGACGTGGTTTCGCAATGCCGACGCGCCCTCCATGAGCGGCGCGTCGGCCATGCCGGCACGCTCGACCCCATGGCATCGGGTGTCATGGTGGTGGGTGTTGGCCAGGCCACCCGTCTGCTGGGCATGCTAACCCTCGATACCAAAAGCTATGTCGCCGACATCTCGTTTGGCGCCGAGACAAATACCGATGATGCGGAGGGCGAGGCGGTCCGCACGGTGACTGTTGCCAACGAGCTCCGCGATCCTGCCTATGCCCGTGAGCGCTTGGCCGTCATGCTGGGTCCGCAGATGCAGGTGCCGCCGGCGTTTTCGGCTATCTCGGTCAATGGCGTTCGCGCCTACAAGTCTGCTCGCGAGGGCAATGCGGTGGACTTACCTCCGCGTCCCGTCGAGGTCTATGCCGCCGACCTGATCGCCGTGGGCGGCGAAGGTGATACGTTTGTGTGGACCGTGGCGTTCTCGGTGAGCAAGGGCACCTATATCCGTGCGCTCGCTCGCGACTTGGGCCGCGCCTGCGAGAGCGCCGCGCACATTTCCGCGCTGCGCCGCACGGCCTCCGGTGTTGTTTCCATTGGCGCTTGTCATGCGGTTGAGGAGCTTTCTCCCGAGTCCGCGGCTGGCTTTGCCCTGGATCCCATTGCAGCCCTGGGCGCCACGCGTGTTGACTTGCCGGGCAATCTTGGCGACGACCTGCTCTGCGGCCGACGCATTCCCGTTGAGCTTGCGCTTGCCGATTTCGATGCCTCGAAGGCGCCGTTTGCGTTGGTGCTCGATGGGGGACTCAAGGCGCTCGCCCGCATTGAGGGTGGCCGCTTTGTCATGGAACACGTGTTTCCGCAGGCAATCGGCGGTGTTCGATGATGTTGTCCGCTCGCGAGCTCGCGCGTATCTTTTTCGAAGACGAGTCGGACGAGGCTCGCATCGTTACTGCCGATGCGTTTGATGAGTGCGAGCACTTGGGTGCCGCATCGATCGCCATTGGCGTGTTCGATGGAGTTCACCGTGGACACCAGGAACTCATCGAAGCGCTTGTCCTTGATGCCCGTGCCAATGGCTGCAAGGCGGTCGTGGTCACTTTCGATCCCGACCCGGACGTTGTGGTGAGCCCTTCGCCCGCTCAAAAATTGACGACGACGGCCGACCGTCTACATGCCTTGGCTCAGACCGGGGTCGATGCGGTGGTGGCCGTTCCCTTTACGCCTGAGGTTGCGGCACTCGATCATGTCGGTTTTCTCTCACTGCTGTCACGCGTGGTCGACATTCGTTCGATTCGCGTTGGCAGCGACTTTAGGCTGGGTCGCGGCGGTGCTTCTGGTGTTGCCGAGATGCGCGCCTGGGGTTCCGAGCACGGCGTTGACGTGTATGGTCACGACCTGCTTTGCGAGGGCGGTGAGGCCATTTGCGCCACCCGCATTCGTCATGAGCTGGGACAGGGCCATGTGGAGCTTGCTGCTGAGTTGCTCGGCCGCCCGTATATGCTGCGTGGCGGTGTTGTTCGCGGCCGTCATGAGGGTTCTGGCATGGGCTTTCCCACGGCAAACCTGCAGGTTCCCGACGGCATTCAGGTGCCTGCCGATGGTGTGTATGAGGGCCTGGTGCTCGTCGATGACACCGTATGGCCTGCTGCCGTTAACGTCGGCCTGCCGCCGACGTATGCTGACGATGCCGCTTCGGCGCATCTCGAAGCTAACTTAATTGGTTATACGGGCGACCTGTACGGCGCCTCGGTGTCGCTGGCGTTTACGCGCTGGCTGCGTCCCTCGCGTGTGTTCGATTCGTTGGATGAGTTGATCGCGACCGTCGAGGGTAATATCGAGGACATTCGTCACAACTTGGGTGAGCAGGGGGTGGGCATCCGTGATTAGCGATGAGGAAAAAGACCAGGTACGCGCTGCGTCTGACCTGGTTGCCATCGTGCAGGAAACGGTTGAGCTCAAGCCCCGTGGCCATGAGTTTTGGGGTTGCTGCCCCTTTCATGGCGAAAAGACGCCGTCCTTCCACATTATCCCCTCCACGCAGGTGTGGCATTGTTTTGGCTGCGGCGAGGGTGGCGACGTCTTCACCTATATCATGAAGCGCGAGAACCTGAGCTTTCCCGAGTCAATCCGTTATTTGGCCGATCGCGCGGGTATTGAGCTGCACGACACTGGAGATCGTCGCGAGCGCGGTACCAAGCGTGCCCGCATCTACGATCTGTGCGCCGAGACCGCCCAGTTCTACCACACCATGCTTATGCGCGGTAAGGACGGTCGTCCACGCGAGTACTTTGCCAGCCGCGGCATGGGTGGCGACGTCTGCCGCCGCTACTGCCTGGGCTTTGCACCGGGTCGCAACGCGCTGGTGTCGCACCTGTCCCAGGCGGGTTTTATCCCGCAGGAGATGATCGACGCCAACGTTGCCGTGAGCCGCGGGCGCGGGCAGCTTGCCGACCGCTTCTACGACCGCGTGATGTTTCCCATCTTTGACGAGCAGGGTCACAACATTGCCTTTGGCGGGCGCATCATGGGTGACGGCCAACCCAAGTACCTCAACACCGCCGAGACGAGCGTGTTCCATAAAAAGCGAAACCTCTATGGCTTTAACTGGGCCAAGGAGTTTATCGTTGCGCAGGATACGGCCATCGTGGTGGAGGGCTATACCGATTGCATCGCCTGCTGGGAGGCGGGGATCAAAAACGTTGTCGCCACGCTGGGTACCGCGCTCACGGAGCATCACGTCAAGACGCTCACCCGCTTTGCTAAGCGCATCGTGTACATGTTCGACGGCGATGCGGCGGGACAGAAGGCCGCCCGCCGCGCGATTCAGTTTATCGAGCAGGATTCGATGGATCTGCGCTGCGTGGTGCTGCCCGACGGCAACGATCCCATGGAGTTCATCACGGCGCACGGTGGAGAGGAGCTGCAGAAACGCATTGACGCTGCCGAGCCGCTTATGGACTTTGTCTACCGTTCGCTGCAGGAGTCGAGTGACATCACCACGCCGGGCGGTCGTGCCAAGGCGCTGGAGGACGCTCTCACGCTCATCTATCCGCTTCGTAACAGCTATATGATCGATACGTACTTTATCCAGATTGCCGATCTGCTGGGTTTGGATCTGGAGACAGTGCGTGCGAGCTCGGGCCGCGTGTTTCGCGATGTCGCCAAGCGCGAGGATGCGGAGCGTCGCCGTGAGCAGAACTATGAACGCCAGCGGGCGCAAGCCGAGCGCTCTGGTTGCGCGGGCGGTCGGACGTCTGGTTCGCAGGGGGCATCTCGCGGTGCTTGGGCATCGGGCGCGACGCCGCCGGTGTCCGCGCCGGCCGAGGAAGAGCCGTACGACTATGTCCCGCTCGATGCCTACGGTGCCGCGCCCGTGGAGGCCGCCGACGACCTGCCGCCGATCGATGCGCCTGATGGTATGGGTGCTGTGCCTGTGGCTGACGGTTCGGGCGCACCGGCTGCCATGGCGCCGATGGTTCTTACTGATCTTGAGCGCAAGTCCTTGGCAGGGGAGCGCGAGCTGTTGACGATGCTTACGAGCTACCCCGACCTGTTCCGCACGTATGCCGACCGCATCTGCTCCATCGAGTGGGTTGACCCACGTCACGAGTCTATCGCATGGGCCGTGCTGGCAACGCCGCCGGGAACCGATCCGGCAGCCTGCATGGATGCGGCGCGCTCGGTGTGTCCCGAGGCGGCAACGCTTGTGAGTGCCGGGCGCATCTCGGCGACGAGCAAGCACCCCACCGAGACGAATATCGTTTTTATGCTCGATACGCTCGAGCTCTACACCATCAAGCGGCGCATGCGTGCCGCACAGGCCAAGCTGCGCCAGGACCGTTCGCTCGACGATGAGGCCCGTCGCGCGCTGACCGTGCAGGCCGCGCAGGATTCGCAGCGTCAACGTGAACTGCAAAAGTCGATCGGCGGCGTGGCGGACCCGTTCCGTTTGATTGGTCTGGAGGCCGCAGGCACCGAACAGGCCTAGATGTTGTGGTCAACCAGCGTATTCTCGCCTATATCCAGTCCTCTTTTTGGGTATAGACGTCTATGTGTGTGCTAAAGTATTGAGTCCTGTGGACTATGAAGGGAGAATCTGTGCCAAAAAAGACTGAGAGCACGGGTACTGGGCTGGAATCCTACGTTGCAAAGCTCATGGGCAACGGCTCAAACAGGACTTCGGTAACCGAGGACGAGATTCAGGTCGCCCTGAAGGATATCGATGTTTCTGACGAGCAGCTCACCGCGGTGTATTCCGCGCTGCGCAACAGCGGCATCCAGATTATCTCCGCGAGCGGTAACGACGACGCCCCCATGGACGTCGACGATGACGATAACGATACCGATACCGACGATTTCGATGACGACGACGAGCACGATTCCGGCTCGCTCGACGATCATGAGCTCAAGATGGCCCGTCAGGCCGACGCCGAGATGGGTTCTTCCAAGAGCAAGAAGAAGCGCACCGTGCGCACGTCCCGTTCACGCTCGCGCGTGCGTGGCATCGATGCCTCCACGGTGATGCTGACCGGCGATCCGGTTCGTATGTACCTCAAGGAGATCGGCAAGGTCGACCTGCTGACCGCTTCCGAAGAGGTCGATCTGGCCATGAAGATCGAGGCCGGTCTCGAGGCCACCGAGAAGCTCGAGGCTGCCGATGCCGGTGAGCTCGAGCTCACGCGTGCCGAGATGCGTCGTCTTACGCGCATTGAGAACGTCGGCCTCGAAGCCAAGCAGGCACTCATCAGCGCAAACCTGCGTCTGGTTGTCTCCATCGCCAAGCGCTATGTCGGCCGCGGCATGCTGTTCCTTGACCTGATCCAGGAGGGCAACCTCGGTCTGATCCGCGCCGTCGAGAAGTTCGACTACCAGAAGGGCTTCAAGTTCTCCACGTACGCTACGTGGTGGATCCGTCAGGCCATTACGCGCGCTATCGCCGACCAGGCCCGTACCATCCGTATTCCCGTGCATATGGTCGAGACCATCAACAAGCTCGTCCGCGTGCAGCGCCAGCTCCTTCAGGACCTGGGTCGCGACCCGACCCCCGAGGAGATCGGTGCCGAGATGGACATGAGCGCCGACCGCGTCCGCGAGATCCAGAAGATCTCGCAGGAGCCCGTGTCTCTCGAGACCCCCATCGGCGAGGAAGAGGATTCCCAGCTGGGCGACTTCATCGAGGACTCCCAGGCCATCGTTCCGCCCGATGCCGCCAGCTTCTCCATGCTGCAGGAGCAGCTTACTCAGGTGCTCGACTCGCTTGCCGATCGTGAGCGCAAGGTTATCGAGCTACGCTTTGGCCTTGTCGACGGGCATCCCCGCACGCTCGAGGAAGTCGGCCGCGAGTTTGGCGTCACGCGCGAGCGCATCCGCCAGATCGAGTCCAAGACCCTGGCCAAGCTCCGTCACCCGAGCCGTTCGAGCAAGCTCAAAGACTATATCGAAAGCTAGTCAAGCAAGAAGCGCCCTCAAGCACATCCGCTCGGGGGCGCTTTCATGTAGTCGTTGGGGACGTTCTTAAACGACTAGGTCGGAAAAATTCTCAAAAAAGTTCTTGCCCTGAGCTGATTCGTCCGTATAATAAATTTCGTTGCTTGAGAGCACGCACCTATTCCTCGGTAGCTCAATGGTAGAGCACGCGGCTGTTAACCGCGCTGTTGTAGGTTCGAGTCCTACCCGGGGAGCCAGGTTGTAAAACCCGTCGCTTATGCGGCGGGTTTTTTTATGCCGCGACCACTTGACTCGAACGTTGCCATATCAACATTTCGTGTCGAGGATGTAATCCCGCGACCCACCACCTCAACATGGCGCGGTCGTTGTAGAATAATGTAATGATTGCTCCCACGACATGGTGCCGCGAGCACCAGATAAGGAGATTCTTGTGTCTGAGACCATTAACGGCAGCCTGAGCGTCTCGAACGACGTTATTGCCGATATTGCCGGTTATGCCGCGATGACGTGCTATGGCGTCGTCGGTATGGCTGAGCAGCTCCAAGGCGCCGAGAGCGTGCGCCTGCTTGCCGGTCAGCGCCTCCGCAAGGGCGTGCTTGTCTCCGCCGACGAGAACGGCCTTACGGTCGATCTTCACGTCGTGCTCGAGAACGGCGTCAACATGAAGTCCGTCTGCCACAATCTTTCGAGCTCCGTTGCCTTCACCCTGCAGGAGATCGCCCAGATCGATCCCGCCAGCCTTAAGATCGGCATCCATATCGACGCGCTCAAGAGCCGTCTGAACTAGCATCCGAAAACGGAGATTCAAATACCCATGATTGCAAAGACCATTCGCACCTGTTTTCCGATCGCTGCGGCTGCCGTTTCCGACAAGGCCGAGGAGATCAATAAGCTCAACGTCTTCCCCGTACCCGACGGTGACACCGGCACCAACATGTCGCTCACGCTCGCCTCGGTGACCAAGGAGCTCTCCGCCCTTCCCGCCGACGCCGACATGGAGGCCATTGCCGGCGCCATCACCCACGGCTCCCTGATGGGCGCCCGCGGTAACTCCGGCGTCATTACCTCGCAGATTCTTCGCGGCGTGGCTGAGGGTCTTGTCTCCGCCGACGAGCCCATTACGTCCGCCAACATCGCCTATGCGTTCCGTCGTGCCGTCAAGGTCGCCTTCCAGGCCGTCCGCAAGCCTATCGAGGGCACGATCCTCACGGTGCTGCGCGATGTCTCGACCAAGGCCGACGAGTGCGAGAAGAAGAAGTTCTCGGCCGAGGACGCGCTCGATGCCATCGTCGTCGAGGCATATCAGTCTGTCGCCCGCACGCCCGACCTGCTGCCCGTCCTCAAAGAGAACGGCGTGGTCGACTCCGGCGCCTTCGGCTTTGCCATCTTCCTTGAGAACTTTGTTGCCGCCGCGCTTGGCCGCAGCACCGTGGTCGAGGATTTCTCCGCCACGTTTGATTCCGCAGGCTCTGCCCGCGACGCGGCCCTTGGTCGTGTTGAGATCGAAGCCAACGACGACTGGGAGGGCTCGGAGTTCCGCTACTGCAACGAGTTCCTCTTTAAGGCCGACGCCCCGTTTGACGAGGACGAGTGCCTTAAGTTCCTAGGCTCCATGGGCGACTGTGAGCTGCTCGTGGGCGCTTATCCCGACTACAAGATCCATGTGCACTCCAACACCCCCAACTTGGTGCTCGAGCACATGCTGCAGCTCGGTCAGATCTATGAGGTCTTTATCCACAACATGGAGATGGAGGCCCACGACCGTACCGCCAAGATCCACGAGGATCAGGAAAAGGCCGCCGAGCCCGCGAAGGCCCTGGGCTTTGTCGCCGTTGCCGCTGGGTCCGGCGAGGCAGACATCCTCAAGTCCCTCGGCGTCGACGTGATCGTCTCGGGTGGCCAGACCATGAACCCCTCGACCGCAGACCTGCTGGGCGCCGTCGACCAGGTCAACGCGACCTCGGTCATCATTCTGCCCAACAACGGCAACATCCGCATGGCCGCTGAGGCCGCTGCCTCAGCCTGCACCGACAAGAAGGTCGCCGTCGTTCCCACCAAGACCGTTCCTCAGGCCTTCTCCGCGCTGTTCGCGGTCCTGCCCGATTCCGAGCTCGAGGACGCCGTCGCCGCCATGGTCGACGCCATCAGCGAGGTCCGCGATGGCGAGGTCACCCGCGCCGTGCGCGATTCCAGCGCCTCTGACGGCTCTCCGATTCACTCCGGTGACGTCATGGGTATCATCGCCGGCTCCATCGACGTGGTCGGCTCCGACGTGAAGCAGGTCACGCTCGATTGCATCAACCGTATGCAGGAGGAAGAGGAGGGCGACGCGCTGACGATTCTGGCCGGCGAGGAGCTGTCCGATGAGGCCTTCCAGGAGATCGTCGACGCTATCGAGGAGGCTCAGCCCGATCTGGAGATCGACGCCCATCGTGGCGAGCAGCCGCTCTATCCCGTGATCTTCTCGATCGAGTAGGCAACTGCCTATGTCCGAACTGTGCTCCGTGCCGCGCGTCTCGGAGCGCTTTGCCCATAGCAATGCGCTCGACGAGGATATCGCGCGACTCAAATATGTTTCGGGTAAACGTGAGGAGGCCCTTCGCCGTCTGGGAATTCGGACGGTGGGGGACCTCCTTCTCCATATCCCTCATCGATACCTGGACTTTACGCGCTCCTGGTCCATCGAGATGGCGCCCATCGGTACCGTGTGCACCATCATCGCCACGGTCGACCGTATCGTCCAAAAGCAGCCGCGTCCGCGCATGCAGGTGACCGAGGTCTCACTCGTTGATGAGACGGGCGTGCTGCAGGTCGCCTTTTTCCGCCAGCCCTGGATTGCCCAGCAGCTTAAGCAGGGCGACCGCCTGGCTGTGATGGGTAAGGTCGAGTTTGCCTACGGCTTTAAGCAGATGGCCTCGCCGCACTTTGAAAAGCTTGAGGAAGGGCGCGCCGCAGGCACTATTCTGCCGGTCCATTATGTGAGTGATGGCGTGAGCCAGGCGTGGATGCGCCGCATCGTAAGTGGCGCGCTCGAGGTCATCGGCAATCCCTTTGATCCCATTCCGGCACGCTTACGCGTTAAGCGTCGCCTGATGAGCAATGCCCGTGCGTTGCGATCGATCCACTTTCCCTCGAGCATGGCTGAACGCGATATCGCGCGCGCACGGCTTGCCTACGAGGAGTGCCTCTACCTGCAGTTGGCGCTGCGCCTGCGCAACGACGGCGGCCTGGTCGATGTGGTGCCCTACACCCACGCCGCGGGCGAGCACCTGGCCGCGCTCAAGCAGGCCCTGCCGTTTTCGCTGAGCGACGAGCAGGAGGCCGCGTTCCAAGATATCCTGCGCGATATGTGCGATGGCAGGCGCGTGATGAACCGCCTGCTGCTGGGCGATGTCGGTACCGGCAAGACCGCTGTTGCCGCCTGCGCGCTGGCTGTGGCTGCCGATAGCGGCACGCAGGCCTGCGTTATGGCGCCTACGGGCGTGCTGGCGCGTCAATATGCCGATAAGACCGGCCCCTTGCTCTCGCAGGCTGGCATGACCTGGGCGCTCCTGACGGGTGCCACGCCGGCGGCCGAGCGCGAGCGGATCCATGCCCGTCTGGAATCGGGCGAGCTCGACGTCCTCTTTGGCACCCACGCGGTGCTTTCGGATGACGTTGCGTTCAAGCATCTGTCGCTCGTGGTCATCGATGAACAGCACCGGTTTGGCGTCGGCCAACGCAACGCCCTGCGTGCGAAGGGACCCGGTGCCGATCTGCTCGTTATGACGGCAACGCCCATCCCACGTACGCTGGCGCTTTCGGTCTACGGCGATCTGGACACGAGCATCATCCGCCATCGGCCCGTCCCTGGCGCTGGCGTGACGACACGCGTGCTTACCGAGTCGAGCCGCGACCTTGCCTATGGCGCCATCCGCGAGGCGCATGAAAAGGGTCAGCAGGCCTACGTGATATGCCCGCTCGTGGAGCCGAGTGACTCGGCCGATGATCTGGAGGACGTGCCCGGTATCGCCCGCGACGACGAGGGCCGCGTGACGGTCCCCGTGCCGCTGCACGATACGGCGACCGAGCTCGATCGCCTGCGTCTGGCGTTGCCGGGTCTTGCCATCGAGCGCCTTCACGGCCGCATGCCAGCGGGGGAGAAGGACCAGGTTATCGATGCCTTCAAGCGTGGCGAGATCGACGTTCTCGTCTCGACTACGGTGGTCGAGGTGGGCGTCGACGTGCCCAACGCCACCGTCATGGTCATCGAGAATGGCGAGCGCTTTGGGTTGGCGGCCTTGCACCAGCTGCGCGGGCGCGTGGGCCGCGGCAGCGTGTCGGGCACGTGCCTGGTCATGACGCACTCCAAGGGCAACGGCGGCGCTTCGGCAGCACAAGATCGCCTGCAGTCGCTCGAAAAAACCTCGGACGGCTTTACGCTCGCCCAGATGGATCTGCGTTTGCGCCACGAGGGTGAGATTCTTGGCTACCGTCAGCATGGCGGCGTGACCCTGCGCTTTGTGGACCTGGACGCCGACGAGGAATTGATCGAATGGGCCCATTTGGACGCGGTCGAGCTCTTGCGGTATGCTTGCAACCTTGACTCTGTGGCGACGCGCCCCCTACGCGATGCGGTCGCCATGCGGTATCGACATATCTTTAAGGAGGTCAGCGGAGGATGAGAATCATCGGCGGCGAATGGCGCGGTCGTAAGATCGAGGAGCCCCGTGGTCGCGATGTCACCCGCCCCACGACTGATCGCGTGCGCGAGGCGTGCGCATCTATGGTCATGTCGGCATTCGACTTCGATTTGGACGAGGTTCGTGTGCTGGACGCCTTTGGCGGCTCCGGTGCCTTAGGGTTAGAGATGCTCTCTCGTGGGGCCCGCTCGCTTACGACGTTCGAGATCGATCGGAATGCCGCGCGGCTCATTACCAAGAATATCGAGTCGCTCTGCCGTGACCGTGCGCGTTGGCGCGTGGTAACGGGCGACATGCTGGTGAGTGCCTCGCGCGGTCGTGTGCCGGGCGGCCCCTTTGATCTGGTCCTGCTCGACCCTCCCTATGCTTTTGGTGCCGAACCAGTCGAGGTGCTGCTGCAGAACCTGGCTCAGCAGGGTCTGCTTGCACCTGGCGCTTATGCCCTGTTTGAGCATGCCGCCGCCGATGCGGGCGCGCATCCGGCAGGCTTTGAGATCGTACGTGAGAAGCGCTACGGCATTACCTCGGTCGACCTGCTTCGTTGGGTCGGCGATGACGATGGTGAGGGCGATAGCGCCTGCACCGATGCTGACAACAACGATGTCACGACGGTTCAGGAGGACGCCCATGAGTGACACCATCAACCGCGTGATCGTCCCGGGCACCTTCGATCCCATCACGTTTGGCCATATCGACGTGATCCGCCGCGCCCGCCGCATCTTTCCCAGCGTGATCGTCGCTGTTGCCGAGTCGCAGGGTAAAAACGGTGTGGGCACCACGTTTATGCTCGATGAGCGCGTGGCGCTGGCCCGCGAGGCGCTCGGCGATATCGACGGCGTCGAGGTCCTGCCCTTTACCGGCCTCTTGGTCGACTTCGCTCGTGAGCAGGGGGCGGGGGCCGTGGTCAAAGGCCTGCGCGCCATGACCGACTTTGAGTACGAGCTGCAGCAGGCAGACCTCAACTATCGCTTGGATAGCGAGCTAGAGTCCATCTTTGTCATGAGTGCGCCGCAGTACGGCTATATCTCGAGCTCGGTCGTTCGCCAGATCGCCTCGCTCGGCAGCGATGTATCGACGTTTGTCCCGCCCAACGTGGTCGAAGCGCTCAGACATCGCTTTTCGTGACGTTTCTTATTGCCAGGTGGCATGTGGTAAACTAACACGATGATATGTTACCTATGAAAGGAGACCGGATGCCGGGCGAGAATTTTCCTGGCGATAGGATCGTCAGCTTGGTCGATGAGCTCGAAGGGCTGATCGAGGAAGCCAAGCCGCCTTTCGGCAAGAACGCTCAGTTCAAGGTCATCGACGCCGACGTGTTCTTCAACATCCTCGACGAGATCCGCATGAGCTATCCCGAGGAGTGGCAGAAGTCCCGCCGTATCCTTAAGGAGCGCGAGGAGCTTATGGCTTCCGCCGCCGCTCAGGCCGATTCCATCATCGCCGATGCTCAGCAGCAGGCCCTCACCATTGCCGGTGAGCAGGAGATCGTCCGCTTAGCACAGCAGCAGGCCGACGACATCCGCGATCGTGCCCAGCAGTATGAGCGCGAGACGCGTTATGCTGCCGAGGACTACGCAGAGCAGGTCTTTACGCACCTGGAGGAGAACCTCAAGAGCCTGACCGGCACCGTTACCCGTTGCCGTCAGCAGCTCAACGAGGGTGCCGCCCAGCAGAATGGTCAGTGGTAATGGCTGAGTTCCCGAGCGTTACCGTCGATCTTTCCGAGCAGCTCGAGTTTCCTGGTGATTCGTATCCGCTGACTGGTAAGGTCGATGTCGCCACCTACACGGTGGGCGAGAAGGAGTACCAGCTGCAGGACGGCATCGACTACGACGTTGTCTTTACCAATGCCGGTACCGGTGTTTTGCTTACCGGCATGGTCCGCGCGCACGCCACCGGCGAGTGCGACCGTTGCCTGGAGCCTGCATCGTTTGATATCGCCGGCGAGATCGAGGAGTTCTACCTCTTTGAGGAGCCCGAGGATCCCGAGGCCTACGAGGACGGCTATGAGCTCCTCGGTGAGGACCGCATCGTGGATCTGGGTGAGCCCATCAACGACGCGGTCGTTATGGACACGCCGTTTGTGGTGCTCTGCAAGCCCGATTGCCGCGGTCTGTGTCCCACTTGCGGTTGCAATCTCAACGTCGAGCAATGCGATTGCGCCGCCCAGGCAGAGGCAGAATGGGCCGCTGCCACGGAAAATCCATTTGCAGCATTGAAGAATCTCAAGCTCGATGAGTAAAACTGTGGTAGTATCGCTACTTGCGCGTAATCGCCACACTGGATAGTTCATAAGGAAGGTCACTATGCCCGTACCTAAACAAAAGCAGGGTCGTATCCGCACTCACACCCGTCGTTCCGCCAACATGAAGATCTCGGCTGCGGCTCAGTCCACGTGCCCCCGTTGCGGCGCTGTCAAGCTTCCGCACCACGTGTGCCCCAGCTGCGGTTTCTACAAGGACCGCGAGGTTATCGTTACCGAGTAACGGTATACTCTGGATGCGATGCCGTTCCAAATGGAACCACAATGGCCGGCTCAATGAGTCGGCCATTTTTGTATAAGGAGCATGTATATGAGTAACGTTCGCGTTTGTGTAGACGTTGTGGGCGGAGACGAGAAACCTCAGGTTGTTCTCGATGGTATCGAGGCTGCACTTGCCGCCGATCCCGATATCGAGGTCTTGGCAGCTGGCCCCGCCGAAATCGTCAATCCCTTTGCTGCTTCCCATGCACGTGTTGAGGCCCTTGAGGCACCCGACGTTATCGCCATGGATGACGATCCCATTCGCGCCGTGATGACCAAGCGCAAGTCGTCGATCGTGCTGTCGTGCCGCGCCATCAAGAAGGGAAATGCGGACGCGTTCTTCTCCGCCGGCTCGACCGGTGCCATGACTGCTGCCGCCACCGCCTATGTGACGCCGTTTAGGTATCAGGCCGAAGGCAAGAAGCAGCCGGTACGTCCCTGTCTGACCAATGCGCTACCCAATCGCGCCGGCGGTCTGACGGTGCTGTGCGATATGGGCGCCAACCCCGATGTCGAGGTGGACGATATGGTGCGCTTTGCGCAGATGGGTAGCGCCTATGCCCGCGTTGTCCTGGGCATTGAGCATCCCCGCGTGGGCCTGCTCGCCAATGGCACCGAGGACGAAAAGGGCTCCAACTTTACCAAGGCCTGCTTCCCGGCCATGAAAGCCGCCGTTCCCGGCTTTGTTGGTAACTGTGAGGGAACGGACATCACCTCCGGTAACTTCGATGTCGTCGTTGCCGATGGCATGTCGGGCAATATTGCGCTCAAGGCCACCGAGGGCGCTGCCAAGTTTTTGCTGCAGGAACTCAAGGGTGCCTTTATGTCTTCGCTTGGCACCAAGATCGCCGCGCTGCTCATCAAAAAGCAGATGCGCGAGATTAAGGCCAAGCTGTCTGGTGATGCCAAGGGCGGCGCGATTCTTTTGGGCCTGCGTGGCGTGGTGCTGATCGGTCACGGTGCCACCTCGGTCGAGGCCGTCAAAAACGGTACGCTCGCGGCGGCTGAAGCCGTGCGCGCCGGGCTGGTCGAGAATGTCGCCAACTCTATGGACGGTATCGTTTTATAAGAGCGAGTTAGAGCGCTGTTATGTGCCTCGCGGCGCACGTCGTGGGGTAGAATCAAAACCGTGTCTTGGTGCCGCCCGCGCGGTGCCAATCTTTTGGTATTCATGCACTATGAGAGGAAGCGCTATGGACCGCTCCGAAATCTTCGACAAGATCGCCGAGGTCGCTGCTGACGTTCTGGGCGTCGATGTTGCCGAAATTAGCGATGAGACCACCTTTGACGACCTCGATGCCAACTCGCTCGAGCGCCTGCAGCTGGTTACGGCTATCGAGGACGAGTTCAATCTCGAGATCGATGATGAGACCTTGCTCTCGCTCAACTCTGTCGCCGACGCCGTCGACGCGATCGAAAACGCCAGGGAGGCTTAGGTCTTGGCTTTATCCGAACGACTTACGCGCGCCCAGGAGATTCTGGGCCACGAGTTCAATGACAAGGTGCTGCTGCGCGCGGCCCTTACGCATCCTTCGGCCGTCGAAGGCCAGCCAGTCTCGGCAAGCTACGAGCGTCTTGAGTTCTTGGGTGATTCCATTTTGGGCGCCGTGGTCGCCCGTTCGCTCTTTGAGTCCTATCCGGAGTTTGACGAGGGCAAGCTCACGCGCCTGAAGGTGTCGCTTGTCTCGGGCGCTACGCTGTCCGAGGTGTCGCATGAGCTGGGCATCGACGACATCATTATCTTTGGTGCCTCCGAGACCGGTACCGGTGCGCGCGGCCTGCACTCGGCGCTCGAGAACGTCTACGAGTCGCTCGTGGGCGCGCTGTACCTGGATGCCGGCTGGGATGTTGCGGCGGACTTTATCCATCGTACGCTCAAGCCGCACCTGGCCTCCGAGCGTGCCGAGCACCCCGCGAACCCCAAGTCGTTCTTGCAGGAGTGCGTGCAGGCAGACGGTCACGAGCCCCCGGCGTATAAGCTCGTTGGCTCCGAGGGTCCGGCGCATGCGCCCACCTTTACCGCTGTGGTGCTCATCGACGGTATTCGCCAGGGCCGTGGCACCGGTTCCTCCAAGAAGGAGGCCGAGGGAGCCGCTGCGCTGGAGGCACTCGACCGCATGGGCTACACCACCAACGGCGTGATTCTCAACAAGAAGCCTGTTTAAGCGAGGAGCCGTGTATCTCAAGTCCCTCACGCTCAAAGGGTTCAAGTCGTTTGCCGACCGCGCCCATATGACGTTTGAGCCGGGCCTGACCGTCATCGTCGGTCCCAACGGCTCGGGAAAATCGAACATCTCCGACTCGATTCTGTGGGTCCTGGGCGAGCAGAGCGCCAAGCAGCTGCGCGGCCAGGCCATGGAGGACGTCATCTTCTCGGGCTCGTCGGCGCGCAAGCCGGTGGGTGTCGCCGAGGTCACGCTGGTGCTCGATAACTCGGACCATATACTGCCCGTCGATTTTGACGAGGTCGCCATCACCCGGCGCATGTATCGCTCGGGCGAAAGCGAGTACCTCATCAACTCGAGTCCGTGTCGCCTGATGGACATTCAGGATATCCTGCACGATTCGGGCCTGGGCAAGGATACGCATTCCATCATCAGCCAGGGCAAGCTCGACGCCATTTTGCAGAGCCGCCCCGAGGAGCGCCGTGCCCTCATCGAGGAGGCCGCCGGCATCTCCAAGCACAAACGCCGCAAGGAGCGTGCGCTCAAAAAAATTAAATCGATGGACGAGCACTTGACCCGTGCCCGCGACATCAATAAGGAAATCGCCCGTCAGCTGCGGCCGCTGGAGCGTCAGGTCGATCGCGCGCGCAAGTACAAAGAGCTGTCCTCGCGCGCGAACGAGCTTACGCAGATGCTGGCCGTCGACGAGCTGCGTTCGCTGCAGTCGCAGTGGAACGACCTGGAGAGCCGCTCCAAGGAGGGCGCCGCCGAGCTGGAGCTTGCGCTGTACCGCATGGGCGAAAAGGAGCGCGAGCTCGAGAAGCTCCAGGTTATGCTTGAGGAAAAGGGCCTGTTTGTGGGCGACCTGGGCGAGCAGCGCCGCCATATGCAAGACGTGGTCGGCCGCATTAACTCCGATATGCGCCTGCTCGAGGAAAAGGGCCACAACATGGTGTCGCGCCTGTCCGACATGCGTGGCCAGATCTCGAGCTCCGAGCATCAGCGTCGTCGCGTGGTCGAGGAGCTCGAGGACGCGCGTGCGCAGCTTGAGGAAGTGACCGGTGCGCACATGCAGGCCCAGGAGGACGTTGACGCCGCTGGTCCTGCCGCCGCTGAGCTCCACGAGCGACGCGTGGCTCTCGACAATCAGATTTCGCAGCTTACGCGTGAGCAACGCGATGTGCAACGTGGGGCCGATAACGCGGCGCTCGAACTCGCCAAGGTGAAGGACTCGCTGAGTAACGCCGAGGTCGAGGACAACATGTACGCCTCGCGCTTGGAGCAGATCGACGAGCAGCTCGAGGAAGTTACGGCCTCGCTCGAAAGCCGTCGCGACCGCGCCGAGGAGCTTGAGGGTGCTCTTGAGGAAGCGCGCCAGGCTCAGGTCGATGCGCGTGAAGCCACCGAGACGGCACGCGCGGCCCTGAAGGACCTGCGTGCCCGCGAGAGCGAGGCACGCAACAAGTTATCCGAGGTGCGCTCGGAGCTTGCCAGCCAAAAGAAGCTCGATGCCCGCATGGCTGACAGCTCGCCGCTGGTGAGCCGTCTGATGGGCGCGCTGGGCGATGATGTCTCGGGTCGTCTGGGTGACGTGCTCGAGGCTCCTCGTGAGCTTGAGGGCCTGGTTGAGCAGCTGCTTGCCGGCGATATCGATGCTCTTTTGTTTGATGACGCCGCCACGCTTGAGCGTGCCGGTCGCGCGGCTCTGGACCAAAAGAAGGCCTCGGGTGAGGCGCTGCTGGTCGCGCGCGGTGTGAGCGCCTCTGCTGCCGCTAAGGGCGCTGCCGGTTCCCGCCTGGTCGATCGTCTGTCCGTGCGCGCAGGCTACGGTCCCGTCGTTGAGGTGCTGCTCGGCGGTTATTACGTCGTGGACGATCTTGCTGCCGCTCTGTCGGCGCCGGTCGTTGACGGCGTGACTTACGTGACCCCTGATGGCGCCCGCGTCGCCTGCGGCGGCCTGGTGCGTGTGGGGCTCGACACCGGCGAGGCTTCGGGTGCTTTGGAGCGCAAGCGTCGCATTCGCGAGCTGGAGGGCCTGGAGCCCGATCTGGCTGCTGTGTTTGAGCATGTGTCGGATCAGGTCGTCGAGGCCAATGCGGCCGTCGAAGAGACGCGTGCCGCTGAGGGCGATGCCGCCGGCGAGATCGCCCGTCTTGAGGGCGAGCGCCGTTCGCTGCTCTCCGAGATTGGCCGCCTGGAGCAAAGCGCCAACAATGCCGAGGTCGAGCGCGTGCGTATTTTCAAGCGCCGCGAGCAGGCTGCCGAGGCCGTTCGCGCTGCGCGCCCGCGCGTGGACGAGCTCACCCGTTCGCGGGACGAGGCGCGAGCGCAGGCAAGCGACCTGGGCCTTCAGATTGCCGAGGCCAACGACGAACTTGACCGCGTTCGCCGTGACGATTCCGAGGCCGCCGGCAAGCTCGCCGATGCCAAGGTCCGCCTGGCCCAGACGAGCGAGCGCCTTCGTTCTCTGAAGGGCCGCGTGCCCGATCTGGAGCATCGCCTGGAGGGCATCGACCGCCGTATCCGCGGAACACGCCAGGCCTCGCGCTCACTCGAGCTGCTGCGCCTGCGCGTCGATCCCATGCACGAGCGCTATTCGGCCCTGCTGGAGCGCGCGTCAGATTGGGCCGCAC
>CATWVA010000028.1 GCA_958354105.1 uncultured Collinsella sp.
GATATCGACCGTTTAACTGTTTAGAAGTGTTTATTCGAGGTCATTAGCACTAGCTCGCTTAAACTAGTCCTCAGAGTGATATTCAGGCAAGGCTCCTGAAGCAGCATCTGTCGACATTGATTGTCGGATTCTGCTTCGGGAGCCTTGTTCTGTTTAGGGGGGGACACATGGAAATTGTTAAACGAATTAATACCAGCGCTGTCCTCTGCGTCGATGGAAATGGCAGACAGTTGGTTGCATTCGGCCGTGGTCTGGGGTTTAAGAATGTCGGAGACGAGGTCCCTCTTTCGGAGATTCAACGAACGTTTTATAACGTTAGCTCTCGCTACATCGCTCTCGTTGACGAGGTCCCCGACGAGCTTCTCGAGCTTACCTCGGATGTTATTGATATGTCGACAGGTTTGCTGTCTTATGAGGTGAGCCCTAATTTGCCGTTTATCCTTGCGGACCATATCGCGTATGCGGTTAAGCGCAAAGAGCAACATATCGTTGTCCGCATGCCTTTATCGTTTGATGTCCGCCAACAATATCCCGTCGAATTTAGAATCGGCGAGTATGCACTTAAGATAATCAGGAAACGTCTTAACGTTAGGCTTCCAGCTCATGAGGCAGTTGGAATTGCCATGGCGTTTATCAATAACATGGCCGATTCGGACTCATGCGAAGTAGTTAAAGAGTTTAGCGCGGATATCTACGATCGTGTTCTGGAGGAGTCAACCGTTGCTGTTGAAAATCGGCTTGGCATTCAAGTTGATCGGGAAGGTTTCGATTACGCAAGGTTCGCAACCCATCTTCAGTACTTATTCAATAGGTTGAACTCTGGCGAAAGCATCGTGAGCGACAACCGCAAGATGTACCTCTCGCTCAAAAAAGAATATCCGGTGGCATCAATGTGCGCCGATGATATTGCTTCTGTTCTCAGCCGACTGACGGGGCGGGAACTTATAGACGAAGAAAGACTCTACCTCATGATGCACATCAATCGAATTGCATCGAAAACAAGGTAATTAGTTGGCAAAGGCGCGCGCTTTGCTGATGGTTACATATAAAACTCAACATGGGAGAAATGGTATTTATGGCAGATACAACCAAGCTCGCTGCCGAGATTCTCGAGATGGTGGGCGGCGCAGACAACGTTACATTTGTAGCTCACTGCATGACTCGTTTAAGGTTCAACCTTAAGGACGAAAGCATCGTAGACGATGCAAAAGTCAAGGCGATTGATGGCGTGATCGACATTCGCCATTCCGCGGGGCAATATCAGGTGATTGTGGGACCTAAGGTCGATAAGGTCTATGAAATCGTTGCCAAGGAAACCGGGATTGATGCCGGAGATTCCGAGGCAAGCGAAGGAGAGACTAAGGGCTTTCTGGGAAAGCTAATGAAGCTCATCAGCGGCATCATGATGCCCGTTCTTCCTGCCTTGATCGCATGCGGAATGATAAACGCCGTCCTTAGTATTCTGACGACGGCGGGTGCTGTTTCCGCCGAGAGCGGAATATACACTCTGCTGTACGGCATGGGAAATGCCTGCATGTATTTTCTGCCCGTTCTTGTCGGATCATCTGCTGCTCAGTTCTTTGGAACCGATCGATATATCGGTGCGGTACTCGGTGCAATCCTGATTTATCCGACTTTCGTTGCTGCGGCCGGAGCGGGCGATGCGCTGGATTTGCTCGGCATGAAGTTCACAATGGTGAGCTATTCCTCCACGGTGTTTCCTGCTATCGTGGCGGCTTGGTTCGCATCCGTTCTTAATAAGTGGCTGCGGGCGGTTCTTCCCGATGTTGTGGCATTTGCGCTCGTCCCGTTCCTGACGGTTGCTGTTGCCGCCCCCGTCTCGCTCCTTGTGATCGGCCCCGTTATTCAGCAGGCGAGCTCTTTGCTTGCGACTGCAGTGCTGGCGGTCTATCAGTTCAGCCCCGTCCTTTGCGGCGTTATTCTCGGGCCGATATTCGGTCTCGTTATGATCCCCCTTGGACTCCATTGGGCCCTGATCGTGCTTTCCATCAACAATATTATGACCGTCGGCTCCGATCCTATCCTTGGACTTCTCTGCTGCAGCATGGGTGTTGTCGGCGCTTGTTTGGCGTTTGCCCTCCGCTCGAAGGACCCGAGTGAAAAGAGTCTTGGGTTCAGCTGTGCCATTACGGGCTTTTTCGGGATTACGGAACCGGCGCTGTACGGCATCATCTTGGAGCACAAGAAGATCATTATCGCTTCCATGGTCGCCGGAGCAATCAGTGCTGTTATCCCGGCGATTTTCAACACCTGTACGTTCGTTATGACGTCGAGCGGCATTTTTAGCTTCCCCGGTTATATGGATCCTTCTGGTGATATGAGCAGCCTCATCGGCGCAATTCTTTGCAATGTCGTCGGTTTAATTCTTAACTTCGTTCTCGTTTACATCCTGTATCGCCCTGATGAAGAGGCAGTAGTGGAGTAGACAATTATTTGGGATGTAAGCTGCCGAAAACCCCGCGGCAGATTGCATGTGGTGGGCTTGCCGTTGATTCACGCGAGCCCACCCTCATTTTTGGAGTGACTAGCTATGACAATTACAGCCGATATGACGTTTGGCGAAATCGCGCTCCTTCCTGAGTTCGCTGGCTTTGGCGAGCACCTTATGCTTTGCCGGCCTTCAACTTGGGAGCGCATGTGGAATAAACCCATCGTGTCTCATATGAATTCTGATGCTAATCCATATGAAACTACTCGCGTTTTGCGTGGATTGAATCGGATTGTCGAGCTCGTGGATGACGGGAGGCAAGTTGCCTACGATATATGGGATGAAGCCGACTGCATCCGTGATCCGACTCGACGCAACACGAAACTGTTCTTCTTTCCCGGGAGACCCGGGGCTCCCTTTATCATTGCGGTTTCGGGCGGAGGTTATCAGAGCGTTTGTCATCAAATGGAAGGCTTTCCCGTTGCCCCCGAGCTCAACGATGCGGGCTATAACGTGTTCGTGCTGTCATACAGGGTGAGGGTCGAGCCTTTGATGCCGCGTCCAATCGACGATTTAAATCGAGCTGTCCGTTTTGTCTTCGAGAATTCAGCGAAATTTAATGTCGCAAAAAGTTATGCAGTTATCGGCTTTTCTGCTGGTGCGCATTTAACTGCCGAGTGGGGGACGGACAACAAGGGATTTGCGTCCTACGGATGCGAGGCACCCAAAGCCTTGGTCCTGTGTTATGCACCGATTGATCTTCGTGGCTTTGAGAACGCATCAGACAATAGATTTCTTGATTCGGTGTGCGGCGGGGCTGGTCGCGACTCGCTCGATGATTTCTGTATTAATCAGCATGTGTGGGAGCAGTATCCTCCGACATATCTTTGGCAATGCGCTGACGATGATATTGTATCGCCCGACAATTATGAAAAGATGGTCGATGCTCTGGATGCAGCTGGAGTACACCATGAGGGAGTCATGTATTCAGAAGGGGGGCACGCATTGATGAAGCCCCATGCGCCGGAGACCGACTACTGGTGTATGAGCGTTATTGAGTTTCTTAAAGATTATCTCGACTAGGAAGCTGCATGTCGCTTTTTGAGCGGGTGATTTCGTCATGCAATGTTTTCGGTATTGATCGTGGTCGTGGATGAATGATGTTCTAGAATGTTCATACTGTCACATAAACGAACAGGAGCGAACATGCATATCTACTCTGTATCAGATCCCGAGTTCAAATCCTATGGTCGCGTGTGGGACGACGTGCCGTCCAACCTGACCGCCCCGCTTGTCGAGGCGCTTGCGGCTACTCCCATTCCCGAGGGCACCAAGTACGTGGCCTCCGCACCCGAGCTCGAGCAGGTTGAGGGTGTCGACACGCTCGGCCTGCTCATGTACGGCGGCCGTCCGTTCCAGCCGGGCTGGTGCAACGGCCACAACACGCGCCTCAACTGTCTGGAGTATCACCGTGCCAGTGAGTTTAATTTGGGCGCGCGCGACTTTATTCTGCTGCTGGCCAAGCGCGAGCAAATTGTCGACGGCAAGCTCGACACCGCTCAGGTCAAGGCCTTTCGCGCGCCCGCCGGCACGCTCGTCGAGGTTTACGCCACCACGCTTCACTACACGCCCTGCATGGTCGACGACGGCGGCTTTCAGGTGATGGTGGCGCTGCCGGCGGGCACCAACGGCCCGCGCCCCGAGGCTGCAGCCGACATGCCTGCCGCCGGTGACAGCTACTGCTACTGGAAGGCCGACAAGTGGGTCCTCTGCCACGCCGACAGCCCCAAGGCGGCCGAGGGCGGTTACGTGGGCCTCATCGGCAAAAACCTCGACATCACCTGCGACTAGGGGCTTCCTGTTTGTCTCGATCTGTAACATCTAGCGGGCTAAATCGTCTCTACCTGTTACAGATTTAGACAAACCGTAGAGGGCTGCCCGAAAGATCTCGATCTGTAACACCAGGCCCGGTTTTGGCGGCCTACCTGTTACAGATCGAGACAAACCGGGCCCAAACCACCACAAAGGTGCCTGTCCCCTTTGTGGTGGTTTGGGGCGGCGGTATCAAAAAGTGTCAGACGGGGGCGGCTGCGGGGCGCCTGTGCGCGAAAAGAAGTGTCGGCCTGCGCCGCTGTCGTTGAGCAGCGCGCTGTTTGCGGGGATACTGAAGCTACGACAAGCAGCGTATGAAAGGATCGATGTATGGCTTTCCGTAAAGACTTCCTGTGGGGCGGCGCAACGGCTGCCAACCAGTGCGAGGGTGCCTACAACGTGGACGGCCGTGGCTTGGCCAACGTGGACGTGGCGCCGCACGGCCCCGAGCGCTACGCGGTGGTCTCCGGCCAGCGCAAGATGCTCGACTTCGAGGACGGTTATTACTACCCCGCGCAGACCGGCATCGATTTCTACCACCACTACAAGGAGGACATCGCCCTCTTTGCCGAGATGGGCTTTAAGACCTTCCGCATGAGCCTGGCGTGGACCCGCATCTTCCCCAACGGTGACGAGACCGAGCCCAACGAGGCCGGCCTGGCCTTCTACGAGGACGTGTTCCGCGAGTGCCAGGCGCACGGCATCGAGCCGCTCGTGACCATCACGCACTTCGACTGCCCCGTCCACCTCATCAAGGAGTACGGAGGCTGGCGCAACCGCAAGCTCATCGACTTCTACAAGAACCTCGCGACCACGATCTTCACCCGCTACAAGGGCCTGGTAAAGTACTGGCTCACCTTTAACGAGATCAATATGATCTTGCATCTGCCGTTTATGGGTGCCGGTCTGGTCTTTGAGGAGGGCGAGAACAAGGAGGCCGTCGAGTACCTGGCCGCCCACAACGAGCTCGTCGCCAGCGCTTGGGCAACCAAGATCGCCCACGAAATCGACCCTGAGGTCAAGATCGGCTGCATGCTCGCCGCAGGTAGCTACTACCCCTACAGCTGCCGTCCGGGCGATGTGCGCCAGGCGCAGATTGACAACCAGAGCAACTATTTCTTTGTCGACGTCCAGAGCCGCGGCTACTATCCGGCCTATGCCGTCAAGAAGCTCGAGCGTCTAGGCATCGATGTGGGTATGACGGACGAGGACCGCGAGATCCTGGCCGCCAACACCGTCGACTTCATCAGCTTTAGCTATTACAGCACCCGTTGCTCCGCCGGTGCCGATAACCCCGATGTCGAGCGCACCCAGGGCAACGCCTTCGCCGGCGCCAAGAATCCCTACCTGCAGGAGAGCCAGTGGGGCTGGGCCATCGATCCGCTGGGCTTCCGTATTACGCTCAACGACCTGTACGACCGTTATCAGAAGCCGCTGTTTGTGGTCGAGAACGGCCTGGGCGCCAAGGACGTTGTCGAGGAGGACGGCTCCATCAACGACGACTACCGTATCGACTTCCTGCGCCAGCATATTGCCGCGATGCGCGATGCGGTGACCGAGGACGGCGTTGACCTGCTGGGCTACACCACCTGGGGCCCGATCGACCTGGTGTCTGCCGGCACGGGCGAGATGTCCAAGCGCTACGGCTTTATCTATGTCGACCGCGATGATGCGGGCAACGGCACCCTCAAGCGTTCCAAAAAGAAGAGCTTTGACTGGTACAAACACGTCATCGAGACGAACGGCGAGGACCTGGCCTAAGGCTTCCCAACAACCATAGCCTCCTAACCAAAACGCCCGGCGAGCAGTTAATGCCCGCCGGGCGTTTTGTTAAAAGAAGTGAAAGCACTCATTGGGGACGTACTTAAATGAGTGCCCGCAGAATGAGAGTGGATAATCTCCCGTTTTTAGCCTGTTTGTGGGCTCAAAGTGGGAGATTATCCACTCTCGCCATTTGGGCGTCCAAAAATCCTCGCTCGTTTTGTCTTAGTCATTGGGGACGTTCTTAAACGACTAGTCGCTGGCGACGTCCCTCGCCGTCGGCGGATTTTGGGACATGTGGCCCGCTTTTTGGGCCTGCCTGTCGGTACACTAAAAGCACTATGGGTACCCGCGCACGACATATCGGCCACGCGGCCGTCCGATCCGCGCCCGTAGCGGATCCCAGGGGCGGCAGGCTCTTCGCTATGCCGCGATTCCTTGTTGGCATAACACATCAGGTGTACCGTCACCGCGTCTTTGCTATCGCCGGCGCCATCACCGCGCTGTTCCTCATGCTTTTGGCGGTCTTGCCGGCGCTGTTTGCCTCCGACCCCAAGCTTTCCAACGCCGTGCCCGCCTATAGCGAGGTGTCCAAAGAGGTCGTGGATGCGCTCGTCCACTCGAGCTCTCTCCCGCTGCTTGTCGCCGCAATTATATTTTCGATCTGGGGCGTATCGGTCTATCTGCGCTGTTTGGACTATGTGTTGCGCCGCCGCCTTGTTGCCGTCGCCACCATCTGCGCCCTCTGGATGATTGAGGTCATCCTCAAATACAAGTCGTTCACACCGGTTTACGCCACGATCCTGTGGTACCTGTACTACGTGCCCATGACGCTCATTCCGCTGCTCTACCAGCTGTGCGGCCTGCGCCTCGCGGGCGTGGAACAGCACCGTATGGGGCGTCGCTATCGCAGCATCCTGTGGGTCGTGGCCATCCTACTTATCGGTTTTGTGCTCACCAACGATTTCCACCGGCAGGTATTCCACTTTGACCGTGCAAGCGACACCTGGAGCAACGATTACACATATGGCTGGGGCTATTTCGCTGTCTTGGTGTGGACGGCCTTTAACTTCGCGGCCTTTTTTATCCTGGTGGGTCGGTCCTCGTCCTTTCGCATTCAGCGCTTTTCGGGCACGGCGGCGCTTGTTTTGTTGGGTGCTGCGTTCTTTGCCATCTCGTATGCTCTGCGTGTGCCCTGGGCATGGAGGCTCAACTTCTCGCTCGTCTATTGCGTCTTGTGCGTGGTGGCGATGGAAATCTGTCTCGATTGCGGTGTCATTCCGTCATATCACGACATCGCCGGCATCTTCGACACCTTGCCGCTCGACCTCAAAGTTCTAACGCGCGACCTGCAGGAAGTCTATGTCACGCCGGTGTCAAAGCCAATGCCGGTAGGCGTGCGTGAGGAGTTGCGGGTCCAAGAGCACGGGCACGCTCACGCCTTTGCCGTGGCGTCCGATCCCGATGTAATGTACCGTGCCTTTCCGCTGCTGGGCGGATCGGCCCTGCTTGCCCAAGACGTGTCGGAACTTAACGAGCTTAACCGTGAACTGGCACATCGTCGTATGGAGCTGCAGCGCCAAAATGAGCTGCTCACGGCCGATTACGATCTTAAGACGCATCTGGCAGATCAAGAGGCCGAGACCTTGCTGGTCCAAGACGTGGACCAGGCGCTTGCCCGTGCGTTCGATGAGATGTACGACCTGCTGAGCTCGCTGCCACCGTTGACCGACGAGGCGTCTTCGCGCGAGCGTTACCGCATGCTGCAGCGCGCCAAGATGCTCGTTGCCTATTGCAAGCGCAAAGGGTCGCTCACGTTGGCACAACACGGGAAGAGCGGTTTTGATCGCGACCGCATTCAGCTCATTGCCAATGAGCTCGCAAGCGACCTGCGCACCATCGATGTCGATTGCGCTTCGATTATCGCCATACGGCGCCCGATGCACGCCGGTACGGTAAGTGCCCTGTACGACTGCGTGTATGACTTTGCGTTTTTTGCCTACACCACCGACCATCCAGCGCTTATGTATCACTTGGGCGACCATGACCGGTGCAGTGTCGAGCTGCGCGCCACGCTTTTTTCCAACGATGATGAAGATCTTTCGCAGACGCCCGCTGCGCAAGAGCTCGAAAGCGCTCTGCAAGGGCGCAACGTGGCATACCGCCTTGAGGGCGAGTCCGGCCAGCTGCGCATGATCGTCTTGATGCCGAGGGCGGGTGAGTGCCGATGCAGATTTCGTTCATCCTTCCCCAAATCGTTGCGCTCGATGTTGTCTTTGCCCTGGCTGCGTGTCTGCAGACGATCCACGTCCCGCTCATCGCATCGCGCCGCTCGTCCTATAACCGTAAGGTGATTTGCGCCTACGAGGCGAGCCTTGTGCTTCACCTGATGATTTCGGCGCTCATCTTATTCGCGTCGTCTGGCTCGTATCTGGTGGCGCCGCTCAATGTTTGCGCCAGGGCAATGGGCGGAGTGCTGTGGCTCGATGCCGCGATCTTTGCCTACGGCGTGGTGCTTATGGTGCACTATCGTCGCCCCGTCATGCTGGCCGAGCTGCTACTCATTGCCGCCGTGACACCGCCGGTGGTTTTTGCCATGGGCTCGGCGTGGGCCGTTGTCCTTATCGCAGAGGGAGCGTTCTTCCTGTTCCGCTCCATCGCGGCGCTCTTGATGGACGTCCGTAACCGCCAGGAAGATATCACTGCGTTCTCGACGATTGAAACCATCAACGTGATTCCCGTGGGCATCCTGTATCTGGACTCGAGGGGCCGTCCACTGCTCATGAACCGCTGCATGCGTAAAAACCTGGTGGAGCTTCATATGCCCACCGACCTAGGCGATATGAGCGGTACATGGAACGACCTGCGCAAGCTCAGCATGCAAATGCCCGAAGGCGGTAAGAACCGCGTGCGGATCAACCTGGACCGCTTTGGTGAGGCGCGTGCGGTGGTCGAGGTTTCTCCCGCCGAGATTCGCCTGTTTGTGTGCGATGGCGTTATGGTCTCGGGCCGTTCGTTCGAGCGCATAATCGGTCTGGATGTGACAGAGTATGCGCATGCGCATGACCGCCTGGCGCAGGCCAACCACCTGCTTGAGCTTGCGGGCCAAGAGCTCCAGGCCCAGATCGAAGAAGTCAAAAAGGTTGCTGGCAATGCGGCCTATCTGCGTATGCGCGCCCGCGTGCACGACGTGATCGGGCAGCGTCTGTCCATCCTCCATCGCTATTTGGAGGAGGGGCGCTTGGACGACGAGTCGCTCGAGCAGATTGACCCGCTGCTGCGCTCAATCGCTGCCGATCTGCGCAGCGGGGGCGACACCGAACCGGCAGAGCAACTGGGCGATATCGTCCATGCTTTTGGCCTGGTGAGCGTGCAGATCGATGTTGAGGGTGCGCTGCCTGAGGACGCGCGTGTCGCCGCTGCCTTTTTGCAGATTATCCGCGAGGCCTCGACCAACGCCACCAAGCATGCGCAGGCGCATCGGGTCCATGTGCGCTTGTGGCAGGAGAGGACGGATGCTGACGCCGTCGCGCACATGACGATTTCAAACGACGGGTCCCCGGCCCCCGTATCGTATCGCGAGGGAACGGGAATCCCAGGTATGAGGCATGTCGCGCAAGATCTGGGTGGCAGCCTAGAGGTCCACGCCACCCCGCCCTTTACGCTTACGGTATCCATTCCGCTTAACGCCAACGACACGTCCCAAAGGAGAAACTCATGATCCGCGTGTTAATTGTCGAAGATCAGGCCATCCTGCGCGAGAGCCTGGCGCGCTCCGTTGGCGACCAGCCCGATATGACCGTCGTTGCCGCGATCGCCGATGCCTCCGAGGCCTTGGGTGTCGCGCTCAAGGAGCGCCCGGACATGATACTGATGGACGTGTGCACCGAACACGATTCAAACGGCATCGTGGCGGCGGCACGCATCAAGGAGCAGCTGCCCGAGTGTCGCATCATTATCATGACAGGCATGCCCGAGATCACCTTTGTCGATCAGGCCCGCGAGGCGGGCGTCGATAGCTTTGTGTACAAGAACGTCGGTATCGACGAGCTGTTCGCCGTGATGCGCTCCACGTTGGCTGGCTACTGCACGTTTCCCAAGCCGCCCGAGAGCATTTTTTCGGGCACGGCAGCCCTCGACGATGTCGAGCTATCGATTTTGCGCCTTGCCTGCGAGGGCAAAAGTCGTCGCGAGATCGCGGCCGAGCTGTTTATGAGTGAGGGCACCATCAAGCGCCGCATCTCGGAGATCCTGAGCAAGACCGGCTACGACAACATCATGCGCCTGGCCGTGCATGCGGTGACCGAGGGTAGCATCGTTCCCAACATGGAGCGCCCGTAATCGACGCGCTCACCCGTGTTCCGGCACCGCAAGGATAGGCCGCCCACCGTTTCGCATCTAAAAACGGCGGGCGGCCTGCTTGTATGGGCAGTGCTGTCGGCATAAAGCGGCGGGGCCGCAGGATCATCTCCTGCGGCCCCGTCTGGTGTGCGCGGATGTGTCCGCCAATCCGCGGCTGTCGTGGTCTACCGCTACGCGATGGTTGCGCTGTAGGAGGCGACGTCCTCGTAGGAATCGGTCAGGTAGGCGTCGATGCCGATGGTCGTGTTGACCAGGTCGTCAAGGCTGTCAAGCTCGCCGCTCGAGAACGTGAATTCCTCGGTGGCGTTGGTGCCGGGCATCAGGTGAGCCGAGAACCAGGGTTCCTTCATGGTGCCGTTGACGTTGGTCTTGCCGGAAGGAGCGTAGAAGGTCAGGTCCTTGTCGCTCTTGTTGGTGATGTTGACGACAAAACCGATGTCGCCCCACTCGTCCTTGAACTTCTCGGTGATGGTGATGGTGCACAGGTCGTCATCGGCAACGGTGACGGCGGGGGAGATTTCAATCTTCTGGACGTCGTCGTCTTCGACGGCCTCGTCGATCTCTTCTTCCTTCTCGGCCGCCTCGCGATCCTTCTTCACCGTGCCGGACAGGTCCTTGTCGGACTTGGTAAAGACAAGATTGCCGTCATCCTCTTCGAGGATGAGCTTGCCGTCCTTGAGCTTCATGTCATGCGACTCGTCTTCGGCGGTGATGGTTACGGTGGTGGCGTCCTTTGCCTCCCATTTCAGGTCGACGACTTCAAGGAACAGGTCGAGGGCACCTGTACCGTCCTCATCGAGAATCAGGACGCAGTGCACACCCCAATCCTCGAGCATCTTCATGTACTCATCGGTCAGTTCTTCGCCCTCCAGGGTTCCACCCGAGAGTTCCCAGCTGCCGACGAAGTTGGCCTTGGGGTCTTTGCCGCCGCCGCTGCAGCCCGTCAGGGCAAAGGCGAGCGCAAGGACGCATGTCAGAAATGCGAGTACGGACTTTTTGAACGTTGTCTTCATTGTGTCCTCCTTTATCGAACGAAACCCATAGAAGCAAATGCGGGGGTGGCGGATCCCCCGCCAATTACCAGATAGAGGGGCTAGGGCCTGGGCGTTCCGCAGTTGCTGCAGAACTTGCCGCCGTTTTCGCTGCCGCAGTTGGGGCAGAACCACTTGGCCGGTGCCGGGGCGGGTGCGGGACTGCCACACTCGGAGCAGAACTTGCCGGTGTTGGTGGCGCCGCAGCTGCAGGTCCATGTGCCGGCCGCGGGGGCAGCGGCAGGAGCCGGGGCGGGAGCGGGTGCCGGAGCCGGCTGCGGGGCGGCCTGCTGCTGTGCCTGGCCGGCGGCGAACAGCTGGCTGGCGTTCATGCCGCCCATGCCACCTGCCATGCCCATGCCCATAAAGCCTGCCATCGCGCCGTTGGGGTTGGCGGCTGCCGCGCGCATTGCGTCGCTCTGGGCGCTGGCAATGTTGGCTGCCGCCATGGTGGGATCGCGCATGACCGCGGCTTTCTGCAGATCCTTGATCATCTGCTCGTCCTCTTGTGAGGCGGCGATGGAGTTGACGCCAAAGCTCACAATCTCGACGCCGCGCAGGTCACGCCAATCGGCAGAGAGGACCTCGTTGAGCGCGCGGGCGAGCTCGGTGGTGTGGCCGGGGATGGCGCTGTAGCGGATGCCCATTTCCGAGATCTTGGCAAAGGCGGGCTGCAGGGCGGTGAGCAGCTCGGACTTAAGCTGGCTGTCGATCTTGTCGCGCGTGTAGCTATCGGTCACGTTGCCGCACACGTTGGTGTAGAACAGCAGCGGGTTGGTGATGCGGTACGAGTACTCGCCGTTGCAGCGCACGGAGATGTCAACGTCCAGGCCAATGTTGTTATCGACCACGCGGAAGGGCACGGGCGAGGCGGTGCCGTACTTGTTGCCGATGATCTCCTTGGTGTTGATGAAGTAGACGCGCTGGTCCTTGCCCGCGTCGCCGCCAAAGGTAAAGCGGCTGCCGATATTGGCGAAGGTCTCCTTGATGGAATCGCCTAGGTTGCCGCTAAAGACGCTCGGCTCGCTGCCGGTATCGAAGACGAACTCACCGGGCTCCAGTGCGACTTCGATGATCTTGCCGTTTTGCACCACGAGCATGCCCTGGCCGTCGTTGACGGCGATGACGGAGCCGTTGGAGATGACGTTGTCCTCGCCGCGCGTGTTGGAGCTGCGGCCACCGGTGCGTTTGCTGCCCTTGCAGGCCAAGACGTCAGCAGGCATCGATTCGCAGTAGATAAATTCCTTCCACTGGTCGGCCATGACGCCGCCGGCAGCTCCCAATCCAGCTTTCAAGAGTCCCATGGTGATCTTCCTTTCTCGTCAAAGGCCGGGTGGTATTGGTTGGATTGCTTAGTCGTCCTTGTCGTCTTTCATGACAACGGTGGTCTCGGTGTGGCTGAAGGTGTCGTGCTTCTCGGTCAGGTCGAGCTCGCCGCAGTACTCGTCGGCGTGGGTGGCCTCGTTGGCCGTCTTGAGCTGGCCTACCAGTAGCACGTCTCCGATAATCACGATGATCAGCGGCGCGATGATGTTGATGAGGATGCCCTCGATATCAAAGGCGAGGTAATCCGGATCGAAGGCGTTCTCGCCCATAAAGAGAATCTGGGAGAGGACAAATCCGATCACAAAGAACAGCACCGAGGCGATGGCGAGCTTGGGCTTGGAGCAGGGGAGCTCGCCGACCAAGCGGCCGGTCTGGCCGTTCATGGCAAACAGGTAGCTCTTGCCGTTCCACGAGGTGGAGAGCATCCAGACGGGGAACAGGGCGTAGTCGCTGTCTTCCCAGGTGTAGTCGAGCTGCTTGCTTTCGACCGTGGCATCGTCGTATTCGTCGACGACAGTCTCGCGCAGGGCCGAGATCGTGCTTTCTTCCATACGGCGCTCGGCGCGCGCCTTGCAGGTCTCGCAGTCCTCGTCGTAACGGTTGGCGATGTAGCCGGGCATATATGCGACCGAGAACGGACGCAGCGCGTCGTAGTCAAACGGCTCGATGGCGTCCATGTGGCCGTCGGGCATCTTGGACGATCCGTCGACGGGCACGCGCTTAAACGAGATATTGCCCTTGCGATAGGCATCGTAGTGGTCGGTGGTCGTGACGGTGCGGTCGGATTCCTCGGTCACGGTCTCGTTGGTCGCGTCAAAGTACACTTCGCCGTCAACGCGGGCACCGTAGAGCCAAAACGGCACGTAGACACCTTGGACCTCGTCGATGTGGTTGCCGGTGACAAAGCTCTTGGGCAGCAAGATTTTGCCCTTGTAGTGTTCCTTGAGTGCGGCCGTGACGTCGTCGCGCCCGAGCTTAAACGGAATCACCAGGTCGGGCGAGAAGTCGCCAGAGAGCTGGCCGGGCGCCACGGCGGAGTTGCCGCAGTACGGGCAGGTGGTGACGGCGACGGTGCCGTCGGACACGAGCTCGGCGCCGCACGACGAGCAGATGTAGCCGGCGTTTTGGGCGAGCTCCTGCACCGCGTCGTCGGCAGCAGGTTTGGGAGCTGCGGCTGCGGCATCGGCTTTGGCATCTGCCTTGTCCTGGCGCTCGCGATAGAGGGCCTCGACTTCTTCGACTTCAAAGCGTGAGTCACAGTAGTCGCAGACAAGCTTTTGCTCGGCGCTGGCAAAATGCAGGGGACCACCGCAGGCAGGGCACTGATAGTTAACGCTCTCGAAGGCCATGATCGGTCCTTTCCGTGCCGGAGGCTATGCGCCGATGGCGCCGCCGCAGTATTCGCAGCGCCCACTGGCATCGGGAATGGTGGTGGCTCCGCAGAAGGGGCAGGTCACCGCGGTCTTGGGGGCCTTGGCGGCCACGACGCTGTCGCGCGTCTCCTGGCGCAGCTGCACCAGCGCGTCGCGGACCTCGGTTGCCTGGCGCTTGGCCTCGCGGTATTCGATGGAGCCGCGCTGATTGATGGTGGAGTCGTTTACGCGCAGGTTGATCTCGGTAAAGTACGGCGTGTTGACGTGAATGGTCAGATTAAAGTCGTAATCCAGGTCGTAGCGCGGCGGGTTGTAGCTCTCGCGCTCGCCGTCCTTGGTCTCGCGATAGATTTCGGTGCGATGCTCGTCGATATCCATATCGCAGCCGAGTACCTGCGAGAACTCGATGATGTCGGGATTGGCGTCGCGCCAGCGGCTCTGCGAGGTAATGATCAGCAGGCCCGCGTCCTCGTCGAGCATGATGTTGGTGCGCCCGGCAGAAAGCGTGCGCGTGGGGTTGAACGACGCCAGGCGCTCGGCATTGGCCTCGCGGTAGGCGAGCTGCTCGCGGATATCGTCCGCGGTGCTGGAGCGATAGCCGTGAAAGTAGGGGGAGAGCTTGCCGACGCACTCTTTGCACAGGTAGCCCTCGTTGATCTTGGTCTTGCCGAGAAGTCCCAGCTCGGTACCGCAGATCGCGCACTCTTTCTTCTCGAACATCTTGTCAAAGAAGCCCATGGCTGCCTCCCATCAACTGGTAGCGTGTGTCACTTTTGATGATGGGGGAGTGCGCAGCCTTTCACGATACCCAGACGGCTCAACGAGTCTCCACAACTGGGACACATGGCCCATTTTTGACTAGTCATTGGGGACGTACTTAAATGAGTGAAACTACTCATTTAAGTACGTCCCCAATGAGTACCCGCAGAATGAGAGTGGATAATCTCCCGTTTTTGGCCTGTGTGCAGGCTCAAAGTGGGAGATTATCCACTCTCGTCATTTGGGTGTCCAAAAATCCCCGCTCGTTTGGCGCCTGGGGACACTCTTTGTCGAATGTGGGCGTCGCCCTTGCTATGCCACAGTCACGGCGACCTGGGTGTAGCGGGTGCAGGAGCACTCGGCGCGCGTCTGCACGGTGAGGGTGAGCACAAAGCGGTCGCCGGGTCGTGCGTCGGCGGGCACGATGAAAGTGGCATCCTCCGTGCATTCTTGCCATAGCGACAGATCCTGGACGCCTGCATAGCTCGACGGGTCTACGGCGACATCCCAATGCGCATCGAAGCCCCTGCCGTCGGGGTCGACGATGGTCGCCGCAAGGTCGATGCGCTCGCCGGCTGCGGCGCTGCGGTCGGCCGTGACCTCGACAACATGCGCCGGATGCGAGCAGGCTGCCGGATCATGGGCACACCATTGCGCGCGGGCGGCAAAGTCTTCCTGATAGGCACGCAGGTAGGGATTGAGATTGTCGTCTGCGGGCGTGCTGATGGAGGCAAAATCGGCGGGCGCCTTCGCATCGGGGTGTCCATCAAGAAACATGCGGCCGAGTAGCGTATCGAAGTCGCGGTCGTCAATACCGCGCAGGCCAAACGGCAGCAGCGGAATATAGGTCATGCTGTCGCCTTCGGCCATAAAATCGCCGCGCTCAAACTGCACCGCGGGCATGCCTTCCAGGCCCCAATCCAGACGGGCATGCTTGCCAAACTGAAAGCGCTCGGGCTCGTTTTCGTAGACCTTACCATCGCCATAGAACATATAGCGCGCCATGAGGGGGCCGTTGCCCTGCGTGAGATTCTGCTCGGGCCAAGGAGCCTTAAACAGCGGCAGCGTATCGGGCTGAGCTGTTTTGGCGTCGAAATAGTTGCCATACATATAGGGCGTACGCCAAAAGATGAGCTCGGGAAAGAGCTCGCGCCCATGGTCGAGCCACGAGTTATCCTGCCCCACACCATCGGCAACGCCCATCACGCGCACCTTCTGATAGACCCGCTGCTGTACGGCGGGCCACTCGGGCGTGGCGCGATAGCGCTCGGCAATACTCATGAGGGCGCGAACGATCGTATTCATACCACCCCAGCTGAGCAGCCATAACGTACGCGGATCATCATCCAGAATCGCCAGCGCAATTACGCGAGACCCCTCAGTTTCCTCAGTCACATCACCCTCAAAGGCAACATTTCCCACAAAGGTGCGCTCGATCATCTGGGCGGGCGTGGGAAACGGCGGCTCACCGGCAGCGGCGGCATTTGCTTGCAACTGCGGCCAAGCCTGGGCATATTCATTACTCCAGAGACTCTCAATCCAATGCTCGGGAAACGGCCGATACTCACGAAGCTCGCCGGCTAGCGGATCGGGCTCATGAGGCACAACAGCCCACTCATAAGAGCGCCGCCCTTTGGTCCGCCAATGCGAATTCACCTCGCCGAGCGTATGAACCCCATCCCCAAGAAAGTGATACTGCGAAGCCGTATACACCACAGCCTGAACATCAAGCAAGTTGAGATACAGAGCCAAATGAACAAGCGAGTTCATATCATCGACTTCCATATCGGTAGTAGCAATCACCCGAGTCAAATTCTGGGACATAAGCAAAGCTCCAACCAAAATAATTTCAGCCAGTTACGCGCAAGGCAAGACTAAACCCCGGTCCCCGCGATGGGAGGGCTTAGCGGTCGACCCTGGCTGACCACTCCCAGCAGCCCACCGGCTCGCCGTCGATGAGTACGTTGCCCCCGTCGAAGTCTTGATAACACAGGTCGTTGAATTGGTGGATCCACACGCCGTGGTTGAACGTCTTCTTGGCCGAGCCGTCGGCCTCGCGATACACGCCGGTCAGGTCCTCGACATGGCTAAAGTAGGTGAGATGCACGTTGGCGCCGGCACCGCGCAGGCGCGCGAACAGCGGCAGCACGGTCTGTTGCGGGTGCACGAGCTCGTCGCCCTTGGAGTGCGTAAACCACAGCGGCGTCTTGGCGAGCGCGGCCACGTCCTTGTCCGTGGCGTTGTACCACGGGGCGCAGCAGGGAAGGCCCGCGGCGAAGAAATCGGGGTAGTCGGCGCACAGGCGCAGGGTCATAAAGCCGCCGTTGGAAAGACCGGCGACCACGATGCGGTCGGTGTCGATGCGGTCGACATGCTCGGCGACAAACTCGTCGATAAGCGCCTTGAGCACG
Organism: uncultured Collinsella sp.; assembly: GCA_958354105.1. Lineage (GTDB taxonomy): Bacteria > Actinomycetota > Coriobacteriia > Coriobacteriales > Coriobacteriaceae > Collinsella. The sequence goes on from CATWVA010000028.1 coordinate 17,345, forward strand.
GAGGAGTAGATGCTCTGGTTGGAGCGACCGAGTTGCTCGACGCCGTTGTCCATCCAAAACGTGGGCGACTGCGGCACGAGCACCCAGGCAAAGCCGCCAAAGTAGCGCTGGATCTGCGCCTGACTAATGGCCGTCACGCGGTTGCCGATATAGGCGCGCGTAGCGCCTTCGCCTTGCGTGGCGCCCTTGCCCTCGCCGGCGCCGTGCAGATACACCACGAGCGGTGCCTTTTGGGGTACGACCGTCGCCTCGGGCGCGAAGGGATTGAAGCAGGCCGAGTCCTCTGCCTTAAAGCTGGGCTCAAAGAAGCCGTATTCGAGCGCGATGCCGTCGACGGCGGTCTTTTGCGTGGCGTTGCTCCAGCCTTTGAGCGCGGGGCAGATATCGCCACGGCAGGTGTCGAAGACCAGGCCGCAGGTGGGATCGTCGCCGTCGTTGCCGGGAAGAGCTGTGAGCTGCGTGATGCGCAGCTGGTCATCGAGCATGCGCGAGCCCATGACGCCGCCTTCGATGGTCTTGGTCAGGCGCTGCTCGGCGACCTCGAGCGCCACATGGGTGCCCACGGCGAGCTTACGTCCGTTCTCGTCGCACGGATATGCGGCGAGAATGTCGATGTAACCCACGGAGGGCGCGGCATGGTCGGCGCCGCGTTCCTTGCGCATCAGAACATCGCCCGAGCGCTCGTGACGCTCTACATATATATGGAAGGTGTTCGCGTCGATGTCGTTGGCGCGCACGGTGCAGGGCAGGTCGAGTACGACCTTGCTGATCCAGGGGCCAAAGTCGCCCAAGGTGGTGACGGTTGCGTAGGTACACAATTTGAGTTCCATGAGCTGCCTCCCTTGCGCCGCGAATGCCTGGCATCTGCGGCAATACAAACTAAACATGTTTAGTGTAATCTAGAATTGAAGAATAACCAGATGAACTCGGTAAACGGCAAAATTGAACACGTCGTGAACTACTAAACGTATGTTTACTAGCTTCTAGCAGGGATTCTGTTGATGAGTTAACAGATCAGTGAGGTGTTCATCAAAATAAAATCCCACGTAAATGGCTATATATCAATAGAGGGTCAAAGAGACCATCTCCCGCCATTCAAATACGTTCACCCCCGATTTCCTACCGTTCACCGGACTGTAGACGGCAAAATTGCCATAAATTCGGCGCTCCGTGTAAACTAAAGCACGTAAACGTTCAGTAAACACCTTGTTTACAAAAGCGTATCCAAGGGTCCGGCAACCGTAAGGGGTTATAGTCGCCGGGCCAAAGGCGTGCCTAAGCCCAAGGGGGCTGGCACACGAAGATATGGGGAGGGGTCCCATGGCAGTAGATAACAAGCAGATTGCCACCGATGTCCTCGAGCTCGTGGGCGGTGCGGAGAATGTTTCCGTTGCCACCAACTGCATGACGCGCCTGCGTCTGACGCTCAAGGATAACAGCAAGGCCGACGTGGAGAAGATCAAGAAGGTCAAGGGTGTTCTGGGTTGCCAGTTTGCCGGCAGCCAGCTCCAGGTCATCATCGGCCAGAACGTGCCCAAGGTGCTCGCCGAGTTCGTCGCCATCTCCGGTGTCAAGCAGGGTGAGGCCGTCAACGAGAACCTCGATGCTCCCAAGGAGAAGTTCGAGCTCAAGAACCTGCCCAATATCATCCTCGACTATCTGTCGGGCTCCATGACCCAGCTCATCCCGCTGCTCATGGCCGGCGGTCTGTTCCGTACCATCGCGGCCGTCCTCGGCCCCACCATGCTCGGTGTGCTCTCGGCCGACGACCCGACCTATACGTTCCTCTACACCACGCTGTACGAGGCCACGTTCACCTTTATCCCCATCTACCTGGGTTATGCCGCGGCTAAGAAGCTCGGCGCCAGCCCGGTGCTCGGCATGCTGCTCGGTGGCGCCCTCATGGCTCCTTCCGTGGTGAGCGTCGCCACCCAGGAGGGCGGCGGCATCATCTCCGTCTACGGCATCCAGATCGCTGCTGCCAACTATCAGCAGTCCGTCCTGCCGATCATCCTTTCGGTGCCCGTCCTGTACTTCATCGAGAAGTTCTTTAAGAAGGTTATGCCCGACGTGCTGTCCACGGTCTTCACGCCGTTCTGCACCATGATCGTCACGATCCCCATTGCCTTCATCGTCCTCGCTCCGATCGGCAACGAGATCGGTACGCTGATCGCCAACGCCCTCTTCGGCCTTGCTGACCTTGGCGGCATCGGCATCCTGATCGTCATGGCCATCCTCGGCGCCTTCTGGCAGCTCTTCGTGGTCTGCGGCATGCACATGCCCGTCATCCTGCTCGCCCAGGTTCAGATCATCGCTGCCGGTTACGATCCCTTCGTCTTCGTTTCCACCAACTGCGCTATGGCCGCTGTCTGGGGCTGCGCCTTCGGTGCCTTCCTCAAGATGAAGAACCCCGACGAGAAGTCCCTTGCCATCGGTTACGTCATCTCCGCCATCGCCGGCGGCGTTACCGAGCCTGCGCTCTTCGGTATCCTCATGCGCTTCCGCCGCACCATGCTCGGCATGTTCATCGGCGGTGCCATCGGCGCTGTGTTCTCCGGCCTCATGGGTGTTACCTACTACCTCGCAGGCGGTGCGTCCAACTTCCTGGTCTTCACCAACTACCTGCAGGGTGGCCAGATGAACACCGTCTGGGCTATCGTTGGTATGGCAATCTCCTTTGTCATCGCCGCTGCCGTCGTCTTTGCCTGCGGCTTCTCCAAGGAGGAACTCGCCGAGATGGAGGCCTAAGGCCAAACCGTTCGGTCACATATGACCTCACCTACACGACAGGGCCCCGTCAGGCGTAAGCCCGGCGGGGCCCTTCTTGCAAGGTAGACTGATGGGGCGGACGGGATTCGCCCGCGAGGGTTTGCCAAGCGGCAGGGGCTTTCGCACGGGGTTACCGCGAAAGCCCCCGGCGGTTCGCAAATCCTTTATCAAACGAAAGGACATGCAGATGAGTTTGGGAAAGCTGACCGTCAACGGTCGCCAGGACGGCTTTTTGTGCGAGGGCAAACCGTTCTTCTGGTTTGCCGATACGTGCTGGAGCGCATTTACGAGCATTGCCGAGGATGACTGGGACTACTACCTGACCCGCCGTGCCGAGCAGGGCATGAATGTGCTGCAGATCAACACGCTGCCGCAGTGGGACCGCTGCTGCCCCGACCTGGGCATTTGGCCCTATGCCAGCGAGGACGGCGTGCACTTTGATTGGTCCCGTCCCAACCAGGCATATTGGGACCGCGCCGCCGCCATGTGCCGTGCTGCCGTCGAGCACGGCATCCGTCCGGCGCTCGTGCTTATGTGGTGCAACTACGTGCCCGGTACCTGGGGTGCCAAGATCGCCGAGCGTTGCGGCGCCGAGGTTATGCCGCGTGAGGAGGTCCGTGCCCACGTTGCCCGCGTCGTCGAGAACCTGGGCGAGTTCAACCCCGTCTACGTGGTGACGGGCGATACCGACTTTGCCGGCGACGAGGCGATCGCCTATTACGAGGACGCGCTCGACGAGGTCGTCAAGCGCGCGCCCGAGGCGCTGCGCACCATGCATATCAACCGCGCCAATCGCACCATTCCGGCGCAGTATCTGGACCGTCTGGACTTTTATATGTTCCAGCCCGGCCACAACTACGAGGGCCAGCCCGAGGCATGGCGTCTGCCGCAGGACTTTATCGCCAACTACCCTAAAAAGCCGATGGTCAACTCTGAGCCTTGTTACGAGCAGATGGGTGCGTCGCGCAATGTGTACTGGCGCTTCACCGCGCAGGATTGCCGCGCGAGCGTATGGTCGTCGATTCTTGCCGGCGCCAGTGCCGGCGTAACTTACGGCGCACACGGCGTTTGGAACTGGCAGACATCGCGCAGCCAAGGCTCGGTGCTGGGCGAGGGCTTCGACATGCCGTTCCGCTGGCAAGAGTGCCTGCAGTTTGCGGGCGTGTGGGACTTTGGCGCGATTGAGCATGTGCTTGCCGGCCTGGGTGCCACGGCTGCCGACGACGCGCTTGCCGTGGTTCCGGCGCAGGAGCTGCTCGATGACGCGCGCGAGGCCATTCGTGTGGCGCGCGTTGGCGATCGCGTCGTCACGTACCTGCCGCGCACCACGGCGCTCAAGTTTAAGCTCGACGGCGCGCGCGGCTGGACGGCGACGGTCCTCGACATGGAGGACAAGCGCATCGCCAAGCTGCCCGTCCGCGATAACGGTGACGGCACCGTGCGCGTGGCTCAGCATCCCTTTGAGCACGACGCTCTGGTGATCCTGGCCCCCGGGCGCTAACGGCTCTTCTCCAATATTTACAGCCCAGTCCCTTTCATTAGGCTGCGACGGAATGGTTCCTGCATGACGGCTTTAAGCTGCCAAGGGGAGCCATTCCGTCGCACTCTTTGTTTACTCATTGGGTACTCATTGGGTGTTCCTATAGTTTTGTCAACCGTCGGGGCTACTCCCGGTAGGGCAC
>CATWVA010000029.1 GCA_958354105.1 uncultured Collinsella sp.
ACGTCCTTACGGGCAGTCTGAGACCATTGAACAGCATTGACGAGCGCGACTTCCTCGCCCGCGAGAATCTCGGGGACGGTCTCAGTAAACTGATTCCAGCGGGACTTACTGCTCGAAAGCATGGTGCCAACAAGTACCACAAAGCCGAGCTTGAGGTCCTCGGGGTCCGTCTCGCGAACAAGGTCGAGGTCACACACGACCAAGCCCGGTTCGGGACGAAACGCGATAGCGGGAAGCGCATTGGCCGACGAGGCGACGAGCGGCTTCATGGTCGTCGCGACCGTGAGCATGGCGTCGAACGTCGTCGGCAGCAGCGCGCACTCGGTGCGACCGCACCACTGGTTAGCGCACCAGCTAACAACCGAGCAGGTTGCGACATCGCCAACGGCGACAACCAGATCGTCGCAGGTAATGCCGTTAGCCGACAGGGCGCCAAAGACGGTATCGGCATCGGCCAGCGTAGCACCGGCAGGCGAAACCTCGAGGACGAGCAGCGACACGGCAAAGCCGGCGTCGACCAGCGCATGCTCAACGACCTCGCCAAAGCGGTCGGAAACAGCGCTGTTCCAGACAACCATCGCACGCTTGGGCTTGCCCACGGCCGAGGCAAACATACGCGACAGCTCACTAAAAGCGTTAAAGCCGACGCGAACATCGACACTGCGATTTTGGAAATTGATCAGTTGACGGCGAATCATAGCAGTCCACGCTCCAAAAGCATCTCGGCACAAAGGTAGGAAACGTCCTCGAAGGACTTGTTGCGAATATCAAGGGTAAGGTCGGCGGCCTGTCGATACAGCGGACGGCGATGCTCAAACAGGCGCGCGGCATGCTCGGGCGAGCGGAAATCGGGGCGCGTGTCGGACCGACGAATCTGGCGAATCGAATCCTCGAAGTCGCCCTCAAGGTAAACGCACGTACCCATTTCGTGCATCAACTCAATATTCACCGGCGTCTCGACGATACCGCCCCCGCACGAAACCAACAGGCTGCGCTCGCTTTGGAGCGAACGGAGCGCCGAGGTCTCGAGCTCGCGAAAACGATCCTCGCCCTCGGTCTCAAAAATCTCGGTTACCGACTTGCCGCAACGGCGCACGACCAGGCGGTCGGTATCGATAAAACGCCGCTTGAACATGGTGCCGACGTTACGCGCGAGCGTCGATTTGCCCGCTCCCAAAAAGCCGATAAAGAAGATATGGTCGCAGCCGTGTTTGGTGTGCTGGGACATAGCTAGACCTATTCCTCGCAGGGAAGGTCGCGCAGGGCCCGGCGCTCAAAGATGCGGAAGATCTGCGTATACCACAGGTCCTGGGTTGCCTGCGGCTTGACCAGAATAGTGTCAACGCCGGCGAAGTTGCCGCTCCACACGTCCGTGTAGAGCTGATCACCGATCAGCACCGCCTCGTCGGCCGTGGCGCCGAGGCGCTTAAGACCCGCCTTGAGGGCAAACGGCGCCGGCTTCATGGCGTGGCTGATGGCCTCGAGCCCCAGCTCGCGTGCAGAGCTCATGACCTGGTCGCGATGCCAGTTGTTGGACACCATGCACAGCTTAAAGCCTTTGGCACGGGCGGCATCGAGCCAAGCGGAAACCGAGGCGGGAACCTGCTCGGTATCGCGCGGCACCAGGGTGTTGTCGCGGTCGAGCAGAATGGCTCGCTTGCCGTCGGCCCACAGGGTATCAAGGTCGATGCGATCGACCGAGACAACGTATCGTTTGGGGCTAAAAATCCTCATGCTAATTCCAAGACTGTTGATGCTCTTCGTAGGTTTGCGAGAAGTACTCCTCGTCCTGCGTAATGTAGAAATACAGGTCATCGGAGTCGGTCGGCTCAAGTGTGGCTTTGAGTGCCTCGAGTGACGGAGAGCAGATGGGCGTGGGTGGCAAACCCTCGTGCTTATAGGTGTTATACGGACTATCGCTCTGCAGGTCGTCGGCGGTAACCTCGCCACCGGTGACATACATCATGGTCGCATCGCTGTTGAGATAGCGCAAACCGTCGAGCTTGCCGGCAAGGCGGTTGTAGAAGACCGAGGCCACGTGCGCACGTTGATCGGCGTTGAGGCCCTCGCGCTCAACGATAGAGGCCAAGTTGACGATGTCGTAGTCGGACATCTCCACACCGTAGCGCTCCTTGATCATGGCTTCGCAGCTCGCAAAGTCAAGCGACTTGTACTCGGTCTTAAACTGATCGAGCATGGCGCGAATCACGTCATCGGCCGTCGGCGAATCACCCAACGAATAGGTCTTGGGGAACAAGAAACCCTCGAGCGAGTCGTTGGCGGCGCCCTTAAGGAAGCTATAGTCGTCCACGTAGTTGGAGGCCTTGGCCTGGTTGAGGAAGTCTTCCTTAGAGATGCTGTCGTAGGCCTGGGCCACACGGTCGGCAACTTGATCGACCGTTAGACCCTCAGGGATAGTCAGCGCATTGGGGCCCGCGTTGGGGCCTTCCATGAGCTGCTGAACCACCTTAGTCGCGTCCATGAGCGTGTTGAACGAGTAGGTGCCAGGCTTAAGCGACATATCGGCGTTGAGCTTTTTCACCGCCGCATAGTAATCCTTGGGATTCTCGACGATATGGTTCTCGGAGAGAATCGAGGCGATCGTATCGCCCGAAGCACCGTCGGGAATGGTCACCGTAACCTGCTGACCAGCCGTGACCTTCGAATCCTCACCGACAAAGAAGCCCTTGACGGCCGGCACGACAAAGAAAACGATCGCGACAAGCGCAAGCACGGCGACGACGCCACCGATAATCATAGGCACCGGGGAGCTATTCTTTTGGGCACCACGGCGGGCGTGCGTGTTGTAGCTCGATCGCGTGGCCGGAGCAACGCCATGCGAACCGCGAGCGTGATGCGAATGCGATTGAGGGGTCTGAGTTCGCTGGATAGGTGCCTGCTGCTTAAAGCGGGTACCGCCTGCAGGCTGGGCCGTACGAGCAGTGGGCTGCTGAGCCGCGTGAGAAGCCGAATGCTGAACCGAACGAGCAGAAGGCTGCTGACCCGTCCGTTGAACAGGTTGGGCCGAATGAGAGAAGGACTGCACCGAGCGCGCGGCAGGCTGAGCTGCGCGCTGCGTCGGCTGTGCCGGACGCTGGCCAGGCTGGGCAGGGCGCGACGCCGGCTGCCGTGTACGATTCTGCTGGCGCGGATCGGAAGCGCTAGGCATGCGAAACCTCCTCTTTTTTACGATCGAGCCACGTCTGCAAAAACAGGCTGGCGGCAATCATGTCGATCTTGCCCCTCATCTGCTTTTCGTTGAGGCCCTGCTCGCGCAGGATACGCTTGGCCTCTTGCGAAGACAGACGTTCGTCCTCAAACTCCAGCGGAAGATCGAGCTCGTCGGCAATCTTTTGCGCCACGGCGGCAACGCGCTCGGCCTGGGGGCCGGGCTCACCGGCCATGGTCAAGGGACGTCCGCTTACCAGAATGTCGGGCTCATAGTCCTCGACCAGGTAGCGGAACGTCTTGGCCATACCGGTGACCTCGGCGGCCGGGAGCACCTTGACGGGCATCGCCATCTTGCCATCACGGCTCGATACGGCGATGCCGATCCTGGTCTCCCCTATGTCCAGCGCAAGCGCGACCACAGTGACTTCTTAGATTCTTAGGCGCCAAGCGCGGTCTTGGCGGCCGCGAGGGCATCGGCGATGCCGGCAGCATTCTTGCCACCGGCCTGGGCCATGTTGGGACGGCCACCACCGCGACCGTCGACCAGACCCGCGATCTGCTTGATCACGTTACCGGCGTGGAACCCGGCCTTCACGGCGTCATCGGAGCCGGCAGCGAGCAGGGCCGGAGTGCCCTTCTCAGTCACGCTGGCGACGACACAAGCGACAGGGCCGGCGACCTTCTGGTACACGGTATCCCATACGTTGCGCAGGTCGGCAGCTTCAAGGCCCTGGAGCTCAGCAACGACGAGCTTGTAGCCGCCGAGCTCGACAGCACCCTCGATGGCGCTGGAAATGGCGTCGGAGGAACCACCGGTCAGAGCCTTTTTGAGCTTGTTGGACGTCTCGCGCAGCTCGGCCTGCAGGTTCTCCACGCGGGCGGGGACCTCGTCGACACGGCACTTGAGCGCAGCGGCGGCGGCGTCAACGAGCGCCAAGCGGTCGGCCATGTAGTCGAGGGCACCCTTAGAGGTCACAGCCTCGATACGGCGGACATTGGAGCCTGTGGAGGACTCGGAAATAATCTTGAACAGGCCGATCTCGGCGGTGTTGGCGGCATGGGTGCCACCGCAGAGCTCGCGGGAGAACGGCTGGTCCTCGGCGCCCACGGAGACGACGCGAACGACATCGCCGTACTTCTCTCCAAACAGAGCGACAGCGCCAGCAGCCTTAGCCTCGTCGATGCCCATAACACGGGTCACGACCGGCTTGGAGGCGAAGATCTGCTGGTTGACCAGGTCCTCGACAGCCTTGAGCTGCTCGGGGGAAAGGGCCTCGAAGTGCGTGAAGTCAAAGCGCAGGTGCTCGGGCGTCACCAGCGAGCCGGCCTGGGAGACGTGCTCGCCCAGGACCTGCTTAAGGGCGGCGTCGAGCAGGTGCGTGGCGGTGTGGTTGCGGCGCAGGAAGCCACGGCGCTCGGCATCGAGCGCGGCGGTCACGGCAGCACCGACGGTCAGCGTACCCTCGGCAACGTGGGCGACGTGAGCATACAGGCCGTTGTGGTTCTTGGTATCGGAAACGGTCAGTGCAACGCCCTCGGTGGAAAGCTTGCCGGCGTCGCCCTGCTGGCCGCCCATCTCGGCGTAGAACGGGGTGCGGTCGAGCACGACCTCGACGTCCTCGCCGGCGGCAGCGGACTCGACGGACTCGCCGTTGCGCACGATGGCGACGACCTTGGCGCCCTCGATCGCATCGTTGTCATAGCCGTCGAACTCGGTCGCTGCGACCTTGTCGGAAAGCTCGACCCACACGTCGTTAAAGCTGCCCCAGGCATCGCCCTTGGCGTTGGCGCGGGCGCGGGCCTTCTGGTCCTCCATGCATGCGGTAAAGCCATCCATGTCGACGTCGTGCCCAGCAGTACCGGCAATCTCGACGGTCAGGTCGATGGGGAAACCAAAGGTGTCGTGAAGCTTAAAGGCAACATCGCCCGGAAGCACAGCGCCCTCGGCAAGCGCGGCCAGGGCCTCGTCCAAGTAAACGCGGCCGTTGTCGAGCGTCGTGGAGAAGCGCTCCTCCTCGGAGGCGACGATACCCTTGACGAGTGCGACGTTCTTGAGCAGCTCGGGATAGGCCTCGCCCATCTGAGCGTTGACCTCGTCGATGAACTTGGTCAGGAAGGCACCCTCGATGCCCAGCAGGCGACCGTGGAACACGGCACGGCGGAGCAGACGGCGAAGAACGTACTCGCGACCCTCGTTACCAGGGAGGATGCCGTCCGAGATCATAAAGTCGACGGCACGGGAGTGGTCGGCGATGATGCGCAGCGAGCGGCTAGCGCCAGAGTAATCGTCGGCGTCATAGGTCTTGCCGCTGATCTCCTCACCGAGCTTGATGAGGTGCTGCATCAGATCGCCGTCGTAGTTGGCGGTCTTGTGCTGCATGATGGCGGCCATGCGCTCCAGACCCATGCCCGTATCGAGGTTGCGGTGCGGCAGCTCCGGCATGGAGCCGTCCTCCTGGCGGTCGTACTGGGTAAACACGAGGTTCCAGAACTCCAGGAAGCGGTCGCAGTCGCAACCGGGCTTGCAGTCGGGGCTGCCGCAGCCGACCTCCTCGCCCATGTCAAAGTAGATCTCGGAGCACGGGCCGCAGGGGCCGGTGGGGCCAGCGGCCCAGAAGTTATCGTCCTCGCCCAGGCGGGAGATATGGTCCTCGGCAACGCCCAGGGAGCGCCACACGTCATGGGTCTCGTCGTCCTCGGTAAAGACGGTGAAGTACAGGCGGTCGAGCGGCAGCTTGAACTCCTTAGTGATGAGCTCAAAGGCCCAAGCGCAGGCCTGCTGCTTGGAGACGCCGCCAAAGGAGAAGTCGCCGAGCATCTCGAAGAACGACAGGTGACGGCCGTCCTCGCCGATGCAGTCGATGTCGTTGGTGCGGACGCACTTCTGGCAGGAGATCGCGCCGATCTCCTTCATGGTCTTCTTGCCCTGGTAGTACTCCTTAAACTGGTTCATGCCGGCGTTGGCAAGCAGCAGCGAAGGATCGTCGGGGACGAGGGACGAAGAAGGATAGAGCTTAAGACCGCGCTCCTCAAAGAAGTTGAGGAACTTGGAGCGGATCTCGGCCGTAGTCATTGACGGGTAGTCAGCACTCATAGAGGGAATCTCCTCGGTTTCACATCGAAACAGTTCAAACGTAACGATATTACCATCCCACCGCGCCCATGCAAAAAAGAGGGCCGCCAAACAGCGACCCTCCAGCGAAAGTGCACGTTATTTAGTACTGTGCGATCCTTTGAAAAAGGGCTGCTGTAGAATTACATATAAGAGTCACCCGGAAGGAGCGATCGATGAAAAGCAAACGATTTTTCCTCAATGCATTTCTGTTAGTGGCACTTTTAACGCTTTTGGCTTTCTCCTGCTGGTACGCAAACCAACCAGCATTTGGCTACGCGTTGTATGCAGTAATGTCCGGCAATAAGGCTTATTACACTCTACGCGCAATTGACATTCTCTTTTTCTATGTTGCCGGCCCCTTATCAATCGCTTTGCTCGCGTTTCTTGTCATTTACAACTTCAAGAAACGTTAATAGGACCTATTTAGAATCCGAGTCGTCCATGGAGCCGTCAATGCCGGTTTTGGTGTCGTCATCCGTGTTGGAGTCATCGTCCTTGGCGAAGGGATTCTTGAAGAAACCCGTGGCATCGGGCTGAAGACCCGAGAGCTTGATCCAGGGATTATCGAGCTCGGGCTTGGGCATGGCCTTGGCCTCGGGCGCGGTCTCGTTGCCGATGAGCTCGGACTCGTAGATGAAGGTGTCGTCTCCAAGCGCGTCATAGGCGGCGACCGGGTTGCCATCGGCATCGCGGTACGGTGTGCCCTTAAACACGGCGCCGTCATAGGCCACAAGCTGGCGGCCGGTCTCATTCTCGAAGTAGTACACGAAGATACCCTTGAGGGCCGCGCACAGTGGGATGGCAATAATCATGCCGATGGGGCCCATGAGTGCCGAGCCAATAACGAGCGCCGTGAGGCTCATGATGGGATGCACCTGCACCGAGCTCTGCATGACCTTAGGCGAAATCACGTTGTCGGTGACGTTTTGCGCGACCATCGTCACGATGAGCGTCCATAACGCCAACATGGGGCTGAACATGAAACCGAGCACTGTGGCGATTGCTGCGCTCACCCAAGGACCGACGACCGGAACCAAATGCATGATGCCGGTAAAGATAGCCATGAGCGCCGCATACGGATGGCCGATGATCATAAAACCGATAAAGGCGAGGAACCCACCGCAGATGGACGTCACGACCATACCGCGCATGTAGCCGCCGACAGAGCGAGAAAGGATGGCGACCATAAAGCGGTACGAGGTCTCCTTCTCCTGACCGATGATGGTGCAAATCTCGTGGTGCATGCGAGGGTAGTCGCAGGCCATCCAGTACGCAAGCACCAGACCAAGGAAGATAACGAACAACTGCGAGGCCGTATTGGTGATGAGCGGGAACACACCGCGGCCAAGCTCGGCAGCGATCTGAGACACATACTTCGATGCCAAGGCAACCAGCGACGAAAGATTATCGTCCAAATACTCCTTGAGCGGCGTGTTGTTGAGTGTCTTGGCATGCGAGATCATCTCATTGAGATCGCCACCCGCAACACGAAGCTGCTCGGGCAGGCGGCTCAGGACTTCCATGATCTGACCAAAGAGAATCGGCGACAAGATGCAAACGACACCGACGAGTACGGCAACAACAACAATAAGCGCGATAAGCGAACCGATGCCGCGATTCACGCCATGGTGCTCGAGCCAGTTGGTGATCGGGGACATCACAAAGGCAATGATGGAACCAACAGCGAGAAACTCAATAACCGGCGCCAGGATGCCCATAAGGTTAAAGATGACAGCGGCGATGACAATGCAGCCGACAACAGCCCAAATGCGAAGCGTCAGAATGCGGGTGTCGCGCAGCACGCGATCGGTTTGTTGGGGGTGCTCACTCATGAACGAATCATCACTCCGTCGGGGTCGATCTTGTCCTGAATCTTCTTAAGCGTGCGGCGCAGCAGACGCGAAACCTGCACCTGCGAGATACCCAGCTTCTTGGCGATCTCGATCTGGGTCATGCCCTTCACAAAGCGCAGCTCGATCACCTCGCGCTCGCGAGGCGAGAAATCACGAATGGCTTCCTCGATCACTAGGCGGTCATCGGTAAAGTCGAGCTCGTTGTCGTCGTCGGCGTAACGGTCGAGAATCGAGGGGGCATCGTCGGAATCGGACGCACCAGGAGCCTCGATGGGCACCGAGGTATAAGCCGAAGACGATTCCATAGCCTCGAGGACCTCATCGACAGTCACATCTAGATACTCAGCGATCTCCTCAACCTTGGGCGAACGCTGCAGCTCGTTGGTAAGTTTGTCAGTAGCTTGGTTGACCTTGGCCGAGAGCTCCTGCAGACGACGCGGTACGCGCACGCTCCAGCCCTTGTCGCGGAAATGGCGTTTGATCTCGCCCAAGATGGTAGGCGTGGCAAACGTGGTGAACTCGAGTCCGCGCTCAGGGTCAAAGCGGTCGATAGCCTTGAGCAAACCCAGATAACCGACCTGCATGAGGTCGTCGAGCGGCTCGCCGCGATTCTTAAATTTGTTGGCAAGAAACCTTACCAGGTTCATATGGGACATGACGAGCTGCTCGCGTGCGTCCGGATCACCGGTCTCCTTGTAGCGGCGAAACAGCTCGCGGGTTTTCTCCTTGTCCCAAGCGGTCTTGCCGCTCCGGGAACGTTCGGTCATATTAGATATCCGCCTTGAGGTCGAGGGAAAGCGTCAGGGGCGCCGCGGTCTTTTCGTAGGAGTCGCACACGCTTGCAAGGATGAGCTCGGCATACACCGCAGCCTGGCCGTCTTCATCGACCGTAGCCTGATCGCCAAAGGTAATAGTCATGCCAACGTGGGTCTCATCGACATCGAATTTGATGGTGATGTCGTCGCAGTCGACCGCGGTGCAACCAAAAATGAAAGCCTCCTCGGCAGCCATGCGGATGTCCTCAATGCGATCGACAGACATAGAGCACAGGGCACCAACGTTGGCTGCCGTCATGCGCACAAGGCGAGCGAGACGCGGGTCACCGGCAACGGTCAGCGTGATAGGGCAGGTTGCTTCGCTACTCATCGCAGGACTCCTCAGAGGTCTCGGCGGGCGTGTAAGTGTAATACTGAGCCGGCTTGGCTACAGACTTCTGGCCATCATCGTCGCCCGCGGCGGCCTCGTCCTCGCCAATTAGGACGCGCTCGGTAGGCCGCTCTGCCTCCGCAGCAGCAGCGGCGAGCTTGCGCTCGGTGTCAGCTGTAGGAGCCTTCACCTTATTGAAGAGCTTCTGCACAGCACCGGCGGCAGAGTCGGTCACACTCGATACGGCATTGCTGGCCTCGGCCATGCTGCCGGTGACCTCGGAAATATCGCGGACGACCGCCTCGACTTCTACGAGGTTGGAGGTAAGGGCATCAACTGCCGTCTTACTCGACTTAAGCAGCGGCTCCATCTGGGCAAGTGCCGGCGTAAGCTCGTCGACAGCGCCGTCGAGTTTTGCCACCACCGGCTGCGCCTCGGCGATGGTGTTATTGAGGTCGTTCACGGTCTTATCGAGCGAGTCGACAACGTTGCGGGTCTTGCGCAGGGTAAGCGCGAGCTCAACAATAGCCCACACGCCGGCAATGGCAAGCACCAGCAGGGCGATTTGAATGGGACTCATACAAGCCTCCCGAAGGAATCGAAATGCAGACGCCTTTCATGGTACCCCAAAGAAGGGGGAAGATACCCAAAGGGAATGTGCGAGGTGCCAAGGACCTACTTGGGCGCGTTACCGCTACGGTCGCGTTCGCTTTGCTCTACGCGCCACTCTTCCCAGCCGCGGCCCGCAGGCTGCCAGAACGCGCCACGCTCCAGCCCCTCGGGCAAATAGCGCTGATCGACCCAGCCTTCGGGATAATCATGCGGATACTTGTATACACCGTATTCGTCGCTACCTGGGCGATGACGATCGCGCAAATAACTCGGCACCTCACGTAAACCGCTGCTATGAATATCGGCCAACGCCGCGTCAATCGAGGCCTCACATGCGTTTGACTTAGGCGCCAAGCACACATAGAGTGCAGCCTGAGCAAGGTTAATGCGGCACTCGGGATAGCCAATGACCTCGGCAGACTTAAACGCGGCATGCGCCACCAAAAGCGCCTGCGGGTCGGCGTTGCCAACATCCTCAGAAGCGTGAATCATAATACGGCGAGCGATAAACTTAGGATCCTCCCCAGCATCGATCATGCGCGCGAGCCAATAGATCGTGGCATCGGGGTCACTACCGCGCATAGACTTAATAAACGCACTGATGATGTCGTAGTGCATGTCGCCGTTTTTGTCATACGTAAAGCCGTGACGCGGGTTGGCGATCTTCACGTCATCCACGGTGATGGGATAGCGCTCCCCCGCCGCGGGCGCTGGCGTTCCCTCGGTATCGGGACGCGTGACGGCAATCTCGCTCGCAAGCTCGAGCGTCGTGAGCGCCGAGCGAGCGTCACCCGCTGCCAGCGTGCAGATGGTTTTGACCGTATCCTCATCGGCCGAGAACTTACCGTTCAAGCCCTGCGGTGCCTCGAGCGCACGCTCGATAAGCATGGCGATATCCTCATCCTTCAGATGCTCAAGCTCCACAACACGACCACGCGAGAGCAATGCCGAGTTGACCTCGAAGTACGGATTCTCCGTCGTAGCGCCAATCATAATTACGGTACGGTTCTCAACTGCATGCAGCAGGGCATCCTGCTGCGACTTAGAGAAACGGTGAATCTCATCGATGAATAGAATGGTGCGGCGGTCGTACGTATTCAGGCGTGTCTTGGCCTCGTCAATCACGCGACGCAAGTCCTTCACGGTGCCCGTCACGGCGCTGACCTCGACAAACTCGCTCTTGGTATGGTTGGCGATAATGTGGGCCAGCGTCGTCTTACCCGTACCGGCCGGCCCGTACAGAATCACGCTCGAAAGCACATCGTGCTCGATCGCGGCACGCAACCATGAACCCTTACCGACGGCCTTTTGCTGGCCCACATACTCGTCAAGCGAATTGGGGCGCATGCGCACCGCAAGCGGCGCATTCTGAAAGGAACGCTCGCGCGTCGAAGCAGAAAAAAGGTCGTCCATAGTCATCCCGTGCATCAATCAAAAACGTTTTCCACTAACAGTATACCGAATTTATACGAACTACCGTTCGTTAATATAGGTACGATGCGGAAACTCCAGACCAGGGAACAGCTTGCTCGTGAGCTCACAGAAATAGCCATCCGTCATGCTCGCGATATAATCCACCACGGCTTGGTCCTTGTCGTCCTGCCAGGCATAGGTGCGATCGTAGTAGGAAAGCTGCTGCTCAATGCGCGAAATATGGTGCTTAAAGATGTAAGAGGACTCGTCGCCACTGTTTAGATCCCGCAGGCAACGGTCGTAGAGCTTTACGAACGCCTCGCGCAGCTCCGCCTCGGAATCGCCTTCGATACCGCCCTTGCTATAGATCTTCTCGTAGTTCTCGCGCTTGGCTCGGCGAATTTCCTCAAACAGGTCCTCGCTCATCTCGATGCGCGGTTTGCCGTAGCTATGCTCAACGATATCGATAGAGGCATGCGTAAGGATCCAACTGTTGTATGCTCCGCCTAGGTCATCGTCAAAAGCGTCGGGTGACAGCAGGCCCGCCGCAATGGCGTCTTGGCGATCGCGCCCAACGTAGGCAAGGATATCAGAGATGCGGACCACGCAGCCTTCGAGCGTCATGGGACGCAGATGCTCAATTGCGCTATAGCCCGTGGCAATGCAATCCTCAACCGTCTGGTCAAACTGGTCAAAGGAGCTCATGTCCGAGAGCTCAAACACACGCTGCTCGTACTCGCCGTTATGGCATAGCACGCCGTCGAGCGTCTGGAGCGACACGTTGCGGCCGTACAGCGCGTCGAGCACGCGGACCGACTGCACGTTATGGAAAAAATAACGCCTCGTACGCTCATGATAGATATCGTTGAGGAAGCGCTCGCCGGCATGGCCGAAAGGCGTATGTCCCAAGTCGTGACCCAGGCCAATCGCCTCTATCAGATCGCAATTGAGCCCCAGGGCGCGACCGATATCGCGCGCAATACGGGAGACAAGCTGCACGTGCAAACCGCGGCGTGACAGATCGTCATTGCTACGGAAGCTAAAGACCTGCGTTTTGCCTGCATAACGGGTGTACGCCGGAAGATGAAGTATCTTTTCGGTATCGCGCATAAACGCCGGACGCATGAGCGTGCCCTCGTCTGCGACCCGATTGACACGTCGGATGACCTGGTCGTCACCACATCGATAGGGATTAACGACACCCGAGCCGCGGTCGGCGGCGATACGCTCGTCCAGCTCGGGCGACAACGCCGCAGGAATGCGATCCATACGCGCCTTAATGGCGGCTGTCTGTTGATTGGTTGCCATGGCATGCTCCTTAAAAAGGGCGCGCAAACGGTTACAGCGTACTACCCACGAACTCGATTATGGCAAATATCGGCACCAAAAACGGCAGCAAAGGCAGGGAGCGTGATTTTGCGATGAGACAGGCGGCGGCAAGAGCCAGGAGCGCAACCGCAAACGCGACGACACCACCCAGGGGATCGAAGGTACAAAGGGCAAAGAGCGCCTTGACGTCCCCCATGCCAATGCCGGGGGCTTGGCGGAGGCGACGCCAGAGCGACTCAGTGAGCACAAGGGCAAGGTAGACAATGACCGCAAGACCGGCGTGGTCAAGTGCCGTGTTAACACCTCTGTCGAGCCAAACGCCCGCAAGCGCCGCCACCGCACACGCGCCGGCAAGCTCATTGGGAAACCGCCGCTCACGGGTATCAATCCACGCACCGGCAAAGGCGCAGATCCAAAATGGGATGTAGAACATCGTGTACCTCCATGAACAGCTGCTCAAAAGCAAAAACCACCACAAAGGTGCCTGTCCCCTTTGTGGTGGTTTTGATGGTGGTTATTTGGCGCCCTGCATGACCTCGTCGAGGGTAACGTTGACGGCGTGCTGCGTCGGGACCCAGTCGACCTTTAGGAACAGTGCAGCCACCGTGATGGGGATATAGCTGAACATAAAGATCGGGAAGGTAAACAGGTTGGTCACCAGACGCCACTTTTGCGCGCAGTGAATGTGCTTGTACTCAAAGATAGTCGTGAGCAGCGCCAGGATAAAGAAGGTCTGATACATCATGGCAAAGGTCATAATGAGCGAAGCAGCGCACGCCTGCATCTCGACCTCGGTGGCCAGGAAGCCGTGCGAAAGACCGCCCACAATCAGGAACGTGGCATTAGCGAGCATCGAGATCAACGATAGCAGCATACCCGGAGCGATGGTCATAAACATGTCATATGCGGCAAAGCGATGATAGCGGAACGTCGATTTGACAAGATGCTTGCCATAGGTAAAAAAGACCTGGTAGAAGCCCTTGGTCCAACGCATGCGCTGTTTCCAGGACGCCTTAAACGTCACCGGCTGCTCGTCAAAGAACTCCGCCGGCGCATACCCGATGCGAATGCCGTGAATGGCGCAGAACGTGGTGAACTGAATGTCCTCGGTCAGCGTGTGGAACTGCCAGCCGTGCATGCCCTCAATAACACTGGCGGAGATGAGGTAGCCCGAACCCGAAACAGCACAGGAAGTCTTGCAGATATTACGTGCGTTATTGAGGAAACGCGCCTCGCGCAGGTACCAAGTGGCGTTGGCAGCCGAGATCCACGAGCTGCCAAAGTTCTTGGAGTTGCGGTAGCTTGTGACCACATGGAAGCCCTGGTCAAAGGCGTCATTCATCTTGGAGACGTAATCGCGGGAGATAACGTTATCGGCATCGAAGATAAAGTAGCCCTCAAAGGTATCAGGATACTCGTTAAGGATGCGGTCAAAACCAAAGTCCATAACCCAGCTCTTACCCTTACGGGCCAGGTCGTTACGCTCATAGACGATGGCGCCAGCCTCGCGAGCGAGCTGCGCCGTGTTATCGGTGCAGGCATCGGCAACCACGAAGACCTCGATAAGCTCGGACGGATAGTCCTGGTCTTTGATGGAGCGCACGAGATTGGCAATTACCGCCTCCTCGTTATGCGCCGCAATGAAGAAGGCATAGCGATGGAGCTTTTTGGCCTTGGGAGGTGCAACCTCACCGCGCAGGGCGCCAATGACAAAGAAGACCACCTGGTACAGAAAGCAGACCGTGAGCAGCGTAACCACAATCTGGTTAAAGATCACGATGGGCGTGTTGGTTTGTAAAAAGGCGAGCATGCAGGCTCCCAGGAACGCATTACGTAAACAACCGTATATCTTACCGCAGGCTTACCGAGTTCAAGAAACCACCTAATACTGGCTAGGCTTCGAGCAGGCCGAGCTGCGGGACGATTTCGTCACCGGCGGCCGTGCGACCGAGCGAGCGCGGAGCCAGATCGTCGAGAACCGCAGCGAGATCCCACGGCAACTCGTCACGACACTCGACGCGTTCCCCCGTCATGGGATGGTCGAACGCCACGCGCCAAGAATGGAGGAACTGCCTGGTCAGGCCCTGATCGGCGCGTGCATCGCACTTGCCGTAGAGTGGATCGCCCACGCAGGCATGGTTGATATGGCGCATATGCACGCGAATCTGATGTGTGCGGCCCGTAAACAGGTGGCACTCGACGAGCGTGTAGCCGTCGTCGAAGCGTGTGGAATCGAAGCGCTCGAGGACCTTAAAGGTCGTAATGGCCTGGCGCGCGAAAGGATCGTCCGAAACCGCCATCTTGACACGGTCACGGGTGGAACGGGCAATGCCGGTGTTAATGGTTCCCTCATCCATAGCGATATGACCGTGAACGAGCGTGATATAGCGGCGGTCGAGCGTGCGCGTGCGAATGAGATTTTGGAGCGCGCGCTGGGTGTCGTCGTCCTTAGCCGCAAGCATGAGACCCGAGGTATCGCGATCCAAACGATGCACGATACCGGGGCGGTCCTCGCCCTGCACCGTGCCCAGATGGTCGATGCCGCAGTGATAGACCAGGGCATTCGCGAGCGTACCGCTCTCATGACCATGCGCAGGATGGCACACCAGGCCGCGCTGCTTGGAGAGCACGATGAGATAGTCGTCCTCATAGCGAATGTCGAGCGGGATGGCCTCGGGAATCACATCGGTGGGGTCGTGCGGATCGGGCAAATCGACCGAAATACGGTCGCCGGCTCGCACGGCGTACTTTTTAGACAGGCAGGTCTCGCCATTGACTACTACGGCACCGCCCTCAATCAGATGCGCGCAGGCAGAGCGCGTAGGGCAGCCGTCATTGGCGCCCAGATAGGCGTCAAGACGCTGGCCAACAGCATCGTCGGCAACAAGGATATGGATGTCGGCCATTAGCGCTCATTCCTTTCGCGAATCTTGCGGGCACGCTCACCACGCTGCTTGGCTTTGCGCTTGGCGCGGGCCTCGTCACGAGCGTTAAGCTCGGCGGTCGCATCGACCTCACGGGCCGCAGGGCTCAAGAACATGTAGCCGATGAGGGCAAGCACAACGCCTACGGTGATGCCGATATCGGCCACGTTAAAGACGGGAAAGTCGATGAAGGTGGTGGCAATAAAATCGGTCACAAAGCCAAAAGTCAGACGGTCGATCGCGTTGCCAATGGCGCCGCCCGCGACCATAGCCATGCCCACCACCTCCAAGCGAGCAAGCTGGGGCGCGCGAAGCAAGTACACGGCAATAGCGATAATGACCGCCAACGCCAGCACGGCAAACGCGATGCCATGCCCCTCGCCCATGCTAAAGGCAGCACCGATATTGCGGACAAATAGAAAGTCGATGACACCGGGGATGACGGTCACATGAAAAGCGTCGCCCACGGCACGGACCGCAAGCTTGGTTAGCTGGTCAACAAGCAGCACAACCAGCGCCACCCCACCAGCAACACCCAACCGCCAACGCAAAGGCGGCGTCATATCCCCAGCACGACCCAAATCAATCCCCTACCCTCAAGAACATCGAATTCCGTTTAACGCAAATCAATATCTTATATTGACCAGCAACGAAATAGCCGATGATTCGTTACCGACAGCGAAAACCCGCCAGAGCGAGCAAGGTGCCTTGAAACAAGGCGGCATTGACCTTCTGGTCATGCCGCCGAAGTTGAAAGGCAGATTGCCGCTCTGGCGGGTTTGCAGCGTCAACCGGTTACGCGGTTTGGTAAAACCGCGTAACTACAAAGCCTCCGCGCAGCGCTTGCAGATGTGAGCGTGGCCGTTGTACTCGCCGACGGTGGTGCGATAGTTCCAGCAACGGTCGCAGCACTCGCCCTCGGCTGCCTCGATGGCAACGGAGAGTTCCTCGCCCTGGGTCAGCTCAACATCGGAAACGATGTAGAACTCGGCCAGGTCGACGGCCTTATCGCCGGTCAGCAGCGCGTACATCTCGGCGGGAACGACCGCCTTGACGCGGACCTGCTGGCTCTTGGTGAAGGTACCGGCGGAGCGGGCATCCTCAAGGGCCTTGGTCACGGCGCTACGGAGCTCGAGTGAAGCCTCGAGCACGCCCTCAAACTCATTGGCCTCGTCGAACGTGATGGGCGATTTGTACCAATCGAGCAGCGCGGCGTACTTCTGGTGATCGACGCAGCCGGCGGGCGCATAGGCCATGGCCTCGTCAACCGTGTAGGACAGGATCGGCTGAAGGTCGCGCATGAGCATCGAGAAGAGCTCGGCCAGCACGGTCTGGGCGCTGCGGCGCTCGAGCGAGCCGGGCTTCTCACAGTACAGACGGTCCTTCAGGGCGTCGAGATACACGTTGGAGAGCTCGGTAACCACGAAGTCGTAGAGCGCACGGTAAGCGCGCGGGAACTCGTAGCAAGAGTAAGCGTCGTCGACCTCGGCCTGGACCTGGGTCAGACGGGCAACCATGAGCTTGTCGAGCGGCAACAGGTCGGCAAAGGCGACGCCGTCAGTCTCGGGCTCAAACTGGCCCTCGAGCTCGGAGAGCAGGAAGCGCAGCGTGTTGCGGAAACGACGGTAGGCATCGGACGTACGAGCGAGGATCTCGTGGTCGATGGAAACGTCGGAGCTGGTATCGACCGAGGCAACCCACAGGCGGATGATGTCGGCACCCATTTCGTCGCAGACCTTGTTGGGGTCGATGACGTTGCCGAGCGACTTGGACATCTTACGGCCCTGGCCGTCGAGGGTGAAGCCCTGCGAGACGACCGCCTTGTACGGAGCGTGGCCGTTGGCACCCACCGAGGTGAGCAGCGAGCTCTGGAACCAACCGCGGTGCTGGTCGGAACCCTCGAGGTACACATCCGCCGGATACTCCAGCTCGGGACGGTACTCGCAGACGGCCTTCCAGGAGACGCCGGAATCCCACCACACGTCGAGGATGTCCTTATCGGCCTTGAGGTGATGACCGCCGCACTTGGGGCAGACACAGGCCTCGCCCAGGTAGCTCTCGGGAGCGTCGGTGAACCAGGCGTCTGAGCCCTTCTCGTGGAAGAGCTTGATGACGGCGTCGAGCGTGGCGTCGTTCATGACCTTCTCGCCGCAGTCGGCGCAGGTGTAGCTGGGGATAGGTACGCCCCAGTTGCGCTGACGGCTGATGCACCAGTCGGGACGCTGCTCGACCATGGCGCCGATGCGGTTAGCGGCGTGAGCCGGATACCACTTGACGTTCTCGCGGACCTCCTTGCCAGCCTGCTCGCGCAAACCGGTCTTGTCCATCGAGACAAACCACTGGTCGGTGGCACGGAAGAGCACCGGGTGCTTGCAGCGCCAGCAGTGCGGATAGCTGTGCGTGATCTTCTTCTCGAGGACCAGGGTGCCGCGCTCGCGCAGGAACTCGATGATGTGCGGGTTGGCCTCGTCGGTATCCATGCCGCTGAAGGGGCCACCGGTGCCAAACTCCTCGCCGGTGTAGAACTTGCCGTCGTCATCGACCGGCATGCAAATGTCGGTGATACCCTCCTTGAGGCAGGCGAAGTAGTCGTCGACGCCGTGGCCGGGAGAGTTGTGGACGATACCGGTACCGTCATCGACACCGACGTAATCGGCCAGCAGCGCCACGCCCTCAACACCGTCAAAGATCGGCTGCTTGTAGTGAATGTGATGGAAGGTCTCGGCGGGAACCACATAGGGCTTGCCGTCGACCACAACCGGGGTGTACTCCCAGCCAAACTCCTCGCAGCACTTGGGAGCCAGGTCCTCGAGCATGACCTCGGCGCGGCCGTCGTGCTCAACGGCGACGTAGGCGGCGCCGGGCTTGAGAGAAACTGCCTGGTCGGAGGGGATGGTCCACGGCGTGGTCGTCCAGATGATAAAGTCAACCGGGCCATCGAAGTTCTCGAGGCCGGCGGGCTTGGAGGTCATCTCAAAGCGCACGAAAATGGACGGGCTCGTCTCGTCGGAGTACTCAATCTCGGCCTCAGCGAGTGCGGTGTGGCAGTGCTTGCACCAGTGGACGGGCTTGTGACCGCGATAAATCATGCCCTTGTCGAACATGGCCTTGAAGACCTCGATGTCGGCGGCGTCGTGCTGGTGATAGAGCGTCAAATAGGGGTTGTCCCAATCGCCGAGCACGCCCAGGCGACGGAAGCCCGCCTTCTGCAGCTCAATGTTCTCGACAGCAAACTCGTTGCAGAGCTCGCGGATCTTGGCCGTGGAGGTCTGGTTGAACTTCTCGGTGCCGAGCTTCTCCTCGACCTTGTGCTCAATCGGCTGGCCATGGCAGTCCCAACCGGGGACATAGGGAACCTCATAGCCCTGCATCATCCAGTAGCGGTTGATCATGTCCTTGGAGATCTTGTTCATGGCATGGCCGATGTGGATCGGGCCGTTGGCGTACGGAGGACCGTCGTGCAGCACGAACTTCTTATGACCCTCGTTCTTCTTCAGAACCTGCTCGTAGACCTTGTTGTCCTGCCAGTCCTTGAGTCGCTTGGGCTCGGACTTGGAAAGACCGGCACGCATGGGAAAACCGGTCTTGGGCAGATTCATCGTCTGCTTGTACTCGTTTGCCACGGTACCCCTTTCTTGTCATGGGCGCGCACGCCCTCTGGGCACCAAAAAAGCGCCCGTCCCTACAAGCTGGGACGAAGCGCCACAAAACGGGCAGCCTGCCCGTAAAAGCTCTTCGCTTAACCACCCAGCTTAGATGCCCTCGCCCGCATATTCGCGCGCTCGCATCCGTTACTCGGCTGGCCTGTATCGACGGCCATCTCGGCGATGTCTACTAAGACGAACCTGCGCGGCACGTCCGTTGGGACCGCAGCTCCGGGGTGATTTTCATCGGTCGCATGCGCGGGTTCTCAGCACTCCCCGCTCTCTGTAGCATGCGGATGGCCGACTACTCGTCCCCATCAACGCTTATGCGGAGTATGCTAGCACGTTCCGTGCCGGCGAAAAACCCTCAACACTGGTTTTATACGTTCAAAATTTCTTGCGGCCGTGGACCTTCTCTTGGAGCAAAATACCTGTAAGCACTTTATCGAACGAAAGAAGGTACCTATGCGCACAATTGGAATGAGCGACTATACCGTCGGCGAAGACTGCTTTGACGAGCTGCCCGGAGCGCTGGCCGAATACGGAGCGACCAAGGTCGCAATCATCGGTGGCAAGCGGGCACTGGCCGCAGCACTTCCCGGTATCGAAGCTGCGCTGGCAGGTACCGACGTCGAGATTCTGGAGACGCGCGTCTATGGCACCAACAGTACACGTGCCAATATCGCCAAGGTCGTGAACTCCCCTGCCTGCCAGGAAGCCGAGGTACTCATCGCCTGCGGCGGCGGCAAGGCACTCGACACCGTCAAGACGGCGGCCATCGAGCTCAAGAAGATCGTCTTTACGGTGCCGACGATCTGCTCCAACTGCTCGGCCGCGACCGCCATTGCCGTTGTGTACAACGACGACGGCTCGCTCGAGGGCTATTCGTACCCCAATCGCCCCGCGCACATCTTCATCAACCCCAAGATCATCGCCGAGGCACCGGCGGAGTACTTCTGGGCCGGCGTGGGCGATGCCCTGTCCAAGCAGCCCGAGGTCGAGTACGCCACGAGCGCCGGTAACCTGGAGCACACCGCCGGTCTTGGCCTGGCACTCGCGCACACCTGTTCCGAGCCGCTGTTTACCTATGGCGTGCAGGGTCTTGAGGACGTGCGCCAGGACCAGTCGACCGAAGCCGTCAAGCAGATCGCGCTCGACATCGTGGTCAACACGGGCTATGTCTCGAACCTGACCAACCAAAACGATTACTACTACAACTCGAGCGTGGCGCACGCGTTCTACAACGCTTCCTGCAGCATTCCGCGCGAGGGCTCCTACCTGCACGGTGAGGTCGTGAGCCTGGGCGTGCTGGTGCTGTTCGCCTACACGGGCGACACCGAGAACCTTAAGCGCTACGCCGCCTTCAACAAGCAGATGGGCCTGCCCGTGACGCTTGAGCAGGTCGGGCTTTCTGAGGCCGACATACCTGCCCTGTGCGAGTACGCGCACGCCACCAACGAATGGAAGCAGGGCAACCCGGAGCCCTTCACCGACGAGAAGTTCGCCGCCGCCATCAAGGCCGCCGACGCTTACGGCCACACGCTCTAGGACTGGCCCAAAACAACCACAAAGGAGACAGGCACCTTTCTGGTGGTTGTTTATTGCTCCGGCATTCAGTTCGTACTTGAACCCGATTCTTTACGAGAAAGGGTTCGGGTACGTTTTTTGTTTATCGGAAATTCTGCGGAAGGACTACTCGGAACGGTAACAGGAACGAACAGAGGCAGGGTATCATCGTGGTGATGGTATCCTGCCTTTTGTTTTGCGGGATCAAGGTCGCTTTATGCGAACTTGATCGCCACTTATATGGCGCATTGATGGCAATTGCTGCGTACGTGCATACCGGGAGCCTGTACACCTCTGGCAAGGCGTAACACACTAGACTTTGTTCCAAAGTCCGTGTGCTAAGGGGGGCAGGCCCCTTAGAATTCCTGTGGAGTGTGTACTTCCGTGCGCAGGAAAACGGCAAAATTTCGCTATATCAGGGCGTTCTTTCATTGGAGAGTATGGTATACACGGCTTAGTTCAACAAATAAGAATTTATATATAAAGGAGAATATTGATGAAACTGTTTTTATGTTCTCACTTTTCAAGTGTAGGAAGTCTAATAAAGGAAGAAATTGAAAATAAAAAAGTCGCATTTATTCCAACAGCTTCGCTGC
>CATWVA010000030.1 GCA_958354105.1 uncultured Collinsella sp.
CCGGCAATGATTTCTATCACGGCAAACACGCTGGTCAACGACCGTGTCGATCGTACCGGCGAGGATGCTGAGGCAATCGCGCGAGCAGCTTGGGAAAATGCCTGCAAACTTTTTCAAAAATAGTTCTTGCGTTCGCGATGGCGCTCCGTTATTCTAATTCCTGCACGCGGGCGTGGCGGAATTGGCAGACGCGTACGGTTCAGGTCCGTATGGGGGCAACCCCATGAAGGTTCAAGTCCTTTCGCCCGCACCATTGATTGAAAGAGCTCCCAGCAATGGGAGCTTTTTTGTTAGGGCCCATCGCGGGGACTTGAACCTGTGAAGGAGCGAGCGTAAAGAAAACGCGGAGCGTTTTTAGCGAGCTGGCGAGTCCGCTGGCAGGCGGGCGAAGCCGGTGCGGATCCGCGAAGCGGATACGCGGACGTCCTTTCGCCCGCACCATTGATTGAAAGAGCTCCCAGCAATGGGGGCTTTTTTGTTATGGGCCTCCTGTTGGTGACACGTGGCTGCTTTGTGCGGGTATCCTAGTGCCAACGTGTGCCTATCAGAGGAGAGACCATGCTGTTGTCCGGTATTATCGCTGCCCTTACGAGCCTTCTACTTCCCATCATCATTTTGCTGCTGCTGCTCCCCAACGCCTGCTATGTCGTTGAACAGCAGCATGCCGTGATCATCGAGCGCCTGGGCAAGTTCAACCGCATCGTCAACGCGGGTTTTCACATGAAGGTGCCCGTGATCGACCGCAAGGCCGCCACGGTGAGTCTGCGCACCATGAAAAACGGCTTTGGCATCGACGTTAAGACCCAGGACAACGTGACCATCGGCCTTGAAGTCTCTGCTCAGTACCACGTGAGCTATGACATGGGCGCCGGTCCGGCAGATTCGGGTATCTACAAGAGCTACTACATGCTGCAGGAGCCCGTCGACCAGATGCGCGATTTCATCACCGATGCCCTGCGCTCTTCCATCCCCGTCTACACGCTCGATGAGGTCTTCGCCAAGAAGGATGACATCGCCAAGGACGTCAATGCCACCGTGTCCGAGCAGATGGCTGCCTACGGCTTCACCCTCGTGTCGACACTCATCACCAAAATCGCGCTGCCGACCGAGGTCGAGAACTCCATGAACGACATCAACGCCGCCCAGCGCAAGCGCGCTGCTGCGCAGGAGCTCGCCGAGGCCGACCGCATCAAGCGCGTCACCGAGGCGACCGCCGAGGCCGAGGCGATGGAAAAGGCGGGCGAGGGCATCGCCAACCAGCGCAAGGCCATTGCGCTGGGCATCAAAGATTCGCTCGAGATTATCCAGGAGACGGGCGTCGGAAACGACGAGGCCAACCAGCTGTTCATGTTTACGCAGTGGTCCGAGATGATGACGGAGTTCGCTCGCACGGGTAAAACCTCGACGGTCGTGCTGCCGAGCGATTTCTCGCAGTCGGCCTCGATGTTCGAGCAGATGCTGACAGCCAGCAAAGTTCAAAACGATTCGAAGGAGTAGACACGCGTGAAATACACCGTCGTTTGCGTCGGTAAGCTCAAGGAGCGCTTTTGGAAGGACGCGTGCGCCGAGTACACCAAGCGCCTAGGTGCCTATGCCAAGGTGGATATCCGCGAGGTGGCCGATATCGACCCGGCTAAGGCGGGCGGCGTGGATGCCGCGCGCGACAAGGAGGGAGCGGCGATACTTGCAGCCCTGCCGCCTCGAGCGCATGTGATCTTGCTGGCCATTGAGGGCAAAGAGCGCTCGAGCGAGGAGCTTTCGGCGCGGCTCGATGATCTTATGCTGCGAGGCAATAGCGACATCGCCTTTGTGATTGGCGGATCGGACGGCGTGAGCGATGACGTGCGCGCACGAGCCGACGAGATGCTCAGCTTTGGACGTATTACCTTGCCGCATAACTTGGCGCGCGTGGTGCTGCTGGAGCAAATCTATCGCGCCTTCAAGATCAGCCGAGGCGAGCCGTATCACAAATAGGTCGGCAATACGGAACAATGGCGTGGGACAATACCTTTCGTTTTGAGGAATGTGTCTGAAAGGACTATGAGATATGAAGATTGGGTTTGTCGGTTTTGGCAATATGGCGAGCGCTATGGCCGATGGCTGGATCGCTGCCGGTGTAGCTGCGAGCGACATGTGCGCCTGCGCGGGTCGCTATGACGCACTGGTTGAGCGCTGCGAGGCGCGCGGCATGGTCGCCTGCCACGATGCCGCCGAGGTTGTCGCCGCATCCGATATCGTGGTCGCTGCGGTCAAACCGTACATGATCGAGAAGATATTCGCCCCGCTCAAGGATGCTCTTGCCAAAAAGGTCGTTCTGTCGGTTGCCTGGACCTGGGACAGTGCCAAGTGGGAGCAGGTCCTGCCGGGCGTCGCGCATATCTCGACGGTGCCCAACACACCGGTTTCGGTGGGCGAGGGCGTCATCGCCTGCGAGAAGTCCTCTACGCTCAACGGCGAGCAGCGTGCCGTGGCGCTCGACCTGCTCGGTAAGCTTGGCACTGTCGTCGAGCTTGACACGAGCCTGCTGTTTGTGGGCGGTACCGTGGGCGGTTGCGCGCCGGCATTTGTCGCCATGGCGATCGAGGCCCTGAGCGATGCGGCGGTCAAGCACGGTATCCCGCGTGCCGATGCCTATCGCATTGTGAGCCAGATGGTGCTGGGTACGGCAAAGCTGCAGCTCGCAACCGGTCAGCATCCCGCAGCGATGAAGGATGCCGTGTGCTCGCCCGGCGGTGCCACCATCAAGGGCGTCGTCGCGCTCGAGGACGCCGGCATGCGCAGCGCCCTGGTCAAGGCCATCGACGCTACTCTCCAGTAAAACCGACCAAAAAGGGACAGGTTTATTTTGGCAGGTTTTTCCTGCGGTTTTGTCCTTTTAGCGAAAAGCGCCCCGCAACTGGCTCAATTCCAGTTGCGGGGCGCTTGCGTTTGCCCAGATAAAACCGATCAAAATAAACCTGTCCCTTTTTGGCAGGTTAGTCCCAGAAGCTGTCTTCTTCGTCCTCGGACTTGGGGCCGCGGTCGACATACATCTTATGGGTGCGCTTCTCCATTACAAAGGCAAGAATCGCAAACAGTAGGATGCCACCGGCGAAAAGGATGGCAAAACCGGTGCGGGTGCCAAACAAAAAGGAAAAAACTGCGTCCATTGGGTGCCTTCTTGCGTAGTTGAGTTGGGTCGTAAACGCTCATAAGTATATACTTGCCCATACATGTACAAGGTTGCAACCTAAATGGAATGTATATCGCCGGAGGATCTAATGCTTGATATCAAGTTTGTTCGCGAGAACCCCGATGCCATCGATGTCGCCATGGCTAACCGCCAGACGTCTTGGGATCGCGAGAAGTTCTTTGAGCTCGACGACGAGCGTCGTGCCGTCATCACCGAGGTCGAGGAGCTCCAGGCTACGCGCAATGCCGAGTCCAAGAAGATCGGCGCCCTGATGAAGGAGGGCAAGAAGGACGAGGCCGAGGCCGCCAAGGAGGCCGTGCGCGCCGTCAACGAGAAGATTGACGGTCTGGCCGAGCGCCGCACTGCTCTCGAGCAGGAGCAGTACGACTTCATGGCTCACCTGCCCAACATTCCTTGCGAGGCCACGCCGTACGGCAAGGACGAGGACGAGAACATCGAGCGCCGTCGTTGGGGCACCCCGCGCGAGTTCGACTTCGACTTTAAGCCGCACTGGGATCTGGGCACCGATCTGGACATCCTCGACTTCGAGCGCGGCAACAAGCTCTCCGGCAGCCGCTTTACCGTTCTCGGTGGCGCCGGCGCCCGCCTGGAGCGTGCCCTCATCAACTTCTTCCTCGATACGCACACCAGCCGTGGTTTTAAGGAGTGGTGGCCGCCCATCGTCGTCAAGCGTCAGACCATGTTTGGCACGGGTCAGCTGCCCAAGTTCGAGGACGACGCCTATCACGTCTCGGGTGACAACTTCCTGATCCCCACCGCCGAGGTCGTGCTCACCAACCTGCACGCCGGCGAGGTCCTCGATGCCGACACCCTGCCGCGCCGCTACACCGCCTTCACCCCCTGCTTCCGCGAGGAGGCCGGTTCCGCCGGTCGCGACACCCGCGGCATTATCCGTCAGCACGAGTTCGACAAGGTCGAGATGGTCAAGTTCGCTAAGCCGGAGGAGTCCGACGAGGAGCTCGAGAGCATGACCGCCGAGGCCGAGTACCTGCTGCAGCAGCTGGGCCTTCCGTATCGCGTGATTAGCCTGTGCACCGGCGACTTGGGCTTCTCTGCCCGTCAGACCTACGACATCGAGGTCTGGCTGCCGAGCTACAACGCCTACAAGGAGATCAGCTCCTGCTCCAACTGCGGTGACTTCCAGGCCCGTCGCGCCAACATCAAGTATCGCGACCCCGAGAACTTCAAGGGTTCGCGCTACCTGCACACCCTTAACGGTTCCGGCCTGCCGGCTGGTCGTACCATGGCTGCCATTCTGGAGAACTACCAGAACGCCGACGGCACCATCACGATCCCCGAGGTCCTGCGTCCCTACATGGGCGGCCTCGAGAAGATCGAGCCGGTCGCGTAAATTAGCTGCATAGGCGATATGCAAGGGCGCTCCTTCGGGGGCGCCCTATTTTGTGCGCAGGTCCATACCATGCCGTGCGGACAGCTCAATAGAAAACACACGAACAACTGTTCTGTATACAGCCATCTACCTGCTATGCTTTTGCTAAATAAGAGCGAGAGAAAGGGGACGCAATGGAGCTGTTTGATGATCGGGTGGTTTTGTTTGAGAGCGACGAGGGCGGGGAGTACCTGCTTGTAACGTGTGAGCCGTCTGGCATGGGCGGCCTGGTGGTTCGGCAGACGAGTGAGGGTCCGTTGACACAATGGTGCTTTGAGGAGTCGCCTCATGTGGTCGAGACCTTTGTGACGCACGAGGGACTTGTGGCGCTGGAGCACTTCTATGGAGTTGGGACTTCCAACCAGGCCGCGCGCATGCTGAGCATCTCGTTTGCCGATTATGATTGTGCCCAGCGGGTGAGATCGCTCCTGAGGGAACTTGATGCTAAGTTTGACGTGATCGAAAAGCCAATCGATCGTACGGGGAACGTCGGTATATGCGGAGCAGCATGACAAAACTGCGTTCCACAAAAAAGTTTGAGATTGTGCTTGACTCCAATAAGCTAAAGTGGTTTTATATGTCTTGCGCTGCGGCGTTACCTCAGCTGGATAGAGGGTCTGACTACGAATCAGAACGTCATAGGTTCGAATCCTATACGCCGCACCAATTGAAATTGAAAGCCTCCGGCAACGGGGGCTTTTCTTTTATGCCGCCACAGCATGGATTCGAACCTCGGTCGAGGCGCGAGCGTCAAGAAAACGCGGAGCGTTTTTAGCGAGCGGGCGAGTCCGCCGGCAGGCGGGCGAAGCCGGTGCGGATCCGCGCAGCGGATGCGCGGAATCCTATACGCCGCACCAATTGAACTTGAAGCCTCCGGCAACGGGGGCTTTTCTTTTATGGCAACACCGCATGGATTCGAACCTCGGTCGAGGCGCGGGCGTCTTAATCATCACTTCGTAAAATTTTTCCAAATTGTCGCTTGACCCATCGAGGGGTCACGTGCATAATAATCCGTGCGTTGCGGCGTTACCTCAGCTGGATAGAGGGTCTGACTACGAATCAGAACGTCATAGGTTCGAATCCTATACGCCGCACCAATTGAACTTTAAAGCCTCCGGTAACGGAGGCTTTTCTTATATCGCGATGCGTCGAAGATCGCATCAAGTGGTCAAAATGAGTAAAAATCAAATTCAATAACTTTTTTTGAAAAACGCTTGACCTTTATTCAGTCCATGTGCATAATAATCAACAAGTCGCGGCGTTACCTCAGCTGGATAGAGGGTCTGACTACGAATCAGAACGTCATAGGTTCGAATCCTATACGCCGCACCAATTGAAATTGAAAGCCTCCGGCAACGGGGGCTTTTCTTTTATGCCGCCACCGCATGGATTCGAACCTCGGTCGAGGCGCGAGCGTGAAGCGGACGATTTCTTATCGACTCGTGTAAGATTTCGAGTAAGCGCCTCGGTGAATCCGCGGCGTGCTCTTTCTCCAAACGACCGATCAGGGTGATATTTCGTGGCAGAGCGTCCGACATACAAGCTCAGGTTTCTCGATCCCAAAAAGCGCTTTCCGGCAATGCCCGAGCAGCCTGCGGGACGCTCGTATGGCGTTGTCTGGAAAGTCTTTGGCGAGGACCCTAAAGAGTCATGCTATGTCGTCGAATTCGTCGGCAAAAGCCACATATCGCTCTTGGGCTACGTGAGCGTTTCGGGCGAGGTATACAAGGTGGACCGTCCCGTTAGTGAGGTGCCATTGCCTGATGGGCCCGACATGCAACTGGTCCTTGACGAGTCCAACCCCAGCATTGGCGAGATTACGGTGAGGGACAGCGACGGCACCATGCGTCCCCAAGCACGAGTCAACGGCTCTCCCGAAGGTACCATGCGCGAGCAATCCGATCATGAGACGTGGAATTCGACTCGCAGCCTTCGCTACGGCGAGTTTATGGCCTCGATGTTTTTACGCTACGTGATATTTGCCGATTCCGAAAATGTTGCCGCAAATACGCCAGACGCTGACAGGCTCGACGAAGGAATGAAAAATGCCGTCGACAAAATAAAGCTTGTAAAACTCTCCGAGCCGGTTGAGGTGCTTCTGGGCTTTGACTCCACGCCGCTCCCCGATGCCATCGAGACGTTGCTTTATCGCATCGACCACACAGATAATCCGAGTGGTATCGAGCGCTATGCCGCGGCCTTGATGGGCGAGGTCAACCTGCCGCGCCTGCGCACCATCGCGGCAAAGACCGAAATGAGCCTAGCGCGCATCGACCGCTCAAAGCTGTTCTATCTCAATTTTGATCGTAGCCTGCTGGACCAGGACGAGATTGACACGCTGCTTGCCATCGAGTGCCGTCTCAACCGCCTCTCCGGCATCCTCGAGCGCATCGGAGCTGGATTAGGCCCTGCGGCCTCGTCTCCAAGCCTTGAGGGCTGCGCGCCCTTTGATTTGTGGCTTATCGCCAAGACGACCAACGATGTTCCGCGTCTGCTCGAAACACTGTCGAACGACAACCCGTGGGCAAAACCTGGCACGGTCGCGTGCCAGCCGGGCGGAGAGTGGGACGTGCGTACCCGCTTCGCGCGTATTGTCGAGGCGCTTAACGTGGTCACACGGCTCGACTATACCTATCGGGCAAACGTTGCCGAGGGGATTATGCTCGTTCGGTTTGGGCGCTCTGTTGTGGATGCCATGCCACAACGTGAATACGATGCCCAGGATGACGTCTGGCGCGAGTTGGACGAGGACGTGCGCGCGATTTGGGCCGCCGAGCACGACGCGCGCGTGGCACTCACGCTGGCGGCGGCTTGCTTTGCCGCAGGTGCCTGCATTACGCGCTGCTACGTTCAGATTGCGGCTCCCGACGGCGAGCAGGGCGAGCGCGTTGTTAAAACGTACTCCTTTGGCCGTGCGGCTTATCTGGCCGATTGCGTGCCTGTCGCCAAGGATCTTGAGAGCATGGACATGGACGATATGCCGTGCAAGCGTGTGCTTGAGGCGTATGAGTCAACAGCTCCGGCGACGATTGAGCCTGCGGAGGTTCATGCTCGTCCGCGTGATGACCATCGCGCGCTGCCGCCGGCGCTGCGCGATCTGCTGCTTGCCGATACGGCTGACGAGTTGGAGGTCATGGAAGAGGACGACGACCCATACGTGGCCCGTGTTGTTGAATTGCGCGAGCAGGCAAAAGTCGACCGTACAGGTGCTTTTGAAGGCTTTTCCCGTCTTGTCGAGGAGTTGGAGGCCAAGTGCGCCGTCGCCGAGCTTTTGGCGACAGGTCCGGTTCAAACGCAGTTTTGCGATAACCAGCTGGTGCGCATGGTGCTACCGGTGTTGGAAGAAGACCGCTCTGTGCGAATCCTTCGTGCGCCCGATGCGCTGTACTTTGCCCAGCACGAGATCTGCAGCTTTTACGCCGAGCAAGAGGACTTTGAACGAGCGCTGCCCGAGGTGCGCCATCTTTACGATCTGGCGCGCTCGTCCATGCAATCGCACTTTGCGCTCATTAACGTGCTGGCTCGCCTGGAGCGCTTTGACGAGATTATCGAGGTGGCGCGCCACGGCTTGCGCATTGCCAGCGACCGCCCCTCAATCGGTTACCTGTTCTATCGCCTAGCGTTTGCCTATTGGAACTGCGACCAGCTCGAGCTCGCGTTGGCGTGCTACCGCCTCGTGCCGCGCGGCGAGGAGTCGGGTAGCAGCGCGCTGGAGGAAATGCAGGGCCTTATGAACGAGATGGGTGTCAGTGAGCCGCCGACGTTCGAGGAAGCGGTTGAGACCATCCGTAAGGCCGGGCTCGAGCTACCGCCGGTGCCCGCCGTGACCAACCAGCTGGCGGATGCTGCCGTGCAGTTGGTCGACAACGGCTTCTTTTTCCTGGCGCGTGGCTGCATCTTCCAAATGTGGCGCACCATGGGCAACGATGAGCTCGGCTCCCTCAACCGCTCGCTGGGGTAGGGTGATACAGGGGACTGGCCTGCGTTCACTATGCCGAACAAAGTGGAAGGATCGCTGGTAGCGGTGGTGCAGGCATCATCTGCGTAAAGATAAGGTATAACAAATTAAGTCATAACGAATTAAGATACGAATTACTATGCCGAGCGGATGGCCGACAAATTGAATGAAGCTATTTATATTGGCGTAGCTGACTAGGTCCAACAAGATTGGTGAGGCTAAAAGCAGCTCAGTCTGCTAAACCTGTTAAACTCTGCTAAAGTTGCTAAACTTTGCTAAAGTTGCTAAAACTAGCAGAGGAGGATTGAATGTCGAAAGCCATTAATCCCTTTAAGCCAACGGCGGGCATGAATCCGCCTGAGCTTATCGGACGTGACGCTGTTTTGGATGATTTTGCCGAGGCCCTTGAGAATGGTCCTGGTGCCCCCGATCGACTCATGCGCATCTCGGGCGTCCGAGGCACAGGTAAAACGGTGCTTCTCAATGCATTGGGTGATCTTGCACGAAAAAAAGGATTCGAGGTTGTTGACGTCGCCTCGAATGCCGGTTTTTGCAGTAGAATCCTCGAGGCTCTGCAGCGAAATGTTCGTCTTGAGTCAATGTCGATTTCCCCATCGATTTTAGGAGTCAGCCTCGGCTCCGTGGAGGTGTCAAAGTCGGCCTCTCATTTGGGCGAGGCGATGTACGATGCCGCGAAACGCGGTGGCCTGTTCATTACGCTCGACGAGATTCAGGATGCCTCAACTGAAGAAATGCGCGAGCTGGGCAATGAGATGCAGCTTTTGATTCGCCAAGGGGCGAATATCGCTTTCGCATTCGCTGGCCTGCCAACGTCGGTGGATGGCGTAGTGGTAGATGATACCCTTACGTTCCTTCAGCGGGCAAAACATATCGAACTCACCCGGCTTTCCGATTTTGAAGTCGGCGGATCGTTTGAGGATACGATGAGACGAGCGGGCAAGGAGCTCGACGAAGGTGCTGCTGAGCTATTAACAAAGGCTTCGGCGGGCTATCCCTTTATGGTCCAGTTGGTCGGATACTACGCTTGGCAGGTTGCTGCGCGCAGCGGAGCGGAGAGTGTGAGCGAAGGGTCCGCGCGTAAGGGTATCCAAGCGGCTCTTGATAGCTTTAATGCTATGGTGATTGCCCCGGCGCTGCGCAGGGTTTCAGAGCGACAGTTTCAGTATCTCGCGGCAATGGCTCAATGCGAGGGCGGCGAGATTGCCAACGGCGATATCGCCAAAAAGATGGGGTTACCGGCGAATAAAGTTGGGTCATATCGTAAACGCCTCATCGATGCGGGGTTGATTGAGCCTGCGGGCTATGGCTGTGTTTCGTTTGCAATTCCGTATATGCGCGATTATCTGCTGGAGGCAGTGCGAGAGAGATAAAAATGGAAACGCCCCAAATTCCCTCTTGCCCATCCTTGGCTGTTTGGTTACTATAGAACGGCTGTTACGGAGAGCTGACCGAGAGGCCGAAGGTGCTCGCCTGCTAAGCGAGTATGCCCCAAAAGGGCATCTGGGGTTCGAATCCCCAGCTCTCCGCCAGTATGAATTGAAAGAAGGGTCCCATTTGGGGCCCTTTTTTATTATCGAGAAAGGGCATCTGGGGATTCGAACCCTCAAAAAAGGAGGCATCCTTTCGGGCACCTCCTTTCAGCGAGTGTATTGTTCTTCGACCTTACACCTCGGGCGCCTTGGCGACGGTCTCGCTCTCTGCCGCAAGTGGGCGGTTGTCGATGCGGCGGCCCAAGCGATCGAGTTTCACGAGTAGCCACTCAATGGGATTTGGCCCCGAGCCTTCCTCGTCGGCAACCAGGTCCATGACGGCGATCTTGGTGCCGTCCTGCTTGAGCGTAATGCTGCCCACCTTGTCGCCCACATGCACCGTGCCCGAAAGATCGTCGTAGCTAACCTTTTCGGTCACCTCGCCGGCAAGGGAAAACACGGTCGCTTGCGCCGTGGGGTCGGCGAGCGTGGCGTCGATCGTCTTGTCCGTCCAATCTGTCTGGCTAATGCGTGCCATGAGCGGGTTGCCGTTGGCGGTCTTTTCCTGCGTGTTGGCGATCGCGACCGTGACCTTGTGGCCGTAGTACCAATTGGCAAGGGTTGCGGTATCGGTAAAGCGCTGGTCGGTGGTGGTGGAGTTCAAAACGACGGTGTAGATCTCGTCGCCATTGCGGTTGTAGGCACCCGTAAAGCAATAGCCTGCATCGTCGGTGGTGCCGGTCTTGCCACCGATGTTGCCATCTTGGCCCAGCAAATAGTTATGCGTGTCCATGGAATGCGAATGGTCGGTGCCGTCGGCGCCTGTGACCTCGATCCAGGAATCCTCGCTCGCTACGACCTCGCGGATCGTGTTGTTTTTCATGGCCTCCTGCATCATCAGCGCTACGTCATGTGCGGTTGAGTGCATATCGCCAGCCCACTCATCAAAGTCCAGACCATGCGGGTTTTCAAAAAGCGTACCGGTGCAGCCGAGTTTCTTGGCGCGCTCGTTCATGGCCTTCACAAATGTGGCCTCGGCGTCTTTGGTCTTAGGGTCGATTTTCTTGCCCACATATTCGGCGAGCACGATGGCGGCGTCGTTGCCCGAGGGAATCATCAGGCCGCGCAGTGCCTGCTCCACGGTAAGCTCGTCGCCTTCGAGCAAGCCGGCGGTTGAATTACCCACGGTGGCCGCGGCGTTGCTCACCGTGACCTTCTCGTCCATCTTGCAATTCTCGACGGTTAGGATTGCGGTCATGACCTTGGTGATCGAGGCGATCTTGACCTGCTCATCGGCGCCGCGCCCATAGTAGACGGTGCCGTCTTTGCCCATGACGAGGGCATTGGTCGCATCGATATCGGGCAGGTTTTCGGCCGTGATGCCGCGCGCATCGGCGGTTTTGCCGCAAACATTGTCGGTCGTGAGCACTTGGGCGCCGGCGACGGTGGGCGCGCCAGCGGCAAGGGCGATAGCGCAGACAAAGCCGGCGGCAAGCTGGGCTGAGCGCTTTGCAAAAGAGGTGAGGGACTTCACGGATTTCGCTTTCGACGGGGTGGTCTCTTCTGGAACTAGAGTATATCGTTTGCCGGCGTCGGCGATCATCGCGTGCGTGCGTGGCCCACATCCGCTCCCGAACGGGCACAAGGGTGCTTAAGGCCGACTTAATCACCCACGCTTGTTGTGTGTGGCGTGCGTCGCCTCAGGCATAATGAAGCGCGAGAGGAGCATGCATGAACGAGCGCATTTTGGTAGTTGATGACGAAAAGGCCATCGCCGACTTGGTTGGTATCTACCTTACAAAAGAGGGCTTTGATGTCCAGATTGCCTATAGCGGGGCCGATGCTGCCAAGGCAATCTTGGAGCAGGAGTTCGATCTGGCGCTGCTGGATGTCATGCTGCCCGATATCGATGGATTTGAGCTGCTGCGTACAATCCGTTCCAACCATACCTATCCTGTGATCATGCTGACGGCGCGCGATGCCCAGCAAGACAAGATCGAGGGCCTTTCGCTTGGCGCGGACGATTACGTGGTTAAGCCGTTCCGCCCGCTGGAGCTTATTGCGCGCGTTCACGCTCAGCTGCGTCGTTACACCAGCTACGGCAGCCGCGCGCAGGCGGTCGAGTCGCCGACCATTCAGCTCGACGGCTTGGAGATCAACCGCGACGCTCGTTCCGTGACGGTGGACGGTGCGCCGGTACGCCTCACACCCACCGAGTATTCAATCTTGCTGTATCTGGTCGAGCATCGCGGCAGCGTGGTGGCCGTGGAGGACCTGTTCCGCGCGGTGTGGAACGAGGACTTTATGCCCGGCTCCAACAATACGGTGATGGTGCACATTCGCCACTTGCGCGAAAAGATCGGCGACGACGCACAAAAGCCACGCTTTATCAAAAACGTCTGGGGCGTCGGCTACATCATCGAATAACGCTTTTCGCTTGTGAGGATCTTGATATGACAAAAGACGATAGGCAAGTGTTCGAGGTGCCCGATCGGCTCTTTGAATACGTGAGGTCGGTCGTCGACAACCGCGCGCTTGCAACGGTGCTGCTCTTTTTGCTGAGCCTGCTGCTGATTGGCATCGACAACATCGTCGGAATCTTGGCGGCGCTGCTTGTCGGCTTTTTGCTAATCGATCGATTTGAGATCGTGTGCCGCTGCGTGGTGATTGGCGGCGCCGCATGGGCCATGACGTTGGCGATTGGCGCCATGGCGCTCGGCGGCATCGAAGGGCCGGTGTTGTTCGATGCCGGCTTTGTATTCAACATGCTTGGCTTTGTGCTGGCGCTTGCCGTGTGCGTGCTGTTCTTGTGCGGCCGCGCCCTGTACTACCAGGGCTACGAGCAGGGCGAGCAGCATGCCGATTGTGTGCTGGCCGCTCGTATTCAAGATCGCCTGATCGATCACCCCGACACCTGGGACAACATCGACGGCGACTTCTTGGAGGTCGAGGGCGCCCTTAACCGCGTGCGTGACCGTGAGCGCAAGGTGCAGCAAGCTCTGCGTGACGAGTCGCATCGCAAGGACGATCTGGTCACGTACTTGGCACATGACCTACGCACCCCGCTTGCCAGTGTGGTGGGTTATCTTTCGCTGCTGCAAGAGGCTCCTGAGCTGCCGGTTGAGCAGCGTGCGCACTTTACGGGCGTGGCGCTCGACAAGGCGCACCGGCTCGATGCGCTCATCGAAGAGTTCTTCGATATCACGCGCTTTGACTTCCACGATATCGTGCTCACGCGCGGCTATGTTGATCTGGGGTTGCTGCTGGCTCAGGTGGCTGACGAGTTCTATCCCATCCTCAACGAGCAGCATAAGGAAGCCCAAGTTGATATTCGCGAGGACCTGACGGTGCTCGTGGATGGCGACAAGATGGCCCGCGTGTTCAACAACATCATGAAAAACGCCGTCGCCTATAGCTATGAGGGTTCGACTATCACGATTGAGGCCAGGCGCCAAGACGATGGCGGCGTGCGCGTGCGCTTTATCAATCAGGGCGATCCTATCCCTGCGGCTAAGCTCAAGGTGATCTTTGAGAAGTTCTATCGCCTGGATGCGGCGCGTGCGACCAATCGCGGTGGTGCCGGTTTGGGCCTTGCTATTGCCAAGGAGATCATCGCGGCACACGGCGGTACCGTTGCATGTGAATCGACGCCCGAACACACGATATTCACCATCGGGCTGCCCGCCGCATAGCTAGCGTGCCCTTACAAACACTTGACAATGTGCTCACGTGCGTATGAGCCGCGATTCCTACTATCGATACTGCTGAATTGATATCGATATGGAGGTGTGCGGTATGAAGGCTGCTGCGGCTGTGGAGCCCACGGAGCTTGAAGAACTCATGAAAGCGCAGGCCGAGGCCGCGCATGAGCGCGAGGTTGGGGATGCGACTCGCCCCACGGCAGAGGATCTTGCCGCCTCGCCGACGCGCATCGATGTCGAGGGCCTCGACCTGTTCTATGGCGACCACCATGCGCTCAAGGACGTGAATATCAAGATCCGCGACAAGCAGATCACCTCGTTCATCGGGCCTTCGGGCTGCGGAAAGTCCACGTTGCTGCGCTGCTTTAACCGCATGAACGACGGCATCAAGGATTGCCGCATCGAGGGCAAGATCGCGCTCGATGGTCAAGATATCCTGGGCGATTACGACATCTGCCGTTTGCGCCAGCGCGTGGGCATGGTGTTCCAGCGCCCCAACCCGTTTCCCATGAGCATCTACGACAACGTCGCCTACGGTCCGCGCGGTATGGGTGTGCGCGACCGCGTCATGCTCGATGAGCTGGTCGAGGACTCCCTTCGTCGCGCTGCGCTATGGGATGAGGTCAAGGACAAGCTCATGGAGTCGGGCCTGGGTCTTTCGGGTGGACAGCAGCAGCGCCTGTGCATCGCCCGCGCACTTGCCGTGCAGCCCGACATTCTGCTGATGGACGAGCCGACCTCGGCACTCGACCCTGTGTCGACGTTGGTGGTGGAGCAGCTGGCCTGCGAGCTCAAGGAGACCTGCACGCTGGTGGTCGTGACGCACAACATGCAGCAGGCCGCGCGTATTTCCGATTCGGTTGCGTTCTTTTTGCTGGGTGAGCTGGTGGAGCACGCGCCCACCGCGCAACTCTTCAAGAATCCGTCCGATCCGCGCACCGCGGATTATTTGACGGGGCGTTTTGGCTGACGCTGTCTTTTGCAGGTGCCTTTAGGGTTAAGATGCGGTCATATCGGCCGCAAAGGGGTTCAACATGATCTATTACGTCGAGGACGATGACAACATCAGGGATTTGACAGTCTACGCGCTGCGCAAGCAGGGAATCGAGGCCGAGGGCTTTTCGTGCGATGGCGAGTTTAAAGCTGCCGTGGCGCGACGGGTGCCCGATGCTGTGCTGCTCGATATCATGCTGCCCGACACCGATGGCTTGGCGATTATGCGTCGCCTGCGTGCCGATCGCCTGACGGCGACGGTGCCCATCATGATGCTTACCGCCAAGGACACCGAACTCGACAAGGTGATGGCGCTCGATGGCGGTGCCGACGATTACCTGACTAAGCCGTTTT
The DNA here is from genome assembly GCA_958354105.1 of uncultured Collinsella sp. Taxonomy (GTDB): domain Bacteria; phylum Actinomycetota; class Coriobacteriia; order Coriobacteriales; family Coriobacteriaceae; genus Collinsella. The sequence continues at coordinate 15,080 of CATWVA010000030.1, forward strand.
CGCTCATGGAGCTTGCGAGCCGTTGCCGCGCACTGCTGCGTCGCGGCGGCATGGTCAAGCAGGCGAGCGATGTGCTCAGCGTGGGCGATATCGTACTTTCGCCCAGCCACCGCGAAGTGACTGTTGCCGGTGAACCGCTCAAGCTCACGCTGCGCGAATTCGACCTGCTCGAGTACCTCATGCGCAAACCTGGCGTGGTCTTTACCCGCGAGTCGCTGCTGCAGAGCGTATGGGGCTGGGACTTCGACGGCGGTTCGCGCACCGTCGACGTACATGTGCAGACGCTCCGCCAAAAGCTCGGCGAGCATGCGAGCGCCATAGAGACCGTGCGCGGCGTGGGCTATCGTCTGGCCGAGCCTTCGGCCGGTGATGGTGCCGAAGGTGACGACACCGCGTCCACTGCATCGGAGGAGTAACCCGTGGTCTTCGCCCCCCAGGGAAAACAAACGTTGTCGCACCGCGTTTTTGTGACGATCTTTGTTTGCGCCATGGCGGTTATCGTGGCGTTTACGGTGCTGGGTGCGTTCTTTGTGCAAAACACCTTGGCGGATGCCACGAGTGCCAATCTGGCGCAGGAAACCGAGCTCATTGCTGCCGCCCTCGACGAGCAGCAGGAGCCCATCCCGTTCTTGCGTAGCCTCGATCGCGAGGACTTACGCATCACGCTGATTAACAAGGATGGATCGGTTGCCTACGACAACGAGGCGTCGCCTTCCGCACTGCCCAACCATGGTGATCGCCCCGAGGTCATCGAGGCCTTTGAGAGTGGTTTGGGTTCCGCGGAGCGCGCAAGCTCTACGCTCGACGAGATTATGCTGTATCGCGCCGTCACCCTTGATAACGGCCAGGTCGTTCGCTTGGCGCAGGCCCAGCCTGGCGTTGCGGCGATTTTGCTGTCGATGCTGGCGCCGATGCTGCTTATCGCAGCAGCGGGTGCAGTACTCTCGTTTTTTATGGCGCGCCGTGAGTCCCGTGCCATCATCGCGCCGTTACAAGAGGTGGATTTGGATCACCCACGCCGTAGCTATGAGCACGCCTATGCCGAGATGGTTCCCATGCTTGAGCGCATCGAGTCGCAGCGCCAGGAACTCAAGCGCCAAATGGCGGTGCTAGCGGACAACGACCGTATGCGCCGCGAGTTCACGGCGAATATCACCCATGAGCTCAAGACGCCGCTTACGGCGATTTCGGGCTATGCCGAGCTCATCGCAAATGGCATGGTCGAGGGCGAGGACGACCTGCGCAACTTTGGCGGTCGCATCTATCGTGAGGCGGGCCGCTTGGCAGCGCTTGTCAACGACATCCTTACGCTGTCTAACTTGGACGAGGCCGAACGTGCGACTGAAGGCGAGACAGTGCCCATTGGTTCCACGGAGCCTATTGAGCTCTCGCGTGCGATCTACGCGGTTGAGCAGCGTCTTGAACAGGTCGCCCGTCAAGCGAATGTGACGATAAGTCATGAGACCAAGCCTGTGGTCATCGAAGGCGTGTCGCGCTTGATCGACGAGCTCATCTATAATCTGGCAAGCAACGCCATCCGCTACAATCGACCCGGCGGTACGGTTACGTTGCAGTGCGGCACCAACGACGAAGACCATCCGTTCCTCGCTGTCGCCGACACGGGAATCGGTATCGCGCCTGAAGAGCAGGGCAAGGTATTTGAGCGGTTCTATCGCGTGGACAAGAGTAGGTCCAAGGCACGCGGCGGAACCGGCCTGGGGCTTGCCATTGTCAAGCATGCGGCCCTGTATCATCACGCCACGCTCGATCTGTCGAGTGAGTTGGGCGTGGGAACCACCATTACGGTGACGTTTCCCATACAGCAGGACGAGCCATTCGCATAGCGATACAACATAGATATTGATGTAGACGCCGCATTTGACTTTCGGGTGCGGCGTTGTTGCGCAATTTTACGATTGCTTCCGACATTTTTACAGGAGAGCCTGTTTCTTATGTATAGAGTTTGGTCTCGGTAAAAAGATGCGATAACATACGGACAGTTTTGTCAATCCGAACTGGGGAAATGAAAGGCAAGCTGCATGACCCTTCTCGAACTGTTCCAGCTGCTGAAGAAGCACCTCAAGCTGGTCATCACCCTTCCGGTGGTCTGCGCGATCGCCATGGGCATCGTGTCCTTCGTTGCGATGGACAACACCTATACCGCGACGACGAGCATGTACATTCTCGCCAAGACCGACGATAGCGGTCAGATGAGCTACAACGATCTCTCGGCGAGCCAGATGCTTTCCAACGATATCGCCACGCTGCTGGATAGCGATAGCGTTAAGAGCGGCGCCGCCAAAGAACTGGGCCTTACCGATCTGGATGACTACAAGGTGTCTGTTTCCTCCGAGACCACCACGCGTGTCATTACGCTTTCGGTTACCGGCACCGATGCCAAGGAGACGGCTGAGGTCGCAAAGGCCATTGCCAGCTCGGTGAGTACGGTCGCTCAGAACGTCGGCGCTGCCCAGAGCATCAACGTTATCGACGAGGCTAAGACCCCCGAAGCCCCCAGCGGCCCCAAGCGCACGCTGTATATTGCCGTCGCGTTCCTCGCCGGTATCTTTATCGCAGTTGCCTATGTCGTTTTGGCAGACATGCTCAATACCCGCATCCGCGGTGCCGAAGAGGCAGAAGAGCTCCTGGGTATTCCCGTTGTTGGCCGAATTCCGGCTATGAAAGGTGGTAAATAGGCATGGCTAAGGCAAAGAACACCGATAAGCTCGTTGTGCAGAATGCCGCCAAGACCCTTCTGGCCAACATCCGCTTTGCGAGCGTGGATGACCCCATTCGCACCATCACCGTTACCTCCTCGATTCCCAACGAGGGCAAGTCTACGGTTTCCATTAACCTTGCTCAGGCAATCGCCACGAGCGGCAAGAGTGTCCTGCTGGTCGAGGCTGATATGCGTCGCAGGTCCCTTGCCGATATGCTCGGCGTCCGCTCCCGCGGCGGACTCTATGCAGTCCTGTCCGAGCAGGTTTCTATCGACCAGGCGATTGTCGAGACGGGTCAGAAGAACTTCTACTTCCTCGATGCCGAGCCGCACATTCCCAATCCTGCCGACATCATCGTCTCCCATCGCTTTGCCAAGCTGGTAAAGGCACTGTCCGCCAAGTTCCAGTACGTCATCTTCGATGCTCCCCCGGTCGGCACCTTCATCGATGCTGCCGAGATTGCCAGCCTGACCGACGGCGCGCTGTTCGTGGTGCGCGAGAACTTTACCAAGCGCGAAGAGGCGCTCAACGCCATCGGTCAGCTTAAGAAGTCCGAGAAGGTCAAGCTCATCGGTACCGTCATGAATTACTGTGAGACCGAGACCAGCGAGTACTACTATTCTTACTACACCAAGGACGGTAAGAAGGTTAAGAAGGGCTCCGACAATCAGGGGACTTCCAAAAAGGGCATCTTCACCAACCGAGCAAACGTTTAGTTGATTAAGGCTGACCTATGCGTGACATTCATTGCCATATCTTGCCGGGTGTAGACGACGGCGCCGCCGATCTCGATGAGAGCTTGGCGATGCTCGAGGCTGCCAAGCGGGCCGGTGTAACCAGAATCGTTTGCACTCCTCACTGCCGTGATCCCTATTTTGATTACGACAAGATGTGGGATGCCTTTGAGCTGCTGCGTGATAACGCTGACGGTTTTCCGCTCCAGATGGGCTTCGAGGTCAACCATCGAAAGCTCGTTGAGCTTGGTATCGATGCCGCGGAGCACCTGCATTTCGATGGGACCAACGAGTTTCTGCTCGAGCTTTCGACGCATGCCGATGCGTATGCGTTTAGAGAGTACGAGAACACGATTTACGATTTGCAGTGCCGTGGCTACCAGGTGATCATCGCTCATCCTGAGCGCTATCGTGCGGTTCAAAAGGATGTAAGCGTGGCGGAGCGCCTGGTCGATATGGGCTGCAAGCTGCAAGCTTCGGCGGACTTTATTGCCGGCGGTCGCTTTGGTCGCGAGAAAAAGCCGGCACAGCGCCTGTTCGATCAGAACCTGTACAGCTTCATCGCGAGCGATGCCCATAACGTGGGTCATTACGATTGCCTGGCGAAGGCTCGCGCGAAGTTTAGCGTGCGCGGAGCTCATTTTCGCTAAAATCTGTCCCTAACGTTCGCATTGAATGAAAGGGCAGCATGGATATCCAACTTAAGACGGGATGCTTTGATGACGCGGCGTTGGTGCGCCGCGTCGTTTTTATGGACGAGCAGGGCTACGAGAATGAGTTCGACGCTATCGACGAGGATCCGAACTGCATTCATGTGACGCTCTATGTAGACGGCGAGCTTGCCGGTTGCTCGCGCGTGTTTCCCGAAGAGCTTGAGCGCGCGGCTGACGCAGGGGCTCCGGTGTCGCCGGCGTGCGACTTGGACGAAGGCGTCGCGGCGGGGGAGACCTACATTATGGGGCGCGTGGCTGTGCTGCCGAGCATGCGCCGTCGCGGTCTGGCGAGCAAGATTGTCGAGGCCAGTGATACGTGCGCGCGTGATGCCGGCGCCAAGCTCATTAAGCTGCATGCGCAGGAATACGTGCTGCCGCTCTATGCCAAGGCGGGCTACACGCAGATTGCCCCGGTGGACTACGAAGACGAGGGCCAGCCCCATGCTTGGATGGCCAAGCGCGTAGATGGCAGATAGGGACGTTCCTTTCCTGCCGGCAGTCGGGGACACTCCTTGGCAATTGGCGTATCAGAGCGTTTGGACATACAGTTTTTCGATTCCGTATGTATATATGCGCGCTAATGGGTTATAAAATCTAAGTCTGGACATAGCAGGTCTGCGATGCGGCTCGGGCAACCGGGCCGTTTTTGCGGACGGGGGTAGCGCGAAAGGACTGCACATGCGTCAATTTAAGACCGAGAGCAAAAAACTGCTCGACCTCATGATCAACTCCATCTACACCAATAAGGAAATCTTCCTGCGCGAGCTTATCTCTAATGCGAGTGACGCCGTCGACAAGCTCAACTTTAAGAGCCTGCAGGACCCGAGTGTCAAGCTCGACCAGGGCGACCTGGCTATTCGCGTCTCTTTTGATAAAGACGCCCGCACCATTACCATCTCGGATAACGGCATTGGCATGACCGCCGAGGAGCTCGAGCGCAATCTGGGCACCATCGCCCATTCCGGCTCCGAGGAGTTTAAGACCGAGAACGCCGAGCAACAGGGCTCCGATGTCGACATCATCGGCCAGTTTGGCGTGGGCTTCTACTCCGCCTTTATGGTCGCCAGCCACGTGAAGGTCGTCAGCCGCGCTTATGGCGAGGACACCGCCCACGTTTGGGAGTCCGACGGTCTTGAGGGCTACACCATCGAGGATGGCGAGCGTGCTGAGCACGGTACCGATGTCATCCTGACGCTGCGCGAGAACGAGAAGCTCGACGCCGACGGCGAGGCCGAGACCTACGATCGCTTCCTGACCGAGTGGGGCCTCAAGAGCCTGATTCAGCAGTACAGCAACTATGTGCGCTACCCGATTCAGATGATGGTGAGCAAGAGCCGCCAGAAACCCAAGCCCGAGGACGCCGGCGACGACTACAAGCCCGAGTACGCGGACTATCAGGAGCTCGAGACCATCAACTCCATGACGCCGATTTGGAAAAAGCGCAGCTCCGACGTTGAGCAGAAGGATTACAACGAGTTCTACAAGTCCACGTTCCACGACTTTGACGATCCCGCGCGCACTATCAGCTTCCATGCCGAGGGTACGCTTGAGTACGATGCGCTGCTGTTTGTGCCGGGCCGCGCCCCGTTCGATCTGTACAGCAAGGACTACGAGAAGGGCCTGGCGCTCTACAGCTCCAACGTGCTGATTATGGAGAAGTGCGACGACCTGCTGCCCGACTACTACAACTTTGTCCGCGGCGTCGTGGATTCTGCCGACGTGTCGCTCAACATCTCGCGTGAGACGCTGCAGCAGAACCGTCAGCTCAA
>CATWVA010000031.1 GCA_958354105.1 uncultured Collinsella sp.
ACTGATCAAGAAGCACCCTGCCCGGGCGCATGCGTCCGGGCATTTTTATGCCGAAATTCGCAAGAAAGGGGAATCGAATGAGGCAGTTTATCGTTGCATCCCATGCCCATTTTGCGTCTGGAATCGTCGAGAGCATTGGACTGCTTTCCGGCGAGCGCGAAAACGTCCATGCGCTCTCTATGTATGTCGACGGAAACGAGGACCTGACCAAAGAGGCCGCAGCGATTCTGGACGGCTTTGCCGCGGACGATGAGGTCGTTGTTTGCACCGACCTCTTTGGCGGCAGTGTCAACAACGAGTTCACCAAGATCGTCCAGACGCGTCCCAACACGCACCTCGTGACCAATATGAACCTGCCGCTCCTTATTCAGCTGCTGTTCGTGCCCGAATCCACCCCGATCGATGAGGCCATTCGCCAGATCGTCGAGGCGGACGACACCAAGGTCAAGTACGTCAACGACCTGCTGGGGCAGGCCGAACTCGATGAGTTTTAATCGTTAGGAGCACATCATGATTCAGATGATTCGCGTGGACTATCGACTGCTTCACGGCCAGGTTGCCGTTAGCTGGACCTCGGCTCTGGGTGCCGATTGCATCCTGTTGGTGAGCGACACGGTCCTCAATGACAAGCTTCGTCTACAGGCCCTGTCCCTTGCAAAGCCTGAGGGCTGCAAGGTCGTCGTCAAAAACACCGAGGACGCCGTCAAGGCGCTCCAGAGCGGAGTGACCGATAAGTACAAGCTCTTCGTGGTTTGCGAGACGATCCAGCAGGCCGGTGCCGTCGCCAAAGCGATGGGAGTCAAGAAGATCAACCTCGGCAATGTTGCCTTTAGCGAGAATGCCCGCCAGGTCTCGACGAGCGTGTTCCTTACGCCCGAAAACGAGGCATACGTCAAAGAGCTGCTCGGCGAGGGCTATGAACTGTTCATTCAGATGATTCCGGCAGATGCGAAGACTGACGCCGCGAAGGTCATCGGTTAGGGGCTGTCATGGTTATCAAGACAATCCTGATTTTCCTGATTGCCCTTTTGGGCTATTCCGAGTGGCTGACGGGCACGAGCTACCTCCAGCGCCCGATCGTGCTCGGACCTCTGGTTGGCCTTGTCATGGGCGACATGGTGACCGGCACGATCATGGGCGCCACGATGGAGCTTGCCATGGTCGGCGCCATCTCGGTCGGTGCGTATAACCCACCCGATACGATTTCCGGCACTATCCTGGGCGTATCTCTTGCCATGCAGGCCGGCGCGGACGCTTCGGCGGCCCTGACCCTGGGCATTCCTATTGCAACGATCGTCCTGGCGCTCGATACCGCCTTGGGCCAGCCGGTGATGCTGCTGCTGGTGCACCGTATCGACAAAAACGTCGAGGACGGAGACACCAAGGCCATCACGCGCAACATGCTCATCGCCGGTTACGCGCAGAGCTGGTGCGGCCTGCTGATCATTCCCCTGGCATTCTTCTTTGGCGCCGATGCTGTTGCCAGCCTGCTCAACATCATCCCCGATTTCGTTCAGACCGGCATGGATGTCGCCGCCGCCTTCTTGCCCGCACTCGGCTTTGCGATGCTGGCGCAGATGATTATGAACAAAACAGTGGCTCCGTTCTTCTTCGCTGGCTTCTTCCTCGTCGCCTACTTTGGCATTAGCACGACTGGCGTGGCGATCTTTGCCGCGATTATCGTCGTCGCGATGACGGTTTTGGGTGACAAGAAAAAGGCGGAGCAGCCCGCAGTGGCAACCGAGGATCCTGCGATTGGGAGTGGGTTCGATGAGTTTTAAGTTTGAGTCTTCTTACGACGGGCTGATTTCCCGCGCAGACCTTAAGAAGCTGTTCTGGCGCTCGATTCCCTATGAGCATTCCTGGAACTACGAGCGTATGGGCCATATCGGCTTTATGTGGGCCCTTATGCCGATCCTTCGCAAGCTGTATCCGCGGGATGCGGACTTTAAGGCCGCCCTCAAGCGCCATATGGAGCTCTATAACGTCACGCCGTACATCTCGACGCTCCCCATGTCCATCGCCGCTGCAATGGAGGAGGTCAACGCTACTGACGATAGCTTTGACACGAGCGCGATCTCTAATGTCAAGCTTGCTTTGATGGGGCCGCTGTCCGGCGTGGGCGATGCCTTCTACTGGGGCACGCTGCGAATTTTGGCAACGGGTGTCGGCACGTCGCTGGCGCTACAGGGCTCTATTCTTGGCCCGATTTTGTTCCTGCTCGTGTTCAATGTCCCTCACTACATCATCCGTTACCTGCTGACGTTTGTGGGGTATCGCTTTGGCTCGGACATGATCAGCAAGGTCCAGGAATCGGGCATTATGGACACGATCGTCAAGATGGCCTCTATCATGGGCGCCATGGTGATCGGCGCTATGACCATGGAGATGGTCACCGTGGACATTCCGCTCATGGTCGGCGCGGGCGATGGCGCTCAGACGCTCGCCGAGCTGCTCAACGGAATCTTCCCGGGCTTTGTCACGATGGGGCTGTTTGGAATCGTCTATCTCATGCTCAAGAAGAAGATGAATCCGCTGGTCATCATGCTCGTGATCCTGCTCGTGAGTATCGCCGGCGCGTTCTTTGGAGTGCTTGGTGTTCAGTAGGGCATCCGTCATAATGAGAACAATGTAAGAGGGGGCGTCGCGCACACTGTGCTGCGGCGCCCTTTTGCCGAAAGGTGGACAAGATGGAGTATCCGCAGCTTGCCGTCATGAATATCAGCCATCGTTATTTTGACCTTGAGGAATTCTTTTCCTCGGCAGCGGCCTCGGGCTACACGTGTTGCGAGCTTTGGACCGGGGCGATGCATCTGTATGTCGATTGCCATGGATACGATTCGATCGAGCAGGTGCGGGAGCTGTCACAGCGGTATGGGGTTCGGATTGTGGGGCTTTGTCCCGAACAGAACAACCCCAAGCCGTGGAATATCGCGGCGCGCGGGAATGAGGCGCGTACCCGCACGCTCGCGTACTTTAAGAACGTTGTGGATATCGCGGCGGAACTTGGAGCCGAGCAGGTCATGGTCTCGAGCGGCTGGGCATTTTTGAACGAGCCGATCGAGGACGCGTGGGGTCGCAGTGCCTCGATGCTGCGTGCGATTGCCGAGCATGCGGGAGAACGTGGCGTGCGACTGGTGCTCGAGGCTCTACAACCGGTTGAGTCGATAATCGTGAACTCGGCGGCCGACACGAAGCGCATGATTGAGGCAGTTGACCATCCGGCACTTAAGGCGTGTCTGGATATGGGCGCCATGGCGGTGGCGGGGGATACCGTCGACGATTATTTCGATCTGCTTGGCGATGATGTCGCCCACGTGCATTTTGTCGATGTTGCGGCAGATGGCACGACGCATCTTGCCTGGGGTGACGGCGACCGCGATATGCGCGCCGACCTGGATAGGCTGGTGGCGCGCGGCTATCGCGGAGTTGTTTCGGCCGAGACCTATGACGGGCGCTATTTTGCCGACCCCGCAGCTGCCGATGCGCAGGTAATGGCAGAGTATCGTCGTGCGATTGGCGCCTAGGTGGGGTTGGGCTGCGGCAATCTGCCCCATGTTTCCAAATGAATACGGTGTGAGCGGCTGCGATGGATTTTCCCCGCAAACACTCTAGTATGCTAAAGTACCCAGAAGACCGGCGGAGCTATGCCGGTCTTCTGTTCTATACGAAACACAGCATGAGGAGGCTCACCAGATGACGGCCACACCGTGGGGATTCCGGGACATATTGCCCGAGGAGGCTCAGGCGCGCGAGGAGATTGCATGTACGGTGAAGGGCTGCTTCAGGGAGCATCATTACCTTCCGGTCGAGACGCCGCTGCTCGAGGACAAGGGTTCGCTCGAGGAAGGCGGCCGCATTGCGGACACGCCGTTTAAGCTCTTTGATGACGACGGTCGCCTGCTGGTGGTCCGTCCCGACAACACGCTGCCGATCGTTCGCCTGGTTTCGACTCGCATGCGCGCGGCCGATCTGCCGCTGCGCCTGCGCTACGAGGCGCCGGTGGTCCGCGAGTGCCAGCGCAATGCCGGCGGCTCGCGTCAGTTTACGCAACTGGGCTTTGAGCTCATCGGTGCGGGCGATACCGCGGGCGATGTCGAGATCGTCTCGCTGGTGGCCGAGGCCGTGCGCAAGTTGGCGCTTCCCGATGCGCGCATTATCGCGGGCAGTGTGCGTCCGTTTAAGGAGCTGCTTGCGGCCTGCGAGGATCGCGAACTGGCTGCCGAGGCATTGCGTTGTGTGCACGCCAACGACTTTGTGGGCCTCGATGTCCGTGTGGCGGCAAGTGCCGAGCGCGAGGCCGTCAAGGCTGCCATCAGCGAGCTGCCGCGCCTGCACGGTGGCGCCGAGGTGCTCGACCGCGTCGACGTGCTGCTGGAGGCTGCCGGTATCGTCGCGCCACTCACGCGCGAGCTGCGTGCCCTGGTCGAGGGCCTGGCTCCCGAGGACGCCCAGGTGCTGTCCTTCGACTTCTCCATCATGAACTCGTTTGATTACTATACGGGTCTGGTCTTTAAGGCCTATGCCGGCGGCCTGCCCGATCCGGTGGGTTCGGGCGGACGCTACGACTCCATCTTTACCGGTGCATTTGGCGACGGCATTGAGGTGCCGGCGGCGGGCTTCGCCTTTTCGCTTGAGCGCTTGGAGGCCGCGCGCACCTCGGCCGAGGACGCCGCTTCCGACGGCGATCACGCCGTGGGCCGTGGCGCCGAGGGTCCGCTGCGCATTGCCGTGCCCAAGGGCTCGCTTAAGGCCGACACACTCGACGTGCTCGAGGCAGCGGGCTTGGACGTCTCTGAGTTACGCGACCCCGGCCGTCACCTGATCGTGCGCGGTCGCGACACGCGTGCCGGTGAGGGTGCGGTCGGTGATATCGAGTTTGTCATCGTGCGTCCCAGCGACGCGCCCGCTTTTGTGGGCTGTGGCGGTGCCGACTGCGGCATATGCGGTTGGGACTCGCTTATCGAGGCAGACCTTAACTTGCTGCAGCTGGTCGACCTGGGCTACGGCCTGTGCACGTTTATCGAGGCGGAGCCCGCGTGGCGCGCCGGCCAGGCCGAGCGCAACTATGCCCGCCGTGGGTCGCTTCGCGTGGCCACCAAGTATCCGCGCATCGCGAGCGCCTGGTATGCCGAGCGCGGCGTGAACGCCGACATCGTCTCGCTGCACGGTAACATTGAGCTGGGCCCCATCGTTGGCATGACCGATCGCATCGTGGACATTACCGCCACGGGTGCCACGCTGCGCGATAACGATCTCGTTATTACTGGTCGCATTATGGACTGCACGGCCCGCTTCTTTGTCAATCCGGGTGCCGCACGTCTGGATCCGCGCGTACGCAACCTGGCAGATCGCTTGGCGGCAGCCGTGAAGGACAAGCATTTTGAGCCCGTTGCGGGCTCGGCACAATAGCGCGAGCACGCACGGGCGCCCCAACGTCCGGGCGGCGGGCCGACTGACGCCGCCGCCCGGTCTCTCGTTTTTCGAACAAAACCTCGACCGATAGGGGATACCGATATGAAGACTATCAAGCTTGCTCCCGGTGAGCGTCTCGTTACCAACCAGCTCAACCGTAAGGGCGTGCTGCCGCAAAACATCGTCGACGCCGCCCGCGATATCGTGGCCAACGTGCGCGCTAACGGCGATGTCGCGGTGCGCGATTACTGTCGGCGTTTTGATGGTGTTGAGCTGCAGAGCTTCCGTCTGCCGCAAGAGCAGATCGATGCCGCGCTCGAAGGCCTCGATCCCGCTTTTGTCGCCGCGCTCGAGAAGGCTGCGCGTCAGATTCGCGAGTTCCACCAGCGCGAGGTCGAGCAGAGCTGGTTTACCACGCGCCCGGACGGCACGATGCTCGGCGTTAAGGTGACCCCGCTTGACGCTGCCGGCATCTACGTGCCGGGCGGTCGTGCGCAGTATCCCTCCACGGTGCTCATGAACGCCATTCCCGCCAAGGTTGCCGGCGTCAAGCGCGTGGTCATGGTGACGCCGCCGCAAAAGGACGGCCTGATCAGCCCCTACACGCTCGCCGCGGCAAAGCTCGGCGGCGTGGACGAGATCTATATGGTGGGCGGCGCTCAGGCTGTGGCCGCGCTGGCGTACGGCACCGAGACCATTCCGCGTGTCGACAAGATCACCGGTCCGGGCAACGCCTTTGTTGCCGCCGCCAAGCAGATTGTCTCGGGCGACGTGGGAATCGACATGGTTGCCGGTCCCTCCGAGGTCTGCGTGCTGGCCGACGCCACGGCCAAGCCTATGGTGGTCGCGGCCGACCTGATGGCCCAGGCCGAGCATGATCCGCTCGCCGCCTGCTATCTGGTGACCTGCGACGAGCAGTTTGCGCGTGAGGTTGAGGCAGGTATCGACATCCTGGTGGCACAGTCCCCGCGTGCCGAGATCACGCGTGCCTCGCTCGACAACGAAGGCACCATCGTGGTGGCCGCCGACATGGCGGCTGCCGTCGAGGCGGTGAACACCGTGGCGCCCGAGCACCTTGAGCTGCACTGCAAGGATGCGATGGGCCTGCTCGGCGGCATTCGCAACGCCGGCGCCATCTTTGTGGGCGCTTGGAGCTCCGAGCCGCTCGGCGATTATGTTGCTGGTCCCAACCACACGCTGCCGACCGGCGGCACGGCCATGTTCTCCAACCCGCTTTCGGTCGAAGAGTTCGTCAAGCGCTCGAGCGTCATTTGCTATACGCCCGAGGGCCTGCTCTCCGACGCTCCCGCCACACAGCGCCTGGCCGAGGCCGAGGGCCTGTGGGCACACGCGCTTTCCGCCGCGCTGCGCCGCCGCATGTTGAAGCAGGGCGAGGATGCCGTGAGCGCCGAGTCGCTGGCGGCGGCCGACCTGACTAAGGTTGCCTGGCCGGGCGACGCCGTGGCGACGGTTGCCGAGGGTGTGGACCTGGCGGCTACAAGCGCGGATGGCGCCGGCGCGACTGACAAGGAGGCCTGATATGGCCGAGCTCACGCCCCGTATGAAGGAGCTCGTCCAGCCCTACTTGGCCGGCATTGAGCCCTACGATCCCAACTTTACGCCCACGCGCATCAACCTTTCGGCCAACGAGAACACCTATCCCGTGCCGGCTGGCGTGCGCGAGGCGGTCGACGCCGCCCTGGCTGCCACGCCGCTCAACCGCTATCCCGATCCCATGTCCAACGATCTGCGCGACGAGCTTGCCGCTTGGCATGGTGTGGCGCGCGAGAATGTCTGCGTGGGCAACGGCGGCGACGAGCTGCTCTATAACTACCTGCTGGCGTTTGGCGGTGCGGGACGGACCCTGCTCAACTGCCCGCCGTGCTTTAGCGAGTACGCGTTCTTTGCGTCGCTCTGCCAGATCGAGGTGCGCGACGTGTGGCGCGACCCCGCGACCTTTGAGCTCGACCAGGCAGCCGTGCTTGCGGCGGCGCCCGATTGCAACCTGGCGATCGTGACCTCGCCCAATAACCCCACGGGCGACGTGGCGCCGCTCGACTTTGTCGCGGCGCTGTGCGATGCGTGCCCCGGCATGGTAATGGTCGACGAGGCCTACGTTGAGTTTGCCGACGATTCATTTGGCGCGGCCACCACGGCGCAAGGCCTTATCGCCGAGCATCCCAACCTGGTGATTCTGCATACGCTGTCCAAGGCGCTTGGCGCCGCCGGCGCACGCCTGGGCTACGTGATCGCGGTGCCCGAGGTCATCGAGGTGTTCGCGGCGATTCGCCAGATCTACTCGGTCAATGTGCTGAGCCAGGCCGCCGCGCTTGCCTGCGTGCGTGCCCGCGATGCGTACGCGCCCGTGGTGGCACAGGTCGCATCCGAGCGCGAGCGCGAGCTGTGCGCCCTGCGCGCAATGGCTGCCGAGGGCCTGCCCGTGGAGGCATGGCCGAGCGCGGCGAACTTTGTGCTCGTGCGCACGCCGCATGCCACGCGCGTGCGCGAGCGTCTGCGCGATGAGTATTCGATTTTGGTGCGCGACTTTAGCTACGCGCCGGGGCTCGCGGACTGCCTGCGCATTACCGTGGGTACGCCGCGGGAAAACGACGAGGTGCTGGCCGCGTTTGCCGCGCTGGTGAAGGAGGAGATGTAGATGGACCGTTATGCCGAGGTGACCCGCAAGACGGGCGAGACCGACATTGTCGTAAAGCTCGACCTGGACGGAACCGGTGCGTGCGATATCTCGACCGGCGTGCCGTTTTTCGACCATATGCTCAACGCCTTTGGCCGCCATGGCCTGTTCGATTTGACGGTACATGCGGTAGGCGACGTTGAGGTCGACGCGCATCACACCGTCGAGGACACGGGCATTGTGCTGGGCGAGGCGTTTTGCCGGGCGCTGGGCGACAAAGCGGGTATTACGCGCTTTGCCGATGCGGCGATCGCCATGGACGAGACGCTCGTGATGGCCGCCGTGGACATTTCGGGTCGCGGCCAGGCCTACTGCGAGCTGCCCGTGCCGACCGAGCGCGTGGGCAGCTTCGATACCGAGCTGGCCGTTGAGTTCTTCTATGCCTTTGCGCGCGATGCCAAACTTACGCTGCACGTGCGCGAGCTGGCAGGCGGCAACTCGCATCACATTATCGAGGCCGCCTTTAAGGCCGTGGGCCGCACGATGCGCCACGCCTGCGAGCTCGACCCCCGCGTGCAGGGCATCCCCAGCACCAAGGGCTCGCTGTAACCGTCACAAGGGTAAAACCACCACGAAGATGCCTGTCCCCTTTGTGGTGGTTTTGGATGATGGGAAATGGAGGGGTCGCGTGGGCGAACCGAAGATCGTGGTGGTCGACTACCACAAGGGTAACTTGTCGAGCGTCGTGCGCGGGCTTGCGCGCGCCGGTGCCGCCGCCTGCACGTCGGACGATCCGGAGCAGATCCGCAATGCCGACGGCCTGGTCATCCCGGGCGTGGGCGCGTTCTATGACGCGATTGCCTTTATGCGCCAGAGCGGCGAGGAGGTGGCCGTGCTCGATGCCGTTGCCGCCGGAACTCCGCTGCTCGGCATCTGCCTGGGCCTTCAGCTATTTTTTGAGCGCGGCAACGAGGGCGTGCCTGCGGACGAGGGCGCGGACGCGGACGACGATGCCTCCGAGCAGGCCGGTGGTCCCTGGGTCGATGGCCTGGGCATCATGTGCGGCTCGTGCACGCGCCTGGAGTCGAGCCGCCTGAAGGTGCCGCACGTGGGCTGGGACCAGGTGCACATGACGCCTGCCGGCGCGGCCGATCCGCTGCTCGCCGGTTTTGCCGAGGGCGCCAATATGTACTTCACCCACAGCTATGCGGTGGCCGACGATGCCGATGCCGCCGATGTTCTGGCGCGCACGCACTACACGCGGAGCTTCCCGTGCATCGTGCGCCATGGCAGCGTGTGGGGCTGCCAGTTCCATCCCGAGAAATCCTCTGCGCTGGGTCAGCGCATTCTTAAGAACTTCGTGAGCATCGTCGAGGGGGCCGGCCGATGATTCTGTTTCCCGCAATCGATCTGATTGGCGGCAAGGTTGTGCGCTTGGAGCGCGGCGACCGGAGCCGCTGCAAGGTATATTCCGACGACCCCGTGGCCGTCGCCCGCTCGTTTGCCGAGCAGGGCGCAAGCTGGATGCACGTCGTCGACCTGTCCGCTGCCTTTGGCGAGGACGAGGACGCATGTGCCGCCAACTCGACGGCGATTAAGGCCATCTGCGGCGTCGACGGTCTGTCCGTGGACGTGGGCGGCGGCGTCCGCTCGCTCGCGCGCATCGACGAGCTGGCCGGCTATGGCGCTCGCCGCATTGCGCTGGGCACCGTGTTGGTGACCGAGCCGGGTTTTGCCGAGGTGGCAGCCCAAGGCTTTGGCGAGCTGCTGGTCGCCGACATTGCCGCACGCGACGGCCAGGTTAAGGTGAACGGCTGGCGCGACGGCGCGGGCGTGGCGCTCGACGATGCCGTGGCGCAGCTTACCGAGCTGGGCTTTAAGCATCTGGTGTATACCGACATCGCGCGTGATGGCATGCAGACGGGCATCGACGTGGCGGCATATCGCCATGTGGCGCAGGTCGCGGGCTTTCCCGTCGTGGCGTCGGGCGGCATCTCGACGCTCGACGACATCCGCGCACTGGCCGCGGTGGGTGAGGGCGCGATTGAAGGCGCCATTACCGGCCGCGCGCTCTACGAGGGCAACTTTACGCTGGCCCAGGCGCTGGCCGCCGCCCGAGGGGAGGAGTAGCCCATGCTTACCAAGCGCGTAATTCCCTGCCTGGACGTCAAGGACGGCCGTGTGGTCAAGGGCGTCAACTTTGTGAGCTTGCGCGATGCCGGCGATCCGGTGGAGCTGGCCCGCGCCTACGACCGCGAGGGTGCGGACGAGGTCGTCTTCCTGGACATTACCGCCACGAGCGACAACCGTGCGACGACCATCGAGATGGCGGCGCATGCGGCCGAGGAGCTCGCCATTCCCTACGCCGTGGGCGGTGGCTTTCGCGACCTTGCGGGCATGCGAACGATGGTGGCGGCCGGTGCCGACAAGGTATCGCTCAACTCTGCCGCCGTGCGCGATCCGTCGCTGATCAGCCAAGCTGCCGCGGCGTTTGGCAGCCAGGCCGTGGTCGTGGCGATCGATGCCAAGCGCGTCGGCCTGCCTGGGCAGCCGGATGCCGACAAGTGGGAGGTCTTTACCGCGGGAGGCCGCAACGCCACGGGTATCGATGCGGTGGCATGGGCCGAGGAGGCGGCTCGTCGCGGCGCCGGCGAGATTCTGCTGACCAGCATGGACCGCGACGGCACCAAGGCCGGCTTTGACCTGGCGCTCACCCGCGCCGTGGCGCGCGCGGTGCCAATCCCCGTCATCGCGAGCGGCGGCGTGGGCACGCTCGAGCATTTCGCCGAGGGTGTGATCGAGGGCGAGGCCGATGCCGTGCTGGCGGCGAGCGTCTTTCACTTTGGAACCTTCAGCATTCGCCAGGTGAAGGAGTACATGGCCTCGCAGGGCATCCCTGTCAGGTTGGACTTCTAGCGCTGCGGCTTGCCCAGGCACCGCATCTTGCCGCTCAAACCGTCGCTCGCGTACAAAGTACGCGTCGCTCCTCTTTCGCGGCAACCTGCGGCACCTGGACAACCCTCGCCGACCTGTGGGGCTTACTGTTATTACTTGGGAGAAATGATGACTGAGGTAGTAGAAGCTGCTGATCTTAAATACGACGCCCACGGGCTGATTCCTTGTGTGGTTCAGCAGTATGACACTGGCGAGGTGCTTATGGTTGCTTGGATGAACGAGGAATCGGTGGGGCTGACGCTCAAGACCGGGACCACGTGGTTTTGGAGTCGCAGCCGTCAGGAGCTCTGGAACAAGGGCGCGACGAGTGGCAACATGCAGGAGGTCAAGGAGCTCTGGGCCGATTGCGATAGCGATACGCTGCTGGTCAAGGTGGACTCGCCGGGCCCGGCCTGCCATACCGGCAACCGTACCTGCTTCTTTAAGCGCGTAAAGGGGGGAACACGATGAAGGTCGTGACGCCGTTCGAAGTCGCCGACTGCAACGCCGAACTCCTCCGCGCGGGCGTGCCGTGCCGCGTGCACCTGACCGATGCCTGCGGGGCGCAGTCGCTTTGGCTCGAGGCCGAGAAGGAAAGGCTCGATGAGGCCCATGCCGTCATCGTCGAGTTCTTTGAGAAAAAGGGCGCAAAGCCTCGGTTCGATGAGACCGGTACCTACTTTACGCTGCGGTAACGAGAGGAAATAACCATGGGAGTCAGAACAGCTAACGTGCAGCCGGGAAATATCGGCGAGACGCTGACGGGACTAGCCGAGGTGATTCACGGTCGTCGCGATGCGTCGCCACAGGAGAGCTACACCGCCCGTCTGCTGACCGACGTCGAGGACGAGCTGCTCAAGAAGCTTGCCGAGGAGGCGAGCGAGGTGATCATGGCCTGCAAGGATAACGACCACGATCACATTCGCTACGAGGCCGGCGACCTGATCTACCACCTGCTCGTGACGCTCGAGCGCTACGGCATTACCCTCGACGAGCTGGCCGGCGAACTCAACGCCCGCCGCCACTAGTTATTGGGGACGTTCTTAAACGACCAGTTAGGCGAGGGGCGTGGACTCCCATTCTCCGGTGAGGTGGGGGATGTCGAGGGTTCGATAACCGCAGTCGTAGGCGTGGGCCTGAGCCTCGCGAATGTTCCAGCAGATGTCGCAGGCGCGGTGCGCGTCCGAGCCAAAAGTGATCGGCACCTCGGCGTGGACAAAGTGACGTAAAAGGCCGGTCGCGGGATAGTAGTCATCGAGGCCCTTGCGCGGTGCGGCCGTCGAGATCTCAACGCGGCGACCCGTATCGTGCGCGCACTCGGCCATCTGCTGCCAAAACGGCGCGGGGTCAAAGTCGGGCGCAAAGCCTTCCTTCGAAAAGCGCATGACTAGGTCGGGGTGAGCCATCACATCAAAGTTGAGCGGGCTCTCGCAGGCTCGGCACCAGTCATCGATATAGCGCTCCCACACGCCGCGTACGCCTAAGTTTTCCCAAACATGCAGGTTGGTATCGTCGTCGATCCAGCCACAAAGCGAATCGGGCGTATCGGGACGAGCGACGCTCTCTGTTCCCGCCGTGCCCGCGGCGCCGGCCATGATATCGCCCGGGTCGCCAATCCAATGCACGCTGCCCAAGCGCACCACGGCGCCCTGGGCCCAGCGCTCAACCAAGGGTTCGCAGCCCTCGTACCAATCGCATTCAAAACCGTAGATAAAGGTGAGCTCCGGCGCAATCTGCGCGGCGAGTTTGCGGGCGTCCTCAAAGGCCAGACGATGTGCCGGCAAGTCGCCCTCGACGACCTGCACCTCGCAGTTAGCATCCATGCTGGCGGGCAGGGTGAGGTGGTCGGTCGAGACCATGACGCGGCATCCGGCAGCGGTAGCGGCGCGGACGTTGTCCTCGAACGAGGCGTGGCCGTCCGAAAACGAAGTATGGGTGTGGCAATCGACCAGCGGGCAGGCGGGCATGGCGACTCCTTTGCATTTGGCGAATCCGTTCCATTGTAATGGCGCAGCCTCGGCGCGGCGGGAACGCTGCAGGTCGAAACCGACTGGAAAGGGCAGGCAGCGCGTGCCGGCGCCGGCGACTACTTGCTTTGTGCCGCCACGCGTTTGGCCTGCACCGTTACCATCGCGTGCCGCACGGCGGTGATGGGGCGATAGCGGATCATACGCGGTCCCGACCAGCGCATGACCTTGCGGATCTTCTCGCGCATGGCGGGCCGGTAACAATGCGAAGGACAGGCCGAGCAAAATGTCTTGGTGCCCATGTGCGGGCAGTGCTCAATGCGCGCGATGGCGTATTTCTGCAGCTCGGCGCATTCGGGGCAGAGCGAAATGGTTCGAAGGCCGAGTTTCACGCGCACGGACTCATCGTCGCCAGCCTGTTCGACCACATGCCCGCCGCCATGATGCCCGCGGCACCACAACGCGATCATCTGCGACACCATTTGGGCCTCGCGCTCACGTTTGCGTGCCAGCTCCGGTGTGTCGACCGGGCGTGCCATTAGCTCAGCCTCCCGTGCTCGACCGAAAGCGAGAAATCGGCAAACGCGCAGGTGCTGGCACGGTGGCTTACGAGCACAATGGTCTTGCCGCGGCGCTTGAGCTCGTCGATCGCCTGCATCACGGACGCCTCGTTGAGGGCATCGAGCGCGCTGGTGGGCTCGTCGAGCAAGATGAAAGGCGCGTCGTTGAGGAAGATGCGCGCAAGGCCGATGCGCTGGCGCTCGCCGCCCGAAAGCGAGTCGCCCAGCTCGGCAACGGGCGTGTCGAGACCCTGCGGCAGGCGGTCGATGAGGGCGGTAAGCGAAGCGGAGCGGCAAGCGTCGAGCAGCTCGGCATCGGTGGCGCTGGCGTGCGCAACCAGCAGATTCTCGCGTACGGTGCCGCAGAACAGATGTGTGTCCTGGGTCATATAGGCCTCGTGGCTGCGCAGGCTCGCCGTGTTGATGTGGCGGGCATCGACGCCGCTCACCGTGATGGTGCCAGCTGCGGGGTCCCAAAAACGCATGAGCAGCTTAAGCAGCGTCGACTTGCCCGAGCCCGAGCGCCCCATGATGCAGGTCATGGTGCCGGGCGCAAAGGTGCAGGTCACGTCGTCGAGGATGAGACTCGCAGCGGTGTCGTTCGCGACCTGCTCCGTGGCGCCCGCACCGCCCGCGTCCACGCCGCCCGCATAACTAAAGCTCACATGCTCGGCTGCGGCGCCGGCAAACTCAACGTCCTGTCCGTTGGAGACCTCGGCGCACTGGGGTTGCTCGTCGAGCAAATCGAGCACGCGCGCGCCCGAGGCGAGCGTCTCCTGCAGTGAGGCGCCCAGGCGGCTCACTGCCATCACCGAGCCAAACGACGACACAAAGGTAAAGATGGCGACAAACGCTGCGGCAAAGTCAATCGTTCCCGCAGCTACCAGCTGCAGCGCACGTTCGAGCATCACCAGATTGGCCGCAAGAATAAGCGCATCGGCTACGGCCTCACTGGCCGCTTGGCGGCGCTTGAGGCGCGCGTCCACGGCGCCGACTTGCTCGGTCAGCTTGCCCAGGGCACGGCTGCGATCGGTGCCACCGGCAAACTGGATGGTCTCGCCCGCGCCGCGCAGACTGTCGAGTACAAAGGCGCCCAGCTTACCGGCGCCCTCGCGGCTCTGGCGGCCGGTGGTGCCGCATGCCTTGGCCGAGGTCAGGGGCAGCAGCACGCCCAGGACCGCGTAGGCCACGAGCGCGATGCCCGCGAGCTCGGGGCTCACAGCCAGCAAAAAGCCCTCAAACACAACGGTGCAGACCAGAGCTATGGCAATGGGCGAGATGGTGTGCGCGTAGAAGACCTCGAGCAGCTCGATATCCGAGGTGACCAGGCTCACGAGCTCGCCCTTGCCGCGGCCCTCGAGCTTGGCGGGGGCGAGCTGGCGCAGGGCGCCAAACACCAGGTCGCGAATGTGTGCGAGCAGACGGAATGCGATGTAATGGTTGCAGAGCTGCTCGCCGTAGTGGAGCGGCCCGCGCGCGATGCCGCAGGCGGCACAGGCCGCGCATGTGACGATAAGACCAAGCCCCAAGGCGTTGCGGCCCAGCGCGGCCATAAGGCCAAGGGCGCCAAAGGCCGGCACGAACGCGGCGGTGAGCATGCCAATGCTGCCCAGCGCGACGGCTAGCACAAGCCAGCCGGCAAGCGGTCGGACGAGCCCCATCATGCGCCACATGATGGACGGCGCCGAGCGACGGGCGCGGCCGGAGTCAGGCGCCGCGGCAGCGGAAGACGAACCAGCACCGTTGAGGCCATCGGTACAGGCGGCGCTGCCGTCAGCAGCCTCATCCGCGCCAGCATCCTCGGCATCATCCTCCGCATACGCATATGCCGAGAGCCGTTCCTGGCTATCCCACATGCGTGCATAGACGCCCGCGGTGGCCAAGAGCTCGCCGTGAGTCCCGCGCTCGGCAATACGGCCACGCTCCAGCACCAGGATCTGATCGGCGTCTACGATCGTCGACAGGCGGTGCGCCACCACAATTACAGTGTGCTCGCCGGCAAGCGATGCGATGACCTCGCCGATCGCGGCCTCGCTTGCGGCATCGACGTTGCTCGTAGCCTCGTCAAACACATAGATCGGCGAGTCATGCAGCAGGGCGCGGGCCATGCACACGCGCTGGCGCTGGCCGCCCGAAAGGTTGGTGCCGCCCTCGTTAATCACCATGTCGAGCCCGCCGTTGGCCTGCACAAAGGCCGCCACGCGCGTGCGGCCGAGCGCGCGCAAAAGCTCGGCGTCGGTGGCGTTGGGCTGGGCGAGCAGCAGGTTGTCGCGCAGGGTGCCGGCAAACAGGTAGCCGTTGGTGGGCACCAGGGTGACGGCACGCATGAGTGAGGCGGCCGTGGCATCGCGCAGCTCGACGCCGCCGATGCGAACGCTGCCACGGTAGGCACCCTTGCGGCCCGCGATAATCCCCGCGAGCGTGGACTTGCCGCCGCCGCTTTCGCCCACGAGTGCCACGAGCGAGCCGTGCGCAATGGTCGCGCTGGCGCTGTCCAGCACCGTGCGGTCGCCGTATGCATAGCTCACGCCCGCGAGCTCGATATCGCCGCGACCGTCAAGCTCAACATCGCCGCGCTCGGGCTCGGGCGTATCCAAAATGCCAAACATGCGGCGCGAGGCGGCCATGCCGTTCATGGCCGTGTGGAACAGCGATCCCAGGCGGCGCATAGGCAAAAAGAACTCCTGCGACAGAAAGACGATGAGGAAGGCAGCCTCAAAGCCAATCTTGCCCGTGGCGAGCTGCAGCGTGGCTACGATAATGCCGAGCGCGGCGCCCATATAGACGACCAGGTCCATAACGCAAATGGAGCGCAGCTGCATCACCAGCAGGCGCATGGTCGCTGTGCGGAAACGCTCGGACTCGGCGTTGATGCGCTCGTGCCAGCTGCGATCGGCCTGGTAGACCTTAAGGGTGGTGAGACCCTGCACGGCCTCCAGGAACATGCCGCCCAGATCGACATAGCTGCCCCAGTACTCGGCACCGATCTTTTTGGCGTTGCGCATGACCATCATGATGGAGGCGGGGATGACCGGAACGCAGGCGAGCAGCAGCGCGGCGGGAAGACCCGCCTGGCCCACGAGCAGTACAAACAGCGTGATGGGTGCCAAGCCGGCAAAGAAGAGCTGCGGCAGGTAGCCGCCAAAGTACACCTGGAGTTGCGTGGCGCCCTCGACGCTGGTCTGGACGGCCTCGGCGGTGGGGACGGTCTCGGTGTAGGAGGGGCCGAGTGCGGTGAGCTTGTCGTAGACGAACGAGCGCACGCGGCGGACGGCCTCGAACGCGGCTTTGTCGCCGGCGCGTTGGGCCAGGTAGATGGAGGCGGCGCGCACGATGATGGCGGCGGCGAGCGGCAGGGCCGCCTGTGCGAGGGCATCGACGGCGAGCGCGGCGGAAAGACCGTTCGTGACGATGCCGCCCAAGATGCGCGCAAGCACCCACATCACCGTGATGTTTGCCATGAGCGCGATCCACTTAAACAGGACGCTTGCCATAATGTAGGGCGTTGCCTGCGGAACCAGGGAGAAGAGCCGCTTCTCGAACATGAAACCTCCTATGCCGTAACGGTGCCGGGCGGGGTCCTCGGCAGCCGCTTAGTTAGCCAAATGCAACTAGAGTAACATCGTGCAGCGGGTAAGTATGCCGAGGGTAATTTTTGGTCGATGAACTGCGTAGAAAGTCCAAAATTGTTGAGTGCGGCGAACTTTGTGGTGGACGGAGTGCGGGCGCAATTCTGATCGTGTGCGGCCTCGCTCCAAAACGTGTACGTCAGCCTCCAAAACCGACAAAAAATGACATGTTTGGAGGCTGACGTACACGTTTGGATAGGGGTGAGGGCGGCGACGGACGAATGTCACGCCTGTGCCACGTCCGATGTGCTAGCGTTTGGGTGAATAAAACGAGCCCGTGCGGAAAGGATTCGGACCGTATGCAACGTGGAAGTACATCTCCGCTGTCCCGCGAGACCGATGCGCCCGAAACTATCGTCAAGCTGGAGTGCGACATCGATGACGCGTCGCCCGAGGTGCTCGCCTACGCCGCCGACCGCCTGCGCGAGGCCGGCGCCCGCGAGGTGCACTGGCTGCCCCTCTACTGCAAAAAGGGCCGCCCCGGATGGCAGTTGCAGGTGATTTGCTCGCATGAGGATATCGAACGCCTACAGACGATTATCTTTTTGGAGACCACGACCAACGCCGTTCGTCGCCAGGTGATGGAACGCGTCTGCCTGCCGCGTCGTTTTGAGCAGGTAGCGACGCCTTGGGGCGAGGTGGCCGTCAAAGTAGCCACCCTGCCCGACGGCAGCGAGCGCGCGGCACCCGAGTACGAGGATTGTGCCCGTCTTGCCCGCGAGCACAACGCGCCGCTCCAGCGCGTGATGCAGGCGGCTCAGAGCGCGGCGCTGCGATTTGAGTGATGCGGGCGAGTGACGTGCCGCGCCAATCCAATTAACCCCACCGAAAGGACCACCCATGAAATACCTCATCGCCTCCGACATCCACGGCTCGGCATACTGGACCGAGCGCCTGGTCGCCGCTATCGAATCCGAGCAGCCCGACCGCATCGCTCTGCTGGGCGACCTGCTCTACCACGGCCCGCGCAACGACCTGCCGCGCGACTATGCCCCCAAGCGTGTGATTCCGCTGCTCAACGCCCTGGCCGACCGCATCATCGCGGTGCGCGGTAACTGTGACGCCGAGGTCGACCAGATGGTCCTCGACTTTCCCGTCATGGCCGACTACGCCACGCTGTTCGACGAGACCGGCCGCGAGCTGTTCCTGACGCACGGCCACGTCTTTGGCGCCGGCATGCACAACAGCGTCGACCACGCGCCCGCGCTGCCCGAGGGCTCCGCGCTCGTCTACGGCCACACGCACATCAAGGTTAACGAGGCAAGCGCCGCGCACCCGGGCCTGTGGCTCTTCAACCCCGGCAGCGTGAGCATTCCCAAGGACGGTACGCACAGCTATGGCATCTACGAGGACGGCGCGTTCCGTCACGTGATCCTGGAGGAGGAATAACCATGGCCGAGCATATGGCTCAGCAAAATGCCGAGGGTTCGCGCGACCTGTCCACGCTGGTCGACGCGTCGGCCGAGCTGCAGCATCTGGTGCAGACCATCTGGCGCCTGCGTCAGCCCGATGGCTGCCCGTGGGACCGCGAACAGACGCATCAGAGCATTGGCAAGAACATGATCGAGGAGGCCTACGAGGCGCTCGACTGCATCGAGGCCGACGATGCCACGCATCTGCGCGAGGAACTCGGCGACGTGCTCATGCAGGTCGTACTGCATGCGCAGATTGCGGCGGACGCCGGTGAGTTTTCGCTGGCCGATGTGGCACGCGATATCGACGCCAAGCTCATCCGCCGCCACCCACACGTGTTTGGCGATGCGGACGCCGAGAGCTCCGACGAGGTTCTCAAGATCTGGGACGAGGTCAAGCTTGCCGAGAAGGCCGCCAAAGACCAGGCCGTGGCGGCAGGCGAGGCCGCGCCCGAGGGTCTGCTCGACGGCGTGCCCACGCACCTGCCGGCGCTGATGCAGGCTCAGAAGGTGTCGCGCAAGGCGGCTGCCGTGGGCT
>CATWVA010000032.1 GCA_958354105.1 uncultured Collinsella sp.
CACGTCTATGTTCGCTTTAGTAAACTAACACGTGGTTAACTTTTTGGAAAGGGTCTCTATTCAGTTTTCGAAAAAGTTTCCTATACGAAACAAAAGGGCGCGGCAAAGGACCATCCTTTACCACGCCCTATCATGCTTAGAGCGAGAGATTTCTGATCGATGTGACACAGGAGGCCTCATCCACGCCCGAAACGCGAAAGACGACACTCTCGCCGCACTCACCGTAGAGAGCCATGAGACCCATAACGTCGCGACCGTCGGTATGGCGGTCGCCGATGCTGACCGACACGTCGCTACGATGTTTGGCAATGATGTCGTAGAGCAGCGCAACCGGGCGGGCATGCAGTCCCAACGGATCTTTAATCGTCTTTGTAAACTCGACCATGTCCCCTCCCGCGGTATCGCTCATTCGGCTGGCAAACCCAGCCACGTGGTAGTTATTGTACGTTACCGGCGCACCCCCGTCTCACAAAAAACGAGGGAAGGCACGTGTCCTTCCCTCGTTACGGGCAATATGTAGCCGCTTGCCTACATCAGGCGCAGGCTGACGTCCTTGAGCTGGGCGCCGCTAACGGCACTCGGGGCGCCCGACATGAGGTCGGAGCCGCTGGCCGTCTTGGGGAACGCCATGACGTCGCGGATGGAGTCGGAACCGGTGAGCAGCATGCACACGCGGTCCAGGCCCAGAGCGAAACCGCCCATCGGGGGCGCACCAAACTTGAGCGCCTCCATGAGGAAGCCGAACTGCGACTCGGCGCGCTCCTCGGTAAAGCCCAGGAGCTTGAGCATGGACATCTGCATCTCGGCGTTGTGGATACGCATACCACCGCCGCCGGCCTCAAAGCCGTCCATGACAAAGTCGTAGGTGCACGAACCGGCTGCCAGCGGATCGGCCTCGATCTTGGCGATGTCGGTCTCGGTCGGCAGGGTAAAGGGCTGGTGCTCGGCAGCGTAGGCCTTGCGGTCCTCATCCCAGTGGAACAGCGGGAAGTTGACGACCCACAGGAAGTCGTGGCCCTCGCGCTTGATCTCGAGCGCGTTGGCCATGTGGGAACGCATGCCGCCCAAGATCTCGTCAGAGAGCAGACGCGGACCGGCGGCGAACATCACGAGGTCGCCGGGTTCGACGTCCATGCGCTCGCGCAGAGCCGCCATCTCCTCGTCCGAGAAGAACTTGACGATGGGGCTGTTGATGGAACCGTCCTCGCGGAAGGCGATCCAAGCCAGACCCTTAGCGCCAAACGTGGAAGCCACGCCGGCGAGCTTATCGATCTTGGCACGCGCCCAGGCACCGGCGCCCTTGGCGTTGATGGCCTTGACGACGGAACCCTCCTCGTTTGCGGCAGTCGCGAAGACCTTGAACTTGGAGTTGGCGAAGATGTCGGTCAGGTCGACCAAGTGCATGCCATAGCGGGTATCGGGCTTGTCGGAGCCATAGGTGTCCATGGCCTCCCAGTAGTTCATGCGACGCAGCGGCGTGGGCATCTCAACGCCCATGCGGCCGAAGGCATCGGACAGGACCTCCTCGAGCGCGCTCATAACGTCGTTCTGGTCCACGAAGGACA
Source organism: uncultured Collinsella sp. (assembly GCA_958354105.1). Lineage (GTDB taxonomy): Bacteria > Actinomycetota > Coriobacteriia > Coriobacteriales > Coriobacteriaceae > Collinsella. The sequence continues at coordinate 1,566 of CATWVA010000032.1, forward strand.
TCTCGATATCGACCTGGGTGAACTCGGGCTGACGGTCGGCGCGCAGGTCCTCGTCGCGGAAGCACTTGGCAACCTGGTAGTAGCGCTCGACGCCACCGACCATGAGCAGCTGCTTCAGGAGCTGCGGGGACTGCGGCAGAGCGTAGAAGTTGCCCGGCTGGATGCGGCTGGGGACGATGAAGTCGCGGGCGCCCTCGGGCGTAGACTTGAACAGGGAGGGCGTCTCGACCTCCATGAACTCACGGTTGTGCAGCGCCTCGCGAATGGCAAAGGTAAAGTCGGAGCGCAGCTTGAGGTTGGCCATCATCTCGGGACGACGGAGGTCCAGATAGCGATAACGCAGGCGGGTGTCCTCGCTGGTCTCGATGCCGTCCTCGATCTGGAACGGCGGGGTGACGGACGTGTTGAGCACCTCGGCGTGGTCGGTCAGGACCTCGACCTCGCCGGTCGCGAGCTTGGCGTTAGTGGTCTCCTCGCCACGGGCGCGCACGACGCCGTGAATCTTGATGGGCCACTCGGGACGCATGGTCTCGGCGATCTTAAAGGCATCGCCGTCGGAGTGCTCGGGGTCGAAGGTGAGCTGCGTGATGCCCTCGCGGTCGCGAAGGTCGCAGAAAATAAGGCCGCCGTGGTCACGGCGACGGCTCACCCAACCGGTGAGGGTGACCTCTTCGCCCACGTTCTCGCGGCGAAGCTCGCCGCAGGTACGGGTGTGCATGGAATGCTCGTCGATGGGACGGGTCTGGCTCATACCAGTGATCCTCCTTTATGGATCTGTGCCGCCCCGTGTCGTTCCGGGCGGCGTCGTACAGATTTGCCCAGCCTGCGTAAACCGCGCAGCCAGACATGGCGTTCTATCTTATCGCACCTGTGTCGATGTGCCGCGGAAAAGTAGTTCTCGCCCAAAGACTTGACGGAGACGAAACAATTGACGCGGCCTGGCCGTCGCCAAGGCGCGCCGCGTGCGACAATGTGCCCCAATACAACTGCACTCGGAAAGGCCCGCCATGACTGCACGCCTCATCGTTATGGATATCGACTCCACGCTCATCAACCAGGAGGTCATCGACCTGTTGGGCGAGGAGGCAGGCGTGGGCGAGCAAGTTGCGCGGATCACCGAACGCGCCATGCGCGGCGAGCTGGACTTTAAGCAAGCGCTCGAGGAGCGCGTGGGGCTGCTCGCCGGCCTGGACGAGAGCGTGTTCGAGCGCACCTTTGAACGCGTGACATTTACCCCCGGCGCGCTGGAGCTTGTGCGTTCGGCACACAGCAAGGGCTGGAAGGTCGGCGTGGTAAGCGGCGGCTTCCACGAGATCGCTGACAAGATCGTAGCCGCCGCGGGTATCGATTTTTGCCTGGCCAACCGCCTGGAAGTCGTGGACGGCAAGCTCACCGGTAAGTTGGCTGCCGGCATTGTGACCAAGGAGTCCAAGCTCATCCAGCTGCTGGACTGGGCAGTTGAGTGCGGCGTCGATATGGCCCATACCGTCGCGATCGGCGACGGCGCCAACGACATCCCCATGATTCAGGCCGCGGGCACGGGCATCGCGTTTTGCGCCAAGCCCAAGACGCGCGAAGCTGCCCCGTTTGCCATCGACGAGCGCAACCTGATGCTCGCCATGGACATCATCCTGCGTGACTAATCGATCCGTCTAACAATTGAATCAATCCGTCCTATAGTTTCCGAACAATTTTGTCTTAGTGTTCGGAAACATACCCTTTGAGTGCTAGACTTTGCGCCGTCGAAGGGAACATATATGGATAAGCGAGATCTAGAGCAGCTGCTGAGCGATGTTGCCGGCGGATCAGTCACCCCCGCCGACGCCCTTACGCGCATCCAGACGGCTCCGACCGCCGATTTGGGCTTTGCGCAGCTCGATCTTTCGCGCGGGGTGCGCCAGGGAGCCGGCGAGGTTGTCTACGGTGCGGGTAAAACCGCCAAGCAGATTGCCGCCATTATCGAAGCGCTGCGCGATGCCGGCCAGGAGCGCATCCTGGTCACACGCCTGGACAGCGAAAAAGCAGCCCGCATCTCGGAGCTCCTCAACAACGGCATCGACCTGGGATATGTCCCGGACGCGCAGCTCGCCCTCGTGGGCGGCAAGCCCTCCCCCACCGGTAACGGACGCATCGTCGTCGCCTGCGCCGGCACGAGCGACTTGCCCGTCGCCGAGGAAGCCGCGTTGACGGCCGAGTTCTATGGCAACGAGGTCGACCGCCTCTACGACGTAGGCGTCGCCGGCCTGCACCGCTTGCTCGCGCATGCCGAGGAACTTGCCCAGGCGCAGGTGGTCATCGCCATCGCCGGCATGGAAGGCGCGCTGGCGAGCGTTATCGGCGGCCTGGTGAGCTGTCCGGTCATTGCCGTTCCCACCAGCGTGGGCTACGGCGCGAGCTTTGGTGGCGTAGCCGCACTGCTCGCCATGCTCAACTCCTGCGCCAGCGGCGTTTCGGTCGTCAATATCGACAACGGCTTTGGTGCCGCATACCAGGCAAGTCTTATCAATCATCTGAGCGCCGGCACACCCCGCGCCCGCTAAGGAGCATTCCATGTCCAACCATCAGCATACGCTTATCATCGACGGCACCTCGGGCATCAGCGGCGATATGACCGTCGCGGCCCTGCTCGACCTGGGCGCCAGCGAGGAGCATCTGCACGAGCAGCTCGCCACGCTGCCGGTCGACGGCTTTTCGATTGCCGTGACGCGCGTAAACAAGCACGGCATCGACGCCTGCGATTTCGATGTCCAGCTTGCAGAGGAGCTCGAGAACCACGATCACGATATGGCCTGGCTCTACGGCAACGAAGCAGCTGTCGAGCATATGCACGAACACGAACACCACCATCATGACCATGGCGAGCACGAGCACTGCCACGACCATGACCATGAGGCCCACGGTCATGGCCACGAGGGCCATCATCACGCCCACCACCATCACCACCGTTCTTTGGCGGACATCACCGCCATCATCGATGGCTCGCAGCTAAGCGATGGCGCCAAGCGTCGCGCCCTCGCCATTTTTTCCGTACTCGCTGCTGCCGAGGCCAAGGCTCACGGCAAAACGCCCGACACCGTCCTGTTTCACGAGGTGGGCGCCGTCGACTCCATCGTCGACGTCTGCTCGGTCGCCATCTGCCTCGACGACCTGGGTATTGAGGACATCGTGGTCGAGTCGCTTTCCGAGGGCCACGGCACCATTCGCTGCGCCCACGGTCTCATGCCCATTCCCGTCCCCGCTGTCGTCAACCTGTGCCAGGCGGGCAATATCGCCCTCACGCCTGCACCGGTCGCCGGCGAGATCGTGACGCCCACGGGCGCCGCCATCGTCACCGCGCTGCGCACGTCCGACCAACTGCCCTCACGCTACCGCATCGAAGCCGTCGGCTACGGCGCCGGCAAGCGCCCCTACGAGGGTTGTTCCGGTACGCTCCGCTGCCTGCTCGTTCACGCGGACGCCTAGCCATGGATGCCCGCAAGGCAAAAAGCCGCGCCGCCATCGTTACGGCGTTCTCCGAGCTGCTGCGCGAAGAGGACTACGGCAAGATCACCGTCGGTGACATCATCGCTCGCGCCCATGTGGGTCGGGCCACGTTCTACGGCCTCTTCAAGAGCAAAGATGACCTACTCGCTGAGCTCGTGTGCGATATCTGCACCCATGCCCTCGACGATGACGGTACGCCCCTCGACGACCCACTCGTGCAGGTCGAGCATATCCTCAACAACCTCTGGGAGCGCCGCCAGGGCGTACGCGCCCTCGTAGCCGGCGCCGGCTCACGCGTCTTTGCCGACTGCTTACGCAAGACCATCATGTCACGAGCAGCCGAAACCGTCCCCGTCGACCCCGCAGGTCCTGCCGGCACCATGGACCGCAGCTTCTTACTACACCACATAGCCTCAAGCTTCGTAGCCACCGTCCAATGGTGGGCCTGGCACAACTTTCAAGCAGACAAAGCCAACGTAGCCAAAGACTACCTCTCAGCCATAAAACCCCTCTTCAACTAAGTAAACCCCTCATCCCAAAGTTCCGCCCTCATCTCAAAGCCCCGCCCCAACCCAAAGCACAATCCATCCCAAAGTGTCAACAACAGCCCAACGCCCCTACCAGCAACAAGCCCCTCCCATCCAAATTCAGATATATATGTTGGGTTGCTTGCACGAACGCAACGAAGACCCCGCAGCCGTCCGCATGGGGTAACTTCCCAGCGCACTCCGCAGGACGCAAAAAGGCTCGCCGCACAAAGTGCGCAGCGAGCCTTTTTGCATGTCCGAAGACGCGCTGGGAAGTTACCCCATGCGGACGGCGAACAACCTATGTAGCCTTGGGCTAGAACATGCCCAAGAAACCGTGCACAAACAGTGCGGCCAGAGCGGCACCGATAAACGGTGCGATGCCAGGAACAAGCAGGCCGTACTTCCAGTTGTTGTCGGCCTTGTTCTTAATCGGCAGCACCTGATAGGCCATGCGAGGACCAAGGTCACGAGCCTGGTTCATGGCGAAGCCGGTGATGCCGCCCATGCCCATGCCAACGGCCCAAACGATCAGGCCGACGCAGATGGCGAGCATCAGAACGTTCTCGCCGGCGCGGCTAGCGGCAGCAAGGATGGCGCTGATGAACACGAAGGTGCAGATAGCCTCGCAGAAGAAGTTGCGGGCATAGTTGGTGCCCTCGGTGGTGGGGTTGGTCGAGAAGATGTTGCGCTGGGCAATGGGGTCGACGACGCCCTCGGAAGCCTTGAACTCATCGGCATACATAAGCCAAGCGATTACGGCGCCCACAAAGCCGCCGAGCATATCGGCAATCATGAAGGGGATGCAGCTGCTCCACGGCACCAGGCCTACGATGCACTGGGCAAGCACCATAGCCGGGTTCATGCACACGGCGCCGCCAAAGACAAACAGGCAGACCGAGATGCCAAAAGACCAGGTGGTGATGGCAAACATATGGCCGGAGCCCTGATACTTAGTGCCCTTGAGCACGGTATCGCAGTGCACGCCCACGCCAAAGATGATCATGAGGGCCGTTGCGCCGAATTCACAGAGGAGTTTGGTAAGCATAAAACCTTATCTTTCTTGTCGGTTATAAACGATTCGTTTAGGCCGCGTACTAGTGCTGCGCGACGACAACGCCCAGGCCATCGGGAATGACGGCAACCTTGGCATCGGCACCCTTCATCTCAAAGGCGAGCTTGAGCGCCTCCTCGAGGGTGTTGACCGGCGTCATGTGCATATCCTTGATCATCTGGTGATCGCACAGGTCGGTGACCATGATCACGGGGTGATGCGCCAGGATGCGGGCAAAGATCTGACTCGTCCACTGGTCGGGCAGGGTCTCGTCCTTAGGACGGTCGATGCAGGCGCGCTCAAACTCTGCCGGATCGTTGTCGGCGATGTTGTGATAGAAGCCCTCGCCACCGTGACCGTCGGCGCAACCGGCGACATCGATGATCACGCCGCCCTCGGGAAGCGTGGCCTCGGCAGCGCACATGCCCTTCACGGCCTGGTAGATGTTCTGGTCGAGCGGGTAGCCGCCGTTGGTGGTGATGGCAATCTCGCACTCGACGGGCTCAACGCCGGCAAGGCTCTTCACGAACTCGCAGCCGGCCTCGTGCGCCTTGTGGATGTCGCCGGCGAAGGAGCCGATGACCTCGTGCTTGCCGTTGAGCACCACGTTAAGCACAAAGGCAAGGTGAGCCATCTCGGCAGCGGCAAACATATCCTCGTTCACGTGGTTGTGGCACAGGTTGCCGGCACGCGAATGGGAATCGTTCACAAACTGACCGTTGTGGTTGTACATGATGGTCTTGTAGCTGGCAATGCCGGGCAGCACGGACTTGCGGCTGCCAGAGAAACCGGCAAAGAAGTGCGGCTCAATAAAGCCCTCGGCAAGCAGCAGATCACAATCGGCGGCAATCTTGTTGATGATGCACTCGCCGCCAGAAGGCAGGGTGCCGATCTTTTTCATCATGCTGTCGTCAGTCGCGACGTGCATAACGATTTCCTCGTTGGCAACGATCTCCTCGCCGTACTTGTTGACGAGCTCCTCGTGCGTCGACGGACGATGCATACCCGTAGCAACCAGAATGCGAACGCGTGCCTCAGGCGCAGCGGAGTGGATGTGATGCAGCAGAATAGGCATCGTCACACGCGAGGGAACGGGGCGCGTATGGTCGGAGCTAATGATGACGATATCCTTCTTGCCAGCACAAAGCTCCTCGAGCGAAGGTGAGCCATAAGGGTTGGCAAGCGACTCCTCTACCAGCTCTTCCTGCGATTTTGTAGTCTTAAACTCGTTTTGATGGCCTTCCATCACACCCGCGAAGTTCTTATCCTCGAGCTCTAGATGCAACGTCTTATGGTCAAACGGTAGTTCACATTCAAACAATGACGAGCGCCCTCTTCCTTTCAACTGACACACTAGATAAACCGTTGGAAGGATACGCCGCTCACCGAAAAACACCACCGTCCACCGAGTCGTTAACACAACGTTCATATTTGACCCACAACAAAACGGCCGCGATCCCAAACGGGACCGCGGCCGCAACAGTCATAAGGCGAGAAGCGCCAAATGCGCCACCGAGATAAACCCCATCCAAAACGCGCGTAGCGCACTTTATTTTCATCAGCTTTAATCCCCGAAGACCGAGGACGAAGGGACCCGATGGGTTTCCCTCCGAATGCATTCCGCAGCACGAAGCCCTTTCCAAACGCGCGAAGCACGCCATTATTCCCCCAGCAGTAATCCGCCGAAGACCGGACATCGCAGGGCCCGCCATCAGTTTACTTTTAGGCACACTCCGCAGGACGCAAGAAGCCCTCGCCGCACGAAGTGCGCAGCGAGGGCTTCTTGCATGTCCGAGGACGTGCCTAAAAGTAAACTGATGGCGGGCCCGGACGACTACAGGGCTATCGATTACCCCGTGTTCTGCAATCCTGCCGAGACGCCAGTCACAGTCGAAAGAATCAGGCTCATGTACTCGGCCTTCTTCTCCTCGGCCATCTCGTCCTGGTTCATACGCACCTCACGAAGGGCGCGGACCTGGGCGATGGACAGGGCGTCGACATAGGGGTTACGCACGCGAACGGCGCAGCCGAGCACGCGACGACGCTGCAGCGGCCACTCGTCACCGACGATGGCAAGGACCCACTTACGCGTGAGCTGCATCTCGGTGAAGACCTTCTCGGACAAATCCTGGCGATCGCCCAGGTGTAGATACATCTTGGCAATGCGCTGATCGGTCTTAGCAATCGACATCTCGATGTTGTCGATGAACGTGCGGAAGAACGGCCACTCCTGGTAGGCAGCCTTGAGCTGGTCAAGGTCACCAAGCTGCTCGCAGGCGGTGCCCAGGCCGTACCAAGCGGCCAGGTTAATGCGTGCCTGGCTCCAGCTGAAGATCCACGGAATGGTACGCAGGTCGTCGAGCGACTTGGCGCCCAGGCCGCGCTTAGCGGGACGCGAGCCGATCGGCAGCAGACCGACTTCGGTCAGCGGCGTCACGGTCGAGAACCACGGTGTAAAGTCCTCGGTGTTCAGCAGGTCCAGATAGCGCTCATGGCTTACTGCGTTGAGCTTCTCCGCCATATCCCAGAACTTCTGCGTGGTCTCGGTGTTGGTCTTCTCGACACTCGGGGCCGACTGCAAAAGCGTTGCGGCGGCAACGGACTCAACATGGCGCTGGGCCAGCGTGCGGTTGCCGTAACGGGCAAAGATGACCTCGCCCTGCTCGGTGAGCTTAAAGAAACAGTTGACCGAGCCCTTGGGCTGCGCCAGCACGGCCTTGTTGGCCGGGCCGCCGCCACGGCCCACGGCACCGCCGCGACCGTGCATGAGCACCAGGTCGATATCGTTCTTCTCGGCCCACTTGGCGATGCGCTCCTGCGCGGAGTGCAGCGCGAGCATGGCCGTGGTAGGACCGGCGTCCTTGGAGGAGTCGGAATAGCCCAGCATGACCTCCATGCGGCGGTTGGTCTGGGCAAGGCGCTTTTGCACCACGGGCAGCGTAAGCATCTGGTCGAGCACGTCGACGCAGCCCTCGAGGTCCTCGAGCTGCTCGAACAGCGGGATCACGTCGAGCTCGGGGACATCCTCTTCGTGTGCAAAGGACAGGTGGGCCAGCTCAAAGACGTCGGCCACATGCTGGGCGCTCTTGGTAAACGAGATGATGTAGCGATGCGCCATCTTCTTGCCGTAGCGCTTCTGGATGGAGCCGATAGCGCGGAAGGTATCGATGACCTCGCGCGTCATGGGCTGCAGGTCGCCATGGATACCGTTCTCGTGGATATCCTTGAGGGCGCGGGCGTGCACCACGGAGTGCTGACGGAACTCCATCTCGACCATATGGAAGCCGAAGGACTCGACCTGCCAGATGATGGTCTGGACCGGGCCGTAGGCAGCACGGACGGCACCGCAGGCGGCCAGCGAGCGCTGGACGACGCGCAGGTCCTCCAGGAACTCATCGGCGCTGTGGTACATGGTGTCGGTGATGCGACGGACGGTGGCGTTGAGTCGGTCTGCCATGACGAGCATGACGGCGCGATGCGGCTCGTGCTCGGAGATCAGCTCGGCGCGTGCCGTGTACTGGGTGCTCATCTCGACCTGATGGTTCCACAGGTTGATGAGCTCGGCAGACGGCTTGCTGTAGGTGGCCTCGAGCGTGAGGTTGCGGCCGATGCGGCGGCACTTGTCCTCGAGCTTGAGCACCATATGGGTGAAATACTTGGCGGCGACCTCACGGCTCACCTTGGCGGTGACGTTGGGGTTACCGTCGCGGTCGGAACCGATCCAGCTGCCGGGATGGAAGAACGCCGGGCACAGCGGCGGCACGGTACCGGCCTTGTCGCCCAGCACCCAGTCGTCAAAACGACGATAGATGACGGGGATAACGTCGAACAGCGTGTTATCGAAGATGTCGATGATGGTATCGGCTTCCTCGACCGGCGTGGGCTTCTTGAGCGCGATGGGGCTCGTACGCACCAGGGCGTCGATCTCCTGCAGCATATGGCGCTCGTTCTCCACCAGGTCGGAGCCGCCCAGACGCGGACGCTCCTCCAGCAGGTTGGAGATACGGCGAATCTTGCCCTCGACGGCCTTGCGACGGGCTTCGGTGGGATGTGCGGTAAAGACAGGGTGGAACTCAAGCTTGCCGAGCAGCTCGTTGGCGCCCTCGACACCCATCTCGTTTACCAACTGGTGATAGGCGACGGTGAGTTCGTTGGCGGGATCGACCTCGGTATCGGTCGACGCACCGGCCTCGCACTCGCGCAGCTGCGCCACACGGTAATTCTCCTCCGACAGGTTTGCCAGATGGAAGAAGCTCGTAAAGGCGCGGACGATAACCTGCTGTTTATCGAGCGGCAGGCTGTCGATCAGATCGACGACTTCGCGAAACGCCACGGCGGTGGGCTCGTCGGCAGTGGGCACGCCCTGCTCGTCGACGGACTCATCGGCAGCACGGCTACCGGGGTTGCCGGCATTGGCCACAATCTCGGCTGTCAAAATCTTGTCGAACAGGTCCGCGATCTCGGGATCATACTCGCTAAGCACACGGCGCTCCAGGCGCAAGAACAGCGCCAGATTGTCGCGCAGCTCCTCGGGGATCTCGATCTCGGCGAGACGCTCCTTGGACTCGGCATTCGAGCCGATTCGGTTAACGAGGCGGTTGACCACGGCAGCGACGCGCGCCGCGGCTTCGGGTACAGACTGGTTGCTTAGGTTCTCAGCCACGTTTCCTCCCATTCCTCCTTCTATGCACGTAACATGCGGTATCCATTATAGGCACTCGGCAAAAACTTTCGGAGCTGATTGCGCTTTACCACACAAAAGTATTTTCTGCATTGCAAGGGTTTTTGCCCCAAATGGTCGTATTTCTCGGTGGACGGCATATGCAAACGGGGGCATTCCGCATAAATGCGAAACACCCCCGTAACAATCGCTCTCCATGAGCAGGGCACGTTAGCAGGCCCGCAGCTCAAAAAGATGCGCTACAGGCGCTCGCGAACCGCCTCGACGACGTTGACCAGATCGACGAGAACCTCGTCATGGCTCTCCATGTCGCGCACCTTGACCTTGCCGGCGGCAAGCTCGTCGCCGCCCAAGACCAAAATGAGCTTGGCGCCCACCTTGTCGGCCTGCTTAAACTGGGCCTTGAGCGAACGACCCTGGTAGTCGGCCTCGGTCACGATGCCTGCGGAGCGAAGCTCCTGCGTGATGGCAAAGACGTTCTGACGCAGATCCTTGCCGGCGTTGGCAACGTAGACGCACGGGGTCTCATCGGCGCCCAGGTCGCTGCCAAAGGCCTGCAGGGCCAGCAGGGCGCGCTCAAAACCGACGGCGAAGCCGACGCCGGCCGTGGGCTTGCCGCCCTCGAGCTCGACCAAGCCGTCATAGCGACCGCCGCCACCGATGGAGCCGACACCGGCACCGGGAGCCTCGACCTCAAAGACGGTACGAGTGTAGTAGTCCAGGCCGCGCACCAGGGTGGGATCCTCGACATACTCGATACCGGCGGCATCCAGATAGCGCTTGACCTGCTCGTAGTGCTCGCGGCACTCGTCGCACAGGTTGTCGCCCATCAGCGGGGCGTCGGCCATGATCTCGCGGCAATGGTCGTTCTTGCAGTCGAAGGCGCGCAACGGGTTGAGCTCGGCGCGCTCGCGGCACTCATCACACATCTCGTCGGCGTGATCGAGGATAAACTGCTTGACCTGCTCGCGGTATGCCGGACGGCACTGCGCATCGCCCATCGAGTTAATAAGCAGACGGAGCTTGGAAAGGTCGAAGCCCAGGCGCTTGTAGAACTCCATGAGCATGATGATGCACTCGGCGTCTGCCGCCGGATCGGGAGCGCCGAGCCACTCGATGCCCACCTGGTGGAACTGGCGCAGGCGACCCTTCTGGGGACGCTCGCCACGGAACATGGCCTCGGCGTAATAAGCCTTAAACGGCGTGGAGCCCTGGGGCACCAGGTTGTTCTCCACGACGGCGCGCACCACACCGGCCGTGCCCTCGGGACGAAGGGCCAGGCGCTGCTTGGGCTTAAGCTTGGTGTCGGTGCCTTCGGTAAAGACGCGCTCCAGGTTGGCGCCGCTAAACACGCGGAACATCTCCTTGCGCACGACGTCGGTCGACTGGCCGATACCGTGGACAAACACGTCCACCTGCTCGATGGCGGGCGTCTCGATGGGCTTAAAACCAAACGGCTCGAACACGCCGGCCGCAATCTGCTGCATCTTTTGCCAGGCGCGCATCTCGGCGCCGATAAGGTCGCGGGTTCCCTCCGCCTTCTGTGCCTGCATGGGCAAACACCTTTCTTTTGTATCGCGTCATAGGTAACGGTCATTATACGGCACAAACACATACAGCGGCGGCGCGTCTGACCGAACGAGGGTATGGGGGCTCGTTCGGCCAGATGCGCCGCCGCGGTGTGCAATCTGCAATCCTTCCGCCTCTTCGGATCACAAAATCCGTTGGACGGAAAGACTTCGGGTCATCTCTTGAGCCCGTGGCTACATGGGAAACCGAATGACGGTACGAGCATCCATTCGGCTTCCAAGGCAGCCACGGACAAAACGGGGCAAAGAGCTACGAGCGACGTCGTCCCTACTCCCCCGCCACGCTCGCGCGCAGCTTAGCCGCGATGGGCTCAGACGCCAGCAGGAACACCAGCATTGCCACCGAGCACGCCAGACACACGATCCATGTGCTCGTAAAGGAGCCCGTGGCATCGAACAGTATTCCCGAGACGATGGCGCCCACCGTGCCGCCAACCATCTCGAGCGAGGTAATGGTGCCCGTGACCTTACCCAGGTCGGCCATGCCAAACTGCTTAGACGCAGCGATAGTGGGCGTTGGAGATGGTGTACTGCGCAAGGGAAATGCCCAGGTCGCTGACGATCAACGGCTGGAACAGGCTCATGCAGTTGACGAAAATGGTGTAGCACGTGGCCATGATCACAAAGCCGGAGGCCACCACGAGCCAGCCGGGGAAGAACTTACGTTGCTGAGACATACTGTTCCTTTTTAAGCAAACGAGTAGCAAGATTGGGTGCTACCGGTGGTCGGCGATGTAGCCCAAAGCGACGGCGGCATAAGCCGCGGCGCCAAGGGGAAGCTCGGCATCGCTAAAACGTGCCTTGGGATGATGCTGAGCAAAATGCTCGTCCGTATCAGTCACAGCAGCGCCCACGGTAAAGTACGCACTCGGGATCTCGCTCGAGATCAACGCGAAGTCCTCGCTCGCCATGGCGTGGAACAGCGGCAGGAAGGCGGACTTGGGCAGCACCGCGCCCACGTAGCCAAGCGACGCCTGCGTCATATCGTCATCGAGTACGAGCGGGGGAACATCCGAGAGCGTCTCAATAGTCGCCGGCGTACGATAGGTCGTGGCAACGCCTTTGACGACCTCCGCGATGCGGGCCTTGAGGTGCTCCATGAGCTCGACGTCGAAGCCACGCAGCGTTCCCTCGAGCACACAAGTGTCGGGGATGACATTTGCGGCCTGACCGCCGGCGAACTTGCCAACGGTAAGCGCGACCTCCTTGGCCGCCGGCACCTCGCGGGAGATGAGCTCCTGAAGCGCCAGATGCACATGGACGCCGGCCGTGATGGGGTCGATGCAGATCTCGGGGCTCGAGCCATGGCCGCCCTTGCCCTGAAGCGTGATGCGAAAACCGTACACGCCCGAGAGCGCCGGGCTGCCGTAGAGCACCAGGCCAAGCGGCGACTGGCTATTGACATGCATGGCAAAGGCGACCTGGGGGCGCGGGTTCTGCAGCAGACCGTCGGCGATGGCGGCGCGGGCACCCTCAAAGGTTTCCTCGCCCGGCTGGAACAGCAGCTTAACCGTGGCGTTGGCATCAACAAGCGCGGACTCGCGGGCCTTGAGCAGGCGCGCCGCTCCAAGCAACGCCGTTGCGTGCATATCGTGTCCGCATGCGTGCATGCAGCCGTTCGTAGAGGCGAAAGGCTCACCTGACTCTTCGGCAACGGGCAGGGCATCCATGTCGCCACGGAGCATGATGACCGTACCGGCCTGCTCGTCCGTGCAGACGCCATTGCCTTGGGCCGCGGCGGCACCGGCGCCGACAAGGCCCACAACGCAGGAACCATCAACGAGCGTGGCAAATGGGATGTCCATCTCAGTCAGGCGCGCTTGGATATACGCAGAGGTCTGTGGGAGGCTATTACCCAGCTCGGGCATCTGGTGGAGATCGTGTCGCCACGCAGCGAGCTCGTCTGCAAAAGCCTGAGCTTCTGCAACGAGACCGTCACCGATAGCGGTCTGCGCCGCTGCGGTGGCCTTGGGCGCTGATTGCGGTTGAAGATCGGACAAAGCTGGTGCCATAGATGCCCTCCAGTATCGTTTTTGCAGCAAGCACTTTGATAGCGTAAAGTGCAAGGTACTACTTTAAGGGCGAGGCATAAAAAATGCCGCCCCGGGAGGGCGGCGCAACAAGTTGTTTACAATTGCGGGCGCGGCTTTCGACGCAAAAAATCGAAGTGAGTCTCGCTCAAGATAATCGACAGGAAGATGAGCGCGAAGCCGGCGAGCAGGCGCGAGGTGAGCGCCTCCCCCATCAGCAGCACCGAGAACAGCACACCCGAAGGCGACTCCATCGAAAGGAGCAGCGAGCCCGTCGAGGCCGGGACATGCGCCAGGCCGACGTTTTGGATGAGCAGAGCCGCGCATGTGCAGCCCACCGAGAGAAACGCCATCGAACTGATAAAGCTCGGCGTCCACACGGACAGAGGCGCTTGGGTCTCGAATAGCAGCGACGTTGCCAGGCTCAGCACGCCGTTGCCCACAAACATCCAAAACGTGATGACGTTGATGTCCATTTTGCGACCGTACTTGGCAGTCACCGCCATCTGGATGGCGAAAAAGGCCGCACCCGCCAGCGTAATGACGTCACCAATGTTGAATTCAACGCTATCGAGTGCGACGAGGCCAATGCCCGCTAGGCACAGCAGCGCGGCACCCAAGTTGTAGCGCGTGAGCTTTTCGCCGCTCAGGAAATAGCTCGCGAACGGCACAAGGATGCAATACGTGCCCGTCAAAAAAGCATTCTTGCCCGCCGTAGTATGTGCCAGACCGACCGTCTGCAACGCATAGGCCGCCCACATGAGCACGCCCATACTCAGGCCAACGATCAGGTTGCGAGCGTTGAGGTGCGCGATGATGCGCTTGTGGAAGACGGCAAACATGACCAACGCTGCGGGCAGAAAACGTACATAGAGCAGCGCGAACACCGGAATGGTGCCGAGTGCGTCCTTCATAGTGGTAAAGGAGTAGCCCCAGATGACCGCCACCGAAAGGAGCAGAACCTTCCAGAACAGCGGAGAGCGTGCGCCGGCGCCCCGGGGAATACCGCCCGCGCCCAAATCCTCACGGGCTACTGGGCTATCGGGCAAGTTTTCGATTTCGTTGGCAGCGTATTGGGCCATGGAACATCCTCACACTCAATCTGGGCGTGGTGTCCGCACGCGTATGGCTGCGTGCCGCCTCATGGTCAAATAAAAACGGGACGCGCCGGACCCCCGGCACGCCCCGCTACTGTAGCAACAATCAAGCAGCCCATGCAATTCACTACACTAAAGCATCGGGTTGGAAGACCTCGATGTTCCGGCGGCGTTTACGTAGCTGTATTAAATCAATTTGGTCGACTCCAGCTTTTCGATGATCCAGTCGTTGGCTTTGATGACCGGGCGGCGGAAGACCACGCCCAGGGCCAGCGACGGAATCAGATAGCTCGCCAGAATGCCCAGCTCAATCCAGTACTCCATATGGTAGGCACCGGCCATGGCAGCGTGCATGGCGTTGATGCCGTGGGTAAACGGCAGGAACGGGTAGATCGCCTGGAACACGGGGCCGGTCATCTCGATGGGGAACGTGCCGCCCGAACCGCCGACCTGCATGACCAGCAGCACGACAGCGAGCGCCTTGCCGATATCGCCAAACGACACCGTAAGCGTGTAGACGATATTGGAGAACACGAGACTCGCAACCCAGCCCGCCAGCACAAACTGCAGCGGGTTGTCGCACTGAATGCCAAAGAACAGAATATCGCCCGCGCACACGAGCGTTGCCTGCAGCAGAGCCAGACCGCCAAAGAACAGGTAACGACCCAGGTAGATCTCGTGCAGGCGCACGGGGATGAGCTCGTTGATGAGCTCATCGTCGACCGAGACCTTCATCATGGCCGCCAGTACGATCGAGCCGACCCATAGCGACAGAATCGTGTAGAACGGCGCCATGGCCGAACCGTAGTTGCGGATCGGATAGACCGGCTTGCGATCGAGCGCGACGGGGCCGGAAAGCGACACGGCCAAACCCTCGGGATCATTACCGATCATCGTCTTAATCGTGGCCAGATCGTCCGACATAAGGGCACCGTCGAGCTCGTCCTTGAAAGCGCTAATCTTGTCCGATGCCTCACCCAGCTGATCGGAAGCTTTGTTGACCAGCTTTGCAGCCTTGGAGAGGCCCTTTGCCAGCGAACCGGATGCGTCGGTCAGACCGTCTACGGCACTATCCAGATCGCCCGAGATACCGTCGAGCGAATCCAAAACGCCCGAAATAGTCTTCTTGAGTTCTTTGGCCTTGACCGAAAACGCAGAGTCGTAGTCAGTCTTGGCGCCCGAGATACCAGCCTTGGCATCCGCGATTGCCTGATCGACCTCAGCACGCGACTTGTTAACCTCTGCCATGCCGTCCGAAAGGGACTTTGCGGTCGCCGTCAGGTCCTTCGCATTGTTACGATACTCCGTCGCGATCCTGCCCAGCGATGTCGCCACAGACTTAAGACTGTCCTGGAGCTTTTCGTCACTCACCTGCTCGGCAAAACTGCGGAGCTGGTTAGCCACGTCATCGATATCGTTGGCACGCGATTCGAGTGCCGACGCGGCTTTGTTGAGCTGGGTCACCGTAACGTCGACATGCTGGTTCGCGGCGTCAAACGCCTTCGCAAGCTCGGTGGACACGTTGTCGAATGAGCCCGCGCTTCCGTCGATCGCGGTGTTGATGGCGTCGTTGGCTGCCTTGAGCGCTTCCTCGGAATCGCTCGCACCGCTCTTTGCGTGCTCCATCAGCTGCTTCGTCGACTCATCAACAGTGCCCGTCTGCTTGAGCATGCCGCCCGCCGATGTCAGTGAATCGGACGTAGAGCTCAAAATGCCCGCGAGCGACGTCGTACTCGCCTGAACGTCCTGCAGGTCCTCGACCGAATCGCCCAGCGCAGAGGAAAGATTGGCGATAAAGTTGCTCACCTGGTCGGTGCTCATATAGTCGAGCAGGCTGGACACGGTTTTAAGACCGATGCTCGTAATGGTTTCGGTAAAGGTCTCGTTGACCTGACTCTGGACGGCGCTCGAGCCTTTCTCGGTCACGATCTGTGCGATGGCGTTGGCCTTCTGGTTCTCGTAGAACTCGATATCGGCGTGCTTCACCTCGGTCGAGAAAAGCGTCATCATGTCGGCGCTAAACGTTTTAGGGATAACGACGGCAGCGTAGTACGCGCCCGACTTAACGCCCTCAATCGCCTTATCGCGGTCGTTGAGAACGACCCAGTCGAAGTTCTCGTTGCCGCGCAGAGTGGCGGTTACGTTTTCGCCCACGTTGACCTCGACGGGAATCAGATCACTCTCGTAGCCCTCGTCGGTGTTGACCACTGCAATCTTAAGGTTGCCGGTATTGCCGTAGGGATCCCAGCTGCCGGCGATGTTAAACCATGCATAGAGACACGGAACGATGATCAGGCCCATCACGACGACCATGCCGATCACGGAGCGAGACACGTTTTGGACATCACGCTTAAACAGGTGCAGGATGTTCTTCATTTATGCCTCACCTCCTTTGGAGTGCTTGCCGAGCGGGGTGGTATCCCCGTCGTTTCCGTTTACGTTGTCAACGCCGTCGGCATCTTGAGCCTTACGATGCGCACCGATATGCGGCAGACGGCTCGTGGGCTGTTCGCTGTCCTTGGTGCCCCGCTCGCTGGCGTTGAGACCAAACATGCGACGGGCAGCAGGGATGGCAGCCGTGTGCTCGCGCATCTCGCGGCGAAGATCCTCGTCCGAAAGCGCCGAGATACGCATCTGGGTATTAAGGCTCGCACGGATGTACTCGATGTTGATGAGCCAGCCGCAGATGGCGATAACCGAAATGATCCAGATAACGAGTAGGATGATCTTGCCGTTATTGTCGATATCGAGCACCGTCGAAAGCACAAAGAGCAGAACCTGCACGCCTACCACGGCGGCAAAACCGCCCTTGATGTAGTACGGGTAGCGATGCTCAAACGCCACGGCATGATCGAGCAGCTCGCGACGGTACGAATCCGAATCGAGCA
>CATWVA010000033.1 GCA_958354105.1 uncultured Collinsella sp.
CCTCGGCGCAGATGGCGTTGCAAAAATCGGCGCGCGCCTCAAAGTAGCAGACGTCTGCGACGGGAATGAACACCTTTTTGCCCCCGCGGTCCACCGTCAGACGCAAAGGCTGGCGCGGAGCGTGGATAACACGACGGACACCCAAGGCCGCCTCGATCTTGTCGAGTGCCTTTGACAGGCGTGCGTCCTCAACCGGCTTGACGACATAATCGACGGCATCGAGGTTATAGGCATCAGCCGCATACTCGGCAAATGCCGTCACAAACACCACGACCGGCGGCGTCTTTAGGTTCTGCAGCGTCTCGGCAAGCTCAATTCCCGAGCGACCGGGCATGGTAATGTCTAAAAACAACACGTCGGGCTTGTTCGACAGAATCGACTCCACGGCTTCGGTGACATTGCCCGCCTCGGCAATCTGACCCACACGCGTATCCTTTTCCAACAGATAGCGTAGCTCAGCCCTAATTGGGGGCTCGTCATCAACCACCAAGATGTTCCAGCCTTCGAACATATGTGCTTCCCCTCTTTTTCTCTCAATCCAACCGCGTGCTACGCCGTCAACGGCGCCGGCTCATGCGGCTCGCCGTTCAGCTCGACGATGACCTGCGTTCCCACGCCCTCCTGGGACTTCACGCGCATGCCGGAATCTTCTCCGTAAAAGAAATGGATGCGCTGAAGCACGTTGAAGAGCGCCAGGCCGCAACCTCGCTTGACGGAGCCGTCGGCGGTAATGCTCTCGGGCTCCTCTCGGCGATGTTGCTCAAACAGATGCGCGCAGACCTCTTCGCTCATACCGATGCCGTCGTCCTCGACGATGATCTCCAAACCGTCATCGGTCTCGAAAGCCCTAACATGAATAGAAAGCGGCTCGGTCTCGCGCTGCGCGTGCTTGATGCAGTTTTCGAGCAACGGCTGCAAGATAAACGGCGGCACCATGCAATCGCGCACCTCAAAGTCGATATCGACCGAGACGCGCAGACGGCCGTCGCCATAACGAGCCTGCATAAGATTGATATAGCGAGTGCCCTGTTCCACCTCGTGCTCGAGCGTTGTGAGGGTATCGGAATCAGAAAGCGTCTGACGGTAGTAATTGGAAAAGTCGATGAGCAGCGACCTGGCCTTGTCCGGCTCGGTACGTACGAGCGACACAATGGTGCTGATGGTGTTAAACAGAAAATGAGGATCGACCTGCGATTGCAAGGCGCGCAGCTCCACGCGGGCCGTAAGCTCGTCCTGGCGCTCGAGCTCAAAGCTCGCAAGCTGCGTGGAAATGAGGTCGGCAAAGCCCGAGGCAAGCGCCGTCTGGCGCATATCGATGCTGCTCAGACGGGGATAATACAGCTCGAGCGTGCCCACGCAATGCCCGCGCACAGTAAGCGGTGCGACAATACCGGCGCGCAGGCGCGGAAAGTAGCCACCTGTCTCGGTCGAGGCATCGCGCGAGAAAACGCTTTGCTCACCGCTGTTGATCACGTTGAGCGTAGTCCGCAGTACCACCGGGGTGCCCGCGGGGCATTTTGCCGAGTCCTCGCCCCAGCTTGCCAACACCTGCTTGCCGTCGGTAAAGCAGATGGCAGAGGCGATAGTTTCGGACAGGATGATCTTAGAGGCGCCCAGGGCAGCTTCGGGCGTAAGGCCGCGCGACGTGTAGGCGAATATTTTTGAAGCGATGGCGAGCGTGCGGTCGGTAGCGCTCGATGTGAGGTCGTCGGGAACGACAAAGACGTACGAGAAGAAGAAGCACAGCATGACCAAGCCGGCAATGACGACAACGGCCGGAACAGGATTGGGATTATCGGTTAGATCCCAGATGAGCAGCAGGATAAGCAGCGGAACGACAATACCGAGCAGGATGGCCTGAACCACATGCTGGGCCGTACGAAAGACCTTGGTAGAGTTGTAGCTCTTGCCCAGAATCAGCCTGTTTAAATCCACCGTCATCCCCTCTTGTCCGTAGCACCCATAGCAATAAAGAGGGCCGCAAGCGACCCTCTCCATTGCATTATGCAATCAAAAACTGTGTTTTACATCAAGCCATCGACAAACGGTATCTTAGGCGCTGTATTTGTTAGCCTCACCAAAAGTGCCAGCCTCGACGATCCAGCCGTCCTTCATGATGACGTCCATGTTGTCGGTGTTGAGCACGTGGATGTCGGCGGCGACGTCACCGTTGACAACCAGCAGGTCGGCGCACTTGCCGGCCTCGATGGAACCGGTCTCGTCCTCGATGTGGCACATCTTGGCACCGTTGAGGGTGGCGCAGGTGATGGTCTCGACCGGGGTGAAGCCGATCTTGTCGACAAACTCGTACATCTCCTCGATGGAGCAGGTGCCGTACGGGGTGACGAAGGAGAAGGAGTCGGAGCCGATCGTCATGACGACGCCGCGCTTCTTGGCCTCGCGCAGGCAGTCGTAGTTGCGCTGCAGCTCCTTCTCGACCAGGGTGCCCTCGTACTTGTCGTGCAGCTCGGGGACGTAGACGGGCGGATAGGTGGCGTACCAGGTGGGCAGGAAGGCGATCGTCGGCGTGAAGAAGGTGCCCTGCTCGGCCATGAGGTCCATGGTGCGCTCATCGATATCGAAGCCGTGAATCAGCTGCTCGCAGCCAAAGCGGACGGAATCGTAGGCAGCGGCGTGGTTGTTGTAGCAGTGGCTCCACACGGGGATGCCGACCAACTTGGCCTCTTCGACCACGGCCTGGATCTCCTCGGAGCAATAGTGCTGGTCGCGACCGGAGTCCCAGCGCCAGATGCCGCCACCGGTAGCCCAGATCTTGATGGCATCGGGGTTCTCGCGCAGGCGACGACGGACGGCCTTGCGCAGATCCCAAGGACCGTCGACCTGATCGCCCCAGGGGTGCGATTCCTTGTTGAGCTCCTGGCTGCAGTGGTGGGAGTCACCGTGACCGGCAACACGGCAGAAGCCCAGGCCGGTGGCCAGAACGCGCGGCCCCTTAAAGACGCCCTTGTCGATGCAGTCACGGATCTGGATACCAAAGCGGCCGATCTCGCAGACGGTGGTGAGGCCGTGGGTGAGGCAGTCGTAGGCCTGCTTGACGGCAACGGCCTGCTTCTCGAGGAGCGGCTGCATGACCCAATCGGTGTCATCGTCGGTCAGGTTGCCCGAGAAGTGCAGGTGGGTGTCGATCAGGCCGGGAAGGACGGTCTTGCCGGCGGCGTCGATAACCTCAACGCCCTCGGGAAGGTCCTGCATAGTGCCGGCGTACTCGATCTTGCCGTTGTCGTCGACGAGAACGAGGGAGTTCTCGACCGGCTCGGCACCGGTACCGTCGATGAGCTTGCCGCCAACGATTGCATACTTAGTGGACATGGTTCCTCCTTATGGATCCATATAGTGGGCGAGGCCGTGTTGGGTTAAGGCCTCACAAAACTACCCAAGTGGTGCCGGGTTCGGTGCGCGGAAGAGAGGATCCCGCGCACCCGATCCGCCCCGGCTAGGCGCTACTTTTTGCGGGAATTGGTAAAGGCCATAAGAGCCAGGCCAATGGCCAGCCAGCCGATCACGATGCTCCACTCCACCATGTTGAGGGAGGCGGGAGAGAACGGAATCACGAGCAGCCCGATGATGACGGCGCAGGCAGCGACAGCGAGGCAGATGCCAAACTTGCCGCCGGGCACCTCGTAGGGACGAGGCAGGTCGGGCTCGGTGAAGCGCATGCGCAGGCAGGCGAGGGCGACCATGCCGCAGGAGAAGATGAAGGCGAGGGCCGACACGTTGGTCAGAGGAATGAGCATGTTCTTGCCCAGGAACGGACCGATGACGGTGATGACGCCCAGGACGACGCAGGCGAGCTTGGGAGCGCCGGACTTGGGATCGACCTCGGCGAACTTCTCGGGCAGCTGGCCCTTGCGGCCCATGGCGAGCATGATGCGGCTCGTGGCGCCGTAGAAGGAGTTCATCGGGCCCATGGGTCCAAGCGTGGCGATGACGAGCATGGCCAGGTACAGGAGCATGTTGATGCCCTTGAGGCAGGCAAGCGCGGGAACCGGGCTCTTAACAAACTCATGCCAGTCGAGGATGGTGCCGAACGAGTAGATGCAGACCATGTAGAAGCCGCCTGCGGCCAGCAGGGCTAGGGAGATGATCTTGCCGAACTTGTTCCAGTTGAGGCCCTCGGCTGCTTCCTCAGCCTGCTGAGGAATGGTGTCGAAACCGGCGTAGAAGAACGGGGTCAGAACCAGGACCGACACGATGCCGGCGAACAGGCTGGTGCCCTCGGTAGCGGGCTTGCCGCCACCAGCGCCGGTGACCTGGGAGAACACGGGCATGGCGTGTTCCGGCGAACCGGTGAACAGCGAGACGCCCATGGCGAGCAGCATGCCGCAGAGCAGGGCCTTGGTCAGGAAGGCCTGGAGCTTGGCGGCCGAGCTGGCACCGCGGAAGTTGAGGAAGATGACGTAGACTGCAAAGCCGAGCGCGATCAGCGTCGGGAACAGGTAAACGTCGGCGCCCAGGATGGTATAGAGCTTGACGGCACGCAGCCACTCAAGACCGGGCAGGCTGCCGAACATCTCGGACACGAGGGTCGAGATAGCGATTGCCTCCCACGGGCACAGGATGCCGTTGCCCAGGGCCAGGAGCCAACCGGTGATATAGCTCAGCGTACGGCCAAAGCTACGATCGACATACTCGACGATGCCGCCCGAGATGGGGATAGCAGCCGTGAGCTCACCGAAAACAGCTCCGACGGGCACGAGAAAGATTGCACCCAAGAGGAATGCGATCATAGCGGGAACGGGACCGCCGCCCACGACCATCCAGTCGCCGACCTGCAGAACCCAACCGGTACCGATGATGGCACCGAAACCGATGGTGAAGAAGTTCCAGAGCGAGAGCGTTTTCTTCATGCCACCGTTACCTTCGACTGCAACTTCTGCGTTCTTGTCCGCCATTGTTCCCCTCCTTTCCTTATTGACGCCTCTTTGGCGTCACCCCTTGCGCGGTCTGTTTTGCCGCGCGCTTTTATTTCGTGACTTTACAATACGGCCTTGGCACAGCAGCGCCGCTTGTGGCTCGACCGAAGGCAGAACTGCAAAACGAGCGGCGCCGTTTTTGGGACGAACGGCACGGTTTGCCGCTCATTGTTGTCGCCCGTCCGACGGGCGTACGCTCATCGGACGCATATAGAGATGTTTTTGAGGCCGTGTGTTTTGCGCCTTTCGTACCGTTTACCGAGCTTTTGACGCGCGGACCCATTTGTTGCACATCTTTTTTGTAGGATAGACAGGTTATACATGAGACAAGGCGGTACGAATGGCATACGGATACAACGACGGTGATCAACGGCGACAAAGCGTTCGCCTTGCTGGCCGCACCACGCCGACGCCCAGAAGTGCCACGAGCAGCAATCCGCAACGCCCTCAAGAGCAACCCAGGCCTTCGTCTCGGCAGCAGACAAACAGAACACGGCAGAGTGGCCGTCCGAGCACGGGCACAAGCGCACAGCAAGATAGCCGCTTGGGCGCGCGCACTCGACAGCGCCAAGCCGAGGTTCCGCAACTGCGCCGCAACGGCGCACGTCAGCCCGGCAGCCATATCAACCGCTTCTTTTCGCATCCCCAAGGCGGACGCGACGGCAAGCCCTACCGCTCGACATCGTACGTGAATGCCCCCGCCCTGCCGGCTCGTCGGCTTTGCCTCGCACTGTGCTCTATCCTCATCTGTCTGGTCTTTGTGCTTATGAGCTCCTGTATGTCCCACGGCTCGGCCGGTCTCGAGCCCACCGCCGAGGACAAGCTGCTCAAGGCCCCCGTCGCGCCCGGTTATTCTTTCGCCTTTTCGACCCCGCGCTCGCAATGGCAAGCCGGCACGATGCCCCATATCTATCAGATCGACCCTGCATGGTCGGAGCTGCCTTACGCCGGCGGTACCATCCGCCAAAATGCTTGCGGGCCTACGTGCCTCACCATGGTCTATATCTTTAAGACGGGACGCACCGATATGACTCCCGTCGATATGTGCGCGCTTTCCGAGGCAGGCAACTATGCCCCCACCGGCGCCACCGAATGGTCATTTATGACGCGCGGCGCATGGCAGCTGGGCCTTAACGCAACGGAGCTCCATATCGATCGCAGCTCTATCACCCAGGCGCTGCGCTCGGGTGCGCCCATTATCGCATCGGTTCGTCCCGGCACCTTTACCAGTGTTGGACACTATATCGTGCTCTGGGGCATCGACGATGCCGATCAAGTGGGAGTCTACGACCCCAACTCGGCCAGCCGCAGCGCCCGTCGCTGGGGTGTCGTAGAAGTCCTCAACGAAATCGAAGCCATGTGGGCCTACTACTAGTCATTGGGCACTCATTGCACTCATTGGGGACAGACTTAAATGAGTAGCCCCAGGCTGCCAGGAACTGCCGACACGGAAAGCGCATCCCATTTTGGAGCTCAATAGCGGGATGCACTTTCCGTTAGCGGCCCGTTTGGGAAACTACGTTCCACTTTCCGGCAACATTCCGGGATGCATTTTCCGGTTGAGGCCCTCAAGGGAAACTATGTCCCATGTTGGACGCTCATTCTGGGATGCGCTTTCCGCAGTTGATTGATGCGGGCTTTAAGGACTGTTCCAAGCTGCCAGCAGAAAAGGAACGTCCCCAAGTGCCGGGTTTCCGCAGTCATTGGGGACAGACTTAAATGACTAGTCTTTTAAGAACGTCCCCAATGACTACCCACAGAATGAGGGTCTCATCGGGGACTAGGTAAATAACAAAAGCCCCCGCGGCCGAAACGGGCCACGGGGGCAGCAGGCTTGCAAGGGTTAACTCAAGTCCTCGCCATTTGATGCAATGACCTTTTGATACCAGCAGAAGCTGTCCTTTCGGTAGCGATCGAACGTGCCTTTGCCCGTATCATCGGCATCAACATAAACAAAGCCATAGCGCTTCTTCATCTGCCCCGTCGAGGCAGACACCAAATCGATACAGCCCCACGGCGTGTATCCCATCAGGTCAACACCGTCCTCGACAATTGCATCGCGCAGCGCAAGAATATGCCTGCGCAGGTAATCAATATGATATGCATCGTGGACTTTGCCGTCTTCCAGCGCATCGAGTCCGCCCACACCGTTCTCGGCGATAAAGAGCGGAAGATGGTAACGATCGTGGTAGCCGGCAAGCGTCACGCGCAAACCCAGCGCATCGATCTGCCATTTCCAGGCAGTCTCTTTATCCTTGAGGTACGGATTGCGCAGCGTCGGGAACACGTTGCCCTCCGCCTTCTCAGCGATCACCTGGTCATCGGCGCACACCAAGCGCGAGCAATAGTACGAGAACGAAATGAAGTCGACGGTATGCTCGGCCAGATACTCCGTATCGCCCGGCTCAAAGGGCACGTGAACACCCTCTTTCTCGAGCGCACGCAGCTTCCAAGTAGGATAGGCGCCCGCAGCCATCACGTCAGTGTAGAAGTAGCGGCCGCGGTCCTCCTCATACGCAAGCCATACGTCCTCGGGCGCACAACGGTACGGATAGGTCGCACCGGCAGCGATCATGCAACCCACCTTGTTTGCGGGATCGATCTTGTGCAGGATCTCGACAGCGCGAGCGCTCGCCATAAACATATGGTGCGAGAACGCCGCGGTCACGGCTGCACGGTCACGCTCATCCTCGAGCGTGACGCCCGCGTTGATATAGGACAGCGCCACGCTGTTGATCTCGTTGAAGGTGAGCCAATAACGCACGAGGCCCTGGTACGCACGTCCGACGGTCTCGACGTAGTGCGCATACCGCTCGATCATCTCTCGGCTTTGCCATCCACCATAACGCTCGACCAGAGCCAACGGATAGTCGTAGTGCGACAGCGTCACGAGCGGCTCGATTCCGTGCTCGCGCAGCGCCTCGAATACCTGACGGTAAAACTCCAAGCCCTCACCGTTGGGCTCGGCCTCCATCCCTGTGGGAAAAATACGGCTCCAACAAATTGAAAGACGCAGGCACTTAAAGCCCATCTCGGCAAAGAGCTCGACGTCCTCGCGCCAATGATGGAAGAAGTCGTTGCCCCAACGGCATGGATACAGCCTGTCCGGATCATCCACGGGCTTTTGCCTGCCAAACATCACATCCCAGCGGTCGGGACCCTGTGGAATCAGGTCGGAGTGCGACATACCGCGGCCGCCCTCGTTCCAGCCCCCTTCGGCCTGGTTGGCAGCGAGCGCGCCGCCCCACAAAAAGCCCTCGGGCATACCGGCAGCAGACGTTCTGTCAAAGTAACCCATGCTACTCAGTATCCTTGGCAGAAGCTGCCGCGGCGTTCTCCTGCTCCTGCGCCAGGAGCTGGTTGTCGTACACCTTAAAGAACGGGTACCAGACCACAGCCATGACCACGATCAAAACGATCGTAAATACCCAGATACGCGGGTCGAGGCACTGGATAAAGCCCTGAACGAAGATGGGGAACGTGCCGCTCACCAAGATGTAGAAGTTAGAGACAAGACCCAGTGAGATTGCACCCCAATACAGCAGGGCCGAAATCATACCGCCCAGCACAAACGGAATCATGAGGATCGGGTTGAAGATGATGGGTGCGCCAAAGATCGCGGGCTCGGAGATACGGAAGAAGCTCGGCACGATCGATGCCTTGCCAAATGCCTTGAGCTGCTGCGACTTTGCCTTAAACGCGCAGAGCGCCACAAAAGAGAACGTATTGCCCGTGCCGCCGATGAGGTTGATGACCATCGACATGAGTACCGGGTGGAACTCAAGCGGCTGCCCAGCAGCGTAGAGCGAGGCGTTGGCAGCAAAGGCGGCAAGCGTGACCGGGGCGGTGATGGGCATCACGATCATGTTGCCGTGGACGCCAAAGCACCAAAACAGCAGCGTCATGAAGCAGATAAGCAGTGCGCCGGGCACAGAGTCAACTGCGACGGAAAGCGGGGCAGCGAGCAGCTTCTCGATAACCGAGGGGATGGACAGCGTGGGATCGATCATCTGGATCAGCAGGTTGCCACCAAAGAAGATGAGGATGTTGACGAGCATAGGCACGATGGCGCCAAAGGTTTCGGACAAAAACGGCGGCACGCCATCGGGCATCTTGATGGTGATGCCCTTGGTCTGGCAGAAGCGCGTGACCTCGACGGAGACCAGGGCAACGATGATGGCGGTAAACAGGCCCTGCGCACCCAGATAGGTGCAGGGGACCGCCTGGAGCACGGACTCATCAGCAAGCTGGTAGTAGGACGACGGCGCCGCGGCGATCAGGAACATCACCAGCGAGGTCATACCGGCGTTAAGCTTGGGCATCTTGTAGGTGCCCGCCAGGTTATAGGCGATTGCGAACGTCACGATCACCGACAGTATGCCCATCGTCATGTTGAACGGGATGAGCAGCGTGAGCTTATTGGCCGTGGCAAAATCGAGCCAAGGGCCAAAGACGGACCAGAACCCGCCCTGCGCCACCAGGTCGGCCGTGACCGGCGGGTTGGCGATGATCATAAAGACGGCAGAGACCAAGATGAAGCTGATCGCGCTCATAAAGCCCTTTTGCATGGAGGCAAAGTGACGCTCGGTGCCGCAGAAATTGGCAATAGGGGTCAGTTTTTCCTGAAGCAGGGTCATGAACTTTTCCATGGTCGCCTCCTAGCCCAACAGCGACTGGGCGAGTGCCAGCACGTTGGCGGCGTTGCCCATGCCGTAGTCCTGTGCGGGGATGACCGCGGTCGGCTTACCGCTCCCCTGCTTGACGGTGTTGAGCTGGTAGGACACCTGCGGCCCCAAGAGCAGCACGTCATAATCGGCGCAGGTCTCCTGATACTCGCCGATACCCACCGCATCGATATCGAGCTCGATGCCGTTTTGCTCCGCGTATTTCTCGAGTTTCTTCATCAGAATGCTTGTAGACAGGCCAGCTGCGCAAACAAGAAGGATCTTCATAAGGGATTCCCTTCGCATTGATTGGTTGGATAGTCGCCGCACGCCGTTAGGCGTTCTTGGCTGCAGTGCGCTCATACAGGCAGATCAGCTCCTGCACGAGCTCCTGAGCAAGCATGGAGCACATGAGGTGGTCCTGAGCATGGACCAGCAACACATCCACCGACAGATGCTCGCCCGCCGCCTCGGTCGAAAGCAGCTGCGTTTGGATGTGGTGAGCCTTGATTCCCGCATCCTTTGACTGCTTCATGAGTTTGGTGGCAGCGTCAAAATCCCCCGCCTTTGCCTTTTCAAGGGCTTCGAAGGCAAGGCTGCGTGCCTCTCCCGCTGCAGCGACCAGCTGAAACGAAACCATCTCGGTTCCCTGATCGTCCATAACGGTCTCCTCTCCCGTGATGTCTGGTTTGTACTTGAATATTCGAAACACCTATCTCCCGCCCGCAATCCTCGAGGTTTATTGCAGGTAGACTGACAGCGTCATCGACAAAAGAAGTCTTAAGCCGTATGCGCTTGCACAAGCGCCATCAGCTCATGCCAGGACCGGCGCTCGCGTAAGCGCTCGACCCCCTGGCGGTCCATAAAGATCTCAGCGAGCAGCGAGCTCAAGATCCGCGCCTCATCGCCGCCCGACCGGGCAAACGACACCATAAAGACGATATCGACCTCATGGCCGTATTCGTCCCAAAGAATGGGATGTTCGAGCAGGCCCACGGTAACAAAGGCCTCGGCGCTCAAAGGATGCATCCCATGGGGCATGGCCACCCCATTGCCAAACGAGGTGGCACTCGCGCTCTCGCGCTCGGCAACCTCTTGGGCAAACTGGGCATCGACACGGCCGCTCTCGACGGCGCGCTCGGAGAGATATCGGAGAACGGCCTGCTTCGACGACGCCTCAACGCGGTTGAAGAACAGGGCACGGCTAAAGAAAGCGCTCAGGGAGTCCGATTGCGCAGCGTCATCACTCAGCACCTTGCGGATAGCGTTGACATCGCTCGTCTCCAAGAAGAAATCGGCCTCGCGGACGGGCACAGGCAACTTGACGTTGAGCGGCACCGTTGTGAACACGTAGTCGATGTGCGAAAAGTCGAGCGTTCCCACGCGGGCGACGTCGCATGTCTCAATCGACTCGATATACATACCAAACTGCTTGCGGTACTGGTGCTCGAGCATACGGGCGCTTCCCGCTCCCGAGGCGCACACGATCAGGATGCGTTTGCGACGCGGCTGGTCGGCTTGCTGCTCGAGGGCCAGGGCAAATGCCATGGCGATGTAGCCGAGCTCCTCATCAGAGGGCTGGCTGCCAAAATGACGCTCGAGTACCTGCGAGGTGCCGGCCGCCATCGAATAGGCCAACGGAAACCTCGTCTTGATATCGGGCAGCATGGGGTTATCCATATGCATGTGATATTCAAGGCGATAACCCAGAGGGCCAATATGCCGAGCAAGGTTCATGCGAAGTTCAAGATCGCTGCTAAAGTCAAACCTAAACTCATCGTTGACCGCACGTACCATCTCGGAAGCAATCTCCCACATCTCGTCCGAGATAACGGCAGAGCCCTTCTCGGGCACGCCCGTGCCCCTGCCGAGCAAATGGATTGCGATAAAGGCAACCTCTTCTCGGGGCATGCTCACGCCCAGGGCATCCTTGATGTTTGCGGCAATCTGGAAAGCCGCGGCGTATTCGCGCGTTCCCTCCAGTTTTTGAACGTCCGATTCTGCAGCTGGGACATAGCAGCCCTGCTCGATGCGGCCAAGAGCGATGTAAAGATGCATGATGAGATTGCGGGATGCCAGCGAGCTCACCGTGACGGGCGAGGCCGTCAGGGCATCGTCCACACATGCGGCGATGGCCCGCAGGTGCTCGGCGAGCTTTGCATCGTCGGTGTCGGGCAACACGGGCCTCACCAGCGAGGCCAGGCACAGGCGCCGTTGCGACTCCCCGCCCGCAACGCGGATTCCGTAGCGTGGGCGCTTTTCAAGCGCTAAGTCAAATTGGGCGAGTTTCTGCTCTACCAGACGCATGTCATTGGACAGAGTCCGCGCCGAAACGTAGAGTAAATCCGCATACTCCTCAATCGTCACCCACTGGGACCGCATTAGGAGGTCGTTAAGAAGGAAGGACACACGGCCGTCGCGCGTATCAGGAATGCCCGGATGGGCCAGAGCCGCACCGTCTAGCAAGCGAGCAAGCTCATCTGCACGTGCAACATCGATACGATACTGCCCCTTGCTGCCAACGATGCGTGCAACCCCTGCAAGGTTGTCGTTTGCGCGATGGATATAGTTTCTCACGGCGCGCTCGCTTACCTCGAGACGCTTGGCAAGTACCGCGACAGCGACAGGCTGAGCGTCCTCGATCATATTTACAAGCTGCTTGACGCGAGCATCCATGTCCTCCTCCTTTCCCTGCGTCTAGTCTAACGCGGTAAAGAATGACACTCCACGTCGCGCTCGTTCCGCCAACCCGGAACAGGTTGCGGGGAGTTCAGCTGAGCTATGGAGAGCCTGGGGAAAGGGCCCGAAGGCAATGCGTCGGTGTGGGATGCGCCTTCCCAGCCATTGTGCAGTCATTGGGGACAGACTTAAATGAGTAGTCATTGGGGACGTTCTTGTTTGACTAGTCGTTTAAGAACGTCCCCAATGACTATTAAGGACTGTCCCAAGCTGCCGGCAGGAAAGGACCGTCCCCAAGTGCCGGGTTTGTCCCCAATGACTAGGTGAATAGCAAAAGCCCCGCAGTCGGAGCGGACTGCGGGGCTCATGAAGAGAGGCTAGTTTGTGGGCGCTTTGCCTGGCGCCCACGAGAGAGGCAACAGAGTAGAGACTACTCGTGGATGCGGGTACCGGAGAGGCCGGCCATGGTCTCGGCGGCCTTGTCCAGAGCGCCGATGATGCAGGTGCGGCCCTTGCGGGAACGCGCGAACTTGATGGCAGCGCGAACCTTGGGCTCCATGGAACCCTTGCCGAACTGGCCCTCGTCGGCCAGGCGCTCGGCCTCGTCGGCGGTGAGGTCCTCGAGCTCCTCCTGGTTGGGCTTGCCAAAGTTGATGGCGACATGCTCAACGGCGGTCAGCAGGAACAGAACGTCAGCATCGCAGTCCTCGGCCAGCAGCTCGCCGCCCAGGTCCTTGTCGATGACGGCGGGAACGCCCTTGTAGCAGCCCTTGTTCTCGTAGTCGCGGACGACGGGGATGCCGCCGCCGCCGCAGGCGATGACGATGAACTCGTTGTCGAGCAGGTTGAGGATGGAGTCAGCCTCGACGATCTTCTTGGGATCGGGGGAGGCGACGACGCGACGCCAGCCGCGGCCGGAATCCTCGACGAAGACCTTGGAGGGATCCTCGGCCATGAACTCCTTGGCCTGCTCCTCGGTATAGAAGGGGCCGATCGGCTTGGTCGGGTTCTTGAACGCGGGATCGTCGGGATCGCACTCGATCTGGGTGACGACGGTGGCGGCGTGCCAACGCTTATAGCGCTTGTGCATCTCGCGGCCGATGCCCTGCTGCAGGTGATAACCAATGTAGCCCTGGGACATGGCGCCGCACTCGGGCAGCGGCATCTCGGGGGTACCGATGGCATCGTGAGCAGCGGCGAAGGCGTTCTGAATCATGCCGACCTGCGGGCCGTTGCCGTGGGTGATGATGATCTCGTTGCCCTGCTCGATGAGGCCGAGGAGAGCGTGGGCGGTGTTGCTCACGGCCTCGATCTGCTCGACGGGGTTGTTGCCGAGGGCGTTGCCGCCAAGGGCGACGACAATACGATCGGGCTTGCCAAGAGGCTTAGACATTGCTGGAATCCTTTCTGTAAAAGGCCTACAACCCATTAATAACCCGCGTCCGTGCGATACGCGAGTTTATTAAGGTTTATATTCTCTTTATCGCTCATTTTATTCATTTTGAAAATAGCGGAACGGTGAACGGTCGTTTTTGTCCGCTCAGCGTACAGAACACCAGCTCAGACATATCTACGCCATTTACGTGCAACTTTATTTAAATGCAGCGAGGATTATGTCAGATTATGCAAACTACATCTCTGCTAAACACAAAACGGACAGCGCAATATCTTACTCGCGCTATAC
This sequence comes from uncultured Collinsella sp., assembly GCA_958354105.1. Lineage (GTDB taxonomy): Bacteria > Actinomycetota > Coriobacteriia > Coriobacteriales > Coriobacteriaceae > Collinsella. The sequence goes on from CATWVA010000033.1 coordinate 13,962, forward strand.
GAGATTCTATGCACTTATAAGTCGAGTATGCACCCCTGCAAAAACAAGGGGCTTTTCATCCAGCATAAGGAATAAAGAAGGGCTCCGAAAAGGCGGCAACAGCCAAGTCCCCCATCCATCCCCAAAGTGGCGCGAGGTTTCGCGGCAAAGCCGCGAAACAGCGAAGGGGACAGAATACCCGGCCAACTACGTCCTTCATCCGCCCACACAATCCGAGGACGTAGTCGTAGCAGGATCTGAGGGCTGACCTTCGCGGACACTCCGCAGGACGAAAGAACCCCCGCCGCACGTAGTGCGCAGCGGGGGTTCTTTCATGTCCGAGGACGTCCGCGAAGGTCAGCCCTCAGATCCTGCGGTGGGAGACTTAGGCCTCGTTGTACACCGTCTTGAGCTTCAGCAGGTGCTGATAGCGGTCCATAGCGGCCTGCTCATTCTCCTTGAAGAGCTCCTCGGCGCGCTCGGGGAAGGAACGCGTCAGCGAAGCGTAACGGGCCTCGTTCATCAGGAACTCCTGATAACCGCCCGCGGGCTCCTTGGAATCGAGCGAGAACTTCTTGCCGGCAGCAGCCTCGGGGTTGAAGCGGAAGAGGTTCCAGTAACCGCACTCGACAGCCTTCTTCATCTCGGCCTGGCAGTTCTGCATGCCACCCTTCTTGATGGAGTGCATCTCGCAGGGGCTGTAGCCGATGATGAGGGACGGGCCGTCGTAGGCCTCGGCCTCGTGAATGGCCTTGAGGGTCTGAGCCGGGTTGGCGCCCATGGCGACCTGCGCCACGTAGACGTAGCCGTAGCTCATGGCAATCTCGGCCAGGGACTTCTTCTTGGTCACCTTACCGGCAGCGGCGAACTGAGCGACCTGGCCCAGGTTCGAGGCCTTGGAGGCCTGGCCGCCGGTGTTGGAGTAGACCTCGGTGTCGAAGACGAAGACGTTGACGTTGTGGCCGGAAGCCAGGACGTGGTCCAGGCCACCGAAGCCGATGTCGTAGGCCCAGCCGTCGCCGCCGAAGATCCAGAAGGACTTCTTGGTGAGGTAAGCCTTGTCGGCGAGGATCGCCTTGGAAGCGTCGCAGCCGCACTTCTCGAGCTCGGCAACGTAAGCAGCGGCAGCGGTCTTGGAGGCCTCGGCGTCGTTGACGGAGTCGATCCAAGCCTGGCCGGCGGCCTTGAGCTCATCGGACGGACCATCGGCAGCGATGATGTCCTGGGTAGCGGCGATCAGCTTGTGCTGAACGGCCTCATAGCCAACGGCCATGCCCAGACCGTGCTCGGCATTGTCCTCGAACAGGGAGTTGTTCCACGCCGGGCCGTGACCGTCCTTGTCCTTGCAGTAAGGAGCGGTGGCAGCGGGGTTGCCCCAAATGGAGGAGCAGCCGGTGGCGTTGGAAATGAACATGCGGTCGCCGGCGACCTGGGTCACCAGACGCGCATAGGCGGTCTCGGCGCAGCCGGCGCAGGAGCCGGAGAACTCCAGGTAGGGCTGCTTAAACTGGCTGCCCTTGACGTTAGCCGCGATGAGCTCCTTCTTCTCGGAGACGTTCTCGACCATGTAGTCCCAAACGGGCTGCTGGTCCATCTCCTGCTCGGTGGGAACCATCTCGAGGGCGCCCTTGGGGCAGACCTTGACGCAGTTGGTGCAACCCATGCAGTCGAGCGGGGACACGGCCATGGTGAACTTCATGCCCTTGGCCTTGGGGCCCATGGCGTCGAGCGTGCGGGTAGCCTCGGGCGCGGCGGCAGCCTCGTCCTCGGTCATCGCGAACGGACGGATGGTGGCATGCGGGCACACGTAGGCGCACTGGTTGCACTGGATGCACTTGGTCTCGTCCCAGTGGGGAACGACCACGGCGACGCCGCGCTTCTCGTATGCGGAGGCACCCAGCTCAAACTGGCCGTCGGCGCAACCGACGAAGGCGGAAACGGGCAGGCTGTCGCCATCCATGCGATCGATGGGCTCGAGCAGGTTCTTGACCTGCTGGGCGATGGCGGACTTGGTCTCCTCGGAGAGCTCGACAGGAGCGGCGTCCTCGGCGGTAGCCCAGTCGGCCGGAACCTCGAACTTACGGAAAGCGGTAGCGCCGGCATCGATGGCCTTGTGGTTGGCATCGACGATAGCCTGGCCCTTCTTCATGTAGGACTTGGTAGCCGCGTCCTTCATGTACTGCAGGGCGTCCTCGGCGGGCAGGACCTTGGCCAGCGCGAAGAAGGCGGACTGGAGCACCGTGTTGGTGCGCTTGCCCATGCCGACCTTAGCGGCCAGGTCGATAGCGTCGATCAGGTAGACGTTGACGTTGTTGTTCGCGATGTAGCGCTTGGCCACGGCGGGCATGTGCTCGGCGAACTCCTCGTCGCTCCACTGGCAGTTGACCAGGAAGGTGCCGCCCGGCTTGACGTCGCGGACCATCTTGAAGCCCTTAACGATGTAGCTGGGGTTGTGGCAAGCGACAAAGTCGGCCTTGGTCACGTAGTACGGCGAACGGATCGGAGAATCACCAAAGCGCAGGTGCGAAACGGTGACGCCGCCGGTCTTCTTGGAGTCGTACTGGAAGTAGGCCTGAACGTACTTGTCGGTGTGGTCGCCGATGATCTTGATCGAGTTCTTGTTGGCGCCGACGGTACCGTCGCCACCCAGACCCCAGAACTTGCACTCGATAGTGCCGGGGGCTGCGGTGTTGGGCGCATCCTCGGCCTCGGGCAGGCTCAGGTTGGTCACGTCATCGACAATGCCGATGGTGAACTCGCGCTTGGGCTCGTCCTTCTTGAGCTCCTCGAAGACAGCGAACGCGGACGCGGGAGGCGTATCCTTGCTGCCCAGGCCGTAACGGCCGCCGACGACCTTGATGCCCGTCTTGCCGGCCTCGTAGAGAGCAGAAACGACGTCCTGGTAGAGCGGCTCGCCGATGGAACCCGGCTCCTTGGTGCGGTCCATGACGGCGATCTTCTGGACGGTCTCGGGGAGAACGTCGACAAAGTGCTTGATGGAGAACGGACGGAACAGGCGAACCTTGACCAGGCCGACCTTCTCGCCGTGAGCGTTGAGGTAGTCGATGACTTCCTCGAGCACGTCGCAGAAGGAGCCCATGCACACGACGACGCGATCAGCATCGGGAGCGCCGTAGTAGTTGAACAGGCCGTAATCGGTGCCGAGCTTCTCGTTGATCTTCTTCATGTAGCCCTCGACGACGGCGGGAAGCTCGTCGTAGACCTTGTTGCAGGCCTCGCGGTTCTGGAAGAAGATGTCGCCGTTCTCGTGGCTGCCGCGGGTATGCGGGTGCTCAGGGTTGAGCGCGTGATCGCGGAAAGCCTGGACGGCGTCCATGTCGCACATCTCGGCAAGATCCTTGTAGTCCCACATGGCGACCTTCTGGATCTCGTGGCTGGTGCGGAAGCCATCGAAGAAGTTAAGGAACGGGGTCTTGCCCTCGATGGCGGCAAGGTGAGCCACCGGCGAGAGGTCCATGACCTCCTGAACGTTGCCCTCGGCGAGCATGGCAAAGCCGGTCTGACGGCAAGCCATGACGTCGGAGTGATCACCAAAGATGTTCAGGGCGTGGGAAGCGACGCAACGCGCGGAGACGTGGAAAACGCCCGGGAGCTGCTCGCCCGCGATCTTGTACATGTTCGGGATCATCAGGAGCAGGCCCTGAGAAGCCGTGTAGGTGGTGGTCAGAGCACCGGCGCCCAGCGAACCGTGAACGGTACCGGCTGCACCTGCCTCGGACTCCATCTCGACGACCTTGACCGAGGTGCCAAAGATGTTCTTGCGACCCTGGGCCGCCCACTGGTCGACATGGTCGGCCATCGGGCTGGACGGCGTAATGGGATAAATTCCCGCTACCTCGGTGTACGCATACGAAACATATGCGGCCGCCTCGTTGCCGTCCATAGACTTAAACTTACGCGCCATATACCCCTCTCCTCTCATATAGGTATACAGGCCCCGGCGATTGCCGGGATGTTGGCGTGATGGGATTTTCGCTGTTGCTTCCAATCATCTGGCAGGCAGACTGAGCAGCAGGTACATGGCATGGAGAGAAGGCGTGCCAAGGCGAGGGGCGCTTGCGCACCGCAGGCCCAGCTACCCGTCTTGCACATGGCCGAGCGCCGCAAAGGCCGCATGCCGGATGCTCCCGGGCACGCCCCGGCGATGGGAAGCGCCCGCAACGGAAATCCGCATGCGGGTTTATTGTACCCCGCCGTCAAGTGTAATTTCGACAAATATAGGCGGGCGGTAAAGGTTTACCTCGGGTGACCGTCAAGGGGCGAGATGGCCCCTCCATCCCCGGGCGACTGGCCCTGGCGCGCCAAGGAGCGTCCCCAACTGCCGGCAGGAAAGGAACGTCCATTACAGTCGAAATTGTCAGCCCGGGCCCGTCTCGGGCTACGATTGA
>CATWVA010000034.1 GCA_958354105.1 uncultured Collinsella sp.
TCTCGGAAGGCACGTGCAGACCTTTCGTCATGGCCTCCTACCTTTCTTTCGGGCCTTTCGGCCGAATCTCTCAGCGCCCTTCCGTAACGGGCGCTGCTTGCTGACAGATCTATTTATATCCAAATTCTACCCGCAATTCCACCTCGCCCCCGAACGGTCAACAAAGTGCGATGAACGGTATATCGCATGTGATTCCCCCACGATGCACTTCGGCGCTCTAAAGTACCTTTTCAAAGGTAAACGCTCTTTTTCCTATAAATTATCCCCCATCGCATCTATAAATCCATGATTCAGATTTGCATAGGTAAAACGGTTTTATGTATATAAATGAAGCTAGCTCACCTTTTGGACCGAATTCGATTATATTCAGCTCACCATCATTCTTATTCACGCATCCCTATCAGTTGAGTGAGAATATTGAACGCTAGCAATTGCGTCGCGAGCGTTAGTTCTATGGCCGGGCATCGTAAGAAATAGGTAAAGATACCGTTCACGCGATACGTCCGTGCCAGCGGTCAACTAAATTGAGACAATAGAATAGAGTTAGGCTATCGTCCCCTGCGGGGACTGAACGGACAGATGCATATGCCGAGCAAAATCGAAAAGAAGCAAAAGGCCGCCAAGCTGCGCAAGCCGCCGCGTGATTTTTCGTATACGCAAAACCGAGAGCTTAGCTGGCTGCGCTTTGACAACCGCGTGCTTGACGAGGCCTTCGACGAGACCGTCCCGCTGTTTGAGCGCCTCAAGTTCGTGTCAATCTTCGAGTCCAACCTCGACGAGTTTCTCATGGTGCGCGTGGGCGGCCTGTCCGACCTGGCAGAACTCAAAAAACAGCCCGTGGACAACAAGAGTAATATGACCGCCTCTGAACAGGTCGATGCCGTCATGGCAGAGCTGCCCGGGCTCCTTACCCGCTGGGAGACCATCTTCAAGAGCATCGAAGGCAAGCTCGACGCCCTGGGCGTTCACCGCGCTCGCATCGACTCGCTTACGCCCGAGGAACGCACCTTTGTCACCCGCTACTTCCAGGCCTACGTGTCGCCGGTCATCTCGCCGTTGGTCATTGACCCGCGCCACCCCTTCCCCAACCTGCGCAACGGCGCACTCTATCTAGCTTGCGGACTGGACGGTGTCACGGACGAGGAAAGTCTGCTGGGCCTCATCGAGATTCCCGCCTCGATGAACCGCGTGGTCGAGATTCCCTCGCCCGCCGGCACCTACTCCTACATCTTGCTCGAGGACGTCATTCTTGCCTGCTTGGACAGTTGCTTTGGCTCCTATAAGCCGCTCGACCGCGCTCTGATCCGCGTCACCCGCAATGCCGATATCGACCCGGACGGCGAGGGCGTCGAGGAGGAAGAGGATTACCGCCAGCACATGAAGCGCATCCTCAAAAAGCGCTTGCGCCTGCAGCCGGTGGTGCTTGCCGTCTCCGGTTCGCTCGAGAAGGCGACGCTCAAGACCATTCGCAAAGCGCTCGAGCTTTCGCGCCGCTCGGTTTTTACCTGCGATATCCCGCTCGACCTGGGTTACGTCTTTGGCATCGAGGGCAAAATTCCCGAGCACCTGCGCAACGAGCTCCTCTTTACGCCGTTTAAGCCGCAGCCCAACCCCACCATCGACATGTCCCGCTCCATTCGCGAGCAGGTGCTACAGGGCGACAAGTTGCTCTTTTACCCCTACGAGGCCATGAATCCGTTCCTGGACCTGGTACACGAGGCCGCATACGACCCCGAGTGCATCTCGCTGCGCATCACGCTCTACCGTGTTGCCAAGCAGAGCCGCCTGTGCGAGTCGCTCATCGACGCCGCCGAGAACGGCAAAGAGGTCACGGTGCTCATGGAGCTCCGTGCGCGCTTTGACGAGCAGAACAACATCGAGTGGGCAGAGCGTCTGGAAGAAGCGGGCTGCACCGTCATCTATGGCTCCGAGGGCTTTAAATGCCACTCAAAGATCTGCCAGCTCACCTATCGCGAGGGCATGGCGCTCACTCGACTCACGCTTTTGGGCACCGGTAACTTTAACGAGAAGACGGCCAAGCTCTACAGCGACTTTATGCTCATGACCGCCCATCCCGGCATCGGCGAAGACGCCAACCTGTTCTTCCGCAACCTGTCGCTGGGCAACCTGCGCGGCGACTACCGTTTTTTGGGCGTGGCGCCCGTCGGCCTCAAGCCACTCATCATGCGCGGTCTGGACCGCGAGATCCAACGCGCTCTCGCCGGCGAGCCCGCCCGCGTGTTCTTTAAGCTCAACTCGCTCACCGACCGCGAGGTCATCGACAAGATCGCCGAGGCATCGTGTGCCGGTGTGCGCGTGGACATGATCATCCGCGGTATCTCGTGCCTGAAGCCCAACATTGCGGGCAAGACCGAAAACGTGCACGTACGTTCTATCGTCGGACGTTTCTTGGAGCACGCGCGCGTCTATGCCTTCGGCGTGGACTCGGACATGATCTACCTGAGTTCTGCCGACATGATGACGCGCAACACCGAGCATCGCGTAGAGATCGCCTTCCCCGTGCTCGACCCCACCTGCCGCGCGCTGGTGCACGAGTACATGGGCGTGCAGCTGCGCGACAACGTGAAGGCACGTAGCCTGACGAGCGACGGCACCTGGGTTCCCGTAGAGCGAAAAGAGGGTGAGAAGCCCTTTAACTCGCAGGAGTTCCTGTTGGAGCGCGCTTATCGCAACGCCGAGTCCGCAGCCGTGGCTTCGGAGCCCGTCGCCAAAGCAAAACCGGAATCCGCACCTGTTTTGGGCCCCAAGCCCGAGCCACAGCCGGCAGCCTCTAAGGTACAGAAGGTCCAGGCGACCGTCATCGAACCCGACCTGGAGCCCGAGCCCGAGCCTGCACCCCAGCCTCAGCCGCAGACCGCCAAGCCCGCGCCCCAGGCAAGCGCCCGCCGCGAGAAACCCGCCGGCAAGACCAAAGCCATCGAGCTCCATCGCCCCGGTCGCGTGCGCATGGGCTTGGGCCTAATCGGCCTAGGACTCAAGACGCTCATTACCGGCAAGACGAAATAGACGTTTGTAGAAGCGCCCCGTATTTGAGGAATGCCTCAGGTACGGGCGCTTTTCCCTGCTACCATGGTTGCGGACAACAACGCGAATGACGGGCAGGAATATGAAGCTCACCATAGAATCGATGACGTATGGCGCCGATGGTCTGGCGCATGCCGATAACGGCAAAGCCGTATTTGTGCAGGGCGCCGTGGCGGGCGACACCGTCGAGGCCGAGATCGTGCAGGACGGCAAATCGTTTATGCGCGCCCGCGCCACCGAGATTCAGGAGCCGAGCCCCGATCGAATTCAGCCTCCCTGCCCCTTCGTGGGCATCTGCGGTGGCTGCTCGTGGGGCAGCCTCTCACGCACCGCTCAGCTTGCCGCCAAGGAGCAAAACCTGCGCTCCACGCTCGAGCGCATCGGCAAGTTCACCCCTGAGCAAGTCGACGAGCTGGTGCAGCCCATCCGCCACACCAAGGACGACTGGGGCTACCGCAATAAAATCGAGCTCGAACCGACCGTCGTCAACGGTCGCGTGCGCCTTGGCATGCACGGCGTCGATCCCAGCAAGATTGTGACCGTCGATTCGTGCCCGTTGTTCGACAAACGCTTCCCCAAGGCACTCAAATCGGTTGTCGGCGCGCTCAATTATCTGAGCGGCAGCCACGACCTGGGCTTGGAGCGCGTGGGCATTCGCGCCTCGCGTCGCACCAAGGCACTCGAGGTCGCACTCTGGACGCCCACAGGCTCTTTTCCGCGCTCGCAGGTCTCCCGCGTGCTGGCGGACGCCGCCCACCCCACGAGCATCGTGCGCGTGATGAGCAAGGGCGAAAAGAAGGCCCGCCGCGTTTCCAAGGTGGAGATGCTCGCCGGAGAGGGCTCGTGGACCGAGAACATCGCTGACGGCCAGATGCGCTTGTCTGCCCCGTCTTTTTTCCAGGTCAACACCAAGGGTGCCGAGATTTTGATCGACCTTGTCATGGAAGCACTCGACCCGCAGGAAGACGAGCTTGCCGTGGACCTGTACTGTGGTGCCGGCACCTTTACCCTGCCGCTCGCCCGCCGCTGCGACTTTGTCGCCGCTGTCGAGGCCTACGGTCCCGCCGTGCGCGACCTGCGCCGTAACCTGGAGATCAACAAGCTTGATAACGTCGACGTCATTGGCGGAGACGCGGTGCGCGAGTTCCCCGACCAGGATGCCGACGTCTTGGTGGTCGACCCGCCGCGCGCAGGCCTCGCCCCCGAGGCGATCGACCTTATCGCCAGCACGAGTGCTCGCGACGTCGCCTACGTGAGCTGCGACCCGGCCACCCTGGCGCGCGATCTTAAGCGCTTTGTCGAGGAAGGCACTTTCTCTCCCATCAAGATCACACCGGTCGACCTATTCCCGCAAACCTTCCACTGCGAGACCGTCGTCCACCTTAGGCGCAACTAGCCACTTAATCATTGCTCAGAAAAATCATTGGGAAATCGAGCGTGGCAAGCGGAGGTCTTCGGGGTATAAGACGGCTAATTGTATGCCGCCTATGAAAGGAACCCTCATGCCCAGCGTTGCCGTTCTCGCCGCCGATGGCTTTGAAACTATTGAATGCTTGACCATGGTCGATGTCATGCGTCGCGGCGGCGTGCGCGCCACGCTCGTCTCGATCATGCCCACGCGTGAGGTCGTAAGCTCGCTGCAGATCCCCGTGACCTGCGATGCGCTCTTTGATGAGATCGACTTTGACGAGTACGACTGCGTCGTGCTACCCGGCGGCCTACCCGGTGCCACCAACCTGCGCGCCGATCAGCGCGTCTGCGACGTGGTCTGCGAGTTCGCCGCGACCAAGCACGTCGCCGCCATCTGCGCCGCCCCGTTTATCCTGGGCGAGCTCGACCTGCTCGAGGGGCGCCACGCCACGTGCTTCCCTGGCTTTGAGAAAAGCTTCCCCGAAGACGCCTATACCGGCGAGAAGGTTACGCAAGACGGCAACATCATCACCGCCAGCGGCATGGCCCAGTCGCTCCCCTTTGCGCTTGAGCTGCTGCGCACGCTCGCCGGCGACAAGGCCGTCGAGAAGGTTGCCGAGGGCATTCAGCTATGATTTTGGCTTCGCAATCACCGCGCCGCATCGAGTTGATGCGCGAGGCGGGCTATACCATTCGCATCATTCCTGCCGATATCGACGAAACGCCGTTTGATGGCGAGGCCCCGCTTACGCTCGTTGAACGCTTAGCACGCGCAAAAGCCGCCGCCGTTGCCGCCGAGCATGCCGAGCCCAATGAGCTGACGGTCGCGGCCAACACCATCGTCACCTTTGACGGCAAGATTCTGGGCAAGCCGGCAACCGAGGACGAGGCGCGCACCATGCTCCGTGAGCTTTCGGGCCGCACGCACCAGGTTGCAACCGGCGTCTGCATCGTTAAGGCAGGCGATACGGCCGCCCCGCATGCCGCCGAAAGCCTATCCTTTGTCGATGTGACCGACGTGACGTTCTACGAGCTCAGCGACGAGCAGATCGAGCACTACGTCGCCTCGGGTGAGCCCATGGACAAGGCCGGCGCCTACGGCATTCAGGGCACAGGAGGACGCATGCTCGTGCACGATATTTCGGGCAACTTCTATAACGTGGTGGGCCTACCCATCGCCCGCGTCGCGCGCGCGATTCAAAAACTCTCGTAATTGCATCTGGCGCTGGGTATCCCCCGGCGCCTACAATTTTGGCGTACCGTACGGATCCCGACCGGGCACAAGGCGCGGCGGAAAACCGATAGGAGTTAAACATGGATACACTGCTCGAGACCATTGACGTCTGCGATGTCGATGGCTTTTGCTATGGCAACTATACGGACGAGGAGGCCGGCACCGGTTGCACCGTAATCGTGGCACCCGAGGGCGCCACCGGCGGCGTTGACGTTCGCGGCGGTGCTCCAGCATCGCGCGAAACCGACCTGCTGCGACCCGAGAACACCGTCGACAAGGTCCACGCCGTCTGCCTTTCGGGCGGATCGGCCTTTGGCCTCGAGGCTGCAAGCGGCGTCGCTCGCGAGCTTGAGAGCCGCGGCATCGGCCTTCCCGTCGGCCCCACGCAGGTGCCTATTGTGTGCTCCAGCTGTATCTTCGACCTCGCCTTTGGCGATCCCACCGTTCGCCCCGACATTGAGGCGGGCATCGCCGCCGTGCGCGAGGCGCTCGACAACACCCCCACCACACTCGAGCAAGGCAATGTGGGTGCCGGCACGGGTGCCACCGTGGGCAAGCTCATGGGCCCCGCCACCTGCATGAAGGCCGGCCTAGGCACTGCCGCCGTGGCACTCGGCCCTGTTAAGGTGGGTGCCGTGGTCTCGGTCAACGCCTGCGGCAACGTCGTCGACCCCTTCACCGGTGAATGGGTCGCTGGTATGCGCGCTGCAGCAGATAGCGACCAGATCGTCGACATGGAGCTCGCAGCCTTTGCCGCCGCCGGCTCCATGCAAATGCCGCTCGACCGCACCAACACCACCATCAGCTGCATCGTCACCAACGTGGAACTCACTAAGGCACAAGCCACCAAGGTCTCCCAGATGGCCGCAGACGCCTACGCACACGCCATCCGTCCCACGCACACCACCAACGACGGCGACACCATCTACACCCTCGCCAGCGGCAAACTGGGCACCCAGGCAAGCGCCGCCGTTCCCCTAGACCTGCTGGGCATGCTCGCCGTAAGGGCCCTAGAAACCGCCATCGTAAACGGAGCCAAAACCGCCAAAACATCCCACAGCATCCCCGGCGCCGCGAAGTAATCCACTCGACCGTCGGTCGGAGGCGGGCGGGCGTTACGTTTGCTGCTCTACAGTCCTATGCAAGACGAAGGCCACATTAAGTGGCCTTCTTTGCATGCGGAACTCGCGACAAACGTAACGCCCGCCCGCCTCCGACCGACTACCAACCAAATTCTTTTCAGCCCAGGCCCCTGTGTACCGCGCGTCTAAGATCTTCAAATTCAGACAGCCTGACAATTGATTCTTATAGCAGAGGCCCCTTGGCCTTTAGTTTGATACAAGTTCCGCATGAGCCGGAAAGCACTAAATGTGCTTTCCGTGCGAGCAGGACTGTTCGCAGTAGCAAACTAAAGGCCAAGGGGCCCAGTCAACCTATCAGCAGCGATTACTCAGCAGCTAGTTGAATTTGAAGATCTTTGAGGCAAGACGGTATAGGCCGAGTGTGGTTTTGTCTCCGGCCCGTCCGCGCAGGTTGGTGAAGAAGCCGACCACGCCGTAGCGGGCACGACGATACATGCGCTCGTCGTAGACCTTCAAATCATTCCACAGCGTCTTTAGGCGCTCGTCGGCGCAATCTTCCTCGGAAAGTTTGGTGAGCACCGAGCAAATCGCCATCATCATGGTGAAGTAGCCCATCATGTACGAACGCAGGCGCGACGACTCAACATCGCTGTACAAGTGGTACGACTCCATCATGATACGCGTAACACGGAACTGCTGGTCCAGACGCTTGACCATCGTTGCCTCGTTGACGCTCTGGCCTTCGCGACCGATAAAGTAGCGGTAGAGGTCAATGTCGGCGTAGTACATGGTCTTGCAACGCGGCAGCGGTACGTAGGCGTAGATGTTGTCCACATAGAACGTGTGCGGCGGCATGGGAAGGTTGGACTCGCGCAGCACATCCGTACGATAGCACAGGCTGTGCATGAGTAGGTTCTGGTCCAGGCGGAAATGACCGATCTGATCCCAGGAAAAGATCTTCTTGCGCGGCAGGGCAAATTTGTAGCCAATAGCGGTATGCGTTCCCTCGTAAACTTTCTCGTACACGTAGTTCGAGATAAACAGGTCAACGCGCTGGTCGCGCTCCTCAAAGCCACGCAGGATCGAAAGCATGGTCGAAAGGGCAGCGCCGTCAAGCCAGTCGTCCGAGTCGACAACCTTGTAGTAGGTGCCCTGCGCCTCGCGCAAGCCCGAAAGGACGGCGATACCGTGGCCGCCGTTCTCCTGATGCACCGCGCGGATAATGCCGGGGTAACGCGCCTCCCACTCGTCGGCCTTAGCGGCCGTCTCGTCCTTGGAACCGTCATCGACGATGATAATCTCGATATCGGTGGCGTAATTGCTCCCCTCCAAGATGGAGGTGATGCAATGGTCCATGTCCTTGGCGGCGTTATACGAGGGAATACCGAATGTTATGACTTTATGCATGGCAGGCGATAATCTCATCCGAAAGATCGAGGGCGGAATTGGTCACGGCGTCCATATCGTAGTAACGATACTCGGCCAGACGACCCACCGGGTGGAAGTTCGTCAGGTTCTGGACGCGCTCAAGATAGCGCTCATAGAGCTCACGGTTCTCGGGCTCAAGAATGGCGTAGTACGGCGTCTCGCCCGAGCCGGGCGTATAGGCCTTGGAGTACTCCTTCATGATGGTGGTCTTGCCGGGCAGGACCTGACCGGTCATGTTCTTGAACTCGGTGATACGCGTGTAGTCCTCGCTCGTGGTGTAGTTGACGGTGCCCACGGGCTGGAACTGGTCCATATCGAGCGTCTCGAACTTCATATCGAGCGTGCGGTACGGCAGAGCGCCCAGGTCGAGGTTGAACAGCTCATCGAGCGGACCGGTATAGACAATCTCGCCGCCGTAGACCTTGCCACCGATCTTGACGGTGGTCTCGTCGATCTCAAAGAGATCGCGGGCGTCCACGTCGCAGAACACGTCGATCAGGTCGTGGTCGAGCATGTGCTCAAAGAGCGCCGTGTAGCCCTCCTGCGGCATGCCCTGGAAGGGAGCTTGCGGGAAGTAGCGGTCATCATCACCCACAAAGACAGGAACGCGGCCGGTGATCGAGGGGTCGATCTGATCGGGCGTCTGGCCCCACTGCTTCATGGTGTAATGCAAAAAGACGTTCTCGTAGACGTAATCGGCGACCTCGGCCAAGTCGGGGTCGTTCTTCTTGCGCAGCTCCATGATGGGCACCTTGACATCCTTGCCAAAGGTCTCCACGAGCTTCTGATACAGTTCCTCGCCGCGCTCGTCACCAAAGGCGAGCTTGAGACTCGCATGGTTGAAGGGCACGGGCATAAGGGTACCGTTGATGTTGGCGAGCACCTTGTGCTGATAATCCGTCCACTTGGTAAAGCGCGACAGGAAATTGTGCACGCGCTCGTTAAAGGTGTGATAGATATGCGGACCGTACTCGTGGATCAGGATTCCGGCCTCGTCAGTGCAGTCATAGGCATTGCCCGCAATGTGGCTACGGCGCTCCAAAACGGCAACACGATAGCCGATGGTCTCGGCAAGACGGCGGGCGCAAACGGCACCGGCATATCCAGCACCGACGACAATCATGTCGTACGCGCCGGCGTTAAAGCCTTCAGGCAGGCCTGAGGTAATCTGCATCGATACTCCTTGTCAAAAGCCACGGGCTCGTTAGCTGGGCTTTTCTCGAACATTCTTCGAGACATATTTATCAGAGCGATTATAGCGCTAATGCGTCCTATAATGAGCTTGCCACACAAGGAAAGCTCAAGCACCGCGGCGTACAAATTTGAAAGGTAAACCCGCTAGCAGCGGGTTTATTCGTGAACAGCCGGGCGCCTGGAGCTTAGTGAAACGCTTGTAAGGAGTAACATGAGCGATTTCCTTAACCGTATGAAGTCTGCCGCCAAGGCCGACCTTAAGACGATCGTCCTGCCCGAGGGCGAGGATCCGCGCACCATCGTCGCGGCCACCAAGATCATCGAGGAGGGCCTGGCAAAGATCGTCATCCTGGGCAACCCCGACGAGATCAACGTTCCCGGCGCTACCGTCATCGACCCGCGCAATGCCGAGAAGCACGAGGAGTACGCGCAGAAGTTTGCCGAGCTCCGCGCCAAGAAGGGCGTTACCATCGAGCAGGCTCGCGCCCAGGTGATGGACGCCACCTACTTTGGCACTATGATGGTCAAGATGGGCGATGCCGACGGCCTGGTCTCTGGCGCCTGCCACTCCACCGCCGACACCCTGCGCCCTGCGCTTCAGATCCTCAAGACCGCCCCGGGCACCAAGCTGGTCTCGGCCTTCTTCGTGATGTGCACCGATACCCCGCAGTTCGGCACCGACGGCACGCTGATCTTCGCCGACTGTGGCCTCAACATCAACCCGTCCTCCGACGAGCTCTCCGAGATCGCCATCGCCTCCGCTCACTCCTGGTCCACCTTCATGGGCAACGTTGAGCCGCACGTGGCCATGCTCTCCTACTCCACCATGGGCTCCGCTGGCGGCGAGGTCGCCAAGAAGGTCCAGGAGGCCGTGAAGTTCTGCAAGGAGAAGGCTCCCGAGCTCGCCATCGATGGTGACCTGCAGCTCGACGCTGCCATCGTCCCCACCGTCGCCCAGCTCAAGGCTCCCGGCTCCTCCGTCGCCGGTAAGGCCAACGTGCTCGTGTTCCCCGACCTCGAGGCAGGCAACATCGGCTATAAGCTGGTCCAGCGCTTCGCTGGCGCCGACGCTTACGGCCCCATCCTGCAGGGCATCGCCAAGCCGGTCAACGACCTGTCGCGCGGCTGCTCTGCCGACGACATCGTGGGTGTCGTGGCCATCACCGCCGTCCAGGCTCAGATGGCTGAGTAGCGGACATATCCCCTCGGGACCCTACAGGGTAAAGCTCTGAAAACGTCCTCGGACATGTCGGAAGCCCCCGCTGCGCACTACGTGCGGCGGGGGCTTCCTCCGTCCTGCGGAATGTTTTCAGAGCTTTACCCTGTGGGGTCCCTGCCGCTACGTGGTATTCAGGGAATCTGGAGTGGACGGCGGCTTGGCTACGAGCTGGGGCTGAGGATCTGAATGCATGGGTGACGTTGCTGAGGGCGTATGTGTTTGGAATCGATCACTTTGGATCTGAGCGGCAAAGCTTGGGTCGTCGTCCTTCTGCCAACAAAAAGGCCTCCGGAGCCGTTTGCTCTGGAGGCCTTTCATTCAATTGCAAATACGCACGTTAGTTGTTCTTGGTCAGGCGCTCGACGTCGTGGGCGATCATGTATTCCTCGTCGGTGGGGATGACCATGACCGTGACGGCGGAACCGGCGGCACTGATGACCTGTGGGCCGTTGCCCACGGCCTCGCGGTTCTTATTGTTGTCGATGCGTACGCCCAGCCACTCAAAGCAGTCGCAGAAGGCCTTGCGGATCGACCAGTCGTTCTCGCCGATGCCGGCGGTAAAGGTGATGGTGTCCACGCCCGCCATGGAAGCGATCATGGAGCCAGCCTGCTGCATGGCCTTGTAGGCGAACATATCGAAGGCGAGCAGGCAGCGCTCGTCGCCCTCGGAGGCGCGCGTACGGATGTCGCGGGCGTCGTTGGAGATGCCCGAGATGGCAAGCAGGCCAGACTGCTTGTTCATCATGTCATCGACTTCCTGATAGCTGTAGCCGCCCTCGCGCTGCAGGTAGCATACGGTAGCCGGGTCAATGGAACCGCAGCGGGTACCCATCATCAGACCGTCAAGCGGCGTGAGGCCCATCGTGGTGTCGCGGCACACGCCGTCCTCGATAGCGGCAAGCGAAGCGCCGTTGCCCAGATGGCACGAAAGCAGGCGGTGGCAGCGCGAGCCCAGGATCTCCTTGGCCATCATCCACTCGTAGCGGTGGCTCGTACCGTGTGCGCCGTACTTGCGCACGTGGTACTTGTCGCACACGTCCTTGGGCAGCGCGTAGGTGTAGGCGACCTCGGGCATGGTCATGTGGAACGAGGTGTCGAAGACGGCCACGTTGGGCAGCTCCGGATACTTCTCGCGGCAATATTCGATTGCCGCGGCCTCGCCGTAATTGTGCAGCGGAGCGAGCGGGGCCACCTCAAGAATCTTGGCCATGACTTCGTCGTCGACGACCGCAGAATCATCGAAGTGCCAGCCACCCTGAACGACACGATGTCCAATGCCGTCAATCGTAAAGTCGGTCTTCTCGAGCTCCTCGAGTACGCGCGCAATGGCCGAGCGATGATCGGGGAAGGGAACCTCTTCGGTCTGCTTGGCGCCACCGTTCTCGGCGTGACCAAAGATGCCCATGTCCGAGCCGATACGCTCGCAGTTGCCCTTGGCGAAAACCTCGCGGGTATCGGTATCCAAGAGTTGATATTTAAGGCTTGAGCTGCCAGCGTTAACAACAAGTACGTTCATGAGACTCCTTTGCAATGCAATACGGTCGGTACAGGCCCCTTAAGGCGGCCGCATGTTAATAAGAAGTTATCATAACTTGATAAATAGCTATCAGATATATCGACCAGCGAGCGCAAAAGAGGGGCCGAACGGCGCTCGGTCGTCCAGCCCCTCCCCTCTTGTAATTACTTGGCGTTGACGATGCGCTCGACGTCGGAAGCGATCATGAACTCCTCGTCCGTGGGGATGACAAAGATTTTGACCTTGGAATCCTTGGCAGACAGGCACCAAGCGCCGTCACCACGCAGGGCGTTGCGGGCATGATCCATCTTGACGCCCATAAAGGCCAGGCGGTCGGCAACGCCGGCGCGGACGGCCGGAGCGTGCTCGCCGATGCCGGCGGTAAAGACCAGGGTGTCCATACCGCACATAGAAGTAGCCATCTCGGCCGCCTTGGCGGCAATCTTGTAGACAAACATGTCGAAGGCGAGCTGAGCCTCGGGGTCACCAGCGGCGGCGAGCTCCTCGACGTTGCGGCAGTCGTTGGTCTTGCCGCCGGTCACAGCCAAAAGGCCGGACTTCTTGTTCATCATCTCGTCGACCTCGTCGAAGGTGTAGCCGCCCTCGCGCTGCAGGTAGCACACGGTAGCCGGGTCGATGGAGCCGCAGCGGGTGCCCATCATGACGCCGTCAAGCGGCGTCAAGCCCATGGTGGTGTCCATGCACTTGCCGTCCTCGATGGCGCACAGGGAAGCGCCGGAGCCGATATGGCACACGACGACCTTGCGGGCCTCGCCGTTGGTCATCTCGGCGACCTTCTTGGAGATGTAACGGTAGCTGGTGCCGTGGGCGCCGTACTTACGGATGTGCAGCTTGTCGCAGACGTCCTTGGGCAGGGCGTAAGTCTTGGCGACCTCGGGCATGTTGAAGTGGAAAGCGGTGTCGTAGACCGTGACGTTGGGCAGGTCGGGATACTGCTCGAGGCAGTACTCGATAACGTTGGCCTCAGGGTTGTTGTGCAGCGGCGCCAGCGGGGCGACCTCGCGAATCTTGGCGAGAACGTCCTCGTCGACGAGGGAGGAGTCGCCAAAGTACCAACCGCCCTGAACGATACGGTGGCCAATGCCCTCGATCTTGACGCCGTTGGCCTCGAGGTCCTTCAGAACGACCTCGATGGCGACCTTGTGGTCAGGGAACTCGATGTTCTCGGTCACTTTCTTGGAACCGTTGGCAGCGTGGGTGAAGGTACCGCCGGTAAAGCAGACGCGCTCGCAGGAGCCCTTTGCGGACACCTTGTGGGACTTGGTATCGATGACCTGATACTTAAGGGTCGAAGATCCCGCGTTGACGACCAGAACGTTCATGTGTCTCCCTACTAACAGGCGGTGTTGCGCCGCCAGGTTACATACGCTTCAATAATAAACCCAAACGCCCTCGCGCTCGGGTTTATTGCGTTGATATATAAGTTATCGGTGCCTAAATACGCATGGCCTTTGACTTGTAAGACGAAATAGCGCGGGGATATACACCAAAGAAGAAATCCCGAGCGCGACAAGCAATATGACTCGAATGCCCGCGATGCTGCCCAACGCAGCATTGAACAGATAGAAAAGGATGGCACCCACCGCCACCATCTGGCTTTGAACCGAAATCAGTGAACAGCGCATCGAAGAATCGGCGGCATTTTGAAAAATTGAGTATTTAATTGGAGCAAATAACGAGTAGGCGACCGTCTGCAACACATAGAACACGGGCAGCAAATAGACCGGAGTAAAGGGAATCAAAAATAGAGCAGTCAGGGAAAGGCGCACGATGCCGCAAATACGCGCAAAACGGCTCTTGTCGACATGAGCAATCACACTGGGCACAATAAGCCCCATGGAGGCCGAGGCAAGGAGCTGGACCGCAATGGTCACACCCGAAGCGACGGCATTCATTCCGCGACCCGTAAGCAGCAGTGAGAAAAAGTCTTCCAGGGCGACAAAAGCAAATGCCTGAGAACAGTCCATGATGAACGCTGAACGAAGAATGCCATTACCCGCAATAGCGGCACCGATCATCTTCGGGCTAATTCCACGCTCAGGTGTCCCCGCAGTGCCCCCTCTTCGCATCTCAGGAATGCAGACAACGACAACCAACGTCAACACCATGACGATGATATCGACCGAAAGCCCAATGAGATACGCGCCAGCAGACGAAATGAAACCGCCCACGCAAGCGGAGATGGCATAAGAGGCATAGAAAACAAATCGCTCAACGACATTAAGTCTTACGAGCTGGTCCCGAGAGACGCTGTCTATGTAAATCGCTTCTATGGATCCGCTCAGACATGCAACGGCAAAACCTTTGAGAGCGAACGCACCGATTAAAAGCAGAGGGGAACGGACGAGAAGCAGGGCGGCGTAGTATCCAAGCATCCCCACGACGCCAACGAGACCGCTTGTCTTTCGTCCAAACCTATCAGCAATATAGCCAGTGGGAACTTCGAGGATGAACTTGCTCACTTGATATGCAATCATCATGCTAGAAATCGCCACCATCGAGAATCCGACGAATTCAAGGTAAACCGTCAGAAAATACAAAATGGTGCTGAAGTTCGACAGAAAAACGAACGTCATATAAAGCAAAACCGTACGGTTTTTCATGCTCCGCCCTCCAAGAGTCAACAATCTAAATCGGAATCTTGGAAAAGCATGAGGGCAAAGCCGTCAGTCATGTGTTACAAGGCGTCAACATTCACTTGACGACACGAGGCCAAATGGTCTCACGAAGCAAGATGACGCAATAGGTGAAGAAATACCGTCTGGTGTCGATCGGTCCAGGCATTTTGTCGATAGCAAAAGTAGATGGGCAAGGCTACGTCATGCGAGCCTTCAATAGAGCACTCGCTCACTTCCAATCCATCTAATGCGAGAGAAGAGCCAGAAAAGCTCAATATCAATCCCCCGGCTTGAAGAAACTCAGTCTGCGCCCTGTTTCCGTATTCGACATCACGGAAACGAAAATTGACGAGCTGGGCTTCAGGGCATTGGTTAATCGCATTGAGACAGGGTGACAAATTAATGGGAACAGCGAGCCTGCCGCCCAGTAACTCACGAATGGTCATAGCGTCAACAGATTGATGACCCGCTGGGTATGAAAGAACCTTGAGCTCCTTTTCACCCAAATATTTTGAAGAAAGGACGCTATCCCGTGGTTCCTCAAACGAGATAGCCGCGTCCGAAATTCCAAGTATAAGTGATTCAAAGCATGTAGCCGTTGGCTGATGCCACACATCAAGGTGAATCTGAGGGTGCGAGCGTTCAAACGAGTCATACCAGTTTTCGGCAAAAAGGCGCCCCCGCCCATGAAGGCAGGGGGCGTAAAGACGGAAATGGCCGTCGGGCGAAACGCCGCCGTTCCCCGATTGGGTGTATTTTTTGAGATCGTCGACTTGTGCCAGGATCACGCGTGCACGACGCGCAAATTCTCTGCCCGCCGGAGACAAAACAGCCTCCCCCGCCGATCGGTCGAGCAAAACAATCTGATACTCAGATTCCAACTTTTTGATTGCCGACGAAACAGCCTGCGGACTCACATGAACGGCGCGAGCTGCTTTGCGCACGCCGCCATAGTTCGCTACCGCTTGAAGGTATTCGAGTTGAGAAAGCTGCATAGATTACTCCAAAGGCAGCCAAGTCGACGGGCTACGCGCCCTCAGATGAGGTTCTCGCCCAGGTTTTTGCCGCCGAGGACGTGCATGTGGAAGTGCATGACGGTCTGGCCGGCGTTGACGCCCTTGTTGGAGATGACGCGGAAACCGTCCTCCAGACCCTTGGCCTTGGCGACCTCCTGGATGGCGTGAGCCATGGCACCCATGGTCTCGACCGGCACGTTGTCGACGATGTCGCTGTAGTGCTTCTTGGGGATCACGAGCGTATGGACTGGCGCCTGGGGGTTGAGGTCGTCAAAAGCGATGACCTGGTCGTCCTCATAGACAACGGTCGAGGGGATCTCGTGGTTGGCGATTTTGCAGAAGATGCAATCACACATGGTTGGTTCCTTTCTCGCAGACCAAGATAATTATATTTGGTCGGGGTTGTTAGAACGAGAGGTTGTCGTCGGTGTTGGCGGCCTCGCCGTCGGCGAGCACGTCGTTGCCGTCGACGTCCTTCAGGAGCACCGAAACCTTCTGCTCGGCATCGGACAGGCGGGTGCGCAGGCTCTTGAGGAGCTCCACGCCGCGGGTATAGCTCTCGAGCGACTCCTCGAGCTCCATATCGCCCGACTCCAGGCTGCGGATGATGAGCTCCAGCTCCTGCGAGGCCTGCTTGTACGTAAGCTGCTCGACCGGGGTCTTCTCTGCCATATCTGTTTCCTTTCCTAAAGGTTTATCGCTATGAAACGCGGCCTACTCGACCGTATCGACCGTTGCTGCCACGTTGCCGTCTGCCATGCGCACGCGAATGGCGTCGCCAGGCTTAAAGGTCTTGGCGCTCGCGGCCACACCATCATCGCTGTACGCGATGGAATAGCCGCGGGCAAGCACCTTGAGCGGCGACAGGGCATCGAGCGAAGCCGCTGCACGGCCCAAGTCGGACGCTGGCTTGCTGAGCATCGTGCGCCCCTGATGCTCCAGACGGGAGCTCGCAAGCGTGAGTGCATGGCGCTTGCCATCGAACCCCGAGGTGCTTGCAACCAGACGCTCGGGCAGGCGTTCAAAGTTGGAGCGGAATGTCCCGACCGAGCGTATTATGGCGCCCGACAGGCGATCGGCAGTCAGCGCAAGCTCTGACTCACGACGGTCGACCATAAACGTCGGATCGTTGAGACACGGGCGGCATGCGGCGGCATCGAGCGCATCGCCCAAGCGTGCCGTATAGATATCCCAGGCACGACGGCCGCGCTGGTCGAGCATCTCCAGATCAACCTGATTCGACCCAATCATCGATGCCATCGCGGCACCCAGACGCTGATGGCGCGCCTCGAGCACATCGGCCAACTCCGTCATAGCCGGCGCCACCGATTCCGCCGCCGCCGTGGGCGTGGAGGCGCGTCGATCGCTCACCATGTCGCAAATCGAGGTATCGGGCTCATGGCCAATGCCGGTCACCACGGGTACGGAACAAGCCGCCACCGCGCGGGCAAGCTCCTCGTCATTAAAGGTCATGAGGTCCTCGAAGGAGCCACCGCCGCGCACCAGCAAGATGCAATCGGGTGCCGGCGTAATGGCAGCGGCGCGGCGCAAGCCTTCAATAAGCTCTGCCGGCGCACCCTCGCCTTGCACCTTGGCACCCACGCAAACAAGCTCGACAAGCGGGTTGCGACGGCGCAGCGTGCGCTTGACGTCATCGATCACGGCACCCGAAAGCGAGGTGACGACTGCCACACGCGAGCAAAACACCGGAATGCGACGTTTGCGCGCCTCGTCCATCAGGCCCTCGCGACGCAGCTTTTCGGCCAACTGAGCCACTTGCTGACGCAGCAGGCCCTCCCCCGCCAGCGAGAACGAACGGGCAACGAAGCTCATGCGACCCGTAGGCTTGTAGAGATTGAAGCTGCCCTTAAAGCTCACCTGCATGCCGTCGCGCAGATCGAACGTGCGCTTGAGATAGGCGCCCTTCCAAATGATGCAGTCAACGGCGGCCGAATCGTCCTTAATCTGGAAGTAGCAGTGGCCGCTTCGGGCATTGGGGCCACGGAAGCCCGTGACCTCGCCCAAGACGCTCAGCTGCGGAATGGCATCGAGCGCACCGGCAGCGATCTCTACCGCCAGGCTCACGCTGAGCTCCTTGCGCTCCTGCTCATCCGAACCGTCGAACTCGGCGGAAACGGCATTGCCGGTTAGATTCCAGCCTGCCACGCAGCCTCCTTTCGTCATCGTGCACAAGGGCTCCGGCCCTGCGCAAATTCAAGTCCAACACATAGTACAGCGCCGCGGGGACACAAATCTCCGCGGCGCCTGTCAAGCCAAGTTGTTATCGGTTGGAGTTTCTGTTGTAGCGAGCCATCAGGTAGAGCAGCTGAATGATCGAAGTGAGCGCCGCCGCCACATAGGTGAGCGCGGCTGCCGTCAGGACCTTCTTGGCACCGTTGACCTGCTTGGAACTCATGCCCGACTGCTCA
>CATWVA010000035.1 GCA_958354105.1 uncultured Collinsella sp.
AGCCGTACGCTTGAACTTGGAAGGGGGAGGCCTCGCGGCCTCCCCCTTTTTTGCGTTAACGGGTTTTGTCTCACATAGTAGCTGTGTTTTATAACCCTCGTTTGTCGCATCTTCTGTGAACGGGCTACAATAACTTAGTCTGTGCGATATGGAGGTGAACATGGCTGAAGCTGGTATCGGCGTTGATATCGTCGAGATTTCCTGTATGAAATCAATTCTTGAAAAGACGCCGTCGTTTGCTCGGCGTGTGTTTACCGAAGAAGAGCGCGCGTATTGCGATGCATCATCGCGTCCCGCTGCTCACTATGCCAGCCGCTTTGCTTCGCGCGAGGCGGTACTTAAAGCTCTCGGCACGGGTTTTAGTCAAGGCGTTGGTCGCAAGGATGTTTCGGTTACGCGTGATAAACTCGGCAAACCGAAGGCGCTGCTTTCGGGCCGTGCTCTCGAGATCGCTCAAGAACTGGGTGTTGTCGAGGTCGCTCTTTCTATTACCCTTACGGGTGACTTGGCTGTCGCTAATGCCATTGCAATCACCGAGGATGCCCGACCTAAGCCTAAGGAAGAAAAAGTGAGCAACAAGAAACGCGTTGCGCAGACATTTAAAGAGGCTTGCTCTGTTTTAGATGAGCTTGAACAGCTGCAGAATTCAGCATTGACGGAGCACCTGGGCGATGCTTCGCAAGATACGCTAGGAGCATAGATGAAACCGGTTTTGAGTACCGAAGAAGTCGTTCGTCTCGAGGATATCATCGAACGCGAAGGGACTTCGAAGGCCGAGCTTATGGAGCTAGCGGGTGAGTTTGCCGCCAACGAGGTCTTGAAGCTCAATCCCGATCGGGTTCTCGTTCTGGTCGGTTTTGGTAATAATGGCGGCGACGGTTGGGTTGCCGCCGATATCCTGAGCCACAAGGGTGTGGACGTGGATATCGTTTCTCCGGTTGAGCCGGATGAGATTCCTGCTGCTCTGGCACGTCATGTTGCTCGTCGAACTGCCGGCCGCGATGTGCACGTTTGCGTCGGTCCCTCGCGTGACGAACTCGAGGTTTTGATCGATAAGGCCGATGTTGTTGTCGATGCCATTTTTGGTACCGGTTTCCACGGGAATCTGCGTGCGCCGTTCTCCATTTGGATTCCTACGGTCAATGAATGCGCCGATTGTGTCGTATCCATTGATGTCCCCTCGGGCCTGAATGCCGAGACGGGCGTTGTTGATGACGACTGCATTCGTGCCGAGCGCACGGTGACGATGATTGCGCCCAAGATTGGTCTGTATAGCGCTGATGGTCCTGAGTATGCCGGCGATTTGACCTGCGGCAATCTTTACGACCGTCTTGACGAGGTCATCGATGATGTCGACCACGCCGCCGAGATTGTCGAGCCCGGTGACTTAGTTGATTACTTTGCTCCGCTACCATCGAATATCGATAAGTATTCCCGTGGCTCCGTGCTTATTGTCGCCGGATCAGCGCAATATCCTGGTGCTGCCATTATGGCGGCCAAGTCTGCAGCTCGCGCGGGTGCTGGTTACGTGGCAGTCGCGGCTCCTGACGCCTGTGCCAATCTCATTCGCATGGCACTTCCTTCGATTCCGGTCTTTGCTATTCCGTCTGATTCCCGCGGCTCCTTTGGCGCCGCTGCGCGCATGACGGTGTGCGAGATCGCAAAGAAGTACAGCTGCGTGCTGTGCGGTCCCGGTATGACGACGTCTGCCGGCGCTATGCAGGTGGTTTCGGGCTTGCTCGAGCTTGATGTACCGCTAATTTTGGACGCCGATGCACTCAACTGCCTTGCTAAGATTGCCATTGACGGTATTGATAGTAACCCCGAGATGTATCGTCGCGAGCAGCCGTTGGTTATGACACCGCACTATCGTGAGCTTTCGCGTCTGGTTGCCGGTGACGAGGTGAACGACCTTGGTACCGCGATTGCGGCCGCGCAGAAGGTTGTCTGGGCTGCAGGCTCCGACAATCTGGTGGTCATTGCCAAGGGGCCGACGACGGCTATCTGTGGCGTTGAGCGTGTGCTGCTGCCGCTCTCGGGTCCGGCTTCTCTGGCAACTGCCGGTTCGGGTGATGTTCTCGCGGGTATTTTGGCCGGCACGCTTGCCACCATGCGCGACGAGATGGATCGTTGGGAGTTGCTGTATTCGTACGCCGTCGCACTTCACAGCTACGCCGGTTTTGCCGCGGCGACGGAGTATGGTGAGAAGAGCGTCATCGCGACCGATCTTATCGACTTGATCGGTCCTGCCATGGAGCTGGCGGCAAAGGATGCGCTCGAAGATCTGGGAATCATGGACGAAGGGTCGGATGACTAATCATGAATAAAGCCGATTTGACGCGCTGGTCCTGGGTCGAGATCGACCGCGGGGCGCTCCGTCGCAACACGAGGGCCTATAAGAACTTGCTGAATCCGCGTCAGCGCCTGTGCTGCGTGGTCAAGGCCGATGCTTATGGTCATGGAGCTGTTGAGTGCGCCAAGATCATGTATTCGGCCGGTGCCGACATGTTTGCCGTGGCGACGGTTAACGAGGGCGTTGAGCTCCGACAGGGCGGGATTACGAAACCCGTCCTCATCCTAAGCGAGCCGCCTATCGAGGCTATTCCGACGTTGCTCGAGTTTGATATCATGCCCTCGGTCTATACGTCTGACTTTGCTCTTGCGTATGGCGAATGTGCCGTCGCGGCGGGCAAGGTGGGCAAGTATCATCTCGCCATCGAGACGGGCATGAACCGCATTGGCGTACATTACACGCAGGTGCTCGACTTTGTCCGCGGTATTAATTTCCATCGCGGTATTCAGTGCGACGGCGTATTTACTCACTTCGCCACGGCCGATGAACCTTCGGGCTGGGACTACAAACTGCAGTGTCAGCGCTTTACCGAGGCCGTTCAGGCCATTAAGGATGCGGGCTTTGAGTGCGGTATCGTGCACTGCGCCAACACGCCGTCCTCGATGCTCGACCCCTCGATGCATTTTGATATGATTCGCGCCGGCGTCGGCTTGTATGGCATGCAGCCGTGCGAGCTGAGTGGCCGCGTGATGCAGCTTGATCCCGTTATGAGCGTCCATGCGCGCGTGACGCGCGTGGCACACCCTGCGATGGGCGAGGGCGTGGGCTACGGTTTTACCTACCGCGTACCGCGTACGCGCGTTCAGATCTGCACGCTGCCGATCGGTTATGCCGATGGCCTATCGCGTACGCTTTCCAATCGTATGGATGTGCTGTATCGCGGCGAGCGCGTGCATCAGGTTGGCAATATCTGCATGGACCAGTTTATGGTCGCCATTCAGTCCAACCCGGCACACGAGATTCCCGAGGCCGAGTATGGTGACGAGATGATCATTGTCGGCCGCGATGGCGACGCCGAGATCACTATGGACGAGATGGCCCGACTGCGCGGAACGATTAACTACGAGGTCGCCTGCGGCTTTGGCATGCGTCTCGACAAGGTCTACGTGTAGGAGCCGCTATGGGCGTCATGCACATCCCCGGCCATAGCCATCAGGCGCCGCGTGAGGTCGCACTCGAGGAGATCGAGGCCGTTCTGGGCGATTGTCACCTCTGCCAGCTCTACCAGTCGCGTCACAATATCGTGTTTGGCGTGGGAAACCCCCGCGCTCGCGTGATGTTTATTGGCGAGGCGCCGGGCCGCAATGAGGATTTGCAGGGCGAGCCCTTTGTGGGGGCGGCAGGCGAGGACCTCAACGGCATTTTGTCGCTGGCGGGGCTCAAACGCGAAGACGTCTACATTGCCAACGTGCTTAAGTGCCGCCCGCCGGGAAACCGCAATCCGCGCCCCGAGGAAGTGCTGGCTTGCTCACCGTTTTTGCGCGAGCAGATTCGAAGCATCTGGCCCGATATTATCGTGACGCTCGGCAACCCCGCGACGCACTTTGTGCTTAAGACCGAGATTGGCATTACTAAGCTGCGCGGCAGGTTCCACCAGATGGGGCATTTTGTAGTAATGCCCACTTTCCATCCGGCAGCAGCGCTACGCAATCCGGCATGGCAGGAGCTGCTGGAGGAAGACTTTAAGATGCTGGGCGACTATCTGGAGCGACATCCCGCGCCAGAGGACGCCTCGGAATAATAAGGAGCGTATATGTCCCTGGAGCGCCTGGGGGTAGGTACTTACAAAACGACTTGCGCTGCCGATACGGAGTACTTTGGCGAGCTAATTGCACCGTGCCTTGAGGACGGCGATGTGCTTATCCTGACCGGTGGCCTGGGAGTGGGCAAAACTCACTTTACCAAGGGCGTCTCGCGCGGGCTGGGCGATGGGCATATGGTTACGAGCCCTACGTTTGCGCTCATGGCCGTTCACGATCAAGGTCGTATTCCGCTGTTTCACTTTGATCTATACCGCCTGGAGCATGCCTACGAGCTCGAGGATACGGGCATTTTCGATGTGCTGGGCTATGAGGGTGCTTGCCTGCTGGAATGGGGCGAACAATTCCAAGACGAGCTGACGGATGAGTATCTTTCGGTGACGCTCAAGCGTGATGAGGGCGACAGCGATGTGCGAACGATAACGCTCGAGGCGCACGGTGACCGCGCAATGGAGCTTTCCCATTTGATTGATAAGGCTGTACAAGATGAGCTTGCATAACGACAACGCGCTGGTGGTGGCGCTCGATACCTCGACCGACATGCTTGCCTGCGCGGCAAGATGGATTGATGGGCAGACGGGCGAGACGAAGCTCGTGAGTGGCGATCACATGTGTCGCCGTCACGCCAACGTTGAGCTCGTGAATACCGTTGATGGCGTGCTGGCTCAAGCCGGTCTGGATCGCAGCGATGTTGGTTGCTACGTGGTCGGCCGCGGCCCGGGGTCGTTTACGGGCGTGCGCATCGGCATCTCCACTGCCAAGGGCCTCGCGCGTGGTGCCAATGTTCCGCTACTGGGCGTGTCGACGCTCGATGCTTGCGCTTGGACGGCGTGGAAGGCTGGCGTGCGCGGCAAGCTTGGTATCTTGGCCGATGCTATGCGCGGCGAGGTATATCCGGCGCTGTATATGCTGGTCGATGAGGGACCCGAGCGTCAATTTGAGCGCGAACACGTGGTCAAGGCCGCCGTGGCGCTCGATGAGTGGCGCCGAGCAGCGGACTGGGATCAGGTTCAGCTGACCGGTGACGGTCTCGTGCGCTATGGCAAGCTGCTGGGTGAGGACGAGACCGCCCGCTGCGTGGAGCGAGACCTGTGGTGGCCTTCGGGCGAGGGCTTGCTGCTCGCGCACGCTGCGGGTGACGGCGATCCGGTTCGCGTCCTGCCGATTTACACGCGCCTTTCGGATGCCGAGGAAAACGAGCGCAAGCGTCTTGGTCTTGCTGAGAGTGCACAGAGCGAAATTACGGGCGTTGCCGATGAGCTCGCCGGTCGTCATCTGCAGTTCCGTCCCATGGGCGCGGCGGATGCCGAGGGCGCGAGCGCGCTAGAGGCTGCCTGCTTTGAAGGTGCCGGACACGAGGCGTGGACGCCGGGCATGTTCCTGTCCGAACTGGGCGAGGACGTCGCTGCGCCGCGTAGTTGGTGGGTGGCACACGACGACGGCAAGCTGCTGGGCCTTGCCGGCGGTATGGTCGTGGACGGTGATGTGCAGATTCTGGATGTCGCCGTCGACCCGGCACATCGCCGTGAGGGCATTGCCCGCAAGCTGCTGTCGCATGTGAGCTATGATGCCCAGATGCTCGGCTGCACCACGGCTTCGCTCGAGGTCGAGGACGGCAACAAGGGAGCGATCGCGCTTTATAACGCTCTGGGCTTTACCGAGGCAGGATGGCGCCGCGGCTATTATGGTGCCGGCAAGGATGCCATCGTCATGACGGCTCCGCTGCCCCTGGTGCTTCCGGTCGACAATGCCTCGCCCGAGCCGACGGCGGCAGAGCAGCGCGTATGGCCGCTGCCTGCGCCTAGGCGCTCCGAGGGGGAGCGTGCCGAAATTGAGCGCCGTCGCCTGGTGCTTGCCATCGAGAGTTCCTGCGACGAGACGGCGGTGGCGATTATCGATGCGGATGGCAATATGCTGGCCAACCAGGTGTCGACACAGATTGATTTTCATGCCCGCTTTGGCGGCGTGGTGCCCGAGATCGCCTCGCGCAAACACGTTGAGGTGATTGTGAGTGTCGTGGATGCGGCGCTCGAGGATGCCGCAGCATCGCTGGGCCTTACGGGCGGAGCCATTGCACCAAGTGAGCTTGCCGCCGTGGGTGTGACGCAGGGTCCGGGCCTGGTGGGCGCGCTCGTGGTGGGCGTTGCCTTTGCCAAAGGCTTTGCCTACGCTGCCGGTAAGCCGCTCGTATGCGTCAACCATCTGGAGGGGCACCTGTTTGCCAACCTGCTGGCGCAGCCCGACCTCAAGCCGCCGTTTATCTTCACGCTCGTCTCGGGCGGTCATACCATGCTTGTTCACGTCAAGGCGTGGGGCGACTACGAGGTGCTCGGCGAGACGCTCGACGACGCCGTGGGCGAAGCCTTCGACAAGGTGGCAAAGGCGCTGGGCCTGGGCTATCCCGGTGGCCCCATCATCTCCAAGCTTGCCGAGACGGGCAACCCCAAGGCGATCGATTTTCCCCGCGCGCTTAACAGCAGGGGAGACTACCGCTTCTCGCTTTCGGGCCTCAAGACGGCGGTGACGCTCTACATCGAGCAGGAGACCAAGGCCGGGCGCACGATTCACCTGCCCGATCTGGCGGCTTCGTTTGAGGCAGCTGTCTTTGACGTGCAGTACAAGAAGGCAAAAAACGCACTGCACGCTACCGGATGCAAGGAATACTGCATCGGTGGCGGCGTCTCGGCCAACTCGCATCTGCGCGAGATGATGATCAAGAAGCTTGGACGTCAGGGGATTCGCGTAACGGTGCCACCGCTTTCGGCGTGCACCGACAACGCCGCCATGATCGCGGAGGTCGCTCGCCGCAAATTCGACCGAGGTGAAATCTCGCCGTTCGACGTCGACGCCGATCCAAACATGACGCTGTAGCTGGTACGGCGCGGTCCCCGGACGGAGGGGCCGGATATAAGGTTTCCTGCTCTACAGTCCTGCGCAAGACGAAGGCCACATTAAGTGGCCTTCTTTGCGTGCGGAACTCGCGATAAACCTTATATCCGGCCCCTCCGTCCGGGGACCTTTCTGTATCGATATAGCTTCTGGGCTGGTTTGGCGTCGACAACGTCCAACAAGGTTAACAAGCCAGCGTCGAATTTCCAGCGTTCTTTAGCTGAAAGAAAAAGTTGGTGTGCGGAGCTTTGCTCCGCACATTTGGGATGGGAGCCCCTCGGGAGCGGGCGGGCGTATACAAGGTTTATCGCGAGTTCCGCACGAGCCGGAGAGCACTTAATGTGCTCTCCGTGCGAGCAGGACTGTAGAGCAGGAAACCTTGTATACGCCCGCCCGCTCCCGAGGGGCGTCTCTCATGCAAAAACTGTCGTGTGGTAAAGTCCGAGGTCAGTGGCGTTTTATACCGAGAATTTCAAAAAAAGGTGAAAATTCATTACAAATTTGCGTTGACTTTAGGTAACTAAAGTTTCATACTGCGTTTCATCCACTGGGGGATGTGAACACGCACGGATCGTTCACATCATGATTGAAGAGGATTTTTTAGACATGTTCACGCATCAGCTAAACATTATCAGCGTAGTAATTATCTGATGCGGGTTAGCACATACAGCTAGCCCGTACGATAACGGGCGGCTGATGAAGATGAGGGCCGTCGAGCGCAACCGACGGCCCTCATTTTTTATGTCTGAGAAGTTCTTTTTAGAGGAGGAAATGTAATGAACGGAGTTTTGCTCATGGTTGTGGCCGCGGCGGTGCTCGCCTGCGGCTATCTGGGCTATGGCCGATGGCTGGCCAACAAGTGGGGCGTTGACAAAGAGGCCCTCACGCCGGCCAAGCGCATGAAGGACGGCAAGAGCTTCTCGCCCGTCTCTGCCTTCACCGCGTTCTCGCACCAGTTCAGCTCGATCTGCGGTGCCGGCCCTGTTACGGGTACGATCGTCGCCATGGCCTTTGGCTGGCTGCCCGTCGTGCTCTGGGTCCTCGTCGGCGGCATTTTCTTTGGCGCCGTCCACGACTTTGGCGCCCTGTATGCCTCGATGAAGAACAACGGCAAGTCGCTCGCTCAGCTCATCGAGAAGTACATCGGCAAGACCGGCCGTCGCCTGTTCCTGCTGTTCTGCTGGCTGTTCTGCATCATCGTCATCGCCGCCTTCACCGACATGGTCTGCAAGACGTTCATGTTCACCCCGGCCGTTGACGCTTCTGGTGCTGCTACCGGTGCCATCGACTTCACCAAGTCCTATGCCGCCGGCTGCGCTGGTACCATCTCCATCCTGTTCACCTTCGTCGCTATCGCCTTTGGTTGGGCCCAGAAGAAGTTCAACCTCACCGGTGCTACCGAGTTCGTCACCGGCGTGGTCCTCATGGTTCTCATGTTCGCCGTCGGTATGCAGTTCCCGGTCTACCTGGATAAGTTCCAGTGGTTCGCCGTCGTCATGGTCTACCTGGTCTTCGCTGGCGCTATGCCCATCCAGATGCTCAAGACCCCGCGTGACTACCTCACTTCCATCATGATGATCGTCATGATCGTTTGCGCTGTCCTCGGCATCGTCGTCCTGGGCGTCAACGGTCAGGCCACCATCACCGCTCCGGTCTTCACCGGCTTCTCCACTGCCTCCGGCATGATGTTCCCGGTCCTGTTCGTCTCCGTCGCTTGCGGTGCTCTCTCCGGTTTCCACAGCCTCGTTTCTTCCGGCACCTCTTCTAAGCAGGTCGAGAAGGAGCAGGACGCCGTCAGGGTCGGTTACGGCGCAATGATCGTCGAGTCCTTCGTCGGCATCCTTGCCATCATCGTCGCCGGCATCATGTTCTCCGATATGAACACCGCCGGTACCGGCGCCCTCAACGCTGGTGTCGCTTCCACCCCGTTCCAGATCTTCGCCGCTGGCATCTCCCGCGGTATGCAGGCCTTCGGTGTTGACGGCACGCTCGCTACCGTCTTCATGACTATGAACGTCTCCGCTCTGGCCCTGACCTCGCTCGACGCCGTCGCCCGCATCGCCCGCACCTCGTTCTCCGAGTTCTTTGCCCAGACCAACGATGCTCTGGCCATCGAGTCCAAGGCCGGCTATATGAAGGTCCTCGGCAACCCCTGGTTCGCCACGGTCGTTACCCTGCTTCCCGGTCTCGCCCTCGCTTTTGGTGGCTATGCCAACATCTGGCCGCTCTTTGGTGCTTCCAACCAGCTGCTCGGCGGTATGACCATGATCACCCTCGCCGTGTTCTGCAAGTGCACCGGTCGCAAGGGCTGGATGCTCTACGCGCCCGTCGCCTTCCTGCTCTGCTGCACCTTCACCTCGCTGGTCCAGAGCGCCATGGGCTGCATGACCGCCGTCCAGGCCTACGGTTTCTTCGGTACCATCCCGGCTACCGCCACCACGGCCGCCGTCTCCGTCGCCGCCACCAAGGGCCTGCAGCTCGTCTTTGCCGTTCTGCTGATGGTCCTGGGCCTCATCGTCGCCGTCAACTGCCTCAAGGAGTTCTTCGGCAAGGAGGCTGGCTCCATGCCTGATGAGGAGCCCGAGTGGTCCGAGATGGGCAAGGCCGAGTACGGTCGCGCCGCTGCCGCTGAAGCTCCTGCCGACGCCGAGGTCGCCAAGGCCTAGTCGGTCGGACGGGTTGAATCTCCCGTCTATTTGACTCGGAAAGACCGGGTCCGCAATCAAGCGGACCCGGTCTTTTTTCTTGTGAGAACAGGTGGTGCAAGGGCGTTCTCGCAGATGTTTTGCGTGGATAGGCTCGTGCGTTGTACCATATGGACGTATATGTGTGCATATGAAAGGGGCCCCGTGGCCAAGACGGTATATTCCGATAATCAAAACAATGTCGATGCCCTGGCTGAGCGTCTGAGCAGCCAGACATCGCTTTCTGCCGAGCGTGCCAAGCTGGTTGCCTACGACCTGCTTTGCCGCAAGGCGCTCAAGATTAAGTCGAGTGCGCTGGCGCAGATTTTCCGCTCCGTCGATAAGGAGTGCGACACCAAGGCGATGCGCGATGAGCTTATCGCGGCAAATATCGTGACCAAGATCGAGGGTAGTGGCATTAACGGGCGCCCGGCGTTCTATACCATCAATGCCGAGATCCGCGATGCCCAGGAGCAACCTGCCGAGTCCGTCGAAGATTTTGTCGTCGAGGATTCCGCTGACGTGCCTGCTGTGGAAGAAGTTGCTCCGCGTGAGCATGTCGATACCGATGAGTTGCTCGATGAGAACGTTGTGCGTGCCTTTACGGCCAAGGCAGGACGCGGCGGTTTTGGCGGGGGTGGCAAGCACGATGCGCAGCGCCGCGCCCAGCAGGAGCGCTTCCGTCGCGCCGTTGCTCAAAAGGGTGAGACGGATGCCGAGGCTGTTGAGAACGAGGTTGCTGCCGAGTCGCAGAGGCCCGCGAAGGAGCAAAAGCCCGTGGAGGCCCAGGAGCCCCAGCGTCGCCGTGGTGCCCACTTTAAGGCTGTGCAGCAGGATGTCGCGCATGAGGTTGAAGAGCCTTCCGAGGCTGCAGACGATGTTGAGGAGTCTGCCAAGAAGGCCCCGGGCTCATGCCGTCCCGGACGTGGTTTTGCGAGGCGCGCGTATCCCGTAAGGCGTCAGGAGAAGGGCGAGCCGGCTTCGACCACTCAGGACAAGAAGGCCGAACAAACCGAGAAAACCGTTGAGCCGGCGGCTCGCGAACAGAAGCCTGTTGAGCCGCAGCTTGAGGTTGCTGCCGAGGCCAAGGGCCAACAGCCTACTGATGGGCAGACGGAGCAGGGCGCGTCGAGCAAGCCTCGCCGCCGTCGCCATCGCGGGGGCCGCAGTTCCCATGCCGAGGCTGCAGCCGAGAAGACCACGCCGCAGGACGAGGATGCGAAGGCCGAGGTTTCTTCGGGGCAGCCTAAGCGCCAGCCGGCGAAGGAGAGCAAGTCCGATCGTCCTCAGAAGCAGGCGTCTATGCCGAAGCGCGAGCGCAATTCCCAAGGCGATTCTAAGCGCAAGCCTCAGAAGAAGCCGGAGTCTGCCGCAGCAGATACTGCTGCCCAGCAGCCCGAGTCGGCCATCCACGGCGAGGTATCGGCGTTTGCCCTTGCTCGCGTTTTAGGCAGGCAGCTGCTCAAAGTTGTCCCTACGCCTACGGCGCTCACTAAGATCAAGGAGCAGCAGACACAGATCGTAAAGGTCGAGGGCAAGGACGGCAAAAAGGCTCCGCAGCGCACCCAGCACAACGAGATGTCCAACCGCAAGATTGCCGAGGAAATCGCAATCATCCAGGCTTGGATCGAGCAAAACCGAGGTGCCGATACGCCGGTTGCCTCGCGCCGCCAGCGTGCCTATCAGATTTTTAACGACGAGAAGGCTTTTGACGGCAAGCACGGTGAGCGCCTGATAAGGCGCATGACCGAAAAGGGCATCAGCATGCAGGCGATCAAGGTCGCCCCCAACCGCCCCGTGCACTTTACGGGTTTCTTTACGCTGGGCGCCGATAAGCCGTTCATTATGGTCGAGAACCTGGACACCTACGACGAGATCGTCAGGCTGCTGCGTGGCCGCAAGCACGCCAAGCTCTTTGGCATCAAGGTGGGCGGCGTGATTTTTGGCGGCGGATGCAAGGCGAGCGTCTCGCATGCCCTGGACGATTATCTGGCTGAGATCGGCTATCGCTTTAACTACGTCTACTACGTGGGCGATATCGACCGCGAGGGCGCGCGCATCGTCGAGCAGGCTCGCAATGCCAATGTGGTTGAGATTCGCCTGCATGCCGGCATGTACCGCGCCATGCTCGCCGAGCATAAGCGTCGCGTGAAGGCCGGCGGCGAGTGCGAGTCCGCGGCTGCCAACCAGGGCGTGCCGCAGAACTTGGCGGCGACGATCAAGGATCTGCCCATGGTCACGCGCGTGCAGTTCCGCAATGTGCTGCGCGAGGGCGGGCGCATTCCGCAGGAGATTCTGATGACCGCCGACTATCGGGATGGCGACTCGGGAAGCTTCGACCGCATGCTGAACAACTAAATTCCGCCGGCCCCGGGAGAGCGGGGACACCGGCTTAGGTTTCCTGCTCTACAGTCCTGCTCACGACGGAGGCCACATTAAGTGGCCTCCTGTTCGTGCGGAACTCGCGATAAACCTAAGCCGGTGTCCCCGCTCTCCCGGGGCCTGTCGTGGCTTGGCCGTTGCATGCGGCTCGCTTTTCGGAACGGGGCTGACGGACACATTCCGAAATCTACCACCGTCGCTGTACAGGGTGTCTATAAAGAGCCGTGGCCAAAAAACGGCAAATATGAGTACTGATACTCTTTTAGTAGCAGTAATTTTGACCACATTTAAGGTGATTTGACGTGTCGATCGAGCAGATAAGCTGCCGTATCTCCTCAAGTGTTCATTAAAGGAAGACCTTGATGCGAATAAATCTCATTAAGATCTTCTTTTATTAACGAAAATAATGTAGCTACAACGGTAACAGTACTCATATTTGCCGTTTTTTGGCCACAGTCCTTCGGAGGGTCCTCGAAAATAGTCCCGAGCCGGCACTTGGGGACGTTCCTATAATGTCGGCACTTAGGAGCGTCCCCAAGTGCCGACACCGCGTCTGCCTGCGGCGGCCGCGCCCCGCTGTGTCGCTTCGCTCCTTGCGTGCTGCGCTAGAAAACGCTTCGCGTTTCCTCAGCTCCGCACCCTTGCGGGTTCGAATCTCTCCGCTTGCCCACAAGAAAGCGCCCTGGGCCGTTATGGGCTCAGGGCGCTCATTTTTAATGGCTGGGACGGAGGGATTCGAACCCCCAACAGCCGGCACCAAAAACCGGAGTTCTACCGTTGAACTACGTCCCAATGTTTGGTGTTGCCCAAAAGCAACTCGTCTAGTTTACCTAATCTGCGAGGGCATCGCAAACGCCATCGAGAAGGCGGACGGCGAGGGTCTGCGCGTCGCTTGCGGTAAAGGTGCCGTTGTAACGCGTCATGCCGGTGAGCTCGATGCGAATTCGTGCCGGCTTTTGCTGTGCGGCGACATTGGCGGTACGGATGCGCTGGGCCAGGTTGTGGCACTCGGCGAGGGCGATCGTGGCGCGCGGGGCGGCGTCTGCAGGCAACTCGTCGCTTGCGATCTCGAGCACCAGGTCGACATCGGTCGGAACCTCGGAATCGCAAAGCATCATGCCGCTGCTGTCGGTCGTCGCCGTGGCGATGTTCCACATGCGCGATGCTACGCTGCGCGCGATAGGGTCCTCGCCGATGACGGCAATCTGGAAACGCTCGAGCACGTTGGCGGCGCGCGCAAAACCGATGCGAGACTCGGCTTCGGTGACCGAGGGCTTGCCCTCCCACACATGGTGCAGGCGGTTGATGTAGGCGTAGGTGTCCTGGAAGGCCATGCCGTCGGCAAACAGGCCGACATTTTCCTGGAACTGCTGCAGGGCGGCCTCGGTATGCGGACCAAAGTAGCCGTCGTCTTCGCCACAGGCAAAGCCCAAAACGTTGAGAGCGCGCTGCAGGGCCTTGACGTCGGCGCCGTGAAAATTGGGCATGCGAAGGTAGAGCGTGCGATCGCCCAACTTGTATGAAGCGTCTACAAGGGCGCTCCAGCAGGGGATATCGACAGCATAACCGGCCACAAGGCCGCTATCGAGCCTAAACGTGCCAACGGCCTGCTCGGTGGTGGTGCCAAAGCGCTTGTCGGCGACCTCGTCGGCATCGATGGTGTAACCGAGCTGCAGAAGGCGGGACTGAACATCCTCGACGGCTGCTCCCTGCATGCCCGTGGTAATAGGTTCCATGAACGAACCCCTTTCGGCGTACGATTCGTACTATTTTGAGCGCGTGTCGGATAGACAACGCGAGACAATGCATAAACATGCACTCAACAGTGTAGCAACTTGTACCCAAACGCGCTGCCCACAGGTTTTGTGACCCCCGCTAGTTGAGGCGCTCCACAAAGAAATCTGCCATGGAGAGGAACAGTTCGCGTGCGTGCGGGTCAAGCTCAACGTTCTCGATGGCAGCCTTGGCTTTTGCGGTCAGGTCCAGCGCGTAGGCGTGAGCATATTCGATGGAGCCGGTCTGCTGGAAGATCTCCACGGCGCGCGCGAGCTGCGCGGGGTCCTCGGTGCCCGAGGAAAGGATTGCCTCGACCTCGTCGTGATGGCGCTCATCAGACAGGGCGTGCACGGCAACGAGCGTGCGTTTGCCCTCGGTGATGTCGGTGCGGAAGTCCTTGTTGGCGGCCTCTTTGGTGCCGACCAAGTTGAGCAGGTCGTCCTGAATCTGAAAGGCAAGGCCGGTGTGCAGGCCAAAGGCGCGTAGCGCATCGACCTGCTCTTCGCTGCCGCCGCCGATAATGGCTCCGGCGGCAAGCGGCGTGGCTCCGCTGTAATACGCGGTCTTGTGCGTCGCCATGTCCAGGTAGTCATCAACCGAGATATCAAAGCGCTCGTCACGGACCCAACCCAGGTCAAGCGCTTGACCCTCGATGGTGCGGACGATCATCTCGGTAAGCTCGTGGAGCACACGCAGCTTCACGTCGGACTCGAGCGTGGGATCGTCGAGAACCGTCTTGGTGACCATGGTGAGCGCCAGGTCGCCACAATTGATGGCGAGCCCCGTGCCCTCGGTAAGGTGCATGCAGGGCTTGCCTCGACGAAGCTGTCCGTTGTCGGCGATGTCGTCGTGGATGAGCGCACCCGACTGGAAATGCTCGATAGCTGCCGCGGCGCTGCGGGCGCTCTCAAAGCTACCGCCCACTGCGGTTGCGGCGAGCATGCAGATAAGCGGGCGGTGGCGCTTGCCGGCGTTGGCCGTAAAAGCCGAGAGCGGCGCGTACAGGTAGCGTTCGATATCGGCAGAGGTCGCCTGTCCGTCAAAGAACGTGGCCAGATAGTCATTAATCTGGTCAAAGTGCTGGGCTAAAAAGCAGGTAAACGGACTGGACACGGGTTCTCGCATTCTTTCTTAGGTTGCATCGATGTAGTGTGCAGGCAACATATTGCCACATTGTGCCTGCCTGCGTGGCAGGTTTGGGGATTTAAGGCAACGGCGCATGTCGGACGAGTTTCGTAGTTAGACCAGTCCAAAGTGCTCGAGCGCCTTGACGACGCCATCTTTGTCGACCGAGTCGGTGATGTAGTCCGCGCGCTTTTTGAGATAGTCCGGTGCATTGCCCATGGCGATGCCGACGTCGACGGCGTTCATCAGCGAGATGTCATTGCTGGCATCACCGATGCCATACACCGTTCCATGGTTGGGGTCGAGAGCGTCGAGTACGGACTGGATACCCTCGCGCTTGGTACATTCGCGAGGCGAAATCTCGGTCACTTCGAGCTCGAGCTCGTTAAAGCAGAGCAGCGGCTCAAACGTTTGATCCTGAGCGATGCGGTTGGCAAGCGACGTGGACATTAAGATCTTGTAGGCGCTGTAATGTTGCAGCTGCGTAATTGCATCGCCCACGGTGCGGGCGTATCCGGGGGCGTCGGGCGCATCGGCACCCATGCGAACGACGCCATTGAGTCCCTCAAAACGAATCACTTCGTCCGATTGCTCAAGAATGGGAGCAAGGCGCTGCAGCATGCCGGGCGTCATCGCCAAATCGCGAATCACGTGTCCCTCAAGTTCGACATAGCCACCCGCGAGGCAGACGATGCCGGTCCAGGGCAGCTCGAGCAGCTTTGGATGGATGCAGCTCAGCGTGCGCCCTGTGCAGATAAACGCCATATTGCCCTTGGCGACAAAATCACGGATGGCTTGCGAGACCGCTTCATTGGGATAGGGGGAGAGGTCTCGCTCGCTCTCGGGAAGCTCTTGTGCCACTCGAGGGTCTTGCCAGGCGAGTGTTCCGTCGATATCGAAGAAGCAGATATCGCCGCGCTTATGGGCTGCGCTGGCGGAAGGGGAGGCCGAGGTGGTGGGCACAAATCCCGGCTCGAGGCCCATGATCTGGTCAAAATGCTCTTTAACGCGGGGAACGGAGATGCCAATAATCACCTGGGCGGTCTTGCCCGTAATGATGAGGCCCTTGGCGCCCACCGCGACAAACGACGCATTATCTGCAACGATGGAAGGGTCTGCGACCTCGACGCGCAGGCGCGTGGCGCAGTTGGTTGCGCCCACGATATTGCCAACGCCACCTAAAAGCTGAATTACCCGCTCAGCGAGGACGTGATCTTGATCGGATTGAATACTGACCTCGCCATTGGGAGATTGCTCTTTGGCAAAGCCGCTTCCCGTTAAACGATCGATTGCCGCGCGATTGGAGACATGATCCTCGCGGCCCGGCGTCTTAAGGCCATAGACCAAGATGAGTGCTCGAAAACTAACAAAAAAGATGAGGCTAAAGGCAAGACCGATACCGAGCGCCAAAAGGTAGGAGCCGGCATGCATTCGCATGAGTGGGATGAAGTTGAAGGCCGTCATTTCCATGAGACCGCCCGAGAAGATGCCGACGATGCCAAAGAAGTTCATGGTCATGGCAAGGCAGGAGGACAGGACGGCGTAGAGCAAAAAGAGTCCGGGATAGGTGAACATAAAGAGAAACTCGAGCGGCTCGGTGACGCCGCAGACCACCGAGGCGACGATGGCGGGCAAAAGGATGACCTTAAGGCCGGCGCGGCGTTCGGGTTTGGCGGTGAAATAGAATGCTGCCGCGATGGCGGGAAGGCCAAAGAGCTTGCCCCAGCCGGTGGCGGTAAAACCTGCCCAGGGCGCAAGTTCATTTAAAGGGCGCGTGCTATGGGAGAGAATGGGGAGCAGGTTGGTCCACGTGGCGTAAATACCGTCGTGAATGACCAGATTGTCGTAATAGATGGGCATATAGAGCAGATGGTGCAGCCCCATGGGCTCGAGCGCTCGCTCCAAAAACACAAAGATGCCCACGCCGAAGGGGCCGACGCCCGCAAGTGCGTGGCGCAGCGTTTCGGTCACAGCGTATGCGAAAGGCACGATGGCGGCCGAGATGGCGGCAAGGGCAAACACGGCAAAAAAGCTGATGAGGTAGACCAGCGAGGAACCCGAGAAGGTGCCGAGCCAATCGGGAACCTTGGCATCGTAGAAGCGGTCATGGATCGCGACGACGGTTGCCGACACCGCCAGCGGGCCGATAATGCCGGTGTCGAGCGTCTTGATGCCGTCGATGACGGTGATGCCGCTAGCGGAGGTCAAAAACGACGGGTACTTAAGCCCAAGGTTGTCTCCGCTCAGCTTAATGATCTCGCTCAAAAAGAAACAGTAGGCAAAATAGGCTACGAGCGCCTCGAGGCAGCAGCGTGCCGGTTGCTTTTGGGCAAGGCCGATAGGCAGCGCTACGGCAAAAAGGAGTGGAAGGCGCTTAAAGACCGTCCACGAGCCGCGCTGAATGATAGTCCAGAAAACGTACCAGGGGGTTCCGTATACGGCGAGGTCGCCGACGATATCCACGGTCGTTGCGAGGGCGGAGATGCCGACCATGAGGCCTGATATAGAAAACAGCATGGCGGGCGCGAACATGGCTCCGCCAAAACGTTGGATTTTCTGCAGCATAATATGCCTTTCGGATGCAACATGCTGTGCGAGCAAGAACGTTTAAACAATGAACTCATTGTAGAGGACTGGCTGCTTGCCGCATTGACGGTTTTGATTCGGTCCGATTTGGGTTTCGGGGGAACCGTCGACGGTAAATAATCCGTGCTTTACCGATAATCGGTTTAAACAACTTTAAGAAATGCTATCGTGCCTAGCCATACATATTCATTAGAGGTGAAATCATGCCAAAAGCGATTTACGAAGGAATCTACCGCGAGATCCGTTCGCGCATCATCAACGGGACCTATGCGTTTCAGGAGATGCTGCCAACCGAAGCCGAGCTGACCGCGGAGTTTGGCTGCACGCGCAATACCGTTCGACGCGCCTTGAGCATGCTGG
>CATWVA010000036.1 GCA_958354105.1 uncultured Collinsella sp.
CGTAGCCCGAGACGGGCCCGGGCTGACAATTTCGACTGTAATGGACGTTCTTAAACGACTAGTCATTAAAGAACGTCCCCAATGACTATTCTTTTTTGACGGTTTGCTAGAGCATAACTAACGAAATTAGTCAAGTCACGTCTGTTTAAACAAAATATCGAAGAGTAAAGCAGGTTCTTATCCGATTTAAATCGGTATTAATGAATGCTGTGCTTGTATCTGTTTTCTAAGATGGTCAAACTAATTATGTTTAGCGAGGAATAGCTGAAAACCAGCGATGTAACCAATTTGTAACAAAGCAGGACGTTTAAACAAATAATCCAACCGTTCACATTTTTTCCTATAATTTTGCCACGCTTGCGGCTATACTCTTTTTTGTCGTGTAGGAAATACGTAGACAAAAAGGAGGTTATGTGATGGTAAGTATTGTTCTTGCTAGCCATGGTGACTTGGCGGCTGGAATCAAGCAGACGGGCTCGATGGTCTTTGGCGATCAGCCGTCTGTTGCCGTGGTCTCGCTCGAGCCGAGCATGGGCCCCGACGACTTCCGTGCCAAGGTCGAGGAGGCAATCGCTTCCTTCGAGGACCAGGAGCAGGTGCTCTTCCTCGTTGATCTGTGGGGCGGCACGCCGTTCAACCAGATCAGCGGGCTCATCGAGGGCCACGATTCCTGGGCTATCGTCACCGGTGTCAACCTGCCTATGCTCATCGAGGCATATTCGCAGCGCTTTGACGCAAAGAACACTGCACATGCGATCGCAAAACATCTCGTGACTGAGGCTAAGGCCGGCGTGCGCGTCAAGCCCGAGTCTCTGGAGCCCGAGGAGAAGAAGCCGGCTGCGGCCGCCGCTGCTCCTGCGGGTGCCATTCCTCCGGGAACGGTGATCGGCGACGGGCACATCAAGATCGCCCACGTCCGTATCGACACGCGCCTGCTGCATGGTCAGGTGGCCACCACGTGGACCAAGCAGATCAACCCCAACCGCATCATCGTGGTCTCCGACGGCGTTGCTCACGACGAGCTCCGCAAGACCATGATCGAGCAGGCTGCCCCTCCGGGAGTCCACGCCAACGTCGTGCCTATCAAGAAGATGGCCGAGGTCGTCAAGGACACGCGCTTTGGCGACACCAAGGCGATGCTGCTGTTCGAGAACCCGCAGGATCTGCTCAGGGCCATCGAGGCCGGCGTCGACATCAAGGAAGCCAACATCGGTTCCATGGCCCACTCCAAGGGCAAGGTCGTCGTCACTAACGCTGTCGCTATGGGCGATGACGATGTCAAGACCATCGAGGCTCTCAAGGCCAAGGGCGTCAAGTTCGAGGTCCGCAAGGTTCCTTCGGATTCCTCCGAGGATCTCGACGCCATGTTGAAGAAAGCTAAGGCCGAACTGGCCGCTCAAGCATAGTAAAGGAGGGTCCGATACATGTCTGCAATCACTATTCTGCTTGTTGCGATTGTCGCGTTGCTTGCCGGTATGGAAGGCATTCTGGATGAGTTCCAGTTCCATCAGCCGCTCGTGGCATGCACGCTTATCGGTCTCGTAACCGGTCACCTTCAGGAGGGCATCCTCCTGGGCGGTTCGCTCCAGATGATGGCCCTTGGCTGGGCTAACGTCGGCGCCGCCGTCGCGCCTGACGCCGCTCTGGCCTCGGTCGCTTCTTCGATCATCATGGTGCTCGCCCTCAACGGTGGCGCCACCGATTCGGCCAAGGCCGTTACCGCCGCCATCGCCGTCGCCGTCCCGCTGTCGGTCGCTGGTCTGTTCCTGACCATGATCTGCCGTACCCTGGCTACCGCTATGGTTCACGGCATGGACGCCTGCGCCGAGAAGGGCGACTTCGCCGGCATCGAGCGTTGGCAGTACGCCGGCATCCTCATGCAGGGTGTTCGTATCGCCATCCCGGCAGTACTTCTGTGCATCATCCCGGCCGAGGCTGTTACCAACGCGCTTAACGCTATGCCCGATTGGCTGTCCGGCGGCATGGCTGTCGGCGGCGGCATGGTCGCTTCCGTCGGTTACGCCATGGTCATCAACATGATGGCCACCAAGGAGACCTGGCCGTTCTTCATCCTCGGCTTTGTCCTTGCTGCCATCCCTCAGCTCACGCTGATCGCCCTTGGCCTCATCGGCATCTCCCTTGCCCTCATCTACCTTGGCCTTAAGGATCTGGCCAAGCAGGGTGGCGGCATGGGCGGTGGCTCCGGTGACCCGCTCGGCGACATTCTGAACGATTACGAGTAGGAGGGGAGTGATACATATGGCAGAGAACAAGATTCAGCTCACCAAGGCTGACCGTAAGAAGGTTTGCTTCCGTCATCAGTTCCTTCAGGGCTCGTGGAACTACGAGCGTATGCAGAACGGCGGCTGGTGCTTCGCAATGATCCCTGCGATCAAGAAGCTCTACACCAGCAAGGATGACCAGATTGCCGCTCTTAAGCGCCACCTGGAGTTCTATAACACCCACCCCTATGTTTCCGCCCCCGTCATTGGCGTTACCCTCGCCCTCGAGGAGGAGCGCGCCAACGGTGCTCCGATTGACGATGTCGCCATTCAGGGCGTCAAGGTCGGTATGATGGGCCCGCTCGCCGGCGTCGGCGACCCCGCCTTCTGGTTCACCCTTCGCCCGATTCTGGGCGCACTGGGCGCTTCCCTGGCCCTGTCCGGCAGCATCGCCGGTCCGCTGCTGTTCTTCTTCGCGTGGAACATCATCCGTTACGCTTTCCTGTGGTACACGCAGGAGTTTGGCTACAAGGTCGGCTCCTCCATCGCCAAGGACCTCTCCGGCGGTCTGATGGGCAAGGTCACCGAGGGTGCTTCCATCCTGGGTATGTTCATCATCGGCGCCCTGGTCGAGCGCTGGGTGTCCATCTCCTTCACCCCGGTCGTCTCCAAGGTCACGCAGTCTGCTGGCGCCTATATCGACTGGGCCAACCTGCCCGCCGGTTCTGAGGGCATCAAGCAGGCACTGACGATGTACAGCTCTGTCGGTGCCAACGCACTCGACCCGGTGAAGGTCACCACGCTTCAGGCCAACCTCGATCAGCTCATCCCCGGCCTTGCCGCCGTGTGCCTGACCCTTCTGGTCTGCAAGCTCCTCAAGAAGAAGGTCAGCCCGATCGTCATCATCCTGGCTCTCTTCGCCGTCGGCATCATCGGTCGCGTCTGCGGCTTCATGTAAGCACGCTTCGGC
Source organism: uncultured Collinsella sp. (assembly GCA_958354105.1). GTDB lineage: Bacteria > Actinomycetota > Coriobacteriia > Coriobacteriales > Coriobacteriaceae > Collinsella. The sequence continues at coordinate 3,193 of CATWVA010000036.1, forward strand.
TTAAGACCGAGAGTTGCTAGGCAAGGGCTTTTGAGCCATTGAAACGGACCGCACCCGGTGGGTACACTGGATGCGGTCCGATTGTTTTTATTGGAGGGCGAGGCGCGTATGGCGCAATCTCAGAACAGCACGGTCGATTTGGCAACGCCGGCAACCTGCCTGATGGGGCTTACCAGTCACGGTAACGTGATGGTGGGCAATAAGGCGTTTGAGTACTATAACGAGCGTAATCCCGAGGATTATATCCAAATCCCGTGGGACGAGGTCGACTATATTGCCGCCGAGGTTTTGCGCGGCACCAAGAAGATTACGCGTTTTGCCATCTTTACCAAAGAGAATGGCCACTTTACGTTTTCGACGCGCAATGACAAGGAAACGCTTCGCGCGGTGCGTAAGTACATTGACGAGGACAAGCTCGTTCGTTCGCCCGACTTTATCGATGTGACGGCCAAGGGCGCCAAGAGCATCCCCTCCGTCATCAAAAGCCTCTTCCATAAAGGCGACTAGTCGCCTGGGACGTTCTTAAACGACTAGTCATTAAAGAACGTCGCAGACGACTATCTCGAAGAGTGGCTATGCGCTGCATGGTAGTGGCGCAAATCTGCTACACTAGTACAACATGCCTCCGTAGCTCAGGGGATAGAGCACCGCTCTCCTAAAGCGGGTGTCGACGGTTCGAATCCGCCCGGGGGCACCAGAAAAATCGCAGGTCAGGAGTTAATTTTGCTTCTGACCTGTTCTGGTTTTAGGGTTAAGAACTGCTTTTGTTTGTAAATCTGGTAAGTAAATAATTTAACTTACCGAGTTTTCCACTGAAAACAGGAAATCACCATTTTGGGGATAAAAAGTTTTCAACAGCCGTTAGTCGGTTCCATTTTGGTGAAGCGCTTCCTCAATTTGGGTAAAAAATTTCACCATTTTGATGATTCGGCTGCTTTGAGTTTTTGATAAAAACGCCTGTTCAGAAGCTTGCGCAATACCCATTTTGGTGAAACCAATTAATAGAGAAATATACTATAAAGATATAGGGACGGCGATGCCGTCCTCTTCGCTCGCGAAGCTCGCTGCGCGGCCACGTACCGTGTCCTTGCCGCCGACTAAGCCGTCGATAAAGATAGGGACAGCGATGCTGTCCCCCTTCGCTCGCGAAGCTCGCTGCGCGGCCACGTACCGTGTCCTTGCCGCCGGCTACGCCGCCGATTTATTCGCTCACTTCGTTCGCTGATTGATGGACTAATCCGATTTATCGCTGACACCAGTCATAAGTGCAGCAATTGATATGTTGAATCCATTGGCAATTTTAGAGAGGTTAGAAAGACTGACATTTCTTCGTCCGACTTCAATGCTCGCGTAGTAGGAACGATCCATCTCAATCAAATTGGCGAACTGCTCCTGGCTGTACCCGAGTCCAGCGCGGAGCTCTTTGCATCTCATGCCGAATGATTTCTGAAGCGTCTTCGTATCCATGACAAAAAGAGTCATGGATTGTTGTATTTATGCCAACGGACTATATACAACAATCCCTGTTAAGGCGCATAATTACCTTTATTGGAAAGAGTTCTGATGCCCAGTCGGATAGGGCACGGAAAAGGAATGGAACAGCACAATGACTCAGGGAAAGCATTTCGCTGCCGGTGGCGATCACTTCGCCGCACTGCCAAGCAAAAAGATTCACACTCCGAAGGGGATCGCGCGTCTGACCGTCACCGCGGCGACCATGGCCGCCATGACCGGATCGAGCCTCATCTCACCGTTCACGGCATTCGCCCAGACCGGTGACGGGGGCACGCAGCACCCCGCCGTGATGTCGCCGATCGCCGCCCACGCCGGCGCGGCATCCGGTGCCGGCGCGAAATCCGCCGCACAGACCATCGCGGACCTGCAGAAGGCAGTCGACGAGGCGAAGGCGAAGGAGGACGCCGCCAAGGCATCCTACGATGAGGTCGCCGGCCCCTACAACGAGGCGGCTTCCGCCCGCGACCAGGCCAAGGCATCCTACGATTCTGCAGTCAACGCCGGTACGGCAGCCGACCGTGCGGCAATGGACGAGTACGCCCGTCAGGTCGCGGAGGGCAAGGACGCCGCCGATGCCGCCGGCAAGCACCTCGAGCAGGCGAAGGCGGGTCTCGCAGACGCCAAGGCAGATGCATCCGAGAAGGACGAAGCGTACCAGTCCGCCATCAAGGCGGCCCAGAATGCCAAGGATGCCCTCGATAAAGCCAAGGCAGATGCCGTAAGCGCCACCCCGGAGGCAATCAGTGCCGCCGAGCAGGCCGTGCGTGACGCCCAGGCTGCCGTGGACAGGGCACAGGCCGAACTTAACAACGCCAACACGACGCTTGCCGATGCTCAGTCCAAGCTGGTTGCGGCCCAGTCTGCAAAGGATGCCGCCGATTCTGTCCTCGCTGCAGCCAAGCAGAACAAGGACGCGGCGGATGCGAAGGCCGCAGCCGCCAGCGCCGCCTACGAGAAGGCGAAAGCCGACCTCGCTGCAGCGGAGGCAGGTGCCAGCGGTCCGGAGTACGATGCGGCAAAACAGAAGGTCGCGGACGCAGAGGCAGCCCTCGCCGCCGCACGAGCGGCACAGTCCCAGTGCGAGTCCGAGCTCGAGCAGGCACAGTCCGCTGCGGCAACGGCACAGGCCGATCTGAATGATGCCCAGGCGTCCCTCTCCGTAAAGCAGCAGGCCGCGGCCGATGCCGAATCCGGTGTGAACGCCGCCCAGTCCGCACTCGATGCCGCGAACGCCGACCTCGATGCCGCCAAGCAGGCGAACGTCGACGCCATCTCCAAGCTGGATGCCGCGAAGCAGGCTGTCAAGGACGCTGAGTCCGCCAAGGCGGCCGCCGACGTAGAGCTCGCGAACGCCAAGGCGGCGAAGGATACCGCAGACGCTGCCGTGACCGCCGCCCAGCAGAAGGTCGACGAGGCACGGGCGAAACTCGATTCCGCCGACGCGCAGCTCAAGCAGGGAGCCATCGGCTTCTTCCGTGCCATGGGTGCCGATGACGCAGTCAACATCATCCTGAACGCCAAATATGCCGGAAAGACCGAAGTCGGCAACTCCAAGGACGCCACGTCCCTTGATAACATGCTCAATGCGATCAGGTGGATGAAGTCCGTCAACGACTACCGCAAGTCGGTCGGCCTGTCCGAGCTCCATGTCACCTACAAGCTCATCGCCGGTGCCATTGCGGATGCCAACTACAGCGACACCGTGCTCGATCATGCCCGTCAATATGATTTTGCCGAAAATCTGGCATGGAATTACGGAATCGATCCGAGTGGGCAGTGGATCGAGCAGGAGAAGGGCTTTTTCGACAAGGCAACGGAGGCCCTTTATGGAGTCACCGGTCTTGTCGGCAAGGATGCCTATGATTTCTATGCAAAGAACGGCGTCGCAATCAACCATTGGATTGCAGACAACTGCCGCTGGGAGAACGGCAGCAGCGGCACCGTCGGCCATTACATGAACATCATCAATCCCGAACTCGCCGTTATGGGAATGGCAACCTGCACCAAGGGCACCATGTCCGGGCTTCAGACGCAGTGCTACACCGCAGAGATCTCCGGCTGGTCCGGCTCCGGTTGGAACATGAACCCCATCTCCGTCGACGAGTACGAGCAGAAGCTGATCTCCTATATCAACGGTCTCAAGAACGCCAAGAGCGCACTCGACGCAGCCAAGGCCGATCTCGCATCCAAGCAGCAGGCAGCCGCCGGCGCCGCCACAACCGTCCAGCAGAAGCAGGTCGCAGCGGATTCCGCACAGGCAGACGTCGATGCCGCGAAGCAGGACGTCACCGATGCCCAGCGTGCCGTCGATGCCGCAAAGGCCGATCTCGCCGCCAAGCAGCAGGGCGTCACGGATGCCCGAGCTGGGTTGGATGCGGCGAAATCGAGCCTCGATGCCGCCAACGCGGCAGTCGTTACGGCAAAGTCGACCGTCCAGCAGAAGCAGGTCGCCTTTGATGCCGCCAACGCAGCCGTAACGACCGCACAGTCTAAGTTGGATTCCGCCAAGGCGGACACCGCTGCTAAGCAGCAGGGCGTGGACGATGCGAACGCCGACCTCGCGAAGTTCTTCCAGGACGTCGCCGACGCCAAGAAGGCGGTCGATACCGCAAAGAGCGTCCATGACGCGGCGGCAGCCGATCAGGTCGAGAAAGCGACCGTCCTCGCCGCCGCCGAGCAAAAGGCGGACGCCACCGCACGCGCCCTCGCGGATGCCCAGCGTGCCGTCGATGCCGCAAAGACCGACACCGGCGTTGCCGCCGACAGGCTTACCGGCTCCCAGACCGATCTCGAGGACGCACAGTCGAACCTCGACATCCTCACCGGTCTTGCCGCGAAGCTCGCAGAGGCACAGCAGCGCGAGCAGGATGCAGTAAGGGCCGTCAATGACACCAAGGTCGAACTCGATGCCGCGAAGGCAGCCGCCGGCGCCGCCGAGTCCCTGGTCTCCGCCGCCGAACAGGCGAAGGCGCAGGCAGACGCCAAGCTGTCGAAGCTGAACTCCATCGATGCCGGCGCGGCGATCGCTTCCGGCCGTGACGCGAACGCGGATGACGCCCTCAACGCGCTTTTCGCCGCAGCAGTCGAGGCACGTGCCAAGGTCGCGCCCGCCAAGGCCATCCTGGACGAGAAGCAGACCGCGGTGGACGAGCTCCAGCCCGGCTATGATGCGGCACTCGCCGCCTACGAGTTGGCGAAGTCCGACCGCATCGCAGCGGAGCAGAAGCTTTCCGATGAGATCGCACGACAGGAGGCAGAGGAGGTCGCAAAGCAGCAGGCGGCATACAGCCCGAAGCACCTCGCCGGCACGGATACCGCCCAGACCGGCAGCCTCGCCCAGACCGGTGACCGCGCGGGACTCATCGGCGAGACGTTCGTCATCGGCGGTACCGTCCTCGTGGCGACCGGCGTCTTCCTCGACCGGAAGAAGCGCCGCGAGCAGATGTAAAAGCGAGTCGGGCGTTGGATATCGGCTAGTGTCCAACGCCTGGTTTCATGGACAGGGAGATCGGTGTGAGAACAAAGGCTATTATCGTTGCGCTTCTGGTGTGCCTTTCGGCACCTCAACTTGGATGTGCCAGCGTTGCAAAGCAAGGAAGCGGCTCTACGGAAAGGGCCGCCACAGCGGTAAAGAATAAAGACAAAAAGAAGCCAAGCGAAGAAAAGGCGGCGCAAACCTCTGGAACCAAGAACGAGGAGAAGAAAGAATCCGACGACAAGGACCAGAAGTCCGATGACTCCAAGAAGGAGGATAACAAGTCTTCCGATTCCTCGAAGTCGGACAGCAAGGGCGATTCCTCCCAGTCCAAGCAGAATCCCGGCAATTCGCAGAGTTCCGGCAGCAACAATTCCTCTTCCAACGGCGGCAGCCAGAAGAAGTGGGTTGCCGAGCAGGGCCACTGGGAGACAGATTACAGCCAGGTCTGGGTGCCGAATGTGGTTTATACGCGCCATGAACGTTGGATCTGCAGTGCATGCCACGCAGCATTTGGATCTGCAGCCGAAATGGACGCTCACGCTCACGCTACTTTTGGCGATGCGCAGCATCCTAACGGCGGTTCTGCAATCAATGATTCGTATACCACCTCTGAGGACCAAGGACATTATGAACAGCAGGCTACGGGACAACATTGGGTTGTCGACGTCGCCGGTCACTGGGAGTAATGTACATCGTTCCTCTCCTCTTACATTTGGTAAATGTTTATTTGCGGGCGGCCGGTTCGGCCGCCTTTTTTAGACGCCCAGTCTGGGAGCAAACGATAGGAAAGCAATCAAACGAGAGGCCGTTCCAAAAGAATTCGGCGGTGCCGGATGCTTCGGGCAAAACCTTCCGCAAATCGGTAAGGTCTTCCATCAACTTGCTCCAGCCCTCGCCCGGAGTCCGCTACAGCGAATTTCTAACACTCAGCATCCTTCGCGTTAAAAATTCGCTTCCGCTCACGGTCTCCGCTGACACTACGACACCGCGAAGCCTTTCGCTCGAAACGAGGCCTCTCATTTCGTGTCTACGCTACGCTTCGCCCAATCGCCGTCCCGGTGATTGCAAGATTGGTGTTGGGCTAGATAAATGGGGCCATACTCGCCCCCTTTATCTGCCAACACATCTTGTTTAACACCTCACACGGCGATAAAGTTAGAAATGAAGTTCGCCTTCATTTCTCTAAGGGAAGCGACGGCGTCACTTCAAAAATCGGCGCGACGTCAGTCGCTCCTAAAAAGGAAAGCAATCTCATATCGGTTTTGAATCGGTGGCCTCACCGATTCGCTCTGCTTTCCTGGGGGCATGAATGATGAGTTGCAAACGTCCGTACACCGTTAAGGCGACACTCACTTCTGAAGAATACGAAACGCTTTCCGCTTTGGCAGAAAAGGCGGGCATGACGAAAGCCGAATTCATTCGCTATGCACTGATTCATTGGAATGAATCGTTCGATGATCTAGCCATTTCCAAAAATAAGAACGGTGGCCGTAGCAAAAAGCTGCAAACCGTTTCAGAGGATTCGAACGAAAAGCGCTCGGCGGTTATTTACGTCAAAGTCACCGATGGCGAGCACGAGGCGATTCGCAAGCAGGCGGATGCGCTCGGCACGACCGTCAGTGCGTATGCCCGCCGCGTGATGCTGGCCGGGAAAATCGAGATGATCGATTTCGATATGAGCCAGGTCGCAAAAATCTATCACGAGCTGTATCGCGAGGGGACGAACCTCAACCAGCTGATGTACTTCGTGCACGCGCAAGGTCTTCCGGCCTACAACGAGAAGGCAGTTTTCCGAACGCTTGAAAAGGTTTACCAGAACGCCCGCAAAGTCACTCTCTTTATCGAAGAACTCGAACAGCGCTATTTCGTCGGCGGTGATCAAAATGACCGTCGTTAAGCAGAAAGGTGTTTCGTCCGAGCGCTATGCGAAGAACGTGCGCAAGTACATTAACGGAAAGTACGCTTTGGCCCGCGGCGGCTGGAACCTCGCGAACCGAAAGTACTGGTTTTCCGAGATGGCTATGACGCGGAAGATGTTTCATCACGACAGGCCTGCGCGTGCCGGCGCGAAGAACATAACGATGCTTCATCAGGTTCTTGCGTTTCTTCCCGAGGAGTGCAGCTGCAACGGAGGCAAGATGACCCCCGATGCATGTATGGCCTACGCGGAGCAATGGCTTGCGAAACACTACCCGCATCAACAAGTGATTGTCGCCTTGCATGAGGAAAGCGATAAGGCGGGAAAACGTTACGCGGTCCATATGGCGATTAACCGCACGGATCTTTTGACGGGTAAGCGTTGCGAGACGGGTGGGCGTCGCGGAAAGTACGAACGCGCTGCGTGGGTTCGTGAAATGGACAAGGCCTGGAATCTCGCTCAGCTCGAAAAGGGAAAGAAGAACTCGAAGATTCGAGACCGACAGCCGCGCGACACTGAAAAGAAAATTGTCGATCGGGGAGAGTACAGCTATAAAAACAATTTGCGCGAGTTGATCCATATTGCAATCAACGACTATCACCCGAAGACTATGGAGCAGTTCAAAAAGTTACTTGCCTCATGGGGCGTAGAGATTTTCATTAAGAACAACCGAGTCTATGCGACGGATCTCGATATCAAGGAGGCCGGCAATCCGAAATGCACTTTCAACCTGACCCGTCTTGACGGGCGGTTTGCGATCAAGCAGCTTGAGGCGGCCTTTAAAAATAACGTGCTGGAAGCCGAGCGAGCCCTTCCTTATGAGAGGCGTTGCGAGATTTACATTCAACGGCTTAAGAAAGCGTATTCGGCGTGGGTCGAGCAGGCAGAGGCGAGCAAGGGCGTCGCCTACAATCTCTTCCCTAAGTTCATCGCACCGAAGTGCGATGAAGATCTGCTCGAGGATCCGGCGGTTCGTGATGAGCTTCTTGCCCGGCGCGGTTACGCAAGGGAGATTCGAAACCGTTACGCCGGCGCCGTTCCCGATGCTGGCGATGACCGCGTTCGCGCCGCAGGCCGAGCCCATGGTGGCAACATCGACATCTCGCCGCAGGTCGATCGTGCGGTCGACCGAGGCGATTACGCTCGCGGAGACACGCCTCGCTAGTTTTGGAGAGCCTATCGTCGGTGCCCTAGCGTGCTGCCATCCAGTGCCGATTCTTTCATGCTCGCAATTCGGCGAGGGTGAGGAGTATGAATTGATCGGCGGGAGTCAGCCGCTCTGATAGAATCGTCCTTGCTGTCGGCAGCCCTCGTGCCGGGCAGAGCCCTCCATTCGATGGGAGGTGATGCCCATGACCGATTTCACCGAGCTCGTGAAGCTCCTGACCGCTACGGTCTCGCTCCTCACGGCCCTTGTCGGCCTTTCCAAGGCACTCAAGCAGGGCTCGAAGCCCAAAAAGAAAGGCCACCGTCGCTAAGACGATGACCTAACTCTATTAAGCAACGGCTCTGCCCAGCTCACTACAACTTGGGCTGCCGTCGGCACCATTCTACCCTTCTGACGAGGAATTCGTCCATATTTCAAAAATCGAATCCTGTTCGCGCGTGGGCGCGTGGGCGTAAACTTTTAGTTGGGCAAACCCGACAGATTGGAGCTTGAAACATGAGGGATATGCACCTCATGTCGCTCATAAAACGTCTCCTGACCTCGAAGGAGAACGTTTTTTAGCGACAGAAGGAGACATAAATATGATCTGGTTTACCAGCGACACCCACTTCGGGCATGAGAACGTGCTGAAGTTCACCGACCGCCCGTGGGAGACGATTTGGCAGATGAACGACGCCATCGTCGACAGCATCAACGGCAGGGTTGCCGTGGACGACGAGCTCTACATCCTGGGTGATTTCTCATTCAAGATGACCGCCCAGGACGCCTACGGGCTGCGCAAGCGGATCGCCTGCAGGCGCATCCACCTCGTCCCGGGAAACCACGACAAGGACTGGACCCAGCCGGCGGTCGCGGGCGCCTTCACCGTGGAGCCGCCGATCTGCGTGCTCAAGATCGACGGGCAGAAGATCGTCCTGAGCCATTACCCCATGGCCGACTGGCAGGGCATGAGCCATGGATCGTGGCACCTCCACGGGCACATCCACAGCAGCGGCGGCGCGTACAACGAGTTCAACCGCAAGCAGGGCCTTCTGCGCTACGACGTCGGTTGCGATGCCAACGGGCACTCCCCGGTGAGCCTCGACGAGCTGAGGGAGTGGTTCGCCGGAGTCGGCGAGCCGTGCGGCCGGGTGAAATGGCCCTGGTGGGTCAACGAGACCGGCGACAGGCAGGTCGAGCGCGAGCTGGCGGCGTACAAGAGGGAAGAGGTGATTCGATGACGGTCTATGTGACGGGCGACATCCACGGTGGGCTCGACATGCAAAAGCTCCGCGACTGGGAGCTTGGGGATAGCCTTACCGGCGATGACTACCTCATTGTCGCCGGCGACTTTGGCTTTCCGTGGGATTTCTCTGCCGAGGAATGCGCCGATATCGCCTGGCTGGAGTCGCGCCCCTACACGGTGCTGTTCGTCGACGGCAACCACGAGCGCTTCGATCACTGGGCGGAGCGACCCATGGAACTGTGGCACGGTGGGCTGACGCAACGCCTGTCGGATACTTCGTCTATCCGCCGCCTCATGCGCGGGGAGGTCTTCGAGCTCGACGGCTCGACGGTCTTCACCATGGGCGGTGCCACGAGCGTGGACAGGGAATACCGCGTGCCGTATTCCAGCTGGTGGCCTCAGGAGCTTCCGGACGAGCGCGAATTCGATGCCGCGCGGGCCAAGCTCGACGAGGTCGGCTGGAAGGTCGACTGCGTCATCACCCATACCTGCGCCACGCGCATGCTCTCGCCGACGCTCTACCCGGACCCGGGCTGGGAACGCCCTGATGTGGACCGGCTGACCGGATTCCTCGACGAGATCGAGGATCGCCTGGACTATAAGCACTGGTATTACGGTCATTTTCACCGAGACGGCAACCCGGACGAACGGCACACGGTGCTGTATGACCGGATCGTGAGGCTCGGGGACAAACTCCTGCCGTGGGGTGCGTACTGATGACGGTCTATGTGACAGGCGACGTGCACGGCAGGGCCGAGTACGGGTCCAGCCGGTTTGCATTCAAAAATTGGCCGCTGGGCCGGACCCTGACGCGCGATGACGCGGTGATCGTGGCCGGCGACTTCGGCTTTGTCTGGGATGGCTCGAATGCTGAGAGGTATTGGCTCGACTGGTTCGAGTCGAAGCCCTGGACCACGTGTTTCGTAGACGGCAACCATGAGAACCACCACGCCCTGGCCGGGCTGCCGGTGCGGGAGTGGAACGGCGGGCTCGTCCATGAGGCACGACCGCACGTGCTGCACCTGATGCGCGGAGAGGTGTTCGATATCGACGGGCTCACAGTCCTTGCCATGGGCGGCGCCGCGAGCAACGACAGGCAGTATCGCAAGGAGGGGAGGAGCTGGTGGCCCGAGGAGATGCCGAGCGAGAAAGAGACGGAACACTGCCGCTCCTCGCTCGACCGCGTGGGCTGGAAGGTCGACTACGTTGTGACTCACGAGGCTCCTGCTGCCCTGGCTAGAGAGCTGTGTCGCGAACGCGGACGTGAGTACCGCGGGGATCCGCTGCAAACCTTCCTGGGTGAGCTCGACGGACGGCTCGGCTACCGCGTCTGGTTCTTCGGTCACTACCATCGCGATAAATGGTGCGACACCAGGCATCGCCTTATCTATCGAGACATCGTGCCGATCGAAGATGCTGCGCCCGGTTCTAGAAACCTTCTAAAAGCGCTCTAGAAGGTTTCTAGAAATCAGTTACCTGACAGGAAGGGCGCGGGACTACTCGCCCCTCATCTTGGTCATGACCTCGACCTTGGCCTCGGCCACGGTCGCCCGCCGCTCGGAGGCGGCGAGGCGGTCCTTGAGGGCGGCGACTTCGGCCATCAGGTCGCGCTGGGCCAGGAGCGCATCGCTCAGCTCGGCTTGGGCTTTCAACGCGGCGTCACGCTCGACGCGCAGACGCTCGATCTCATCGGACATGGCCTCAGCCTCGGCGTGGAGCTGGACGACCTGCCTGCTGAGCTCCCTGGCATCGGCGAGGTATCTGACGCTCGCGGCATGGAGCTCATTGTTTTCGAGCTCGATGCTCGCGGTGTCGAGCTCGAACTTCTCCTCGATAAAGGCGACCCGCTCATTGCAGTCGGCCTCAAGTCTTTCGTTCCGGTCTCTCGCCTCGACGAGCTTGCGGTTGAATTCGTCGAGCTGGGCCCTGAGTAACGCGTTCTCGGTCTTGAGATCGGCGGTCTCGCGCAGCAGCTTCTCTCGCCAAGCCTTTTCAATCTGCTCGGCGGCCTCATCGAGGACGTCCTTCGCGCCGGGCGTCTCGCTGATTTTTCTGTCGTTCGGGTTGTCTGTCATCGTGCGGCACTCCAATCAACAATGGGCATGGCTCCGCCATGCCGTACGGCTGGGAACAAATACGCGGCCGCTGTTGAGTTGTGTTTGTCCTGCGCTTGGTGAGTTCTAAAAGCGTCTCAAGTCATACGTTCACGCAGGTTTTCGATTGGAGAAATACCGCACGTTTTCATGGTATCACGTGCCTTAAAGAACATGAATGGGCGGTCATATCGATTCGTTGAAAATAGCACCTACGACGTGCTGGTGGCGGGAGAGTGATGGCGTTAAAGATGTCGAGAATGATTATGGGAGTATTTTAGATGCAGGTATGAGAAAGGGTCGAATCGAAGTGTCTGGCCGGACGCCAATTGTCCGGGAACTGTTTCGGTTCGACCCTGCTTCATTTTACATCCGCGGCATGTTTTTGTAGACGCCTGGCGATTACCGACCTTCACGACCTCGATGACGGTTTCCCCGTCCTCGATTCTTGCCAGATTGCGGTAGACATGCTGCGTGAATGGTCGGATATCATTTGAGCCAGAATCATCTTCTATTGAAGCGGATTCTGGCTCAGTGGTTTTTAACTCGGTTGTTTGACAGAAGCCCACGTCGATAGTCGGGCTGTGGACTTAAGATTTCGGGGGCTCCCAAGCGTTTTCGATCGCGGCGCGGTAGATTGCAGCGTAATTAAGCATCCAGCTGCCATCACCAGTTTTTTGAATATACCCCTTATCCTTTAGAGAAGTATAGGCTCGGGATATCGTGTTCTTGCTCAAGTGGTAGTGATCCTCAATCCATTTGCTTCTAGCGCAAAAGCCCATGGGCCGTTTGTTTTTGGAAGGTTTTCCAAACTTCCATACGAGGCCGAGGATGAGACGCTCGGCGGCAACGGTGGTGACGCAGCACGCCCACTCGGGCACTGAAATAAAAATAGCTTTATCCATTTTCTCTATAATCTTTCGTTGCTCGGTAACATCATCGTTGAATATGTCGGAAATTGACGGTAGCTCGCTCATGTTTACCGCCTAGTCAAGGTGGGCGGTACGACCTTCAAGCTGCTTGAAAAGCTCATAGAATGAGCTTTCAAACATGTAATTCGAGCGATGGATTTGGATGAGCATGCCGGACTCGCGCATAAACTTGCGCGCGGTGTTTTCGCTCCAGCCAGTGAGTTCGCGGATATCGTTAACGCGGAGTAACCGATCGCACTGAGCGGCACCAGTGGGGAAAGTCGGTGTGGACGCCTGAGTGCTAATCTGTGGAGTAGCCATGATGAGCTATCCTTTCAATGAGGGCCCTCCCTGTGCTTGTAAGACTTACCAGGTTCATAAGCACTTGGGGGGCCGGTTTTTATGACTACATGCGTAGCCATCTGACAGCTTTAGAATCTATTAAAACTCATTAGATGTCAATCAAATAAAGCGTCTACCTGCGGAAATAGTAGTATAGTACCGTAATATTATTGATGAAACGATGAATGAATGACATGCTATTTCTCGCTTTTCTGTATATAGGCGTTGATGAAGTCTTCGTAGCCTTTAACTGCTTTTATTTCTGATTGTTGAACGAGGCTTGTATACGTTTTGAGCGTGATATTGGGGTCCGCGTGGCCAAGAATACCTTGCACGCTTCTAACGTCCGATCCGTTCGCCAGCATAAAAGTGCTTACACAATGCCTGAGCTGATGCGGGCAGATGCCCTTATATAGTTTTCCGCCAGTCGAATTGTTCGGCTCATAGATTCCAAGATTACAGCTAACTGCGAAATCGCGAAACCAATGGTTGAAGATGTAGTTTTTCATGTGACAGACAGTAGGGACCCCCTGCTTGACAGCAATATCGCTAATGATGGGAGTGCTGCCAGTCTGGGACAGCCCCAGAGAGGCCAGGAGCTCTTTTTGTATGGCTGACCATGATTGAAGGCGTTCGGCCAAGGTTTCTCCAACGGGGATTTTGCGTTGGCTTTCTTGTGACTTGGGTGCCCTCAGTTCATGGTCGTTGGTGTACTGCCTGTCAATTTTCAAGGTTTTATTGGCAGGGTCCCAATCGCGCCATTCGAGGCCCAGCATCTCGCCTTTCCGCATACCCGTATACACTAGTACTAGCGTACCAACAGCTTCGGCGGTGAGCTCAATGTGTTGAAGATGTGTGCATAGGGTAGCTACTTGGTCGATTGTCAGTGATTCTCTTTTGTTGCGTGGTCTGCGAACATGAACGGTAGCGCAGGGGTTTCGGTCAATTATTCTCTTTGCGACTGCATTCGACAGAATCTGACGCAGTTTTGAATTGATTCGTACAAGCTCTGATGGTTTGTATTTTCCCGTACGACGAGCTTCGGCATATGCTTCTTCGATTAGATCGGGAGTTAGCCCCTCAATTGTCTGAAACGCACCGAATAGGTCTTCGATATGCCTGCAATCGTACGCTTCTCTTTCATAGCTCGTTGGCACAAGCTCGGTGTCCCTATTTTCATGAAAGGCCCAGCAGTAGGACGCAAGCAAAGTGGGCTTTTTAGTTTTAGTGATCGTGCCAGAGGAGTTGATTTCAGCCAGCTTGGCCTGCATTGCAGCCTTAGCTTCTGTTTTAGTCTTGCAACGAACCGTATAAGTTGGGGATCGTTTGTAGCGCCCTGTCTTCGGGTCCTTGACTCCAAGGGAAAAATAATAGCGATAGGTGTTAGGTGATCTCTTGTCTTTCCAACACGTGCCTCTTCCGCTAATGAGTGGCTGTTCTGACATCTTTGCACTCCGTTTCTTTGAATAGTTTTCAACAATTCATTGAGTGCAGTTTAGCTAAAGCCGTTAGTAATATGTTTGTAAAAGCATAGGCGCAGCTACCGGAGGCAAAAGACGCAAACTGCTATGTTTATCTGCGGTTATATGATGTTCAATGATGCTTGATGAATGGTAGGGGGTAGCATTAAATCATATCTCCTAAAGCGGGTGTCGACGGTTCGAATCCGCCCGGGGGCACCAGAGGAATATCGAGCCCGGTACCGCTACGGTGCCGGGCTCTTCTGGTCTAAGGGCAGGATTCGGACCGTCGACACCCGCGTCACTCATATTCCCCGCGGGGGGAGTTTTCGAATCCGCCCGGGGGCACCAGAGGAATATCGAGCCCGGTACCGCTACGGTGCCGGGCTCTTCTGATTCAAGACTTTAGTCTGCTGGCCGCGCAGCGGCCAGCTTTAAACCACCCGCT
>CATWVA010000037.1 GCA_958354105.1 uncultured Collinsella sp.
CCGTCCGTTTTGAGAAGGCTTTTCCTGGGACTTATACGATGAAGATGACCGATCTGCCAGAGAGAAGGCTCTTAAGGTTTGAAGTGAAGTAGCTCGAGAGTTAGGCAAAATGGGTCCATCGGCGGTACCCGCGCCCGATTTCAGGCGCTCCGACTCGGAATCGGGCGCGGGACGAGGCACCTTCGGTGTCGGCCGGATTACCGCTTCTTCTTCTTGTTCTTCTTCTGCTTGCGCTGCTTGCCCTTGGTCTCCTGGGGCTTGTCGCCCTGCTTGGCCTCGGCGGCGGCCTTCTCGGCCTTCATTTTCTTCTTCTTGGTCTCGATGCGGAGTTTTTTGTTGATGCGGGCCTTGAGGAAGGGACCGAACTGCTCGGCATCGCCACGGACGAAGGTGTCCTTGGGGATCGTCACGCCCTGGTCGGCGAACATGGCCACAAAGATGCGCTCGCCGTCGAGTACGTGGTCGAGCTTGTCAAACGGGAAGAACTGCGACTTGCCGCTCTTGCCCCAAACCATCAGGCCGTCCTCGTTGGCGGCGACGCGGCGATAGCGGCCACCCATGGACTCGTCGGCCTCGACGGCGTCGATAAAGTCGCGGGCGAGCGTGTGGTGCAGGTTCTTGCTCCACCAGGCCAAAAAGGCGCCGAACACGATCAGCACGACGCCGAACTTGATCCAGCTGCCGCCGGCCACCAGCATGCCGATGCCGATGAGCGCGGCAATCGCGGCGGCGACGTACAGGGAGCCACGGCGCCTGGGCGAGGCGACCAGGCGCGCAAAGTCGGTGACGAGGTCGTTTTCGTACTGATACTCGTTGAGGTACAGGATGCCGTCGTCGGCTGCTGCCTGCGCCTCGAGCGCGACCTCGACCTGGTCGGCTGCTTCGGAGGGAACGAGGTTGCTCTCTGCGTCTGCCATGCTCTTTGGACTCCTATCGCGGCGGGCTCGCCGTACGGGTTATTATGAATGCAGTATGCCGTGCGACCGCATGGCCGTCGCGGCAACAAGTCTCAGTATACCCGGGGGAGCACCCATGGAATCGTTGTACCGAAAGTATCGCCCGCTCACCTTCGACTCCGTGGTGGGCCAGCAGCATATCGTCTCGACGCTCGAGCACGCTATCACCGAGGGACGCCTGTCCCACGCCTACCTGTTCTGCGGACCGCGCGGCACGGGCAAGACCACCATGGCGCGCATTCTGGCCAAGGCGCTGCTGTGCCGCAATGCCGAGGCGGCGCGCGCCGAGGGTGCAAGCGGCTGCATGCCCGACGGTACTTGCGAGGAGTGCGAGCTCATTGCCGAGGGCAACCACCCCGATGTCTACGAGCTCGATGCCGCAAGCCGTACCGGCGTGGACAACGTGCGCGAGGAGATCATCAACTCCGTCAACTTTGCCCCGGTGCGCGGCAAGTACAAGATCTATATCATCGACGAGGTCCACATGCTCACGACGGCGGCGTTCAACGCGCTGCTCAAGACGCTTGAGGAGCCGCCGGCACACGTGATCTTTGTGCTGTGCACCACCGACCCGCAAAAGATTCTGGAGACCATCCTCTCGCGCTGCCAGCGTTTCGATTTCCATCGCATCGGCAACGAGGATATTGAGCATCGCCTGGCATACGTATGCGAGCAGGAGGGCTTCGATTACGACGACGAGGCGCTCGCCATCGTGGCGCGCCATGCCAAGGGCGGCATGCGCGACGCGCTCTCCACACTGGAGCAGCTGAGCGTCTTTGGCAACGGTTCTGTGCATGCGGACGACGCCCGCTCGCTTTTAGGCGAGGTTTCGGACCAGATTCTGGGCGAGTTTTCCCGCGCCATTGCCGATCGCGATGTTGCCGAGCTCTATGGACTGATCCGTGCGCAGGTCGAGGAAGGAAACGACCTGCTGGAGCTGACGCGCGACCTGGTGGCGCATGTGCGTGACGTGTACGTTGCCTGCGTTGCCGGTGCCCGTGCCGAGCTGTTTGAGGGCGGCTCCGAGCAGGCCGAGACGCTTGCTGCCGAGGCCGCTGCCTTTGGCGAGCATCCTGCCGACCGCCTGGCCCGCGTGCTGACGGTGCTCGACGATGCCGCACTGGAGATGAGGGGCGCGAGCGACGTGCGCCTGGTGCTCGAGATTGCCTGTACGCGTCTGGCACGTCCCGAGGCTGATTTAACGATTGAGGCATTGGCCGAGCGCGTGGCGCGTCTGGAGGCCATGGTTGCCAACGGCGCCGTGCCGGCGAGCGTGGCTGCTGCTCAGGCCACCGCGCCTGCAGCATCCGTACCCGCTGCTGCCCAGCAGCCGACGCTGATCTCGGGTGCCCGAGCCGCTACTCCGGCGGCATTTGCTACCACCGCTGATACGTCCGCGCGCCAGGGCGGTATGCCTTGGGACCGTGGTGCTGCCGCTCCGGCGGCTCAGCCTGCGCCCCGTTCTGCGTCCGTGTCGGCTTCCAAGCCTGCAGCGTCTGCACCTCAGTCTGCGCCGGCTCCGACGCCTCAGCCCGTTGCAGCCCCCGCGCCTGCCACCGCTCCGGCACCTAAGCCCCAGCCCAACACCGCCGCCCAGGTTGCTGCCGCTGGTGCCGCCGAGACCCCCGCGGTCGAGGATGCCGGTGAGCTCCAGCGCAAATGGGCCGAGGTCGTCGAACACGTCAAGGCTCGTCAGGCCTCCTACGCAGGGCTTTTGCTCAATGCCCGCGCCACAGCAGACGACGGCTCCAAGCTCACGGTCTCGTTCTCCGCGGGCTCGACCTTTGCCATCAAGATGCTCGGACGCGCCGACACGCAGTCGGTGGTCCTGCCGACAGTCAGTGCGGTCTTCGGTCGTCGCACCGTCGACTACGTCCTGGATGGAGGTGGCACGCCGGCTCCTCAACATGAGGAGCATTCTCCATCTGCACGGGCTGCGGCATCTGCGGACCCGCAACCCGTGTCCTCGGCGGCCCCTGCATCCTCGAACGTCAGCGCGACGCAGCCAAAAGCGGCACCGGTGGCGGCACCGACCCCGTCGGCGCCTGAACCCGCTGCGCCCAAACAGGCTGCTCCGGTCCCCGCGCCCAAGCCCGCCGCCGCGCCTGCGCCCAAGTCATCCGACCTGGGCAAAGCCCCCTGGCTGCGCTCCGACAACCCCGCTGGCGCTCCTGCCACGGGCAAGCTCCCGACCGAGCCCGCACCCCGAGCGCCCGAGCGCGCGTCCGCTCCCAAGGCTCAGCCGTCTGCGCAGTCTGCACCGTGGGAATCCGAGCAGGTGCCCTACGATGACGCCATGGTCGGCGGCTTTGCAGGCGATGCGAGCGGGGACGATCTGCCTCCGTTCGACGTGCCGGGTGCGACGCCCGCGCCCAAGCCCGCTGCAACTGCCCCCAAAGAGGAGGACGCTCCTGCAGCTCCCTGGGAGTCCAACCCCGGCGCGGGCAGTCCCTTCGGCCATCAGGGCGCAGCCCCAAGCATCCCGCAGACCGAGGACGAGGCCAAAGCCCTCATCCGCAGCGTCTTCGGTCAGGCCACCATCTTCAAGCCGGTGGAGTAGCTGTACAGGCGGGTATACTGCTCAAGAAGAGACGTCTTTGAACGGAGCGAGCTTATGATGTGGGAATATGTCCGCCTTGAGGACGATACGCAAGTTTCGTATTCCGAAGTCCGTGAGGACAATACGGTGAAGGTCGTTGTGGAGCGCCCACGCGATTGGGGTTTTGACACGGCGGAGTGCATCTTGCCGGCATTCAATTGGGTGTCGCACGAGGGCTTTAGCGAAGCAGACCTCAAAGAACTCGATGATTTTGTACGCAACAACGCCCCGCTCATTTTGCGTTTTGCTTACGAAGGCGGACGGGTCTATGCCTAGTCTTTTCCGACTCGGGCCGTACATCATCTTTTTCTGGACAGGGGAGAACGGCGAGCCCGTCCATGTTCATATCGCGGTCAAGCGCCCCACCGCCGAGGCGACCAAGATATGGCTTACCCGCTCCGGCGGATGCAAGCTGGCCCATAACAAGGGCGATATTCCTGCTCGGGATTTACGCGATATCATGCAGTTTGTTTCATCTAACCATGCGCTGATTTGCAAACGCTGGAAAGAAACAACCGGTGGGCTGTCGTTTTACTGTTGAGAATCGCTTGCTGGGCTTAGGACCCCTAGCCCTTTAGGGGCTCTTTATCCGGGCGCATTTGAATTTCGGACATGTGTAGCGTGGTGCCGCGTGTCTCGCATTCGAGCAGGCAGATGCGTGACGGTCGGCCTAGGGTGCTGAGGTCGACACGATACGTCGCGCGGCTGTCCGTGTACTCGACTTGCTCGGCGTTGACGGTTGCTCCGATTGTAAATAAAGAGCCCAGTTCGGCATCGACAATCTTGGAGTCCTTTATCTTGACCTTGAACTCTTGGTAGAGGGACGGGCTGTTGTAGTAAATGGTTCGGGTTCCGTCGGTGCATTCATCGGTCGTCTCCCATTTGACGACGGGCTGGTCCGAGCTGGCTATCAGCAGTTCTGCTCCAAAAGCTATGGCATGGGTGATGATAACCAGTAATACCCAGACGACAAAGAGATAGAGAACCACATATGCAACGGGGTGTTTTGAGCGGATGTTTTGGAGCGCGTCGGGGGCATTCATGGGGCACCTCCAAATTGCAATCTATGACAATCAAATTATACCCTGCCGCCATGTGCTCCGCCTCGAGCAGCGGTTTGGCATTTAGCTATTTAGTGGCACACATGAAATGCCGGATTCGGCTCTACTAGATTGAGTATGCGATATTATGCAACCTTGCATAATTCGGCCTTGCATAATCTTTGCGTGCGGTTTGTATTGGAGGACATGTATATCGACTGAGGGAGCGTGTCCGCCCCGCTTGCTTGCCCCGCGCCGTGGTACGATTTTTGAGTTTGAAAGACCCGCCGCGCTCCGGCTGCCCTTGCAGCTCGTCGCGCGGCCGCACGTAAAGGAGCCATTATGGCCGGTATGAACATGCAGCAGATGATGAAGCAGGCTCGCAAGATGCAGGAGCAGCTTGCCGCCGCGCAGGAGAACCTCAAGTCCCAGACCGTCGACGCCTCCGCCGGCGGCGGCATGGTCAAGGTGACCGTTAACGGCGAGATGGAGCTCGTCAACCTCACCATCGATCCCGATGCCCTCGATCCCGAGGATGTCGATATGCTGCAGGACATGATCATGGCTGCCGTCAACGAGGCCGTCCGCGGCGTCAACGAGCTCGCCAACAAGCAGATGGGCGCCATCACCGGTGGCCTCAACATCCCGGGCATGCCGTTCTAAGACACGCATATATATGAGTGCGAATCACAGTCTGCAAAAACTGCTCGATGAGCTGGGTCGTCTGCCGGGCATTGGTCCCAAGTCGGCCCAGCGCATCGCCTATTACCTGCTCGAGGCCGATGCCGAGGAGGCCCGCCGCCTGGCCGAGGCCATTTTGGAGGTCAAGCAGGAGGTCCACTTTTGCAGCCGTTGCTTTAACTACGCCACGGCCGACGAGTGCTCCATCTGCCAAGACCCGATGCGCGATGCCACTCGCATTTGCGTGGTGGGCGAGCCGCGCGACGTCCAGGCAATCGAGCGCACGGGCAGCTACCATGGCCTGTACCATGTGCTGGGCGGCGTGATCAGTCCCATGGACAAGATCGGTCCCGAGCAGCTGCATATCCGCGAGCTGCTGGCGCGCCTGGGCCACGAGGACATCCACGAGGTCATTATCGCCACCAACCCCAACATTGAGGGCGAGACCACGGCGAGCTACCTTGCTCGCACCATCAAGCCATTGGGCGTTGAGGTATCGCGTCTTGCGAGCGGCCTTCCCGTGGGCGGCGACTTGGAGTATGCCGACGAGCTTACGCTTGGCCGCGCCATCGAGGCCCGTCGCACGATTTAGGTGGCGAGCCTGCTCCTGCCGTATGTCTTCATCGCGACGCACGGGGTAGCCATAATTTCCCCGTGCGACTGTAAGTTTGTTGTGCAACAAAGATGCTTTGTATCCGCTTATCGCATGGATGCTTCCACTCGCATCCTTAATTTGCCCATTCGTTGCGCAACCTTTTGGGTTCGCTGATACACTCAAATATGGATTCGAATGAATGCGCCGCTCCCGAGCGGCGTGTTTTTGTTGGAGGAGAACGCATGCGGCCCGGTGGCACTCAGACAAAGCGCGGCGCCGCGGTGCGCATGCGACGCCGACTGGGCTTGGCGCCGCGGGCGTACGCACTGCTGTCTTGCTCGCTGGTGCTGGTCATAGCTGGCGTTTCTGCCTATGGCATGACCGTGCCGTCCATGATGCAGGCACATGCCGCACGCGAACCGCGCGTGGGGCATGAGGTCAAAAGTGACCTGGGGACCACGACTGGATATGCTTGGGCAAGTGTGGTCGCGCATATTGTGTTTGGCACCGGCGACGCGGACGGCGCCGAGGCCCCGGACAACGAAGTCACGCTTGCCAATGGCAAAACCATCGTGCTCACCAACACCAAGATCATCGATCGGTTGTCCAACAATAGCGTGGCGGCAACGGTGAATAAGGTCGAGCAGCAGAAGGAGCAGGACGCCCAGCAGTCCGGAAAGCCCGGTAGCTCGGATACTTCTGGCTCCGGCTCGGATTCGTCGAGTTCGGGCTGTGGCTCTGGGTCGGGTTCCTCTGCCGGAGGGTCTGGAAACGGCGGCTCGACGGGCGGCAACACTGACAACGATGCAAACTCCGGTGGCCTTTCCGCTGCTGAGGAAGAGAGCATTCACAGCTGGCTTGTGACCAAGTACAACATGCTCGACGGCTATGTTTCTCGTGCCAATGACGTGGTCTCGACCTATAACTCTACGGGAGATCCCAGGCCGTGCGACAGCCTGGTCGGGGAGATGTTTGTCATTCGAGCCGAGTTCGGTCGTCAGACATTCTCGCCCCGGTCAAAGTGGTATCAGCAGTATGCCAATCTGTGGGGCTGTTACACCAACCTATGTCAATGGGTCGGCCATTACGGCGATGATGACGTCGCGCTCGGTAACTTCAACAATAACGTGGCGGCGCTTGCCCTATGATGACCGATCTTGCATCCACCACACCACAATCGCTCGGTCGCGATCCCATGGTCGGCCTGCGCCTGGTGCGTGTCGACGGGTTTGAGCCGGCCATTGCGCTCGGTCAGGACGAACTGCCTGCCTATCTGCGTCGTTTTACGATACTGTTTGCCGACGATGCCACCATGCGCCGTGGCGGTATCGGCCGCGTGACGCGTGCCGTCAACGCCCAAGGCGAGGCCGTGGCACTCAAGCAGCTCATCTTGCCAACGTGCGATGAGTTTGACGATGCCGCCGCCCATGAGGCGCTGGTCGCCAAGTTCAAAGCGGCGTTTCGCGAGGAATACGAATGCCATCGCGCCCTTTCGGGCCTTAAGGGCTTTCCCCGCCTCTATGGCTGGGGCGAGGTCGACGGTGTGCCTGCAATTGTCATGGAATGGGTCGAGGGCGAGACGCTCGCCCGCTTGCGCTCGCGCTTTGCCGTGGACGATGCCGGCCGCCTATCGCCGCTTGTGGCGGCGCGTCTGGGTCGCGACCTGTTCGATCTGCTCTGCCGTATGAGCCTGGTGGGCGAGGGCTTTGCCCACCGCGATATCTCGCCCGCTAATATTATGGTGCGTACGGCGCGTCTACCGCTTGACCGGCAGCTTGCCGAGGGCACCTTTGACCTGTGCCTGATCGACTTTGGCTCGTCGCTGGCGCTTGAGCCTGCGTCGGCCGTGGCCGGTACCGGCGGCAAGGCGTCGTTTACGGAGCGCTATGCCACGCTGCGTCGCGCGACGGTTGCCTATGCCCCGCCCGAGATGCTCACCGACGATATTCCCGACCTGCGCGCTTTGCGTATGTCGCCGGCGATCGACGTCTATGCCGCAGCAAGCACGGTTTACGAGCTCATTGCCGGCGCCGCGCCATACGAAGCCGCGCCGAGCACTTCGGGCACCTCGGGTTCGCGCAAAAAGACGCGCGACATCGCCAGCCCCTACCGTCTCAAGATGGACACGCTGCCCGACTATCCCATTGGTGCCCATGCGCCCGGTTGCGATTTGACTCAGCTGCTTCGTCGTGAGCCCGATGTGGCGCTCGCTGCGGCCGAGCAGGCCCAGCAGCTGGGGCTTGAGCCGGATTCCGAGGAGCTACGCGATGCGCTGGCGTTTGTCGATGCCCAGCTGTTCGACGTGGTGATGGCCTGTCTGTCCAGCCATCAAAAAGATCGTCCCGAGCCGGCGGCGGTCGAGGCGGCGCTCTCGGCGTTTTGTGACCACTATGCGCAAAATGTCGGTCGTTCGCTCCGCGGCGAGCCGCTCACGCCGTGCCCCATGGATGCGTCTGGCCGCGCGGTTCGTCGCGCGCTGATGGTCGGCGCGACGGTCGTCTGTGGCGTGGTTTGGGCTGTGGTCGTGGTTTCGGCCGCGCTGCTGGCGTCGGGCGCTCGCGTGACGGCGACTTTGGGATCGCTCGTGTGGTCTGGGTCGCTACCGGGTATTATTGCCGCACTGGCGTTGGCGCTGCCAGGCATAGCCGGCGTTGCCGCGGGGGCACTTGCGCGCGATCGGCGCTCGGGCTTCCTGCAGGGTGTGCTTGCGCTTTCTGCCTGCGAGGTTCCGGTGCTGGTTGTGGCTGCATGTAGCGTATTTTCCCAACGCGCCGTGATGGGCGGCCTTGTTGCCGCTCTGGTTGCAACCTATACGCTTACGTGGTTTTTGCTTGCGATGGGCTTTGCCTTTGAACTTCCCGTTTCGGCACCGCGACGCACAAAAGCCCAGATGGCGACTCCGCTTGCCGGTGGAGCCGCAGCTGTCCGTACTTTTGGCGGACCTGTCGAAGTATCGTCCGATTCTATTTCTACGACCAAGGAGGCCTAGGTCATGGCATCTCAAGTTGAGCTCACCCCATGCGGGGCCATGTTTGACATCTTTAAGCGCGCAGCGCATCTGAGCCATATCGAGCTGTGCGGCTTGGTGCTTTCGTCCCGTCCGCTCGCCGACGGCCGCAGCCCGCAGAGCCGAGCCGCCGATCGCTCTTGGGTTTCCCGCTTTATCGTTCGCGCGCCGGTCGGCACGCTTCAGCAGCGCTACTTTGCCGAATACGGTACCTCGGCTGCGCGTATTATGTCGCAACTGGCCCTGCGCCAGCGCAATCCCATGGACTCCACGGCTGTAATCAATATGGTGTGCGGTCCTGCAGGTGAACCGATGGTACGCGCGCTCGAAGAGTGCCACCAGGACACGAATCTCTATCGCAACGCGCTCGATCGCCTGTCCCAGGCGGCGGAACTCATGCCCGCCGAGCGCGCCGAGGTCGTGCTGGTGCTGTTTGTCGCCGTCGGTTGTTCGGCGGATGTGCGGTCCTCGGTGAACTATGCCATCGACTACGCGAACGCGACCTGCGGCGGAGGCACATCCACGCCGCGTTCGCTTGGCATGTCGCTGACTGCGGGCGAACGCGAACCCGCCCCGGCGCACCCCTTGGGCTTGCTGCGCGTGCAAAACAGTTTTGTCGTGAGCGCCCCGCGCTGGATTCAGCCGAGTGAGCAGGGTGTTGAGATTGGCGCGCTGGCCACTGGTGAGGGCGATATTACCGACGTCGGCGACGATGTCTCGGCCCGCCATGCCCATATCTGGTGCGATGCTCAAAATATCTGGCACGTCGAGGACTTGTCGTCCACCAACGGAACCGTGGTGGTAAACGGGGCCACGCGCGTCTGCATTCAGGTCGAGCCCGGCCGTTCCGCCCAACTCAATCCCGGCGACGAGCTCAAGCTCGGCGAATCCACTACCTACGCCATCCTCTTCGGTGCTCTCTAGCCGGCAGATAGGGACGTTCCTTTTCTGCCGGCTGGGGACACTCCTTGGAGCGCCAGAGTCGGTCGTCTGGGGATGGAGAGGCCATTTTGGCCCTTGGCGGTCAGTCGGGGCGAAACTAGAAGATCTTTCCGATTCGCGGCTGTTCATGCTTGTAGAGCATCTAAAACAATAGGATGTTATTCTGGAATATGCCGGGTGCGTGAACTTGCCTGTCTTAGCCTTAATAAGGTATAGGGGAGTTTGGCTCAGGGGTTCCGTGTTGTTCTTCAGCGCAGTATTGTGGGACAGATTTGCTGAGATTGGCGCCTTACACCGCAGAGCGCACGGAAGGCTCTCGATTTGTGTTCTGGCCCCAGAATACAGGGCCTGATACTTACCAACTGTGGCATGGATGTAACATCTGTAGGAATCAACCCTTTTGTTGTCGACCTTTGTAAGAAAAACACTGCCATCAACTCTTTGGATGACGAAACTAGGGTGCTTGAGGGGAGCCTTTACTCCCCTCTGAGAGATGACTCATGTTTTTCGCTTGTCGTTGTGAATCCTCCGTTACTGCCGATTCCGGATGAGATTCCTTATCCCTTCGTTTGAGATGGAGGACAATCGGGTCTGGATAAAACACTTCGTATTCTTAAGGGTGGCGATACGCATTTAGAGAAAAACGGTAAATACTGCTAATAGGGGTGACGACGATGGTGCGGGGGCGACCCGCGATGCTCTCATCAATACGTCGGATACTTGGGAAATCAGGTCTAGATGCATGTATGATGATGCTGTGTGGCTATTCAATTAATCCGCGTTCCGAATGGGTGCAGGGTATAGCTGCGACATCGTATGCTTTTGACCCGGCGCGATACTCAGATATTTCTGAGGCGGTTGACGAAGTTTATACGCACTATGCCGCGCAAGGCGTTTCGGAAGTTTGCACATCTACGTTACGGGCTTAGGTTTCTTCAAGCGAGCAGGCCGGTTGCGTTATTTCGAGCGATTTTTCTAGTCTAGACGACAAAAGGCAAAGGATTTGATGGGTATAAAACGCGGACGTTTGTGGGCGGATGCTCAAATCTATTGTGGCAATCGGGCGGTTGAAAAAGATATTTCAACCGCCCGATTGCCAGGTTCGTCGGAGGAGATGTCCGATTCCGACTCTCTTGTAGGAAGAGCTTGAGATCGTATTGGCCCAAGGCAATCTTAAAGCAGTCTCATTGGCAAATCTTCGCTCCTGTTGTGTTGAGGTGTAAGGTATCAGTGATTGATGTTTTGTGGCGGGTAGATTGGGGCCTTCCTTGATTCGATGCGTTCTCTCGAGGTTCATCAGAGCAAAAGGGGCTTTCGTCTTCATTGCTATCACGGTGATTGGAACCGCTCTCTCCTATGCCATGCCATACGTGAACGGGAAATTCTTAGATTTTCTTCTCGGTAACCGCAGCGAAAGAGACGCCGTACTCTTCGCGCTCCTGGTTGCGTCAATAGGAGTTTTCTCCACCCTCTTTACTTATTTTGCAGGAACACTTTCCATTCGCATAACCACGAGACTTTCCTTTGATCTTCTCAGGGAGGCCGTCTTGCGTTTTGAAAGAGACGATTACTTGGTGAGTCGGACCATCGATCCAGCCTATACAACGCAACGGATTATTTCCGACTCTAGCGTGGTCTCATCCTTCGTTTTGGCGAATTTTATCAGTGCGCCGCTGTCCATTGTAGCCATTCCCATCGTATTGCTTATCATATGGTCAATTGATTCAACTCTCGCGGTGTTTTCCATCATTCTCCTCATCGTGTATTTCTGTGTAATTACTGGGTTGAGGAAACTTTTGTATAGGGTCACGTATGAGAAGAAAGAGGCGGACAGCGCCTTTTACGCCGCAATTGCATCGCAGCTTAATCAGATTCTCAACATTCAACTGACATCTTCGTACGGCAAGAGCGAACAAGCGCTCGACGCTGGGTTTAAGAGCTATTTTCCCAAAGTTTTGCGCTCCGGAAAGCTATCATATTCTCTGACATCGCTCGATGGTCTTTTCGCAGCGTTGTTTCAAGCGGTGATACTTGTTGTTTCCGGAGTACGAATCATTAACGGAACTATGTCAATAGGCGAGTACACTATCATCGGTACATACTTCGCGGTTCTCTTTAAGACTTTGAAAAGTATGATGTCATTGTTCAAATCCTATCAAGATGCCAAAGCATCATGGGATAGGACGGCTATCGCGACGAGAGAAAAGGAGAGATCGGGGTGGAATCGGACCGATTTAGCTAAACTCGATGAAATAAATGACATTTCGGTATCTGATTTGGAATTCTCGGTTGCCCTTCCAGACGGATCTGTCCGAGAGGTCCTCGGCGGGTTTTCTTTCAAGTTTTCCGGTCCTGGTACATATTGCATAGTTGGGGAAAACGGAAGAGGCAAGACGTCGCTTCTTTACTTGATGCTCGGGCTATACTCATCGAAAGGCAAAGTAAAATACAACGGCGTGCCAATCGAAGAATGCGACTTGGATTACATACGTGCGAGAGAGATATCGTGCTGCCCACAGTCGTGCTTCGCGCCGGACGAAACGGTGAAAGAGCTGTTAGAGTATTTCGACACGCCCTTTTCTTCCTATCACCGGGGTGTAGATGGCCTACTTTCGCTGGAAAACAGCGTGAAGGAGTTGCTCGGGAAACGTTGCTCCGCGCTTTCGGGCGGTGAGCTGCGCCGAGTGTACTTATGGTCGGCGATTTCACGCAAGTCGTCAGTTTTGGTACTCGACGAGCCCACGACTGGGTTAGACGCTGTAAGCCGCGCCGAGCTTGCGGCCTATGTTAAGCGCAACAAGCAAAGCCAGCTGATCATCATTGTCTCTCACGATGACGAGATGGTCGGCGCGGTAGAAGGGGTAGTGGATTTAGGCAGCATGTACCGGGGTAAATGCTGACAAGTGTAGTGCTACCCAACTGACAGAGATAACAAAAAAGCGATGCAGATGCACGTAGCATTCAGTCGGTTCGGACTCGGTGCCTTCACGCCATCGCAACGCTTTCAGATATAGTTCTCATTCTCTTACTAAAGGAAACTTTAGTCTACGTTGTCTTGTCGAGACAGAGGTGAAGCGAAGTGTTGTCGCGACGTATCTTATTCCAGGTGGCTCAGTATCATCGTGAGAATCACACCAAAGTGTACTTACAATTCTCGTGTCCCACGGACAACATGAGCTGAGCATTGAGGTTCCACCCTTTGCTGCAACTACACGGGGTTGGACGGCAATGAATATGCCGGGCCGCATGCCACGCGCAGCGGGGGTCCATGCCCCAGTATGTTGCCTACAGCAGCCTCGATGTCCACGCACACATCATCTCTGCCTTCGTGTTCAATCCGTTTGCCGGAGAGTGCGAGGGTTGCAAGGCCGTAGAATACGAGCCGAACAAATGAAATGCGGTATCGACGCATAGGATTAAACTGACGATTGCTTTGCACCGAAAATACGCCCGGAAAGCCGCTATGGGTGGCGGCCCGGGTTAAATTGAGAGGCCCGTCCGATCACTTTCATGTGACGAACGGTCGGGCTTCTTATTCCACTTGCCAATGCTCGGCTCATATTGGAAGAAAGCTACGCTAATGTTTGCGTGATACTCCTATTTTTTCCGAAGAAAGAATCGGATAATGAAGAATAACAATAAAAAAGGTGCCAGATATAAAGCAAGTACAAAGGTTAATCCAACGAGACCTTGCAATAATGGCATAACTCCTCCCAGACACGAGATTTTGGTATTTGTCCCCATCTTATTTTGAATTGGACCAAATAGTTCCTAGACACAAAAACTACTCGTCAACTGGATCGCACCAATCTGCTGGCAAAACACAGCTTGATTCTTTATCGACATAGCACCAATCCGCAACAGGGCACTCGGCGATGTCGTAAAAATTGCATATATCAACTCCAAGACAACAAGGCTCAACGGGAGTATGTTCATTTGAACCAACAGGATGGATATGCTTCATAACAGCTCCTCACCTTAATCCAATTAGAGACTACGTTTGATCAATGCCACAGTGATCTACAACGCAGATGCTGCCGCCATCCATGTCATAGTCGCAGTAATCGTATGCACCACAGCCATCTGCTTTATCATAAACAGTACAGATGTCAGTAATGCCCAAGAGGCAGTCAAAAGACATCGGCTTCACGCCTGCCTCGTCGCCACTTCCTGGATTAATCGGATGAATATGCTTCACGACTACCTCCCTTTGAGTGCAGAAAAACCTCAATATTGTGTATAACAAACCAAGATGTCTAGTTCACCATATTTCTAGAATGGTTTCGGCGAACGTAGCAATAAGCTTCGCAGACGGTAATCAGAAGAACGAACACCTCCACAATGGTGACAGCAATGCGCTGAACCGCTTATTCCGATACAGTAGCTTCTCGTTGATTTTTCTCCTGCGAAGATGAGTGGCGGGAAATAAGGTCAAAAGCCATCTCGTAGCACATTTTTCTATATTCACATGATGCAGGGTGTAGACTCTTGGGCAAGTAGCCGTGCTCGTCTGCAGCCTCCCAGCTACAGCCCCCACCACAGAAAGACCGAGCCCAACAGTCCGTACAGTCAATTCTTTTTTCGACACCCTGACTCCAGTTTTCAATATACCTAGTTTCGTCAATTCCGGTGACGATGTTGCCCATTTTGAATCGCATCATCCCGACAAACCTGTGACAGGGGTATACGTCCCCTTCGGGAGTCACGGAAATAAAACGCCTGCCAGCCCCGCATCCGACAAAGGCGATCCTGTTGCTCATAATCAAATCAACTGCAGTTTTCAATGTTCTAAACAAGGGCTTTTCCCCTTGATCAATCTGTTTGAGATATTGATCCGCCAAATCTATTAGGCCCGCCCTGATTTTGTTTAATGAGTGTTCGTCGAGTTTGATATTCTCATCGAATGAGCTCACGGGCGAGAAGTAAATCCTTCTGAAGCCCATCTCTTTAAACTGAAGATAGTCTTCAACAAGGTTACAGTTATTATTTGTTAAGGTCGCTCTTGCGCCGAAGGGGAACGACTCGGAAAAACGACGAACGTTTTTGTCGATATCGGAGAAAGAGCCGCCTCCCGTCTTGTACGGGCGCGATGCATCGTGCTTGCATCCTGTACCATCGAGACTAATCAGAACAGAAAACCCGTGCTCCTTGAAAGAATTCACAGCAGTGTCATTCAAAAGCGTTCCGTTGGTCGTAATAGAATAGGTAAAGTTTCTATTGGGGTATATTCTTTTTGAATAGTCGACCGTTTTCCATATCAGCGGCTCGTTAATCATGGGTTCCCCACCAAAAAAGACGATTGCAAGCGTTTCGTTTTCCGATGAACTTGCGACGAGGTAGTCGACCGCCTTGAAGGCTATCTCGTCTGTCATCAGCAGAGGAGACGTTCCATAATCTCCTTTACCGGCAAAACAGTAACTACAACCAAGGTTGCATGCATGTGAAACGTGGAGTTCGATGGATCTAAGTTTTCGAGGCGTGTCTTTTGTTAAGAAAGTCCGCTCAGACAATCGTTGATACTCATCAATGTCGTCTTCAAGTTCTGCTATGGTCGTTTGGTCGTAGCCTTTCGCAGCAAGTGACTTTGTTAGCAACTTCGAGTTGACCGTTCTTCCCGATGCTTCAAATATGCGAAGCGCATCTTCTGATGCTTGGTCAACCTGAAAGCAATTGCGAGTGACCTCATCGAAGTAGTAACGACGATCACTTACTGAGAAAAAATGCATACGTTCCTCAATTTCATGCTGGACTGGCACTAACCTTGTTTATTGTTACGCAGCTATAAAAAACCACCAGCGGGGATTCGGTGTGCGGCCCAATCGGACTCCCAAAAGGTTCTATTTGAGACTGGCAAGCTTTGTGTTGTTGGCACTTCGACAGCGCTCTTTATTCCAACATGGAGCCTCGCAGTTTGAGTCGACTTGCCTCTGGAAGGTCCGATCTCAACTTGATTTAGGATGAAAACAGATTACAGGCGCGCTCCTCTAGAAAGAAAGGAAACCAATCGCCGCCTTTCACCAGGAAAGTTTTTATAGCCCACCTCGAGCAAAATGAAAGATGCGAGAGCGATTGGGGAACAACGCGAATCTCCCCTTTTGGGTGGGAGCGAGCCTTCAGCCACCGGCGAACGACTCGCCCTGGTCAGAATCTGGAAGTGGTGCCGGGCCGCTTGGGCCTCCCCGGTGACTTCGTGGGGCTTACCTGCCTGACGTCGAGGAGTACATCCGCAAGATTCGTTCCCTATGCCGTTTGCTCTCACGCCCGCCTTGGTTCCAAGTCGGGCGAGCACGAGGTCGCGCCGGCGCATCCGCTGGGACTGCTGCGCGTGCAAAACGGCTACGCGGTGAGCGCCCCGCGCTGGATTCAGCCGAGCGAGCAGGGTGTGGAGATCGGTGCGCTGGCGACGGGGGAAGGCGATATCACCGATGTGGGCGATGACGTCTCGGCTCGCCATGCCCACGTGTGGTGCGATGACCAAAATGCCTGGTACGTCGAGGATCTGTCGTCCACCAACGGAACCGTGGTGGTAAACGGTGCGACGAACGTCTGCACCCAGGTCGAGCCCGGCCGCTCCGCTCGGCTCAACCCCGGTGACGAGCTCAGGCTCGGCGAATCCACCACCTACGCCATCCTCCTCGGCGCCCTCTAGCCGGCAGTTGGGTGTTCCTATAGTTTTGTCAACCGTCGGGGCTACTCCCGGTAGGGCACCCG
>CATWVA010000038.1 GCA_958354105.1 uncultured Collinsella sp.
AGATCGGTCATCTTCATCGTATAAGTCCCAGGAAAAGCCTTCTCAAAACGGACGGTCTCGTAACCTTCGAAATAGTCGTTGGTGTTTTGCATCATGAATGGGACAAGCAACTCGTTCTCCGCCCCAACCTGTACAGCAAACGCAGCAGAACCGCCCAGAGCCGGCATTGCCTGCGTTATCAGATCGGTATTGACCACAAAGTCATAGTTTGGCGCAGACTCCGGCACCAAATGCCAAACATACGTTTTGATTCCGCCTTCGACATTGTCCTTATTCCTGACACGCATCTTTACGGCGATAACACACGTGATGTCGGCGTCCTTCAATTTCGTTTTCGTATCCACGATGCCATATTTTGAATAATCATCATGCGCACGCTTGAGATACTCGCGCGGCGTGAGCAGCTCTGCCCCGTCTATGCAAAACGAATACCCGTCAGTCGCCACATCCTTCGACCCCAGAAACGCCCCATCCATCGAGAGCCATTCGCCCTCCGCATAATATTTCTCAGGAATGACCGTCCGGTTCCCGTTAACGACGCTCGTCCTCATGCCCGCAAGGCCAGTAACAGCACAGCCGAAAAGCGCAAGCGCCGACCTTCTTGTCCACAGGGTCTTCTTCATCGCGCTCACGACCTTTCCCGAACTTTCACAACGGCACCGTCGCGCATGCAGTAAACCCGATCGGCCAGCTCCTCGAGCACCTCTCCGTCATGGCTGGACAGAATAACCTCGCGACCCGTTGATGCCGCCATCGCCACAACGCGCTTGAGCATTTCCACGCCCGCTTCGTCGAGGGCATTTGTCGGCTCATCGAGAACAAGCAGCTTCGGCTTTTCCATAATTGCCGCAGCTATCCCCAGACGCTGCTTCATCCCAAGCGAGTATGCTCGGAACTTCTTTTTTTCGTCTGCATCGAGCCCCACGAGCCGCAGGGCAGAGCGAATGTCCTCGCGGGTTGCAACGCCCTTGATCTGAGCAATGAGCTCCAGATTGTCGTAACCAGACAGATAGCCCAAAAAGGAAGGCGCCTCGATCAACATCCCCAGACTCGGCGGGAAAGAGATGTCCGCCCCAAGCCTTTGGCCATCGATAGAGATTTCGCCTTCGGTAGGCTTGATCAATCCGCAGACCGCTCGCATAAGCATGGTCTTACCCGAACCGTTTATCCCCTGAAGACCGACCACAGTCCCAGGGTCAACCTCGATGGACACGTTGCGCAGAACATCGTTTTTGCCCATGCGCTTCGATACGTCCCTAACGATCACGCTCATATCTTGTCCCCCTTTTCTATAAGGTCGGCCCTTAGAAACCACAGTCCACCCAACGATAGGCATAACGACATAATCACAATTGAAAACAAGCCACTCGAGCCCGCCGCGATTCCATCTTTGACAATTCCGCCCCAGCGCAACAGCATCAAGGCGTTACCCAATAGCGCCCAATGCCGTGCATATGCCGAGCAGATCAGGTAGCTCATTAAAACCACAAACGAGACCGACGGCCCAAGTACAAAGCCAATCACTGCCTGCGCAAACGCAAGCGCCTCGAAAGCAAAAAAGAGACCTGTGAAAAACGGCAGCGCATCCGCCTCGCCAGCTTTGAGAAACCACGGCGCCAAATTAGCCAGCTGAAGCGACTCACCATGAATGACCGCGCTGAACGAGGCGCTCACCATCAAGCTCCAAATCACAACAGAGCAAACCACCACGAGCAGCGAAAATGCCGTTACCGCCGCCACCAAGATAAAACGCGAGACCCACCAAAGGGTTCTTGACCGGCATCGAACAAGCGCTTGCAAACCAAACCCGTGCAACGATTCGGTCGGATAATCGAGTGTTGTATAGAGAATAAGCAGAATGACAAATAGCCATCCTAACGGAGGCACAAACATGAGCCCGGGCCTAGGCTCAAACGGAGCGGATCCGGCAAATACGAGCGCGAGATTATCAGCAAACCCCAAGGCATTCGTCCGAACCCCATACACAGAAGACAAGCCGTAGGCGTACACCAAGTTCGCAACGGTCACTGCCGCAATCGCAATAAAAGTAAGGATGTTCTTCTTCAAAACGGTCCTCAGGTCCGCGGCGACCAGCCTAAACAGCATCAGACCACCTCGCGTCTTTTTAAGAATCTCGCGAAAATCAAAGAAAAGACGAACAGCAAAATGATTTCTGCAAACCCTGCTCGAATGTCGGGCCAGTTATTTAGTGATTCCGACCTGATGCTGTTAAGAATGTTGCAGTTAAAGCCGACGCATGAAAGGACGCTAAAAATCCAGTCGTTAACAAAGTGCCATGCAACCATAATCAGATATGGAACGACCATCGCCTTGATTCTGCTGCGAAACACAACCGACAGACCGGTCACGGCCATGGATAGAGCCCCCAGCGTCACCGCATCGAACAGTGTATAAACCAGCACGTACAACAGAGGCCGGGAATAAAACAGGCCAGAAAAATAGCTATGCAGATAGAGCCCGACGTAAGTCGATTCGTCGACCCGGGGGAGATACGCGGGAAACAGCATTGAGACAATCAGGAAGTTCACGAGTAGCGGAATAGCCGTGACCGCAAACGCAGAGAGGAAAGCAGACAGCATCTTCACGTTCACGTATGCATTTCTAGAAACACGTGTGCAGATCTGCGCCTCGTAACCGCTCAAACGCTCGGACAGGCATGACCACGACCCGGCCAGCATGGCAAGCAACGGCAGCGCATAGAAAAACACTGATGCTAACAACGGCGC
This sequence comes from uncultured Collinsella sp., assembly GCA_958354105.1. GTDB lineage: Bacteria > Actinomycetota > Coriobacteriia > Coriobacteriales > Coriobacteriaceae > Collinsella. The sequence goes on from CATWVA010000038.1 coordinate 2,748, forward strand.
GTTCGCGCTCACAACAATCCAGTTGCCAAAGCTACTTTCACGCGTTTGGCCGAGGTATGTCTGAGACTGCAGACCAATGCCGTAGCCAAAAGATAGCAGCTGTTTGCGTTCAGTCTCGAGCGTCCACCACGCCTCGACGGCAGCTGCCATCGAAATTACTGTCGCCAAAGTAAGAGCCAACGCAAATATTGGGTTTCCAGATATCTTGGACAACTCGTGCCGAATTAGTTTTTTATTCAACCGACATCACCCTCCCATTGGCCGGGCCGAGCAGTAACGCTCGGCCCGGCCCTAATCACAAGCGGTTAATGATGCGTCGACGCACGGCAACCTTTGCATGAATAGAGAATGATGTCTGTAAACACTCGCTATTGAGTTGATCGCTCAGGCGTTTACACGTTATCTACCTGCGATAACAATGAAACAAGCTCCGCTTTATTCTTGATCTTCAACTGGCGGTAAGATGCAGACCGCAGTGCTTGCACCGTAGATGCAGCGTAACCGACATCCTCCGCAATGGTCTTTGTCGTTGCGCCTTCTGCCGTCATCAGCAAAATTTGCGACTGAACATCAGAAAGGGAGCGCGACGCAAGCAGGGCAAGCTGACGCACGCGAGCCGTTTCGGTGGACCCATTCGCGCGGTACTCCAAGACGGCCTTCTCGTTCTCAACCGAGCGGGTGAGCGCGATGTGCGTGACGAACATGGGCGCAGACCAGCAGACGATCACCGTTGCCACGACGACATTGACAGCCGAACTTTGCCCCAGCAACGACGCGAGGAACAACGGCTCGAAAACCGTCAGATCCTGCACCATATTGAGCAAGGCAACCCAAACAGGAGCCATCGCCCCGAAGCAAAGCATCCATATTCCAAGCATTCTGCACCGAGGACAGCTTCGCAGCACCTTATACGTGAGCAACATCCCCGTCAGCACCGCAAGCCCGTGGATTCGCCCCCTAGCGACCGCATAGATTAAGGCAACCATGCCCATTGACACCAACGACACGATAGCCCGGGTACGAGCACGCACCTTAAACGGACGCAGCTCAACGGCAAGCGAAGCCATAGACGCCACGCCGCAAAACAGGACCGGCACAGCCATCAACGGATCGCGTACGCACCTCCATGCCGCGATATAGACAAAAGACCATTCCACAGCAGACAGTATCACCCACACGCACGGGCTTCCGAGCCCAATCGCTTCACCTGCTCTATCCAGCGCAGCGCCACGATTCGGTTTTCCACCCGCGTAGCGTAGCGACAGAAGCAGTCCGAGACCCAATGCGTAGCTTAAGAGGGAAAAGGCGACAGCCCGCGAAACACCGGACCCCCAATCGCTATCCGCCATTACCAAGGGGCCAGCCGCAAGGAGGATAAAAAATAATGTGAGCAGGTATCGAAACAGCCGGCGCGTTCGAGCTGATGCCACCATATCGTCAGCATGCCGCTGCGGCAGCTCATGCCCTACAGTATCACCCTCACCCGCAAACAACGCCACGAGCTCGCGTGAACCCGCAACCGACGCCTTCCCGTATGCTCGGTGAAGCGTTGTTCGCACCGTCGATGGCTTCGTATCCGTCTCCCTGGCAATTTCCGCCGGCGTTTTCCCTTTGAGCAACAATCGAACAAACTGCTCTTCTCGAGGCGACAGGGCAGGGGAAAACACCCCCGCATCGAATGGGTCGGACGTGCGGGGGATATCCGAATCGTTGTTCCGCTTCTTCCTGAGCAACGTGCATACGAAGGCGGCAATAGCGGACCCCATCGTCAGCGACACAATGATCGCGGCATCGTTTGCGAAGTATGCCACCTCAACAGCCGGAACAAGGCCAATAGGAACTGCCACGAGCACAGAACGGGCAGACACGTCGCTCTGCCCCCGACCAAAGGCGTAGGGGCAGAAAAACAGCAGGACCGCAGCCAATACGAAATAGGCTAGCGGAATTAAAAGCGCAAGACCAATTGGTGCGGCCGATGCAGAGGATATTCCCCATGGCTCGGGGATGACTCTCCATGAAACTCGACAGCAGAACAGCAGACAAGACATGACGGCGATTGTTTCTGTAAAAATCGCGTCCTGCGAATGACGAGTTTCTCTTTCGTCAGCCCGCGTCGCCCCCTGCGTCAAAGGAGAGCCCGCCGTATCCCAAATTACATATGAGAGGAGCAGCGACCCAGTGAAGCACAAGGTACACGAAACGCCATGCAACAGCCAGATTGGTGCAAACGCGATTGGAATAGAATCTCCGCGAGCATAGAAGGCCAAGTCGGCCCACTCGGGAACCGCCGCAATAGTAGCAAGGAAAATACCGAAGGCGCCAAGGAACCCCGGCCGCCTTATTTCTCTCCCCTTGCGGAGCGCAACGCCGTGACCAAACACCGCGAGGCATGCGCCCAGGATAACGAGCCAGGTCATTGCACCTGATGCCAAGCCAATTGAAGATGAAAACCGGTGATAAGGGGTGACCGCCATTACGATAAGCACAATGGCGCAGGCAGATGTGGCAGAACGGCGGGAAAAGAGCATACGGCCTCCATAGCATGTCATTTTATCACTCGATCCGCTCATCTATCTCCATGCCCACACCAGCCAACATTAACGATCACGCTAACTCCAATCCGAGCCAGGTCACGGTCCGGCTTTTGTCCGCAGCCCCCGCCCCAAAGCAGGATGCGGTTTCCTTTTGTGCGTCGATTTGGAAACTGCATCCCGTTCTGAGTCAATATTCTGGGACGCAGTTTCCGCAGCCCACCCCATTTGGAAAGCGCATCCCATTATTTGGCTGAAAACTGGGATACGCTTTCCGGACGAATCGAACGGGCCGAATCAATCGGGCCACCTCTCCCCGTTACCCTCGTCATCTGCTCGAGCGTGCTACACTAGCAGCATCTATGCCACCGCGAACGGCTCGGCTCCGCGCCCGCCGCTCGCAAACGAACTTTAAACGCACGAGGGTTGGCCATGCCGCTTTTCTCGCAACATACCGCCCGGTTCTCGCCGGACGTTCCTTTGGAGGGCACCAGCTCTCGCGAGCTGCTCAAGCGGTACCAGCCGCTCGAGACACTTGCGACCGGCGGTTTTGGCTCCATCGAGATCTGCCGCGACACGCACCTGCGCCGCCGCGTCGCCATTAAACGCATCCCCCTTATCAACGGTGCCGGCATGCCCGCTAGCGACATCATGGATGTCCTGCGCGAGGCGCACACTGCCGCCATGCTTCAACATCCCAATATCGTGCAGGTCATCGACTTTACGCACGATACCGCCTATGCCTACCTGGTTATGGAATATGTCGACGGCATGTCGCTGGCCGAGTTTTTGCATCGCGTGGACGGCCATTCGCTCACCTTTGACGAGGCCGCGGCCATTGCCGATGCCCTGGGCCAGGCGCTCACCTTTGCCCATAGTAATGGCGTGCTCCACCTGGACATCAAGCCCGCCAACGTGCTCATCGACCACTCGGGCAATGTAAAGCTCACCGACTTTGGCATGGCGCGGCTGTCGTCTGCTGGCGGCTTTGGCGGCTCGCGCGGCGGCACCATCGGCTACATGCCACCCGAGCAGCTCGACATCGAGACCGGCACGGTTGACGAGCGCGCCGATGTCTTTGCCCTTGCCTGTGTGATCTACGAGGGCCTGTGCGGCAGCGCTCCCTTTATGGCCGCCACGCCCGGCGACTCGCTCGGCCGCATCATCGGCGGCGCCACCTACCCCAGCGAGCTCATCCCGCATTTTCCCCCGGGAGCCGAGGCTACGCTCATGAGCGCCCTCTCCCCCATGCCGCAAGACCGCCCCAACAGCATCGAGGCATTTTGCGACCAGCTGCTCGCCGGCTTGGGCAGCGTGCGCGAGGGCCGTCGCAGCCTGGAGCAGATGGTGGGCGAGCTTTCGGATGACGAGCGCGCGGCAGACGGTATCGAGCCATCGACCTACGAGGACGACGCCATCGAGGTCGACCCCGCACTCGGCTGGGCGGGCACGCGCTGGAGCCATGCGCGCGACTACACCATGCGCGCTATCTCGGCGCTAACGTGCGGCACCTTTAGCTTTTTGCTGATGCAAACGGCCGGGGTCGCGGCGCTTCCCGGCCTGGTCATTGCGGCCATCGCGATCGGAGCGGCGGCTGGCCTGGCCCCCCAGATTGGCTCGGCCATCTCGGCTGTGGGCTTTTTGGTGCTCATGGCCAACGCCACCATGCAGGCACAGGGCATCCTGTCGATGCTGCCCGTCGCGGTGATCTTTGCCGCCGCCATGTCCGGTTGGTGGATCGCCTGGGGTCGCACCGAGGCTGCCGCGAGCGCCACGCTCACCTGTGCACTCGCGCTTGGCTGTCTGACCGGCAATACCTTCCTGGCAGCTGGGGTCGCCGCCGGCGTCGCGTCATTTTGGCTCGGCCCGGCAAGCGCCGCCGCGGCAACGGGCATGGGCGCGCTTTTTGCCCGTCTGGCCACGGTCGCGCTTTCAGCCGGAGGCGTGCTGGGGCTCGGCAACGTTGCCGCAGCGCTGGAAGACCCGCTCCTTTGGGCTGCCTTTGCGCTGGTCGCGACAACTGCCGCGGCGTCATCTGCGCTGCTCAATGCCCATGCCAAGCGTGCCGATCAGGGCTCAAACCTTGCCGCCATCGCCGCCATCGCTGTCACCGGCATCGGCTGCGCAGCGGCATCCTGTCTTGCACACCATATGGAAATTGCCAGCCTTGCAGCCGCGGTCGCCGCCAAGGCGGCAGTTGCGGGAACCCTATCCTCTATAATCGTTGGGATATGCCTATATTTGCTCGGATACCAAAGAACCTATACGGAGAGTGATCTTTCGTGAACTTCCTGAACATCTTCGAGGACCACGTGGCCGGCATCTTCGGTGCCACCCGTGCCCCGTTCTCCTTTAAGAAGCTTGCCAAGCAGGCCGCTCGCGACATGGAGGATCAGACTCTGGTGATCAATGGCGTCAACACGGCGCCGGCACTCTATACCATCCTGATCGCCGCCGACGACGATCCCATGCTCGCCCCGTTCTACCCCGAGCTTTCGCGCGAGGTCCGCGAGTTTGTGAAGGCGCAGGCCGAAAAGCGCCGCTATGTCTTTGTCGGCGAGCCCCTCGTGCGCTTTATGATCGATCCGCAGCTGCGCGCCGGCAAGTTCTCGGTCTTTGCCGAGAACGTCGATGCCCCCACGCTCGGCCGCCTGTACGAAGAAGAGCGCGCCTATCAAAACGGCCTGGGCCAAAACAACTCCGCGGCAAGCCGTGCCGCCAGCGCCCCGCGCGCCGGCCAGCAGCAGTTTGCTGCCCCGCAGCAGCAGCGCCCCGCCGCCATGCCCCAGCAGCAGCCGACGCCTCGCGCCGCCGCTCCCGACCCGCTTGCCGTGGCAGATCCCTTCGCGCCTAGCGTCCCCGACCCCGCCGCTCCTATCCCGGTGCCGCAGACCGTCTCGCGCGACGCGCTTGCCGGCATGGGCGGAGCCGCCGCGACCGGTGCCGCCGTGGGCCTAGGCGCCGCAGCCGGTATCGCCTCCAACATGGCGAGCACTCGCGCCCCGCAGCGCCCGCTCGCCCAGCTCGTCGACGTCGTGAGCGGCGAGAGCCATAGCATCACCTCCGCACAGGTGACCATCGGTCGCGAGCGCTCAGTTTCCGACATTGCCCTGCGCGACCCCAACGTGTCGCGCCGCCACGCCCAGCTCACCTTTACGGGCTCGGATTGGTCGATCGAGGACCTCAATTCCACCAACGGCACGCTCGTCAACAACCGCCGCATTACGCGCTGCCCGCTGCGCAACGGCGATCTGCTGACGTTTGGCCTGAGTACCTTTGAATTTAGGGGATAGTCGCTTATGAACATCGATATCGTCCTTTTTGCAGGCCGCATCGTCCTGGTCGCCCTGCTCTATATCTTCCTGTTCGCCGTCATGAAGACCGGCGTGGGACTCGTGCGCGGGCAGCGCCGCGACTCGGCTATCTGGACGATCGATGTGGACAAGGGCCCGCGCGGTATCCGCGGCATCCACGTAGACATGCTCGGCCCCGTCATCGTCGGTCGCTCTCCGTCTTCGGACATCTGCATCAACGAACCGTTCGTCTCGGCCTCGCATGCGCGCTTTTCGCTGCAGGGCCCGGCGCTCATCATCGAGGACCTCAACTCGCTTAACGGCACGCTCGTCAACGGCCGCCAGCTCGTGGAGCCCGCGACGCTGCGTGAGGGCGACGAAGTCCAGATTGGCGACGTGGTCATGAAGGTGAACCGTCGATGATCGACGAGGAGAACAAGTCCGCAACTATGACCGAGGCACCGGCCGCCGCCACAGCTGCGCCGGCCCACGCCGCTCCGGCGGGCTCCGCGCCCGTGGAGCCCGAGGACACCGTGTTCTCCCTGCCTCTTTCGCATGTAACGCATGATATTTCGGATCTCGCCGATAACGAGGACGAAGAGGATGCCGTAGCGGCGCCCATCGGCGCACAGGCTGCGGAACAGCCCACAGCGCCCGAAGCAACCCCGGCGCCGGCTCACTTTGCAGAGCCCGTCGCCGCGGCAATCAACGAGAGCGCTGCGGTGTTTGCGGCACCCGAACCCGCCGCGCCGGCGTTTCCCATAGCCCCGGCATCCGAGGTTGCGCCCGCGTCTACGCCGGCGCCCGAGGCGGGGCCATCCCCCGAGGACGGCCCTGCACCCAAGGCCCCGCAGCCTGCGCCCGCAAGCGAGTCCGATGCCGTGGCCGAGCCCGCCGCCCAGTCGCAAAGCACACCCGCGCCGTCGCACTTTGCGACGCCCGAGCCTATAGACGCCAGCCCGCAAGACGACGAGTCGACCGCCTGCGCGTCCGAAGAGCCCGGCTCCCCGGACACCGGCGATTCCGAATCAAACGCCGAGACCGACACCGTCTCTCCCGGTGACACAGCCGAGATCGACGTTGCCGCCGTTGAGGCCAAGCTCAAAGACCCCGGCTCGACCATGAGCTTTGAGCCCCTGACCGAGGAGCGCATCGAGACCGACTCGACCTATGATGCCGGCACCACCACGCAACTCATGTGGGGCGCCCGCTCTGACGTTGGCTGCGTACGCCCGCACAATGAGGATTCCTACCTGGTGCAGTCGCCGCTCTTTTGCGTATGCGACGGCATGGGCGGTCACGCCGCCGGCGAGGTAGCCTCTTCCATCGCCGTCGAGACTATTGCCAAGACGGCCCCGCAGTCCGCCGACGCAGCACGCCTGGCCGCAGCCGTCGAGGCAGCCAACGCCGCCGTAATCGAGGCGGCCCTGAACGGCCTGGGCAAGCCCGGCATGGGCTGCACAGCCACTTGCGCCTATATCGAAAACGACACGCTCGCCATCGCCCACGTGGGTGACTCTCGCGCCTACCTGCTCCACGAGGGCACGCTCATCCGCGTGACCCGCGACCACTCCTACGTGGAGGAGCTCGTGGACGCCGGCGAGATTACGGCAGACGAGGCTCGCGTCCACCCCAACCGCTCGGTCATCACCCGTGCGCTGGGCTCGGACCCCGCCATGTATGCCGACCACTTCACTCTGCATATCGAGGAAGGCGACCGCCTGATCCTTTGCTCTGACGGCCTTTCGAGCATGATTCCTGATAGCGATATCGAGAACATCGCCACGCAGTCCTCAACCGCGCAAATCTGCGTCGACAACCTAGTGGACGCGGCGCTTGCCGCCGGCGGCCACGACAACGTGACCGTAGTAGTCGTTGACCTGGTTGACGATGGCGTTATGCGCGAGGCGCAACGCGTGCGTCGCCGCAACATTACTATCGCCGCCATCCTGGCCCTCGTCTTTGTGCTGGCAGCTGGCATCTGGGCCTACACGGGTGTCACCGGCTCGTACTACCTGGGTACCTACCAGGGCAATGTCGCCGTCTGGCGCGGCCTGCCCGGCAAGCCGCTCGGACTCAAGCTCCACTGGCTCGAAAGCGAAACCAGCATTAAGCTGTCCGACCTGCCCGAAGACACGCAAAACCGCCTCAAGGCGGGCATTCCGCAAACAAGTGTCGACGATGCGCAGGACACGATATCCAAGTACCGCCACCAGATCGATGAAGAGCAGACCCGCCAGGTGATCGACGCGCAAACGATTCGCGACAACACCAATCAGGGATCGACCTCCGAATCAGATTCCGAGAAAACCGCCGAACAGTCCGCCGAGGCCGAAGCCTCCGATAAGAATTAGAAAGGGAGTGCCGCTTATGAGTCGCCGCAACACCGAGCTGCTCTTGCTCATCGCCTCGGCGTTCCCCGTCATCCTGCTGTATGCGATGTACGTGCTCACCGCGGGCGCTGCCATCTCCTTTGAGACGCTCGCCGTACCGATCGGCCTCTTTGCCGCCTTTGCTGCGGCCCACATTGCCGTGCGCATCTTGGCGCCCGGTGCCGACCCCGCCATCCTGCCCATTGTCTTTGTGCTTTCGGGCATCGGTATCACGTTCGTGACGCGTCTCGCACCCGCTCTCGCGATCTCACAGCTCATCATCCTGTTTGTCTCGGTGGCCCTGATGGTGGGAACGCTCGCGTTGGTTAAGAACCTCGACGTAGTCATGCGCTACAAGTACACCTTTGGCATTATCGGCATCATTCTGCTGATGCTGCCTATCTTTATCGGCACCACGATCTCGGGCTCCAAGCTGTGGATTCGCATCGCGGGCTTTACCATCCAGCCCGGCGAGTTCGCCAAAGTCTTTATCGTGCTGTTCCTGGCCGGGTACCTGGCCGAGAACCGCGAGCTGCTCTCCATCTCCAACCGCAAGATCCTGGGCTTTAAGATCCCTCGCCTGCGACTGCTGCTGCCGCTGTTTGCCGTGTGGGGTGTGTGCCTGCTCGTCGTCGTCTTCGAACGCGACCTGGGTTCGGCCGTGCTGTTCTACACCATCTTCTTGCTGATGCTCTACGTTGCCACGGGGCGCTTTTCGTATGTCGTTATCGGCCTTGCGCTCTTAGCCGTTGGAGCCGTGGGCGCCTACAAGTTCCTGTCGCACGTTCAGGTGCGTTTCCAGGTTTGGGTCGATCCGTTTAAGGACGCCCAGGGCCAGGGCTACCAGATCGTCCAGTCGCTCTTCTCGCTTGCCGATGGCGGTCTGGTCGGTGTTGGCATCGGCAACGGCATGGCCAACAACATCCCTGTCGTCGAGTCCGACTTTATCTTCTCTGCCATCGGCGAGGAGATGGGCCTTTTGGGCGGCGGCGCCGTGCTCATCCTGTTTATGCTCTTTGCCGTGCGTGGCCTCACCACGGCTGCCCGCGCTAAATCCGACCTCGCCGCCTTTAGCGCCACGGGCCTTACGGCCGCCATCAGCTTCCAGGCCTTCTTGATCGTGGGCGGCGTTACCCGCCTGATCCCGCTGACCGGCGTCACCCTGCCCTTTATGAGCCAGGGCGGTTCCTCACTGCTGGCAAGCTTTATCATCGTCGCGCTCCTGCTGCGCGCCGGTGACGAAGCGACCGGACGCGAGGCCGAGCTTACTGGCACCGGCACCATGACCGCCATCACCGATGATCAGGTCGCATCCGCCGCCGCCCCGACGGGCACGCGCTTTGCCACCTCGTCTTCCTACGGCAGCGGCAGCCATTCCGTCGGCTCGCGCATGCGCCGTCGCCTGCTCGACACGCCTGAATCCGGTGTGCTCGGCCGCGTTGCGCTCGCCAACCGTCTAACCCGTGCGGTGCTCGCCTTTACGGCGCTGTTCGCCATCCTTATCGGCAACCTCACCTATGTCCAGGTCATCAAGGCCAAGGACTATCAGGATATGCCGACCAACAACCACACTATCGCCCGCTCCAAGTACATCCAGCGCGGTTCTATCATCACGTCCGACGGCGTGACGCTGGCCGAGTCGCTGCAGCAGGAGGACGGCACCTACGTACGCTCCTACCCCAACGGCAACCTGGCAGCGCACGTGGTTGGCTACGTGAGCCAGCAGTATGGCACCACCGCCATCGAGAGCGTCATGAACGACACGCTCACCGGCTCTAAGGATTACTCCAGCTGGAACAACGCCATCGCGTCGCTCGCGGGCCAGACCCAGCCGGGCAACACCGCCAAGCTCACCATCGACTCGCGTATCCAGACGGCGGCCGAGCAGGCGCTCAAGGGCTTTAAGGGCGCTGTAGTGGTCATCGACCCGCGTACCGGTGCGGTGCTCGCATGCGCCAGCTCGCCCACCTATGACAACACCAACATCGACGCCCTGCTGCAGGCGGGCGGCGGCGAGGACGGCTCCATGTACAATCGCGCCATGGACGCGCTGTACACGCCGGGCTCCACGTTTAAGGTCGTTACGCTTTCCGCGGCACTCGAGACCGGCACCGCCAGCCTTACCAGCACCTATCAGGCGCCCGGCTCCATGGACATCGGCAACGCGCCGGTCACCAACTATGCCAACGAGAGCTACGGCACCATCAGCCTGCAGCAGGCCTTTGCCGTGTCCTCCAACGTCGTCTTTGGCCAGGTGGCAAACGAAGTTGGCGCAAACACGCTCGTGCAGTTTGCCAACGCCTTTGGCTACGGCCAAAAGCTCGGCCAGGACCTGACCTCCGCGGCCTCCATCATGGCAGACCCGTCGCTCATGACCGAGTGGGAGACCGCTTGGGCCGGCGCCGGCCAGCCTGTCGGCATGGACCACACGCCCGGCCCGCAGACCACCGTCATGCAAAACGCCGTGATTGCCGCCGCCATCGCTAACAGTGGCGTGGTCATGGACCCGTACTTTGTAGCCCAGGTACTCGCCCCGGACGGAACTGTGGTCAAGACCACGCAGTCCCGCTCGCTGGGTCAGGCCGTCAGCTCCGCCACGGCCGACCAGGTCAAGCAGGCCATGCTCGCCGTCGTCCAGTCCGGTACCGGCACCGATGCCCAGGTCCCCGGCGTCAAGGTCGCCGGCAAGACCGGCTCGGCCGAGACCGGCGGCACCAACGTCAACTCGATGTTCGTTGGCTTTGCACCTTACGATTCACCCACGGTCGCCATCTCGGTGGCCTTGGAGGATTACGACAAACACGACGTCAAGGCGGCCAAGATTGCCGGCATCGTCCTGACCGCGGCGCTCGCCGCACAGGGAGCGTGATGCCCATGATTGAATCGGACACCCGAGGCGCGCCGCGGCCGAAGAGTTAGCGGCAACGCGCCACACGGCCCCAGCGGCCACATCGTAGGTACTACACACATCGTTGAGCGAATAGTTATGTTAGGAGCAGGAATGGAACAGAGGGTCCTCGGGGGAAGATACCTCCTCAAGGATAAGGTGGGGACAGGCGGCATGGCGACCGTCTTCCGTGCGCAGGACCAGGTCCTCGACCGCACGGTAGCCGTCAAGATCATGCTGCCGCAGTATGCTGGCGACGCAACCTTCGCCGCACGCTTTAAGCAGGAGGCCCAGGCAGCAGCCGGTCTCTCCTCCCCCTATATCGTGGGCGTCTACGATTGGGGCAAGGACGGCGACACCTATTACATCGTCATGGAGTACCTGCGCGGCACCGACCTTAAGAGCGGCATCAAGAGCCACGGCGCCCTCGACCCCAAGAAGGTCGCCCAGATCGGCTCGCAGATCAGCTCCGCGCTTTCGGTCGCCCACAAGCACGAGATCATCCACCGCGACATCAAGCCGCAGAACATCATGGTGCTGCCCGACGGCAACATCAAGGTGATGGACTTTGGCATCGCGCGCGCCAAGAACAGCCACCTCACGCAAGACAACAACGTGCTGGGAACCGCCCACTACGTCAGTCCCGAGCAGACCCGTGGTCAGGACCTCGGCCCCACCTCGGATATCTACTCGCTGGGCGTCGTGATGTACGAGTGCGCCACCGGCCGCGTGCCCTTTGACGGTGATGACGCCATCTCAGTCGCACTCAAGCAGGTCAACGAGCTGCCTATTCCGCCGAGCCAGATCAACTCCGGTGTCGACGCCGACCTTGAGCGCATCATCCTCAAGTGCATGGAGAAGGACCCGGCAAACCGCTTCCAGACCGCCGACGAGCTTCGTCAGGTGCTCAACAGCTACCTGTCGGGCCGTGCCGTCAACATCTCGGAGCCCACGCGCATCATCGGTGCACCCGGTGAACTGGGCGCCACCAAGACTCGCGAGCTTTCCGATCAGACGCGCGCCATGGTACGTCCCGTCTCGGGCGTGAGCGGCCAGAATACCGCCCGTAGCTCGGTTTCGGGCTCCACCGGCTCCTACGAGGTCGAAAAGCCCAAATCCAACAAGAACAAGATCATCGCCGCCGTGGTGGCAGCCGTTGCCGTCATCGGTATCGTGGTGGCCTTTGCCACAGGACTCTTTGGCGGCGAGCAGGTCACCGTGCCCGATGTGCTGGGCAAGGACCAGCAGACTGCCGTCGAGCAGATCAAGGAAGCCGGCCTCGAGGTCGGCACCATCGACCAAAGCTACAACGACGATATCGACGAGGGCAAGGTCGCCGAGCAGACGCCCAACGGCAAAACCAAGAAGGCCAAGGGCACCAAGGTTAACCTGGTAATCTCCAAGGGCCCCAAGCCCTCCGAGAAGGTTGAGGTTCCCCGGCTTGTCGGCCTGACCAAGGACCAGGCAGAAGCCGCGCTGGCAAGCGTTGGCCTGAAGGGCAACGCCTCCGAGGAGGCCAACGAGGCCGATGAGGGCCAGGTCTTTGAGCAGGGCACCGAACCCGGTAAGGAAGTCGAGAAGGGCACGACCATCTCGTACAAGGTCTCCAGCGGTCCTGACACCACCTCCGTCCCCGATCTGACCGACATGACCGAGGCCCAGGCGCGCAACGCCCTCGATATGGCAGGCTTTGGCGTCGACGTGAGCTACCAGGAGAACGATTCGGTTACCGAGGGCACCGTGATTAGCTGGAACCCCAGCGGCAAGCAGAAGCCTGGCGCCACGATTACCGTCGTCATTGCCAAGAAGTCCGGCAAGGCCAGCGTTCCGGGCAACCTGTACGGCAAGAGCATCTCCGCGGCCGTCACCGCGCTCAACAACGCCGGGTTCTACAACATCGCATTCTGCGATCAGAACGGCAACCCCGTGAGTGGCAACGAAAACGCCACCGTCACGGGCGTCTCCCCCACCGGCAAGCAGTCCACCGACAGCACGATTACGCTGACGGTTGCACTTTCTGGCTCGGGTTCGGGTTCAGGCACGAGCACGGGCGACGATTCCGGTACGACCAACTAGTCGCAACCCAACCGCTCATTACGGCTCTCGCCGCAAACATATTCGCTCACAGGCGCCCGCTTGCTCCCCCAGCAAGCGGGCGCTTCATTTTTGACATGGCATGAATCAGAACCACCCTTAAAAAGGGTGGTTTGCTCTTAGGGTATAACCCACGGGC
>CATWVA010000039.1 GCA_958354105.1 uncultured Collinsella sp.
GATGTCGCCGGCGCCGACTTCCTGGCACTCGGTGCGGCCCAGGTAGTCGAAGGTAAAGAGCTGCTTGACGGTAGCGGTGGCACTGGAGCCATCGTTCTTCACAACCAAGATCTGGTCGCCCTGGTGGATGGTGCCGGAGTACACGCGGCCGATACCGATACGGCCAACGAAGTTGGAGTGGTCGATAGTCACGCACTGCATAGCCAGCGGGGCGTTCTCGTCAACCTCGGGCGCGGGCATGTCGTCGATGATCATGTCGAGCAGCGGATACATGTCCATGTTGCCGTCGTTGGGGTCAAGGCGGGCAAAGCCATTCATGGCGCTAGCGTAGACCACGTGCTCCATGGCGAACTCAAGCTGGTCGTCGGTGGCGCCCAGGTCGGCCATGAGGTCCAGGCAGTCGTTGTAGGCCTTCTCGGGGTTAGCACCCGGACGGTCGATCTTGTTGATGACGATCATGATTTTAAGGCCGGTGTCGATAGCGTGACGCAGCACGAAGCGGGTCTGGGGCATGGGGCCCTCAAAAGCGTCGACCAGCAGCAGGGCGCCGTCGGCCATACGCAGCACGCGCTCGACCTCGCCACCAAAGTCGGCGTGGCCCGGGGTGTCGATGACGTTGATCTTGACGTCCTTGTACTCGATAGAGATGTTCTTGGCGAGAATCGTAATGCCGCGCTCACGCTCCTGGTCGTTGGAATCCAGGACGCGGTCCTCGACCTGCTGGTTGGCACGGAAGGCGTCCGTGGCACGCAGGAGCTTGTCGACCATCGTCGTCTTGCCGTGGTCGACGTGAGCGATGATGGCGATGTTCCTCAGATTGTCTACGCGCATGTAGTTCCCCTATCTTCTATCTATATACAACCGGCACGCGTATGCGACCCGCCCAGCGATGCAACGCTCGGCGGGAATATTGAGCCTTTTACCGAAAACTCGTTTATTTTAGCGATTTTAGATGAGAGGGGTTTCCTCACCTGCAGGTTCAGGGTCGCTCCACATAAAACCATCGCCGGCGCCCATGCCCTCATACAGCACATATGCCGAAAAACCGCTCTCGAGCGTGGTTTCGAAGAAGCTCACGAGCAGAGCATCGTGATAGCCGCCGTCAATCTCGACGCAGCCGGTGTAGCCGATGGCATAGCGGGCGATACGGCCCAGGCCCTCGTCCTTAAGACCCATCTTGTGCTCGGAAATAAAGTTGGTGGCCGCCTCCAGGCACGCCTCTTCGCCGTCCTCGTCAAGCGCCGCCAGATATCGGTTGGAAGCAGCGTCCTCGATCGCCACAACTACGCCCGGATTCTCGCCGGCGGCAAGGTCGTCCAAGAACGCACCAATCAGGTCACACACCATGGCGTCGAGCTCGGCGGAGACGTTACCGGCGTCCTGCATATCCTGTGCCATCTTTAGACCTTCCCATCGAGTCCGGCGTCGTTACAGTTCCTGTGCCTCGGCGGCGATCCTGGCGGCAGCGTCGCGGGCGCGCATCATATCCATCGCGCGCTTGTCGAGCACCTTGATCTGGCTGGTCAGCATTACCGCGTCGACCACACCCCAGATCACGAGGCCCGTAGAGATCGAAAACCCAAGCGCACCAACTGTACCACGAAGGCGCGAACAGATTGCCGCGACAAGGGCGGAGATGACAACCATCTTGATAAACGAGCCGCGGCGTTCACGAAGCGTGCGGGCCTGCGTCACATAGGCAATGCGAGCCGCCTCGGATGCCTCCGAGCGCATCTGGGCTTCACGCGCGATAGCCGCCGCCTCGGCAGACATGCCGCCGGCCATCAGCGAACGCTCCGCAACCTGGCCGCCCCGCATTTAGAAATCATCGGGGGAAAGCGTATGGACGAACTCGTCGAACTTCTCGAACTCTTGCTCGTCGTCGACTTCCTCGGCATGGGTAGAAACAGTGCCCAGGCGATTCATGATGTCGTCTTCCACAAACATGGGGGCATTGCTGCGCACGGCAAGGGCAATGGCATCACTGGGACGGGCGTCGATCTTGCGCTCGTCACCATCGGCCAGTACGACGATCGTCGCGTAGAACACCGGCGGCTCGGCGCGAACGATCTCGATGCGCTCGAGCTTGGCGCCCAGGGCGCCAACAGTATCGAGCAGCAGGTCATGGGTAATCGGGCGCTCGGCGCGGCCGCTATCGATGCCGCGGCTAATGGCAGCAGCTTCAAACGAACCAGTCTGAATGGAAAGGGAACGCAGTGGCGCGGGCGAGTCCGATTTGCTGCAGCGCTCGCGAAGCACGATAAGCGATGGCACGGGACCGGCGGCCATGACGATAGTCTCTATGTCGACACGAACCATGGAACACCTCCGGTACGTAGCGGTTAACACACGGCAGGGTCGCCGCATTGAATAGCTATACTACCCAATCTTTCGCACCGCACACAAAACCATAATGAGATTTATCGCAGACAAGAAAAAAGCCCCGAGGCAACGCCCCAGGGCTCTTCACAGTTTTGATGGTGGACCTGACAAGATTCGAACTTGTGACCTCCCGGTTATCAGCCGGACGCTCTAACCAACTGAGCTACAGGTCCATCATGGTGGAGGTTAGGGGGATCGAACCCCTGACCTCAGGCTTGCAAAGCCCGCGCTCTCCCAGCTGAGCTAAACCCCCACGGAGACAGTAATAAACACCCCAGCGGCGACTCGGCTCTCGCTGGGGTGTTTATTGCGAAAGAAAGTGGTGGACCTGACAAGATTCGAACTTGTGACCTCCCGGTTATCAGCCGGACGCTCTAACCAACTGAGCTACAGGTCCATCGCGCAAGGGATATATTAGACGAGTCGTTACGCGCGCGTCAACAACTTTTTTGAAAATCTTTGAGGGGTGTCGCCCCCGACTGCCCGGCGGCATGCGAAGTCGCCTGCTCGGACAGTCCTGCTCGCACGGAGAGCACATTAAGTGCTCTCCGGCTCGTGCGGAACTCGCGATCGACTTCGCATGCCGCCGGGCAGCCGGGGCCGACGTGGGGTTCAAAGGTTTTCAAAAAAGCGGTCGGCGCGCAGTGCGCCGACCGCCGATATATGGGGTCTGATATTTTTTTACCAGCTAGGGCCTCTTACTCGTCTAGGAGATCTTCTGGCATGTCGTTGTCGTCGCCTAGATCGACAGGGGTTTCTTCGGGGGCAGAGCCGTCTTCTGTGGCTTCGCCCTCGGGCTTCTCTTTGGCGGCTGTCATGCGGGCCACGGCGCAGATGCGGTCGTTGTCGTCGACGGTCATCATCTTGACGCCCTGGGTGGCGCGGCCGGTCTGGCTGATCTCGTCGGTCTTGACGCGAATGACCGTCGCGCCCTCGGTCACGATGAACAGCTCGTGCTGCGGGCCCACCGTTTTCATGGCCGCGAGGTTACCCTTACGCTCGGTCATTTGGATGGTGTAGACGCCCTGGCCGCCGCGATTCTGCTCCGGGTAGTCCGCAACCGGCGTGCGCTTGCCGTAGCCGCGCTCGGTGATGACGAACAGATCGCCGTTGCCGTTAGTGACTTCCATGCCCAGAACGCTCACGCCGTCCTTCATGCCGATACCGCGAACGCCGCTGGTGTCGCGGCCGGTAGCGCGCACCTGCTCCTCGGAGAACATGATCGCCTTGCCCGCGGTGGTGGCCAGGATAATCTTGTCACCCTCGCGCACGCGGCGCACGTTCAGCAGCGCGTCGTCGTCACGCAGGTTGATAGCGATCAGGCCATCACGGCGGCTGCGGTCATACGCGCTCATCACGGTCTTCTTGACCATTCCGCTCTTGGTGGCAAACATCAGGTACTCGTCGGCCGGGAACTCGCGGCAGCTGATGACGCTCGCGATCTTCTCGCCCTCCTCGAAAGGCAGCAAGTTGACGATCGCGGTACCGCGTGCCTGGCGCGTACCTACCGGCAGCTCGTGCACCTTCAGGCGATAGACCTTGCCCTTGCTCGAGAAGAACAGCACGTACTCGTGCGTGGACGCGATGAACATCTCATCGATGACATCGTCCTCTTTGAGTTTGACGCCCGACACGCCCTTGCCGCCGCGCTTTTGGGCGCGGTAGGCGGCAACCGGGATACGCTTAACGTAGCCGGTGTGGGTGATGGTCACGACCATATCCTCGTCGGCGATGAGGTCCTCGACATCCAGGTCCTTCTCAACCTGGCTGATCTCGGTGCGGCGCTTGTCGCCAAACTTCTTGGAGATCTCGCGCATCTCTTCCTTGATGACGCCCAGGATTTTCTCCTCATGCGCCAGCAGGTCCTCGTAGTAGGCGATGGCGCGGCGCAGGCCGTCCAACTCTTCTTGGATCTTGTCGCGCTCCAGGCCGGTCAGGCGGCGCAGCTTCATCTCGAGGATGGCCGTGGTCTGCTCGGGCGTAAAGCCAAAGCGCTCGATCAAGCGGCTGCTGGCCTCGGAGTCGGTCTGCGAGGAGCGGATGATGCTAATGACCTCGTCGATATGGTCGAGGGCCATCAAATAGCCCTCAAGGATATGCGCGCGGGCCTGGGCCTTTTTAAGGTCGAAGCGGGTGCGGCGAGTGACGACGTCGACCTGGTGGTCGATATAGTGCTGCAGCATCTCGCGCAGGCTCAGGCATTTGGGAACGCCGTTGACGAGCGCCAGGTTGTTGGCGCCAAAGGTCGTCTGCAGCGAGGTGTACTTATACAGGTTGTTGAGCACGACCTGCGGAATGACGCCCTTCTTGAGCTCGATGACCAGACGGATGCCCTTCTGGTTGGACTCATCGCGCATATCCGAGATGCCCTCGATGCGCTTGTCGTTGACGAGCTGGGCGATCTTCTCCTGCAGGGTGCCCTTGTTGACCATGTAGGGAATCTCGGTAAAGACCAGGCGGCTGCGGCCGGTCTTGGTGGACTCCACATGTGCCTTGGCACGCACGGTAATGGAGCCGCGGCCGGTCTCGTAGCTCTGCTTAATGCCGGCGCTGCCCATGATGATGGCGCCGGTGGGGAAGTCCGGACCGGGCATGATCTGCATGAGCTCGTCGACGGTGGCGTCGGGGTTGTCGATCAGGTAGCAGGTGGCCTCGATCGCCTCGGTGAGGTTATGCGGGGCGATGTTGGTGGCCATGCCGACGGCGATGCCCTGACTGCCGTTGACCAGCAGGTTGGGGAAGCGCGCAGGCAGCGCCACAGGCTCGGCGAGCGACTCGTCGTAGTTGGGCTGCCAGTCGACGGTATCCTTCTGCAAGTCACGCAACAGTTCCATGGCGGGCTTGGCCAGGCGGCTCTCGGTGTAACGCATGGCCGCCGCGCCGTCGCCGTCGATGTTGCCGAAGTTGCCGTGACCGTCGATGAGCGGCGTGCGCATGGAGAACCACTGCGCCAGGCGGACCATGGCCTCATAGACCGCGAAATCGCCATGAGGGTGGTACTTACCGATAACTTCGCCGACCGTCCAGGCTGACTTCTTATGCGGGCGGTTGGGGTAGATGCCGCTCTCGTTCATCGCGTACAGGATGCGGCGGTGCACCGGCTTTAAGCCGTCGCGCACGTCCGGCAGGGCGCGCGCCGTGATGACCGACATCGAATACTCGATAAACGACTGCTTCATCTCGCGACCAAACTCCGAAATCTGGAGCTGACCGCCGTTGATATCCTCGCCGGCCGAGGCGCCACGGTCGACTTCGCCAAAGCTCTCCTCGAGCTCTACGTCGTCTTCTTCCTCATCATCATCGGCATCGGGGTTATAGGCGTCCGGATCGCCGTCCTCGCCCTGCTCAGCACGGGCAAGCAGGCGCTTCAGATCATCGGGCATACCGGCATCGCCGGCCTCGCCCATACCCTCGTTATTGTTGATATCGTCTGCCACGTTACCTCCTCATGGTTTGCGTGGTCCATTAGTTCCCTACCACGGAGACGGATTACCGGGAATGCCGGATAACCCTCCTAGGTTTTCCAGGTGCCCCAGGTTGCCCTGAAGGATGAGGGCGCACGCCTTGCGTGCGGCGCCCGAAATCCTGAAGGGCAAGATGGGGTGCCTGGGAAAGCTAGGCGTCAAGGAATCGTGCATCATGCGCGTGTTTTTCAATGTACTCGCGGCGATAGCCGACCTCGGAACCCATCAGCTCACGCACGGCGCGGTCCGCCACCACGGCGTCCTCGATCGACACGCGCTGCAGGATGCGGGTCTTGGGGTCCATCGTCGTCGAGGCAAGCTGCTTGGGGTCCATCTCGCCCAGACCCTTGTAGCGCTGGACGGTATAGCCCTTGCGCTTCTTGGTAATCTTGCCATCCTTGGCCTTGCCGTCCTCGTCGTTGTCGTCGGGGTTCAGGCCCAGGCTCTGGATGGTGTCGCGCAGGATCTCGTCTTCGGGCTGGCGGCCGTTGGGATACACGTAGTGGATCTTGTTGCGCACCTTAATGCCAAAGATGGGCGGGCAGGCAACATAGACGTAGCCGGCATCGATCAGCGGACGCATGTACTTGTAGAAGAACGTCAGCAGCAGGATGCGGATATGCGCACCGTCAACGTCTGCATCGGTCATGATGATGATCTTGTGGTAGCGCGCCTTGGTGATATCGAAGTCGCCGCCGTCGCCGGCGCTCGTCGTAACGCCGCAGCCGATCGCGGTAATCAGCGACTGGATGGTGTCACTCGAGAACGCGCGGTGGTCGCCCACGCGCTCGACGTTCAAAATCTTACCGCGCAGGGGCAGAATCGCCTGGATGTCTCGGCGACGGCCGTCCTTGGCCGAACCGCCTGCCGAGTCGCCCTCTACGATGAAGAGCTCGGTCAGCTCGGCATCGCGCACCGAGCAGTCGGCGAGCTTACCGGGCAGGGACGCCGTCTCGAGCAGGCTCTTGCGGCGGGTCGCCTCGCGCGCCTTGCGGGCGGCATTGCGCGCCTTGCAGGCCTGCTGCGCCTTCTTGACGATCTCGCGAGCGGGCTTAGGGTGCTCCTCGAGGTAATCGGCGAGGCCGTCGGTCACGATCTTGAGTGTCAGCGCGCGCATATAGGAGCTGCCGAGCTTGGCCTTGGTCTGGCCCTCAAACTGCGGGTCGGGCAGCTTGACCGAGATAACGGCCGAAAGGCCCTCGCGCACATCGTCGCCGGTCAGGTTGGCATCTTTTTCCTTGAGCAGGTTCTGCTTGCGCGCGTAATCGTTGATCACGCGGGTGAGCGCGGTGCGGAAGCCCTCAAGGTGCATGCCGCCCTCGGGGGTGTAGATGTCGTTGGCAAACGACATGACGTTCTCGCCGTAGCCGCTATTCCACTGCAGGGAAACCTCGACCTCGCCCATCTTGGTCACAGGCGCGTCCGGGTCCGATTTGCCCTCGATGTAGATGGGCTCCTTAAAGGCTTCGGGGACGTCCTTGCCCTCGTTGAGGAACTTGACGAAGTCGATGATGCCGCCCTCGTAGCAAAACTCCTCCACGTGGGGAGTCGCATCGCGCTCATCGGTCAGCACGATCTTGAGGTTCTTATTGAGGAACGCCGTCTCCTGCAGACGGTTGTGCAGCGTATCGAAATCGTAGATGCAGGTCTCGAAGATCTCGTCGTCGGGCCAGAAGGTGACGGTGGTGCCCGTCGAATCCGAGGTGCCCACGACCTCCATCTTCTTGACGGTCTTGCCGCGCGAGAACTCCATCTCGTAGGTGTTGCCATCGCGACGAACCTGAACGACCACGCGCTTGGACAGTGCGTTGACGACGGAAATACCCACGCCGTGCAGGCCGCCTGAGACCTTATAGGCCGAGTTATCGAACTTACCGCCGGCGTGCAGGATCGTCATGACGACCTCGAGCGTCGGGATCTTTTTAACAGGGTGCTCGTCGACGGGGATGCCGCGCCCGTTGTCGACGACCGTGATGGAGTTGTCGGCGTGGACCGTCACCTGGATCTCGGTGCAGAAACCGGCCATGGCCTCGTCGACGGAGTTGTCAACGATCTCCCACACCAGGTGATGCAGACCGCTGGCGCTCGTCGAGCCGATATACATGCCCGGGCGCTTACGAACGGCCTCGAGACCTTCGAGAATCTTAATCTCGCCGCCATCGTAATCGTTTTCGTTTGCCACACGTCCTCCTTCAGTCAAGAAAATGTGTACAGCCTTACTAGTTTATCGTAAAAAAATACCCTCGGGAACGAGGGTATTTGGCTCTACAAGGCCACCAGATGCGATTTAAGGCTCTTTTTTGCTTTGCACGCCCTTGGCCCACTCGGCACTGGCTCTCATGGCATTCTCGAGGGCCTCGCGCAGTTTTTGGTCTTCGATGGGCGCCACCTGGCGCTCAATCTCGGTGCGCTCGGCCTCACTTAGATCGGCGTGCGGGGCCGGCGGGCGTTCGGTCGTCGCCAGGCGCAGGCGCTCCTTGGCGGCGGGCGGCGTGTGACCGGGCGCGGTGGTTTTGAACACCAGGCCGTCCACATGCGCACCGGCGCGCTCCATGCGCGCGCGGATGATCTCGCGCAACAGCGTCATTTCCTGCGTCCACGAGGGCGAGTCGAGATATACCAGCAGCTCATTGGACTCGGGCAGGTAGCGCAGGCCCGTCACATGCCGCCCCTCGCGCGTGCCCGAGCACACCGCGTTCCACGCGCGATAGACCGCGCGCGACTCCTCGGCGGCCTCCATCTGCGCACGGCGCGCAGGGGTCGCAGCCGCCAGGATGCGCTGGCGCTCTGCGTTCAAAAAGCCACTGAAGGCGACCGTTTCGCTCTCGCGCTCGTAATTAGCACGTCTCACCCATGCTCACCACCTTGGCTCGATCAAGCAGGTCATCGGTAAAGTACCCCAGGTTGGTCGTGGTTATGACCGTCTGGATATCATCGCCGATCAGACGCAGGAAAGCGCCGCGACGCTCGCCGTCGAGTTCGCTCATCACGTCGTCCAAAAGCAGCAGTGGGGCGGTGCCCAGGACATCGCGAGCCACGGCCACCTCGGCCACCTTCCAGGACAGCACCAACGTTCGCTGCTGTCCTTGGCTGGCAAATGAACGGGCGGAGCGACCCGCCACGGTAAACTCAATCTCGTCGCGATGCGGTCCCACCAGCGTCACGCCGCGGCGAATTTCCTCGTCGGCGTGCTCATCGAGGGCAGCCAGCATGCGCTCGTACGCCCAGCCCTTCAGCTCTTCGCGATCCTCGACCTGGGGCAAATCCCCCAGCGTGGACGCATAGGACACGTTGGCGGCCTCACCGGACGCCACTTGCCCGTAGGCAGCGCGCACATGGCCCGCCAGCCGGTCGAGTAGGGCCAACCGGTGCACGAGCAGGGCCGAGCCCGCGCGGGCAATCGAATCGTTCCACGCGCCGAGCATCTCGCGGCAGCACCAGGTCTCCTTGAGCAAGGCATTACGCTGGGTCACGCAACGCCCATAGGTATTCGCAAGATCGGCATAGCGTGCGCTCAGTTGCATGCCAAAGTCATCGAGGGCGGCGCGGCGCACACTGGCGCCTCGCTTAACCATGTCCAGATGGTCGGGACAAAACAGCACGCTCGGCAGAACCCCGCGCACACCGGCGGCGGAGCATCTCTTGCCGTTGCGGCTAAACGAGCGCTTACCGTCCCCCGCGCTCAATCCCATATCAAGCACGCGGCCGTCGCCCTCGAGCCTCAGCTCGACCTTGCACGAGCCCACGCCGTCATGGACGAGCTCGGCTGCGGTCGGATGCCTAAACGAGGCACCGCTCGTCAGCAGCTGCAGCGCCTCTATGAGATTGGTCTTTCCCGCTGCGTTGGGTCCCGCAAGTATCGTCACGCCCTCGTCTAGGGCAAGGCGATAGCTATCGAAGCTGCGGTAGTGCGCGACGGAAAGATCGCGGGCGAACATGGTCATGGGGCGGTTGCTAGATGCGGACCGGCATGACCAGGTACAGGTAGTTGATCTTGTCGTAGGACTTGAAGATGCCCGCCTGCGAGTAGCTCTTGAGCTCCAGTGTGATCTCCTTCTCCTTGGACAGGGCATTGAGGCAGCCGAAGATGTAGTGGTAGTTGAAGGCGATGGTGCCCGACTCGCCCTCGGCCTCGACATCGATCGTCTCCTGCGCAAGGTCCTGGTCATTGGAAATGGAGGACAGGCCCATCTGCCCGTTCTCGACATCGATCTCGAACTTGACGGCGGGATTGGCGCTCGCGATAACGGCCACGCGCTTGAGGGCGGCGTTAAAGGCGGCGACGTCGATCTTGACGCTCGTCACGCACGAATCGGGGATGAGCTGCTTGTAGTTGGGGTACACGCCCTCGATGCGGCGCGACACGTAGGTGGTGTTGCCGGCCTCAAAGACAACCTGGGTGTCAGTAGCCCCGATCATGATGGTCGCCTGGCTGGCCATGATGTTCAGTGCGTCGTTAAAGGCGTCAGCCGGAACGTTGAGCTCAAAGGAGCCCTCGAGGGTCGAGGTCTCGACCTGCGTATCGCACACGGCCAAGCGGAAGGAATCGGTCGCCACCAGGCGCACGGTGTTGTTCTCGACCTTCATGTGCACGCCGCCCAGGATGGGGCGGGCCTTGTCGGTCGAGGTGACGCGCCACACGCGGCCGACCATTTCGGACAAGATATCGGTCGGCAGCTCCACGGCACTCTCGATGGCATAGGCCGGAAACTCGGGGAAGTCATTGGCATCGAGCGTGTTCAGGCGGAAAGAGCTCTTCTCGCAACTAATCAGCACCTGGCGCTCGGACAGCTCAAAGGTGACCGGGGCATCGGGGAGGGTCTTGGTGATATTGGAGAGCATCTTACAGGGGATAACCATCTCGCCCTCTTCTTCGACATGCGCCGCGATGCGATGACGGATCGAGATGGTGTAGTTAGAGGTCTGGAATTCCAAGATGCCGTCTTGCGCCTTGACGAGCACGCCCGACAGGATGGGAAGGGTGGATGCCGAAGCGACACCCTTCATAACGACGCCGATGGCTTGTGTAAGCGAGCTCTGGCTGACGATGAACTTCATCTTTTAATACCTTTCTATAGATATAAATATCTTAATAATAGTAATAGCACTGACGAAACTGTTGATTACTCTCAAAGACGCAGGTCAGACCCAAAAAGAGAATCGACAGCAACCTGTGTGCAACGGGGGTGGTTTTCCACGTTCAAAACCTGCGCAAAACTTTTCATCACCGCGGGTTGGGTTTTAAACACCTTATGCCCGTGGTTTCGACAAGTTTTCAACAGGTGTCTCTATTTCCCTACGAGCGCAGTGTAATTTTATCGCGCAGCGACTTGAGGTCTTCGGTGACGGTGCGGTCTTCCTGGATCATCTTCTGGACCTTTTTGTAGCTTGTGCTGACGGTCGAGTGGTTGCGGTTGCCAAATTCGGCGCCTACCGCCGTGGTCGTCATCTCGCACATTTCGATGGCCAGGTAGATAGCGATATGGCGTGCCTTGGCGATATTGGCGTTGCGACGCGGGCCGATGAGCTCCTCGTGCGTCACGCCGTACTGCTCTTCGATGACGGACTGAACCGTCTGGACGTTGATCTTTTTGGCCGATGTGTCGAAGTACTGGCTGGCGATGGCGTCGATATCGTCAAAGGTGAGCTCCCCGCCCTCGCGCTCGCGGTCGCCCGCCTCGCCGGCGCAGCGCTCGCAGAAGCTCTCGAGTTCGCGGATGTTGGTGCCCGACACCTCTGCCATGTGCTTAAAGTGCTCATCGGTCAGGTGCCCGCCGTCGCCCCCGTAGGCCGCCAGCAGCGAGTCGTCGCCTGCCTCGGGAGCGGCGACGATGGTGTTCTCGTAATAGCGCTGCAAGATCTTGTATTTCATCTCGTAGCTGGGCTCTGCGACCAGGCAGAGCATGCCGGCGTTGAAGCGGCTGGTCAGACGCTCGTCCATGCTCAGGTCCTTGGGGGCACGGTCTGCCGCGATGACGACCTTCTTGTTGTTGCGGATGAACTCGTCCATGAGCTGGAAAAAGTAGTCCACGCTCGCGCGCTTGCCGATGATGTTTTGGATGTCATCGATGATGAGCACGTCCACGCCGTGGTACGCCTGCATGATGGGGGCGTTGCTCTTCTTTTGGCGGTCGAACTCGGTCATCAGGTCGTCCAGATATGCCTGGGAGTTGGCATACTTGACCTTGATCTCGGGCGACTTCTCGGCGAGCTCGTTTTTGATGGCAAGCAGTAGGTGCGTCTTGCCCAGGCCCGATTTGCCGTAGATGAACAGCGATGTGCATGTGCCGCGCTCGTCCGCGAGGGCGGCAAACTTGAGTGCCGAGCGATAGGCATGGCTGTTCTCGGGGCCGTAGACAAAGTTCTCAAAGGTAAATTTTGAGTTCGCGGCGAGCGGGGCTCCATCCGTATTCTGCTCGGCCGGCACGGTCGGTGCTGGCACGGGTGAAGCGGGGGCCGCAGCTTGCGTGGATTTAGCCGGCGCTCCGCCCTTCATCTGGTTCATCATGCGACGAAAATCATCGGCCGAGAGTGTGTTCTTGATTGCAATGCCCGAATCCGCGCTCGCCGCTGCGTCGTGAGCGATTGGCATGTGCGTGACGGGTGCGTTCGCTGGCGTCGCCGCCGCGGTCGGCAACGGTGCCATGGTTTCACGGGAAACATCGCTGTGCTGGTGCTCGATTGTCGGCACGTCGCCTGCGGAGGCCGACACCGCCGGGGAAGCAGCGGGAGCCGCGGCGGCCGCCGTCGCGGCAGCGGATTCCGTCGCGGCGCCTTGCGGTGCCACGATGTCGAGCGCAATCGGTGCAAAGGCGATTTCTTCCAGATAGGCCTCAATAGTCGGCTGATGCTTTTTGAGCTGCGCGATGGCAAAGCGCGAGGGGGCCTCGATCGTGAGCGTATCTTCGGTCAGGCTTATGGCGCGCGATTGCCCCAGCATGTTGATGAGGCGTGCATCTTGGCCGTCGCGCTGACAAAAGGCGATGGCATCCCCCAGGATGATGCTTGCTTCCTCGTCCACTGTCTCTCCCGTTCTTTAGCTCTGAGCTCGCACGCGAGCGGCGCCGAGTTCGGTCAGATGGTATTTCTGGCCATGCTTGATGACCAAGCCGGCCTGCGCCAAGTCATTGAGCGTGCGTGACCAAGTGGGGGCCGAGTTTCCAAACGCCCTCGCCAGATCGGTTGCACCGCACGCTTGATTTTGCGCCAGATAGCCTAGCGCGGCGTTGCCGCGATCGCTTACGAACACGTCCGGTTGTGGCTGCGCATACTGATTTGCTGCATTAGGATACATCATTTGAGCTGCTGGTTGTTGAGAACTCTGCATCGGCGGCATTTGCTGTTGAAAACTTTGAGGCCACTGTTGGTAAGGCTGCGGAGGCATCTGCTGGGCCCAAGGGTTGTACTGCTGCTGCGGCATCTGCTGGTACGGCTGCTGATATCCCTGCTGGTACTGCTGCGGGAACTGCTGGCCATACCCCAGTGGCGGCATCTGCTGATATGGATATCCCTGTTGGTACGGCTGATAGCCCATTTGCTGGCCACCCGGTGCCCCCGTCGCCTGCTGCATTGCTGCTGCATCCTGATCCGCCAGCGGCATGGTCTCTGGCATGTTTGGCAGCATCGACATCGATGTCGCCTGGGGCTCTTGTGTAGGAAGCATTCCGGGCTGCTGCATCTGTCCCACGGGGGGCTGCATCTGCTGCGTTGCCATGGGCTGCTGCGCAAAAGCTCCCGGCAGGGGATATGTGGGCTGTTCCGTCTCGGGCCGCACGGCAGCGCCGCGTCCGCCGGCACGCTCGATTTCCTGCACGCGTTTAGGGTTCAGGCTTACCGTAACCACGGTGCCGTTGCCCATGTTGTCCTCGATGGATACGGCACCGCCGGCGTTTTCCAAATACTCCTGCACCATGGGAAACCCTGCTCCGGTTCCACGGATATAGCGCTTCATCTTGCTGTTTGCGCTGGTAACGCCAAAGTCGAAAGCGCGTTCCTTGTCGTCGATGCCGGGTCCTTGGTCAGCAAAGCGGATGGTGTCTCCGCCGTCCAGAATCGAGATGATGGGCTCGGCAAAGTGTGCGTGGATAAAGTTTTCGACAATCTCGCGGATGACCATGAGCGAGATATGGCCACCTTGCTCTTTCATACACTGGTAGACGGTGTTGGTCGTCTCTTCCAAATACGTGCGGACATCTTGCGGATCAATGACGATCACACGCGGTGTCGACAGCATGTCGTCATAGACGGCGATGCGTGCGGCGTACATGGCTTTTGGCGCCTGCGGGGTCGTCTGTTCGCCTTCCTCACGCTCTTCGCGCACGCCGGTGATGTGCTCGTTGTCGGGTGCCGGGTCTCCGGAATCGACCATGGTGTAAAAGTCGTCAGACATGCCGCTCGCAATCTTTCATAAGGTTTCGAACAAATAGTAGCTCACTGTGCAATGTTTCTCATCTTTCGACAACTTTTCAAAACCTGTTGAAAACTTTGGAAAACGGGCGAAAAGTTCTCAACATTGCCAACATGACCTGTTGAAAACTGGATGAAATATCGTGAAAAGTTGCCATGTACCGCTAAATCGAGCTTGGCTTATGGGGGAACCGTGTGAACTGCGCAACCTTTTACCTTTGATTTCTTGACATTTGAACATTGATTTCCCTACAATCTTCAAGCTCACGTGTCTATATCTGCGTCCGCGCCCCCGCGGACACTCGAAATGCAGCAGGAGGAACTTAAGATGAAGCGTACGTATCAGCCTAATAAGCGTAAGCGTGCCAAGACCCATGGCTTCCGTGCCCGTATGGCCACTAAGGGTGGTCGTGCCGTGCTCGCCCGTCGTCGCGCCAAGGGCCGCAAGCGTCTCACTGTCTAGCAGCGATACACACATCTCGCATGAAGACTATTAAGTCTCGGCAAGATTTCGAGCATGTGTTCAGTCAGGGGCGTCGTTTCAATCACCCTCTGATTCGAATGACCATATGTGAATCGGTTGGCGAAGGCGACTCCGGAAGGGTCGCCTTCGTTGGTGCTAAACGGCTCGGTTGTGCTGTCGTGCGCAACCGTTCTAAGCGTGTGATGCGCGAGGCCGCCCGCAGCTGCGGATTTCCCGTTGCGGGTTATGACATCATCTTGTTCGCAACTCCCAAGACGAGGGATTCCTCGCCGCAGGAGATGGACAAGGCATTGCGTTCGCTTATGAAACGCGCCGGCGTTGCCGGGGAGGAGCGATGAGCAATCACGTTTTGCGACGTGTTGCCATCGCTCCTATTCGCATATATCAACAGGTTATTTCGCCCTTATTGCCTGACGCCTGCATTTATTACCCAACGTGCTCGCAATACGCCATCCAGGCGATTGAGAAGTACGGTGTTTTGAGAGGCTGCTGGCTTGCCGTGAGGCGCATCGCTCGCTGCAATCCCCTGCACGTCGGCGGTTATGACCCTGTGCCCTAGCGGGCACTCGCTATCGGAGGAAAACTTACATGTGGGATTGGATCGTTAACATCCTTTTCGAGCTGCTCAAGCTCATCCAGACCTTTGCGGTCGACTGGGGCCTGTCCATCATCATCCTGGTGGTCATCATCCGTCTGCTGCTGACGCCGCTTATGCTCAAGTCGACCAAGTCGACGGCTCGCATGCAGGTGCTGCAGCCCAAGATGCTCGAGATCCAGGAGCGCTATGCCGACGATCCCCAGCGTCAGGCCGAGGAGATGCAGAAGTTCTACAGCGAGAACAAGTTCAACCCCATGGCTGGTTGTCTGCCGCTTCTGATTCAGATGCCTATCCTGTTTGCCCTGTTTACGCTGCTTCGTAACCTGCCGCAGTACTTTAACGAGGGCACGTTCTCGTTCTTCAACATCCTGCCCGACCTGACCACCACGCCGAGCGCTTCCTTTGCCGATGGCTTTATGGTTGCACTGCCTGCGCTGGTCTGCCTGATCCTGTTTGCCGTCCTGACCCTGATTCCGCAGCTCTATATGTCGCGCAACCAGACCGGCCAGCAGGCCCAGAGCATGCGTATGATGGCCGTTGTCATGACGGTCATGATGCTTTGGATGGGCTGGAGCCTTCCCGTTGGTGTTCTGCTGTACTACGA
>CATWVA010000040.1 GCA_958354105.1 uncultured Collinsella sp.
CCCTGCGACCTGAAAGACACCGCATGGTTTGGCAAAATCGATGCCTCCGGCGGGGCGGTGTTCTTTGCCTCCGGAGTGTTCTATTACTTTCTGACCCAGCAGGTCCGGGAACTGGTGCGGGAGATGGCGGACGCTTTCCCCGGCGGTGTGCTGGTCTTTGATGCTGCCAATCGGACGGCAGTAAAGATGATCGCAAAAACATGGCTTAAGACTGCAAAAATCAAAGATGTGGGGGCATATTTTGCGGTTTCGGATGCCGCCAGGGAAATCGGCGCGTGGGACAGCCGTCTGCAGGTCACAAGTCGCGGCTATATGCTGGGTTACAACGATTTGAGGGACTCTTCTGTCAACGGCTTTTTCCGGTTTCTCGCAAGGGTCGGTGACAACGGGATGAAAATGCAAATCGTGAAAATAAGATTTTGAGAGGCAAAAACGAAGCGCATTCACTTGGACGTCGAAGAAGACGGCTTTTACGGCGCATATTGGGCATGCAAGGACACGCATACAGCAGCGGGCACGGATTCAATTGAAACCGTGCCCGCTATCTGATACTATATTATTTTATCGAACGTATGTTCTATTCCCACTCGATGGTCGCGGGCGGCTTGGACGTGATGTCGTAGCACACGCGGTTGGCGCCGGGAACCTCGGCTACGATGCGGCCGGAGATGCGGGCCAGCACGTCGTAGGGCAGCTTGGCCCAGTCGGCGGTCATGGCGTCGCTGGACTCGACGGCGCGCAGGATGATCGGGCGCTGATAGGTGCGCTCGTCGCCCATAACGCCAACGGACTTAATATCGGGCAGGACCGCGAAATACTGCCAGCAGCTGTGCTCGGAGTTGCGCTCGCCGGTCTGCTCAAACAGGCGCTGGTTGTAGGCGTCGAGCTCCTCGCGCACGATAGCGTCGGCGTTCTTGAGGATCTCGAGCTTCTCTTTGTCGACCGCACCGATGATGCGGATGGCAAGACCCGGGCCCGGGAAAGGCTGACGGAACACGATGTGACCCGGCAGACCCAGCGCCAGACCAAGCGCGCGGACCTCGTCCTTAAAGAAGTGGTCGAGCGGCTCAATGAGGTCGAAGTGCACGCCCTCGGGGAACGGGATCAGGTTGTGATGGCTCTTGATGGTGGCCGTCTTGCCGCCCGTCTTGCGAGCGCCGGACTCGATGATGTCGGGGTAGATGGTGCCCTGAGCCAGGTACTTCACGGGTTTACCATCGGTCTCAAGCTGCTGAGCAACCGCGAAGAACTCTTTCCAGAACTGCGTACCGATGATGCGGCGCTTCTCCTCGGGCTCGGTCACGCCGGCCAGAAGCTCGGCATAACGGTCCTCGGCGTGGACGTGGATAAAGTCGACGTCAAACTGCTTGGTGAAGACCTCCTCCACCTGCTCGGGCTCGCCCTTGCGCAGCAGACCGTGGTTGATGAACACGCAGGTCATCTGCTTGCCTACGGCGCGGGCGCCCAGCGCAGCCACGACGGAGGAGTCGACGCCGCCGGACAGGGCCAGAATCACGCGGTCGTTGCCGACCTTCTCGCGGAACTCGGCCGTCATGGTCTCGACCAGGTTGTCCATGCTCCAGTTGGGCTCCAGGCCGCAGATCTCAAACAGGAAGTTGCTCAGCAGCTGCTGACCGTACTCGGAATGCTTGACCTCGGGGTGGAACTGCGTGGTGAAGATCTTGCGCTCGACGCACTCCATGGCGGCAACCGGGCACACGTCGGTGCTGGCGGTAACGGTAAAGCCCTCGGGCACCTCGGAGACGGCATCGCGGTGGCTCATCCACACGGTCTGCTCCATGGGCGTGGAGTTAAAGAGCTTGGCGCCTGCCGTGCGCGTGATGGTGGCGCGGCCATACTCGCCCACCTCGGAGTGGCCGACCTTGCCACCGAGCGTCACGGCCGTGATCTGATGACCGTAGCAAAAGCCCAGGACGGGAAGGCCCAGGTCAAAGATGGCGGGGTCGATGGACGGAGCGTCCTCGGCGTACACGGAGGCCGGACCGCCGGAAAGGATGAGCGCAGAGGCGTTCATCTCGCGAATCTCATCGGCCGATATGTCGCAGGGAACAATCTCGGAATACACGTTGAGGTCGCGGACGCGACGGGCAATGAGCTGACCGTACTGCGCACCAAAGTCGAGTACGAGGACCTTTGCGGAAGCCTTTTGATCCATGGTATCCCCTCTTGTTGGCGGGGAGCCGGTGCCCACCCGCGTGAATGAACGAAAATAACCTCCATAGTGTACACGTTATATGGGGTTTCTCGTCCCTCGCAGCCATCAGCGCACGGCAAACGCACGACCAGGGCCCCTATTTGACGGCAATTGAAGTGTTACCAAACGTTACGGATGATGTAATACGTTTGAACATTGGACGCCCTGTGCCACAATACTGCCGAACGACTCCGCCTCTGCGGCGGCAAATACGATAGGAATACCAGCATGAAGCGCATCCTTCTCATCGCCACGGGCGGCACCATCGCATCGACCGAGGACGGCAACGGCCTCTCCCCCGCCCTGACCGGTGAGGAGCTCGCCCAGAGCGTCCCCGAGATCTCAGGCCTCTGCGAGCTCGACGTCGTGCAGCCCATGAACATCGACAGTACCAATATGCGTCCCAGTGACTGGATGCGTATCCGCGACGTCATCGTCGAAGGCTATGCCGACCACGACGGCTTCGTGATTCTGCACGGCACCGACACCATGAGCTATACCGCGGCAGCACTTTCCTATCTGATTCAGGACAGCCCCAAGCCCATCGTACTCACCGGCTCGCAAAAGCCCATGGGCAACCCCTTTACCGACGCCAAGCTCAATCTGTACCAGAGCCTGCTCTATGCGCTCGACGAGCACTCGCACGATGTGTCGATTGTGTTTGGTGGCGTCGCCATTGCCGGCACGCGCGCCCGCAAGCAGCGCACCATGAGCTTTAACGCGTTCATTAGCGTCAACTATCCGCCCATTGCCTACATCCGCAACGACCGCATCGTGCGCAACGGGCTCCACGGCACTCATCAGGGCGAAAACCCGGTGCGTTTCTACAACAGCATCGACCCGCGCGTGTTTGTCCTTAAGCTTACGCCCGGCGTGAACCCGGGTATCCTGGACGCCCTAGCCGATAGCTACGATGCTGTAATTCTTGAGACCTTTGGCATTGGCGGTATTCCCGAGTTTGGCGAGTCCGGCGAGTCATTCCAGGAGGCGATTTTCCGCTGGGTCGATTCGGGCCGCACCGTCGTTATGACCACGCAGGTCCCCGAAGAGGGCCTCGATCTGGGCGTTTATGAGGTCGGCCGTGCTTACGCCGATCATCCGGGCATTCTGCGCGGCGACGACATGACCACCGAGACGCTTGTGGCCAAGACCATGTGGGCACTCGGCCAGTCACGCGATGCCGCCGAAATCCAGCGCCTGTTCTACAGCCAAGTTAACCACGACCGCATCCCGATGGCGTAATTCAGTTGTCGGCGGGTATCCCCTATTCGATGCCCTCGAGAAGCTCTGACACCGTCATGCCGAGTGCGGGCGCGATCTTAAATAGAACCTTGAGCGTGAAATTTGCCGTCCCATCTTCGATTCTGTCGAGATAGGGGCGGCTGATTCCTGCTGCCACACAAAAATCGACCTTGGAGATACCAAGGTCCCTGCGCGTCTGCTCGACTCGCTTGCCAAGAATCTGTTTCGCACGTTCGTCCATGCAGCCGAGTTTGAAATGGAGCTGAACAAAAACGTAAACTATAGTTTACGTTTAAACGAATACACAGGAGTTTTCTATGTCGGGTTCTTCGGTCCGCATGTACCGAGCCACCGTTCGCACAAACAGCGTGCCGCCCAAGTTCGTCGTCGTTGAAGCTGAATGTCTTTCGCCCGATGAGCGCACAGCATTTGCATTGCTATCAAGTCGCGTCGTCGCCGTTCTGGTCCCTTGCCCGGAGAAAGGAGAACTTGCTATCCAATGCCAAGCGCACAGCTGCTCGCTCAATCAGGCTGCCGTAATCGCAACCAGCCAACGCGGCCTGCCGCTCCTTTTAGAAGCCGGCATAGCACTCACCCTTCGCGGCGCCGGATACGAAAACGAGGCCGCCGCCGATGTAGTCTTTCAACCACGATCGAGCGGCGGCCTCGCAGCAGCCATTGAATATGCATGCAGGCTCGTTGCCTAAAAGGACAAGCTAGAAACCAAAGCCAAAGCCCGTTCCGGTAATCGCCGAGTACATAAAGTAAACGTTGATCACGTTGAGGAACACACCCGTGATGCAACCGTTGCGCAGGTAGCGCTCGCATACGATGCGCGCCATGGCGGCGGAGTCATCATTGTTCTTGGCCTGGCGTCCCGCCGTAAAGTACGTCGCCACGCTCAGCAGCAGGTTGAGCACCGGAAGCGCCAGCAGCTCGTAGCTCTTGCCCCAGCGCGTCACCTCGCCGGCGGCATTAAACTTCGTTGCCACCTCGGGGCCAATGTTGGGGATCACAAACGCCGCTATCACCAGCGGAAGCACCGCAAGCACCAGCAGCGCGATGCCCATGTAGCCGGCTTTTTTGCCATATTTGAACATGCGCGTCGTCCTTACACGTTAAAGCGGAAGTGCACGACGTCGCCATCGGCCATGACATAGTCCTTGCCCTCGATGCGCAGCTTGCCGGCGGCCTTGGCGCCCTGCTCACCACCGAGCTCGATGTAGTCATCATAGCCAATGACCTCGGCCTTGATAAAGCCGCGCTCAAAGTCGGTGTGGATGACGCCGGCGGCCTGCGGGGCGGTCGCACCCTGGCGCACCGTCCAGGCCTTGACCTCCATCTCGCCGGCCGTAAAGAACGACTGCAGGCCGAGCAGCTTGTAGGCAGCCTGAGCGAGCACGTCCAGGCCGGGCTGCTCCAGGCCCAGGCTTTCCAGGTAGTCGGCGGCGTCCTCGGGATCGAGCTCGGAAAGCTCGGCCTCGATCTTGGCGCAGATGGGCAGCGGCTTAACACCATCGATGGGCGCCAGGTCGTCGTTGAGCATATCCTCGTCTACGTTGGCCACATACAGGATGGGCTTCATGGTGAGCAGGAACAGGCCCTTGGCAGCGGCACGCTCCTCGTCGGTCATCTCCATGGACGCGGCGCACTTGCCCTCGTTGAGCCAAGCGAGCAGGCGCTTGGCGACCTCAAACTTGGGCATGAGCTCCTTGTCGCGCTTGGCCTCCTTCTCGAGCTTAGGCAGCTGCTTCTCGAGCGTGCCCATGTCGGCCAGGATGAGCTCGGTCATGATGGTGTCGGCATCGCCGGCGGGATCGACGAACTCGCCCGTGCGGCCCACCTCACGCATGACGTTGGGGTCCTTAAAGTAGCGCACGACCTCGCAGATGGCATCGGTCTCGCGGATGTTTGCCAGGAACTGGTTGCCCAGACCCTCGCCCTCGTTAGCGCCCTTCACCAGACCTGCGATGTCGACGAACTCGACCGTAGCCGGCACAATGCGACCCGGGTTGACGATGTCGGCGAGCTTTTGCAGGCGGCTATCGGGCACGTCGACGATACCCACGTTGGGGTCGATCGTGGCAAACGGGTAGTTGGCGGCAAGGCCGGTCTTTTTGGTAAGCGCGGTGAACAGCGTCGACTTGCCCACGTTGGGCAGGCCCACGATACCGATGGAAAGGGACACGACAGCTCCTTTTGATACAGGTACTTCAAACTGCATAAGTATAGCGCCGCCGCAGCATCCGGGCGAATCCGGACACCGCGGCGGCGCAAATGAAGCAGAGATGCGTGAGAGTTCGAGACAGCAGTCCTTACTTAAGCTCGGGCCAGAAATCCTTGTTGGCCTCGATGAGCTCGTCCAGGATCTGCTTGGCAACGCTCGCCGAAGGAATGGTCTTGGAGAGCGTGAGTGCCTGCCAGAGCTTCTGGTAGCTGCCCTCGACCCAAGCCTGGACAACGAGCTTCTCGACGGAAACCTGCTGCTCCATCAGGCCCTTCTGGAACTGCGGGATCGGGCCCTGGCAGATCTTCTCAAAGCCGTTGGAGCCAACGATGCAAGGCACCTCGACCATGGCCGTCGGGTCGAAGTTGGGCACAGCGCCATCGTTGGGGACAATCAGCAGGAAGCGCTCGAGCGTGTTCTCGGCCAGCGCGCAGGCAAGGTCGACGATGTAGTTGGCGTGTACGTCGGGCTCAAAGCCGCCGTCCTTGGCAGTACCCTTGGCGATGATGTCGCGGCAAGCACCAAAGACCTTCTTCTCGCGGCCGTCCATAACCTCATTGGCGCGAGTGTAGTTGGGGTCAGACGTCTCGACAACATAGTCCGGGTACAGGTAGTACTTGAGGTAGGTGTTGGGAATCGTCTCGGGATCGACAGCATAGACATCCTTGGCCTTGCCGAAGGTGTGAATCCAGCTCTCCTCGACGTGCTGCTCCTTACCGGCCTCGTGCTCAATGCCGTCCAAGTAGCCGTTCTTTGCCATGTGCTCCTTGATCTGCGGCATGAGGTCGTTGCCCTCCTTGTCGTAGATCTTGCTCCACCAACCAAAGTGGTTGAGGCCGTAGTAGCTGTACTGCAGCTCGCGACGATCCTTGATGCCGCACATACGGCTCATCTTATCCATGAGGTCAATCGGCATGTCGCAGATGTTGATGATGCGGCTGTTGGGGCGCAGCACGCGGCAGGCCTCGGCGACGATGGCCGCGGGGTTGGAGTAGTTGAGCATCCAGGCGTTGGGGCTGTACTTCTCCATGTAGTCCAGGATCTCGATGACACCGCCGATGGAGCGCATACCGTAGGCGATGCCGCCAGCGCCGCAGGTCTCCTGACCAACGCAGCCGTACTTGAGGGGGATCTTCTCGTCGAGCTCACGCATGGCGTACAGGCCGACGCGGATGTGAGCAAGGACGAAGTCGGTCCCGGTGAATGCGGTCTCGGGATCGGTGGTGTAGTTGAACTCAACCTCGGGAGCGTTCTCGTGGAAGTAGATCTCGCAGGCCTTGGCCACGGTCTCCTGGCGCTCGGCGTTGTTGTCGTAGAAGGTCACCTTGTTGACCGGGAAGCGGTCGCGCTCCTCAAGCAGCATCAGGGCAATGCCCGGAGTGAAGGTAGAGCCACCGCCGGCAATGGTCACGGCATAGTTTTTCTTGGACATGATGTCCTCCTCATTCTGGCCGCTTGCTCAATCCATCCCCGCACGCGGCCTGTACGGTTTGGAATTGTTACCTAGAAGTGAAGTTTTTATCTCTAGAATCGGCCCTGCGGTGCATACCGGCTCTGCAAGGCCGATTGTTTCGATGGACGATGGTTTACAGAAGACTCTCGAACTTCAGGAGACTCTCGAACTTCTCGCGAACCTGCGGGAC
Source organism: uncultured Collinsella sp. (assembly GCA_958354105.1). Lineage (GTDB taxonomy): Bacteria > Actinomycetota > Coriobacteriia > Coriobacteriales > Coriobacteriaceae > Collinsella. The sequence goes on from CATWVA010000040.1 coordinate 7,328, forward strand.
GGTAAGGCCGATGATGACCTGGATTGACTGACCTTGGACCACCAAGCCATGCGTACCGATCGCCTTGAAGGAAGCCTCGGGTGCAACGACGCCCTTGTCCTTGACGTTAACGCGCAGACGGGTAGCGCAGTTAGTTACATCGATGATGTTATCCGCGCCACCGAGCAGATCGAGGATTTTCTCGGCAAGCACCAAGCGCTCATCATCTTTACTCTGGGCGACCGATTTGCCAGCAGCAGCACCGCCCTGCTTTTGCTTGTAGTCGGCCTTGGACTTGAGCTCGACCTCAACATCGTCATCCTCGCGACCGGGGGTCTTAAAGTCGAACTTGACGATCAGGAAACGGAAGACCACGACCCAAAGGGCGGTAAAGCACAGACCGACAAGGATGGAGATGGCGTACTGCAGACCGTGTGCGGCCCAAAGGGGCAGCCAGTCCCACGAGAGCATCGAGATGATGCCGCCGTCGAAGATGCCCACGACGCCAAGGAGGTTTTGAGCCATGCAGCCAAGCGCTCCGAGCACGCAGTGGACGACGAACAGGCCGGGCGCGATGAACAGGAAGGTGAAGTCAAGCGGCTCGGTAATACCGCAAAGCATAGCGGTAAGGGTGACGGGAATGAGCAGAGCCTTGACGCGCTGCTTGCGCTCGGGTTTGGCGGTCATATAGAACGCAATGGCGACGCCAAGCGAGCCGAAGACTTTAGTCCAACCAGGGCAGGTATAGGCAGCCCAGGGTGCGGCATCCTTAAGAGCAATGCTCGGATCGGCAGCCAGTTGGGGCAGGATGTTGGCCCAAGCAGCAAAGATGCCGCCGTTGACCGCCGCGTTGTCGTAATAGAACGGCGTATAGATAAAGTGGTGCAGGCCTGTAGGAATCAGCACGCGCTCGAAGAAAGCAAAGACGCCCACGCCAAACGTACCGGCGGAAAGGATGAATCCCTGGAAGGCGGAGATAGCAGCCTGAACATGCGGCCACACCAGGCAGGCGATAATAGCGACCGGAACCATAACGAAGAAACCGATCATATAAAAGAACACGGAGCCCGAGAACACGCCCAGCCACTCAGGAAGTTCGGTGTCGAAGTACTTGTTGTGAAGCATCGTGGCGATACCAGAAATGATAAGCGCGCCCATGATGCCCATATCAAGCGTTTTGATGCTTGCGATAGTGGCAAGACCAGTACCGCTGCCCGCCTCGACAGAGTAGTCGACCCCAAAGACAGGGCCCCACTGCCCCAAGATTGTGCTTACAAAGTAGTTGAAGGTAAGGTAGATGGCCAAAGCCTCCATGCAGCAGCGAGCGTTCTGCTTGTTCGCGAGCGAGATTGGCAACGCTACGCAAAACAGCAACGGCATCTGGTTAAAGAGCGTCCAACCACCCTGAAGCAGCACATTCCAGCAATCAAACCAAAGATGACCCGCTGTGGCCATCTCGCCAAAGATCGCCTCGGTGGTAAACAACGTACCCAGGCCGACGACGATTCCGGAAAATGCGAAAAGAATTGCAGGCGTGTACATTGCACCGCCGAAACGTTGTATCTTTTGCATCATGACGGGGAATCCCCCTCTCTTCATTCGGAGCGCTGCGGTTTTGGCTTCACTCGAGACCGCAGACGCGCCGTTTGCGTGTACCTCGTGCAATAGGACGGGTGGGCCCGTGTCCCTGACTTCTTGCACTTACGTTTTATCACATCACTTATCTAGACAAGTTAGCATAAAGACTACGGTCGGTAAACGGTTGATTATTGGCCGTAAACGGTATATGTCCAGTATTTCACCTGCTAAATCTGACATAACTGATGGCTGCATTTTAAATTTCTTTTCTACTTGTCTAGATGTGCTTGTCTATATCTATATACATGCCTATACTTCATTACAACATTCACCGCCACGTTAAGGAGTCACCATGAAAAGCGCGGTCTTCTATGGAAAGCACGACCTCAGAGTCGAGGAATCGGCAAAGCCGGCCGTGGGCAGGCGCGACGTTCTGATCAACGTCAAAGCTTGCGGCGTCTGCGGTACCGACGTTCATATCTATGAAGGCGACAAGGGTGCGGCCGACGTTACCCCGCCCACGATCCTTGGTCATGAGTTTGCCGGCGTTGTCGAGGCCGTGGGCAGCGACGTCGCCGGCTTTAAACCGGGCGATCGCGTGTGCATCGACCCAAACCATCCCTGCGGCTGCTGTGAACCCTGCCGCGACGGAATCAACCACTACTGCGAGCATATGACCGGTTACGGCACCACCGTTAACGGCGGCTTTGCCGAGTACTGCTCCGTCGATATGCAGCAAGTCTACAAGTTGGGCGATCACACCAGCTTTGAGCAGGGTGCTATGACCGAGCCCGTCGCCTGCTGTCTGCACGGCATCGATATGTGCAACATCAAGCCCGGCAGCACAGTTGTCGTTATCGGCGGTGGCATGATCGGTCTGCTCATGATGCAGCTCGCCAAAAACGCCGGCGCCACCAAGGTTGTCTTGCTCGAGCCTGTCGAAGGCAAGCGCGAGGTTGCGCTCAAACTCGGCGCCGACCTGGCAATTGATTCCATCCACGAGGACGTCCCGGCCCGCCTGAAGCAGGAGGGCGTCGGCAACGTCGACGTTGCAATCGAATGCGTCGGCAAGCCCGTCACCATCGAGCAGGCCATCCAGATCGCCGGCCACAAGGCTACGGTCATGATGTTCGGCCTCACCAAGCCCGATGAGACAATCACCGTCAAGCCCTTCGAGGTCTTCCAGAAGGAGCTCGTGCTCACCTCGTCCTACATCAACCCTTACACACAGCGTCGCGCGCTCGAGCTCATCGACTCTGGCAGGCTCGACGTATCCTCGATGGTCGCCAAGGTGGCTTCCCTCGACGAGCTCGGTGCCATCCTGTCAGACCCAGCCCTGCGTGCCATGGGCAAATATATAATCGACCCCAGCAAGTAAATCGATTGACACCTGCGTGGGCGGCCCTCATCCGTCGTTCACGCACCCAGCTCTAGGAGACCGTCATGGCGCGAGCCATCTTCCAAACTATTTATGACAACGTGAAGCAGTCGATTGACGACGGCACATACGCTTATCAGAGCTATCTGCCTTCAGAGACTGAGCTCACGCAGCTGTTTGACTGTTCGCGCATGACGGTCCGTCGCGCCATCTCGATGCTTGCGGCAGATGGCTACGTGCTCCCCCAGCAAGGCAAAGGCATGCGCGTCATTCGCAACATCAGTGACGAGACGAGTCGTGGCGGCGGCGGACTCGAGACCTTTAAGGAAATCGCAGCCAGTCGAGGCTTTGAGCTCAAAACGGTTACCACTGTCTTTGAGCTCCTCGTCTGTAACAAGGCGCTCTCCAAGATTACCGGGTTTCCTGAAGGCTGTGAGCTCACGCGTGCCAAACGCATCCGTTATGCAGACGGACGGGCCGTGTGCTCCGACGACTCCTATTACCTAAGCTCACAGGTACCGGGGCTGACACCCGAGATTGTCAACGACTCGATCTATCGTTACCTCGAAGAAGATCTTGGCATTAAGATTGCCACGGGCAAACGCGATGTAACGATTGAGCATCCCACGCCCGAGGATGCACGCGTGCTCGATCTCGACGACTTTAACGCACTCGCCGTTGTACGCGGACAGACCTACAACGCCGACGGCATCCTTATGGAATACACCGAGACAAAGCAGGTCCCCAGCTTCTTTTTACTCCACGAAACGGTCACCCGCCGCAATAACGGCAGCGAGACCCATCAGAGCAGTATGAGCTAACCATCTATTAGTTGCGGTGGGATAGTTCCTAGAATGGCCAGCTTAAGGCCAAAACGGGAACTATTCCACCGCAACTTTTTTGGCCGGCGGGGCAATACCTGTCCCGCCGGCCATCATTTACGCTCTTTTAGCTAGTCCGCGAGCTTTTCCACTTGGTCGAGCATCTTGTTGAGCTTTTCCTTTGCCTCGGCCTTGACCTTCTCGGCCTCTTCGTGAGCCTTCGCCTTCTGGGCGGCCTTTTCCTCGGCCTCGGGGTCGACGACGACCAGATTGGACGCGTCATGCTCAACCAACTTGAGCGCATGCTCGGGGCACACCTTGACGCAGGCCCCGCAACCTAGGCAATACGTGGACTCCAGTGCAAAGCGACCGCTTCCCACCAAATCGCAGGCAAACGTGGGGCACACGTTGACGCATTCGCCGCACGACGTGCACTTGTCAAAATCGCATTCCGGCGTGCTCACCTGCATGTTCTGGGCAAGCTCGGGGTGGTTTTGCAACGTCGAGAGCACCAGTTGGCGTCCGTGCGTAAGCGAACGGCGACGCTTAGTCGTCGTGGTGCCGCACATGGTGTTGAGTGTGCGCTCGAGCTGCGTGATCTGGTGACGGTGGGCCTTCAACTTCTGCGTCACCGAGGCCAGTGCCGCAGTCGCCGGGTTGAGCTTAGTCACGGTTAGGCCCGTGGTGCGGGCGATCTTTTCCATATACTCCTTGCGCTCGTACTCGCGTCGCTTATGGCATTTGAGGCTCTTGGGGTCGACCTCCAGGCCCATGCCCGTACCGGCCCACTCCTCGGCAGTGGCGATGGCCTCGCCAAGAATATCCTCGCCACCGGTGTTGCGGCACTTATCGCACACGCCCAGTGGCAGGTAGACGCTCACGTTGGGATAGTCGGCCAGCACCGAGAACCAGGTCTCGGCAGTAATATCGCCCACGCAGGCAACGACAACCTCGTTCTCGCGCGGCATGCGCTTAAGGGCGCGCGTGCAGGTAACGTAGGCGGTTTCGTGACTCGTAGCCGCCGAGACAATGTCGTCGTAGACGTTTTTGGGCGCAAGGCGCGGAGAGATGATCGCCTCAGTCGGGCAGGCAGCGGCGCACAGGCCGCACTTGCGACAGGAGTCGAGGATCTCGATGGCGTCTTCTTCGACCTCGATGGCGTTGACCGGACACACGTCCATGCACACGGTGCAGCCGCTCTTTTCGTTTTTGCAGGTCAGGCACGGAATGGTGTTGCCGCGCGGGCGCTCCTTGTAGTCGGCAGGATTCCACTGCGGCGCCGACGGATCGAGTGCATCGGTCACGCCGCCAAGCGGGTTTTTAAGAAAGTCGAAACCCTTGCTGATCTCGATAATGTCATCAAACAGATCGTGTTCCTGCGCCATGCGCGGCCCCTCCCTGAGCAGTGCAAACAAGCAAGAGATAATGATACGCTATCGGCCCACGCCTCGGGCAAATTACACGCGGAGCACCTTTGAGGCAAATAGACCTACAATCTATTGCCAACCTAATCGCCTAGGTTTATTGAGGAGTCACAAGATGAAGATTGCCCTGATCGAACCGTTGGGAGTACCCGAGCAGACCATCGACAGGCTCTCTGCACCCCTTAAGGACGCCGGACACGAGTTTGTCTATTTCGATACCAAAACCACCGATCCGGCCGAGCTCGCTCGACGCAGCGAGGGCGCCGAGGTCGTCATGATCGCCAACAACCCCTACCCCGCCGAGGTCGTCGCCGGCGCCGACGCGCTCAAGATGATCGCCGTCGCCTTTACGGGCATCGACCACGTGGGGCATTCCGCCTGCCGTGAGCGCGGCGTTGAAGTTCGCAACTGCGCCGGCTACTCCGACGTTTCGGTCGCCGAGCTTACCCTCGGCCTGGCCATCGACGTGTTGCGCAAGGTGAGCGCCGCCGATGCCGCCGTCCGCACCGGCAAGACGAGCGCCGGCCTTATGGGCACCGAGATCTGCGGCAAGACCGTGGGTATTGTGGGTTGCGGCAAGATCGGCTGCGCCACGGCTCGACTCTTTAAGGCCTTTGGTGCCCGTGTGCTAGGCTATGCCCGTCACGAACATCCCGAGGCTGCCGAGGCGGGCATTGAGCAAGTCTCGCTCGAGCAGCTGCTTGCCGAGTCCGACATCGTGAGCCTGCACCTGCCCAACAACGACACCACGCGCAAGAGCTTTGGCGCCGAGCAGTTCGCTCAGATGAAGGACGGCGCCGTGTTTATCAACTGCGCCCGTGGCGCCATCGTGGACAATAACGCCCTTGCCCAGGCACTCAGCGACGACAAGCTCGCCGGTGCCGGCATCGACGTCTTTGATATGGAGCCGCCCATCCCCGCCGACTACGCGCTCATCAACGCCAAGAACTGCATCTTCACGCCGCATGTGGGCTTCCTTACGCACGAGGCCATGCAGCGCCGCGCCAGGATCGAGTTCGACAACGTCCTTGCCTACGTTGAGGGCCGCGCACAAAACATCTGCGAGCTCTAGGCAGAAGCCAAACAAAGGCGGACCCTGGGTTGCTCAAAACCCCGACGGCCCGCCTTTGACCTATAGTCCAGATCGTCAGCTTGAGGTCGATATCGGTCGCTTTTCCCTGCGTAATCGACTCACATGGACAGTTAATTCAAATTTGTATAAAACTAAGCGTCAAATAGTGGCTCGAGGGTCGCAATACCGCCTAAAACACCATCCACAACCTCGGTTTTCGCTTTCGCGTCGCTGAAAACAGCGCAGATTTCGCGTTATATACCAATTTCTAGCAATATATGCGCCTCAATAAGTCCGTAGCGGGCGGCGAAAAAATACATATTTGAACTAACTGTCCAAGCATCTCTTTTGAACTCCGCGCGCGGGCTGCCCTGCGTCCAACTTACCCCTCGCGCATGAGCTCGACGAGCTTTTGCCTGGTCACCTTTGTCTGCTCGTTGGCTATATTGCGTTCGTTTCTAAAGGCCGCATCCGCAACGCTCATCAGGTCGGCATCGGAAATCTCGCCAAGGCCCAGCTCCGCGAGCGTCGTCGGCAGGCCGACGCGCTGGCAAAACTCGAGCACCTGATCAAACTCGGGCGCACGTTCCAGGCGCAGCTGCACCACCAGACCAAACGCTACGGCCTCACCATGCATGGCCTTGCACTCGGGCAGAATCGTCAGACCGTTGGCGATGGCATGCGCCAACGCCAAGCCACCGCTCTCAAAGCCGACGCCCGAGAGCAGAATATTGCACTCGATCAGGCGCTCAACCGCCGGCGATGTACGTCCCTTTTTGAGATCGCGCTTGGCAGCGACGCCGCATTCCATAAGCGTATCGTAGCAGGCACGTGCCGCGACCAGTGCCAAGTGCCCCGGCGCGCCACCGTGCTCGTTCGCACCTCTCGCCGCGGCGCACGAACGCGCCTCGAAGTACGTTGCCAGCGCATCGCCCATACCAGCGACCGTCATACGCAGTGGGGCCGCCGCGACCACGTTGGTATCGACCACGACCAAGTCTGGATTCTTCTCGAGCATCAGGTAGCGGTCGAACGACCCGTCCTCGTAATACAGCACCGAGATCGCGCTGCACGGACCATCCATTGAGGCCGCCGTGGGGCACACGCACAACGGCAGCTCAGCATAAAACGCAACGGCCTTGGCGATATCGAGCATCTTGCCGCCGCCAATACCCACCACCATGTCGCAATACTCGGCCTGGGCTTCCTTAGCCATTTCGACAACGGCCTCTTCCGTACACGGACCGTCATAGATCTTAAAGAACGGCTCGCTTAGATTTTCGTCCAGAAATCCATCGACGATCTGCTTGCACAGCCGATCCTCGGTGCCCTGGTCAAACAAGACATAGGCAGCGCAGCCCAACCATGACAAATACCTGCCCTGACGCGAAAGTTCGCCCGGCCCTTGAACATACCGGCCGGGACCGCCATAAACCATAGGAAGCGCCATACGAGAATCCGCCCTTTCATCAACAGCAATTGGTGCAAAGTAACTTGACCCCTTTGCACCAGAGCAAAAAGGGGCAAAGCCATCTGCTGACTTTGCCCCTTCCTTAGCTTGATTTACTCATCCATGAGATAGTAGTGGCCCAGCGCATCGGCACCCAGAATGGCGTTTGCGACCATCTCGGGCGTCACCTCAAACGGCATGTTGCACATGGTGTCCTCGGGCGCGCAAGCGGCCTCGGCAACGACCATGGCCTGCTCGCGCGTAACCTCGGCAACGCCAAGCTCCTTCATCGTGACCGGCAGGCCCAGCTCAATGCAGAACCCCAAGACTTCCTCGAGTTTCTCGGTCGGGGCATCCTCGAGTACCAGCTGGACGATGGTGCCAAAGGCGACCTTCT
>CATWVA010000041.1 GCA_958354105.1 uncultured Collinsella sp.
CTTTTATTTTGATAGCCCGTGGTGCACATGGGTATAATGCCAAACGTTGGCCCTATTAGCTCAGGGGATTAGAGCGTCTGCCTCCGGAGCAGAAGGTCGTTGGTTCGAATCCAACATGGGGCACCATCGAACGTAAGACCGTCCGAACCTCGCATGGTCCGGGCGGTTTTTCTTATACCGACGCGACGTGATGGGACGTGGTATGGCAGCAACGGATATCGAGCGCGGACTCTCGACCGCCGAGGTCGAGGAGCGCATCGCCGCCGGTAAGATCAACCGCAACATGGAGCTCAAGACCAAGTCGGTCAAAGAGCTCATCATCGAGAACCTCTGCACGCTGTTCAATTTGATCAACGTGATCTTGGCGTTCCTGGTCATTTTGACCGGTTCGTTTAAGAATCTGACGTTCCTGTTCGTGGTGTTCCTCAATACCGCTATTGGCGTCATTCAGTCCATGCGTTCCAAGAAGATGGTCGATAAGCTTACGCTGCTGACTTCCAAGAAGGCCATCGCGGTGCGCGACGGTGCCGAGGTGGAGCTCGACTTGGACCAGATCGTGCTCGATGACATCATCCGCCTGGGGCGCGGCGATCAGATTCCCGCTGACGCCGTGGTGGTTTCGGGCGAGGCGCTCGTGAACGAGAGCCTGCTGACGGGCGAGAGCGACCTTATTAAGAAACAGCCCGGTTCCGAGCTCATGAGCGGCAGCTTTATCGACTCGGGCCTGCTGCGCGCCCGCGTGATTCATGTCGGCGCCGACAACTACGTGGCCAAAATTAATAACGAGGCCAAGTACGTCAAAAAGGTCAATTCCGAGATCATGAACGCGCTTAACGCCATCGTGCGCTTTGCGAGCATTATCATGATCCCGCTCGGTTTGGCGTTGTTTGCCTCGAGTGTGAGCGAGCTGTGGGATGCCGCGGGAACCCCGGGCGATAGCGCGCTTTCCTGGTGCTTCTCCGAGCTGTTGGCTGGTCATGTGCCTTCGTCGGCGCTGCTGTCCACGGTGGGCGCCCTGCTGGGCATGATCCCGCAAGGCCTGGTGCTGCTGACCTCGTCGGTGCTCGCCATCGCCACGGTGCGTCTGGCCCGCCGCAAGGTGCTGGCGCAGCAGCTCTACTGCATCGAGACGCTCGCTCGCGTCGACGTGCTGTGCCTGGACAAGACGGGCACCATCACGTCGGGCCGCATGGAGGTCGAGGGCACGTATCCGCTGCCGGTTGAGGGCGTTGCCCTGGGCGTGGGGGAGAACGAGGCGGCTGTTCCCGTCGATACCACGGTGCTCGATTTTGCGCTGGCTAACGTGGCACGTGCGACTTCGGCCGATGCCAACGAGACCTGCCAGGCGCTGCTCAACTATTACGCCGATCGGCCGGTCGAGGTGTCTGAGCCGCTGTCGGTCATTCCATTCTCGTCGTCTAAAAAATGGAGTGGCGCTTCGTTTGCGCAGGGCTCCTATGTGATGGGCGCCGCGCAGTTTGTGCTTTCGGAGCGTGTGTTTTCGCAGGTCGAGAACCGTGTCGCCGAGCTTGCCGATACCTGCCGCGTGCTCGTGGTGGCGCGCGTGGACGGCTTTACGCCCGATGGCGATATGGTGGGCGAGGCCGAGCCCGTGGGCTTTGTGACCATCCGCGACGAGATTCGTACCTCGGCGGCCGAGACCATCGGCTACTTTAACGAGCAGGGCGTGACCCTCAACGTGATCAGTGGCGACGACCCGCGTACGGTGTCGTCGATCGCGCGCGTGGTGGGCGTGCCGGGCGCCGATGCTTACGTGGACGCCACGACCCTCGATACGCCTGCCAAGCTCGATGCGGCTGTGGACCGCTATCACGTCTTTGGGCGTGTGACTCCGCAGCAGAAGCGCGAGCTCGTGCAGGCGCTCAAGCGCCGCGAGCACACCGTGGCCATGACGGGCGACGGCGTCAACGACGTGCTGGCGCTCAAGGAGGCCGACTGCTCCGTGGCCATGGCGGCTGGCTCCGATGCCGCACGTAACGTGGCCGAGATCGTACTCGTCGACAACGACTTTGCCTCGATGCCCGCCGTGGTGGCCGAGGGCCGTCGCTCCATCAACAACCTGCAGCGTTCGGCCTCGCTGTTCCTGACCAAGACGCTGTTCTCGATGGGCCTGGCGGCGCTGTGCATTGCGCTGCCACCGTACCCCTTCGAGCCCATCCAGATGACACTCATCAACTTCTTCTGCATCGGCGCGCCGGGCTTTGTGTTGGGCCTGGAGCCCAACAATGCTCGCGTGAAGGGTGCGTTTTTGACCAACGTACTCAAGCGTGCACTGCCGGCGTCGATTGCGGTCATTTTGGCTGCGGCGCTCGATATCTTTGTGGCGCGCGTGTTTGGCTTTAGCCAGCTCACGCTGTCTACGATGTGCCTGCTTACGTCGTGCGCGGCGAGCGTCAGCCTGATCTGGCGCATCTCGCAGCCTCTCACGCCCTTACGTGTGGTGCTCTTTGTGTTTGTAGTCGCCGGCATCTTGGTGGGCGTTATCGGATTCCCGAAGCTGCTGTCTATTGCCAACCTGACGATGGGCCAGATGGTTATCTTGGCTGCCATCGTGGTCTTTACCTGTTCGGTGTTCTTTAAGCTCGCCACGATGATGGATTCGCTCAAGCCGCGTCGTCGTCATGCCGCAACTGGTTTTGGCCGCGGTGTGCGCGTCCGCCTGGGTCGCGGTGGCGGCAAGGTGAGCTCGACGGGTTCGACGGCGGAGCGTTTTGCCAAGCGCGTCGCCGCCGACATGGCGCAGCGCCGCGAAGCTCGCACCGTTCGTGAGGCCGAGGCCCGCGCACTCGAGGGCGTGACCCAGGCCCAGCCCAAGAAAAAGAAGGGTACCGGAGCCAATCGCTCTCGCGTGACCAAGTCCGCCCAAGGCATCAAAGTCTCGATGCCAAGCAAAAAGAAGAAGTAGCTACGCGCCCTGCCGATGTTGAATTGGTGCCTTGTTCCTGTGGGGCCGTGGCGATGTTATGCTCTAACCTCGATTGTTTGAATTGCTTCGAAAAGAGGATGCCGTGATCTGCCCGCATTGCCTTAAGACTATCGAGGACGGCGCCTCGTTCTGCCCCTACTGCAACGCCTATGTGGGTCCGGTCGATGGCCCCGAGCACACCGAGTTCGTGTTCTGTGAGGGCTGCGGTGCCCGTCTTTCTCCGCATGATCGTACGTGCCCCAAATGCGGACGCCCCGCTCCGGGTATCCTCTCTGAGGACGCGGCCGCATCCGACCTGGCAGCGGGCCGCACGGCGGGCTTTCCGCGTCTAACGCAAGAGCAGATCGATACCGAGGTGCCGCATGCGCCGGCCTCTGCCGCTGCGGTGCTTTCGGACGCCGCTGACCCCAATGAGACCTGCGTTCTGCCGGCTTTCGATAAGGATTTCGGTATCCCCAAGGTCGATATTCCCACGCCCGTTTCCCTGCATGACGATGCTCAAAAACCCAAGCGCAAGGTGCATTCCGACGAGGACGCCTATCACAAGCACCAGCGTCATATCCCCAAGCCGCTCATCGTCATCGCGATCCTTGCCGTCGTTTGCGGCGGTGCCTATTGGTTCGTGACGACCGATCCCATGGGTGTCATGCCTGGCTTCTACGACCAGTTTGGCCAAGCTGCGCAAACCACCTTCCCCACGCGCCAAAAAGGCGAGGCGACTGAAGACGATACCAAGCAGGACGATTCTGCCGAGGTGGTCCAAGAAGAAACCGTGCTGACCGATGATCAGCTCTATACCAGGCTCGACGGTCTGTATCAGACCATCGTGTCCTACGGTGACGAGGACCAGATCGGCGAGGTCATCGATTCTTTTAACAACGGCTATCTTCGAACGCCACTGTCCACCCGTCAGGAGCTGTCGCAGAGTGCCTACGCCCTGCGTGACCAGATAAAAAAGACGCAAGATGAGCTCAACAACCTTAAGTATCAGGACGATACGGTCTATGCGGACGACATCGCCCACTTAAAGCAGCTTGCCGAGTGGATGTATGAGCGCGTCGACGTGATCTGCCAGAGTTGGGACATCTCGCTGGCCATTCCCGATGGCGAGTCGATGAGTTCTCACCAAAGCGAGATCCTGGCGCCCATCGCGCAGAGTGGCAACAGCGCGCTTAATCAGTACGACGCCAACGTGGGCTCCTGGAAGCCGCAGCAGCGTAACTAAAATTAGTTCGCCATAGTCGGCATAACCTACGTGCGCAATTGATGTAAGCCTGTGCTTATTGCTACAATTCGTACAAATATGCTTTAAATGCACGAGGAAGGAACCACATGTTTGGTTTTAAGAAAGAGCTCTACACGCCCGAGTATCAGCTTGCCGGCGACGAGTGCGCCATAATCGAGACGTCGAAGGGTACCATCAAGGTCAAGTTTGACGGCGAGGGCGCTCCCATTCATGTCGCGAACTTCTGCGAGCTTTCCACGATGGGTTTCTATGATGGCCTTAAGTTCCATCGCTATGTGCCCGGCTTTGTTATTCAGGGTGGCGACCCCAATACCCGCGATATGTCCGGCGCCGACGTCGCTGCCGGTCTTGAGGGCCCCGACGGCATGCCCGGTACCGGTGGCCCCGGCTACTGCATCAAGGGCGAGTTTGCCACCAATCCGCGCAACAGCCATGTCGATGGCGCCCTTGCCATGGCACGCTCCATGGACCCCGATTCCGCGGGTTCGCAGTTCTACTTCTGCCTGGGTGCCCAGCATAACCTCGATTCCGGTTACACCGTCTTTGGTACCACGGTCGAGGGTCTCGATGTGATTTCGCAGCTGCGTGCCGGCGACGAGATCGTCCACGTCGAGATCGTTCACGAGTAAAGGGGACTTCCTTGAATAGCCAGCTGATCCAACAGGGCCGCGCCGCTTACCGCGCGGGTGATTTTTCCGCTGCAGCCCAGATGCTTGGGGCGGCAAAGACTCCCGATGAGATTATGGGTGAGGCCGATCACCTTCGTGGCAACGCCTTGATGCACCTGGGCATGTATGCCGAGGCCGCCGAGGCCTATGCCGCCGCCCTCAACGACGGCACCTACGGCAAGCGCGGCGCGCTGCTCACTAACCGCGGCAAGGCGCTCGCCGCCGTGGGCGACTACACGACGGCCGCCCAGGCGTTCTCTGCTGCTACGCAGGATGCTTCCTATGCCACGCCGTTTAAGGCCTATCTGGGCCTGGGTAACGCGCTGTTCCAGTCGGGCGACTATGCCAACGCGGGTACTGCCTTCCGTCAGGCCGCCATTGACGGCGCCAATCCGGCTCCTGCCGCCGCACTCGGCGAGCTCGGTCGTTGCTTCATTAAACTCGGCCGTCCGGCGGATGCCGTGGAGACCTACCGCACGGCTATCGACTTTGCCGGCCCCCGCGACGACACGCGTGCGCTCAACGCCGGCATGGGTCAGGCGCTTTCTGCCGCCGGCCGTCCCTCCGACGCACTCGACGCCTTTAACGCCGCCACTGCCGATGGCATCTACCAGCTCACCTCCGAGCAGGCCGATGAGCTTGCCCGCGTGCACGATTCGCTTGCCGCGCTGTCTGCCCAAACGGCTATGGCCACGGCTCCGGCGCCCGCGATGGACGCTCCTGCCGTCGATCCGCTCGATCCTACGGGCGCGACCGGTCAGTTTATGCCCGATCCCTCGGACACCGGCTTCTTTACGCTGTCCGAGTCCGAGATGGTTCAGCAGGACCGTCAGGACCGCAAGCAGGCCAAGGTCCGTCGTCGCCATCGCCACACGGGTCTCAAAGTCTTCATCATGCTGCTTCTGCTCATTTTGATCGCCGCGGGCGGTCTGGGCTTTGCCTACACGCGCGGCTTTGGCTTCCCGTCTCAGGAGTCTGTGGTTACCGATCTGTTCCAGGCTGCCGGCGACGGTGACACCGCAAAGGCCGAGTCTTGCCTGGCCTCGAGCCTGTCCGAGGACGCTAAGTCGATGATCATCTCCTCGATTCCGCAGGGTGCCACCGTGTCCGTCGAGGGCATGGATCAGTCCATGACCGAGACGACCGCCAAGGTTAAGGCGTCGCTGCCCAAGGGCGGCGAGCAGGAGTACACCGTCAAATTCGTGCGCTCCGACAACCATATCGGCTGGGCCGTTTCCTCGCTCGATATGGATTTCTCGGCTGCTGACAACCAGTAGTGACCTTATGGGATTTAGCTTTGCCCGGCGCTTCACCGCAAGTGAGGTGCCGGGCTTGCGCTAGTATGATGAGCTAGTAGTTTTCCAGCAATCATCCAACACATCAGGAGTTGCGTTGTTTTCTTTGATGGATATGTTCTTCGGTAGCTATGCGGGCGATCTTGCCATCGACCTCGGCACCGCAAATACGCTTGTCTCCGTGCGCGGCAAGGGCATTGTCATCCGCGAGCCCTCCGTCGTCGCCATCGACAAGAACGACGAGCGCATCCTGGCGGTCGGTATCGAGGCAAAGCGCATGCTCGGCCGTACGCCCGGCAACATCGTGGCCGTTCGTCCCCTGAAGGACGGCGTCATCGCCGACTTCGATGTTACCGAGGCCATGCTTCGCTACTTTATCGACAAGGCGTCCGAGAAGCGCTACCCGTGGACCCCGCGTCCACGCGTTGTCGTCTGCGTTCCCTCCGGCGTCACATCGGTCGAGAAGCGTGCCGTCTTTGAGGCCACGATCCAAGCCGGCGCTCGCCAGGCTTACCTGATCGAGGAGCCTATGGCTGCCGCTATCGGCGCCGACCTGCCTGTCGAGGAACCCACCGGCTCCATGGTCATCGACATCGGCGGAGGTACCACCGAGGTTGCCGTTATCGCCATGGGCGGCATCGTCGTCTCACAGTCCATCCGTATTGCCGGTGACGAGTTCGACCAGGCTATCCTCACGCACGTTCGCGATGCCTACAACCTGGCCATCGGCGAGCGTACGGCAGAGGACATCAAGATCAAGGTCGGCTCCGCCGTGCCGCTCAAGGACGAGCTCGACGTCGAGGTCAACGGCCGCGACGTGATCACCGGTCTGCCCAAGACCGTGCGCATCGAGAGCGAGGAGATTCGTCGCGCACTCAACAAGCCGCTCGACGAGATGGCCAAGGCCGTCAAGGACGCACTCGACGCCACGCCTCCCGATCTTGCCTCGGACCTTATGTACTACGGCATTTTGCTGACCGGTGGCGGCGCGCTGCTGCGCGGTCTCGACGTGCGCCTGCGCGATGAGACCGGCGTTTCGGTCAACGTTAGCCCCACGGCGCTCGATAACGTCGTTAACGGCTGTGCCCGCGTGCTCGAGGCCAATGCGTTTGATGGCGGCTTCGTCCAGACCAATGCTTAATTTCCAAAAGGTGGATTCCATTTGGCACGATCTTCGGGTTTCTCCACAAATCTGAATACCAAGCGACAATCAACGGGTATGCGCCCGTTGATTGTTTTCAGCCTGATTTCGGTGTTGCTGCTCACGTTTTATATTCGTGAGGGCGAGGCTGGGCCGATTCATGCCGTGCGTTCGGGCGTAACGACGATTACCTCGCCGGTGCGCTTTGTGGGCTCGGCTGTGGCGGCTCCCTTCAATGCGATCGGCAACGTGTTCTCTAACCTTACGGCGTCGCAGGACACGCTCGACGAACTCAAGAAGCAAAATGAGGAACTGACCTCTAAGGTTGCTGAGCTCTCCGAGGCTCAAAAGACCGCCGAGCGTCTGGAGGGGCTGGTCGGACTGCAGTCGACCTACAACCTTAAATCGACCGCTGCTCGTATTGTCGGTGCCTCCGGCGATGCCTGGACCTCGACCGTTACCATCGACAAGGGCTCTGCCGACGGCCTTACCATCAATATGCCGGTGACGAGTTCTGCCGGTGTTATCGGCCAGATTATCGAGGTATCGGCCAAGACCTCTACCGTGCGCCTGATTGGCGACGAGAACTCGGGCGTGTCCGCCATGGTGCAGGACACGCGCGCCCAGGGTATGCTGCAGGGTCAGGCTGACGGCACGCTGCGTCTTGAGTACGTGAGTGTCGACTCCGACGTTAAAGTTGGCGACATCATCGTGACCTCGGGCATTGGCGGTGTGTTCCCCAAGGGCCTTCCGCTCGGCACCGTCTCGTCGGTTGAGAAATCGGCAAACGACGCGTACTACACCATTGTGGTGCGCGCTCAGACTACGGCCGAGAACAACGAGGAAGTGCTGGTCATTACCTCGCTGACCGACGAACAGTCGGCCTCGGATGAGGATGTGAGCACGGCCAACAGCACGCCGCAGGGAACGTCGCGCGATGCTGCGACCAAGACGAAGGACGAGAGCTCGGATGACAGTTCCGACACGTCCGAGACGACCGATTCCGGCTCGAGCGAATAGGGGGCATGTCCATGGATCTACACGAGCAGGGGATGAGCTCCCGCACGTTTGTAATCGCCGCCATCGTGTGCGTGCTGCTGCAGGCAGGCCTGGCACCGCAGATCTCCATTGCGGGCGGTCGCGTCAACTTCATGATTATCCTGGTGTGCCTAAGCGTGTTCTCGGGCGACCCGACCCGTGCCGTCGCGTGCGGTTTTTGCAGCGGCTTGTTTTATGACCTGTCCGCTGCCGTGCCGGTGGGCGTTATGTCGCTCCTGCTGACCGTGGGTTCTTTTGCCCTAGTGCACAGCGCCGCCGGTCAGACGGGCGGTACCCCAAGTGCGCGCGGCATCACGGTGGGCACCTTCGCGCTCGTCATTAATGTGATTTACAGCATCATCTTGCTGTTTATGGGTTTGGAGACGAGCTTTGTCGTGGCGATCTTCGGCCATGCGCTGCCGTCTTCGATCCTGACGGGTCTGGTTGCCATTCCATTTTTGATGTCCGGCGTCGTGCCGCAGTCCGGCTATGGATTCTCCGCACGTGGCGGACGCCAGACGGGTATGCGCTTTAAGCCCAAGACCCGCAAGCTCAAATAGGGGAGGCCCGTAGATGTCTTCCCAGTTGACGGTTATTATCGCCGGTATCGTGCTGGTTGTGGCCATCGTGGTCGCGCTGGTCATCATGCGTCGTGGCGATTCCCGTTTTACCTACGATACGCAGCATGGAACGGCCCCGCGCGCCACCGAGGGCGAGGGCAATACCGCGGCGACCGCCTTTAAGGGCCGCTTTTCCATCCTCACCACGGGTGTGGGCGCGATGTTTGCGGCGCTTGCCGTCAAGCTGTGGGGCATGCAGATGGTCTCGTCGGACTATTACGAGAAGCAGGCCAATAGTAATCAGACTCGCACCGTTACCACACCCGCTGTGCGCGGTCGCATCCTTGACCGCAATGGCGTGGCGCTTGTCCAGAACCGTCCCTCACTTGCTGTCGTGGCCTACCGCGACCTTGCGGAGGATGAGGTTCTGGTTCGCCATCTTGCCAACTTGCTTGGAATGCCTTACGTGGCGGTCCTTCGCAATATTCAGGACAATACAGAGGGCGCTCAGAGCCTGCATACCATCGCGACGGACGTCCGTCGCTCCACGGTTGCCTATATTCAGGAGCATGCCGGCGAGTTCCCGGGCGTCAAGATTGCCGAGCGTACCGAGCGCCAGTATCCATATGGCGAGACGGCATGCCATATCTTGGGCTATACCGGCACCATTACCTCCGAGCAGCTCGAGGCCCAGAATAAGAAAACCTCTGGCGATGATGATGCTTCTGCTGGCAAGATTACGTACCAGTCGGGCGATATCGTGGGCCAGGCGGGCGTTGAGAGCTACTACGAAAACCTGCTGCAGGGTATTCGTGGCGAGCAGACCGTCAAGGTCGATGCCTCGGGCAATGTGACCGGTCAGGCCGGCGCCGTGCCGGCGAAGGCCGGCTCCGACATTAAGCTCACGCTCGACCTTAAGATCCAACAGGCCTGCGAGACGGCGCTGGCGAGCGCTATCGAGCTTGCCAAGACCACTGGCTACAGCAATGCCGGCAACGGCGCTGTGGTGTGTCTCGATCCCAACAATGGCGAGATCCTGGGCATGGCGAGCGAGCCCAAGTTCGATCCGTCCGTCTTTATCGGCGGCGTCTCAAATGACGTGTGGACCGAGCTCAATGATGACAAGGGTTCGCACCCGCTGCTCAACCGCGCCATTAGCGGACAGTACATGTCGGCTTCGACCATCAAGCCGCTCTCGGCACTGGCCGGTCTTGAGTTTGGAACCTACACGTCGGGGCAGACGACCAACTGCACGGGCTATTGGACGGGTCTGGGCAAGTCGTGGGGCAAGTACTGCTGGCTGCATTCCGGCCACGGCACCATGACGCTGCAGTCGGGTATCGCCAACTCGTGCGACCCCGTCTTCTACGACATGGGCAAGGCGTTCTTTTATGACGAGAAACATTCCGAGGGCCTGCAGGAGGTCTTTCGTCGCTGGGGCCTAGGCAAGACCTGCGGTATCGATCTGCCGAGTGAGGGCGCGGGCCGTATTCCCGATGCCGAGTGGAAAGAGTCGTACTTCACCGACGCATCTGCCGAGGACCGCAAGTGGAATGCCGGCGATATGACCAACATTGCCATCG
The DNA here is from genome assembly GCA_958354105.1 of uncultured Collinsella sp. Classification (GTDB taxonomy): domain Bacteria; phylum Actinomycetota; class Coriobacteriia; order Coriobacteriales; family Coriobacteriaceae; genus Collinsella. The sequence goes on from CATWVA010000041.1 coordinate 10,479, forward strand.
GCCAGGGCGACATCCTGGTGACGCCCCTGCAGATGGCGTGCGCCTATATGGGTCTTGCCAACGGCGGTAAACAGTACGTGCCTCACGTGTTTTTATCTGCCGTGTCGCGCGATGGCGACGGCGATGCCTATAAGTACAACGGCAAGGGCAAGAAGAAGCGCCTGGAGGCCAAGATCAACAGCGATTCGGATTTGGCTCTTGTTCGCAACGGCATGCACGACGTGATATACACGGCATCGACGTCCCTGGCGGCGCACTTTGGTACCCTGACGCCGCAGGTATACGGCAAGTCGGGCACGGGCGAGAAAAGCGGCGAGGACGAATACGCTTGGTTCTGCGCCTATGCACCGGCCGATAATCCCAAGTATGTCATCGCTACTGTCCTGGAGCAGGGCGGCGGCGGCTCAGATACCGCGATGCATGTCGTGCGCGACGTGCTCGGTGTGATTTATGACGAGCCCGATACCTCTTCGGCCTCGGGCGATTCTTCGGTTCGATAGGAGGTTGCGATGGATTTTTCTCCGGCGGATCTGTTCCGTTCAACCAAGACCGGCTCTCGCAGCAGCCTGGACCGCGTCAACAAGCAACTTTCGGCCTCGCGCGGCACGTTTCGCCAAAAGGTCCATATCGGTGTGCTCGTGGCTACAGTGGCGCTCGTCGCCTACGGTGCCATCATTATCTGGTCGGCTTCGCAGTTTAAGGCCGATGCTTCGTTCTCACGCCATCTGCTGGGAATTGGCATCGGCACGGTGCTGGCGGTGCTGGTCTGGCGCTCCGACCTGCGCGGTATTTCCAATTTCTCGACGGCGTTGCTCGTCATCGACCTGATCGTGATCCTCTCGCCCAAGATTCCGGGTCTGTCCTATACGGGCGGTCTGGGCATGACGGGCTGGATCAAGATTCCCGGTATCGGCTTGACATTCCAGCCGGTTGAGCTTGCCAAGCTCATCACCATCTTCTTTATTGCTACGCTTGGCTCGCAGTATAACGGTCGCATCGATACCGTTCGCGACTACGTCAAGCTCTGCGGCATGTTGTCCATTCCGTTTTTGGCCGTCGTCGCCATGGGCGACCTGGGCTCGGGCCTTGTCGTGCTGGTTTCGGGCGCCATCGTCATTTGTATGAGTGGTGCACGCCGCGAATGGGTGCTGTCGACCCTGGCCCTGCTCGTGGGCCTGGTGGCCCTCGTCCTGGCGCTCGATTCGGTCTTTGATTCGTTGCTCGGCCACGATGTGCTTATCAAGCAGTATCAGATGAACCGTCTGACGGTCTTTATCGACCCCGATAATGCCGATTCGGACGATGCCTACAACCTGCAGCAGTCGCTTATCGCCGTTGGCTCGGGTGGCTTCTTTGGTAAGGGTTTGGGCCATGCGACGCAGTCGGCCGGCGGCTTTCTGCCTGAGTTCCACACCGACTTCGTCTTCGCCTTTCTGTCCGAGACCTTTGGCTTTTGCGGCTCCTTTTTGCTGCTGTGCTTGTACGTACTGCTCATCTTCTCGACGATCCGCGTTGCTTTTAAGTGCGAGTCTCTGTTCCTACGCTTATCATGCGTAGGTATCGTCGGCATGTGGGCGTTCCAGACCTTCGAAAACATCGGCATGTGCATCGGCATGATGCCGATTACCGGTATTCCGCTACCGTTTATTAGCTTCGGTTCGTCTTCGATGATGATTCAGCTGCTGACGGTGGGTATCGTACAATCCATATGGCGGCATCGTTCGGGCGCCGCGTAACCGCTGGAGGGGTTTGCTATGATAATTCCCGTAGATAAGCTGACCCGCGCTTTTAAGATGGGCGCGTCCGTTAAGAAGGATTCCGATACGCCGGTGCGCGTCTCGGTCTATCTGGATTCGTCCGCCTCGCGCTTTCTTGCCGAGACGGTGCGTGACGCCTTTGTGCCGCAGACGACCTCGGGTATTGTGCGCGTCGAGCGTCTGGGGGAGGAGCGAATTGCTCCAAAGACCGATACCGATGTGGTGCTGGTGCTCTCGTGTGGTTCCGACCGCTTGGAGAGTGCCGTGCAGGAGCTCGTGATCGCCGGCGCGCCCGTCTGCGTGCTTGCCGAGTCTGCTGTGGAGGTGCCGTTTATCGAGGAGTCCACGCCCATGCTCGGCGTGGTAGCGGCAACCGATAAGACGTATCTGCTCGAGACGCTTGCCCGCTGGATTCTCGATCGCACCGACAAGGAAACGGCTTTTGCGGCGAACTTTGCCTTCATGCGCATCGCGGCGGCCAATCGTATCATCACCTCGTGCGCGCTCACCAATATGGCGACCGGTGCGCTGGTGTTTTTGCCGGGCGCCGATTATCCCGTTATGGCGCTGGCGCAGGTGGGCATGCTCTTTGAGCTCGCTGCCGTCTTTGGACGCGGTATTAAGCCCGAGCGCGGCTACGAGGTCGCGGGCGTGCTTGCCGGCGGTCTTGTGATCCGCGCGGTCACCCGCGCGCTCGTCAAGCAGACACCGCATATTGGGTTTGCCGTCAAGGCGCTCACTGCTGCCGCGGGCACCTATGGCATGGGCCGTGCGCTTGTTTCGCTCTACGAGCGCGATGTCGACTATAGCCGTGCCAACGAGGTGGTTACTGCCACGTTCTCCCGCGTTCGCGATCTGGTAACCACGGTCGCGGGCGCTACCCGTCCTATGGCGTCCTACCAGGACGCATCAGATCTCGCTGCTTAGGGGTTTTCCGTTGCGCGTTGCATACCAAGATTGTTTTCATTTAATTGAGCCGTTGCTCGCCAAGGTCGAGAAGCCGAGCCGCTATATCGATCACGAGTGGGGCACGCTTTCCAAGGCCGATGCCGATTACCGTTGCTGCCTGATCTACCCGGATGTGTACGAGGTTGGTCTGCCCAACCAGGGTATCGCCATCCTCTACAACATCCTTAACCAGGCCGAGGGCATCTCCTGCGAGCGTGGCTATGTGCCGTGGCCCGATATGGGTGACGCCATGCGCGAGGCAGGCATTCCGCTGCTCTCGCTCGAGGGTGCTGCCCCCGTCGCTTCGTTTGATATCGTCGGTCTCCATGTGCCGCACGAGATGGCGGTGACGAACTTCCTCGAGGCACTCGACCTCGCTGGCATTCCGCTGTTAGCGGCCGACCGAGGCGAAGACGACCCCATCATCATCGCCGGCGGCCCCTCGGTGTACAACCCCGAGCCGTACGCGGCCTTCTTCGATGCCATCCTCATCGGCGAGGGCGAGGAATCGCTGCTCGAGACCTGCCAGCTGCATCGCCGCCTGCGTGACGAAGGAGTCCCGCGCGCGCAGATTGTCGAGCAGCTTGCATCCATTGCCGGCAACTACGTACCGTCGCTCTATGAGGTGCGTCACGACGAGCCCTGCTCGCCGCACGGCTACACCGTGCCGCGTGAGGGCAAGGATGCGCCGACCGTGGTCTACAAGCGCGTTGTCGAGGACTTTGGTGCCACCAATCCGCTCTCGCAGTCGTGTGTACCCTATGCACAGCTGGTCCACGACCGCCTGTCTATTGAGATCCTGCGCGGCTGCGCCCGCGGGTGTCGTTTTTGCCAGGCCGGTATGACGTATCGTCCGGTGCGCGAGCGCTCAGCCGACCAGATCGTCTCGTCGGTGATTCAGGGTCTGGAAAAGACCGGCTATGACGAGGTGTCGCTGACCTCGCTCTCCACGACCGATCACTCCTGCATTCGCGACGTGCTCGGCAGGCTCAACCGTCGCCTGGAGGATACGGGTATTCGCGTGTCTATTCCGTCGCAGCGCTTGGATTCGTTTGGCGTGGATATGGCCGAGTCGGTCGCCGGCGAAAAGAAGGGCGGCCTGACGTTCGCGCCCGAGGCCGGCAGCCAGCGCATGCGCGACATCATTAACAAGAACGTGACCGAGGAGGACCTGGACCGTGCGGCCAAGGCGGCCTTCGAGGCCGGCTGGAACCGCATGAAGCTCTACTTTATGATGGGCCTTCCCGGCGAGCGCGACGAGGACATCGTGGCCATCGCCAATCTGGCCGATCACGTGCTGGAGCTCGGTCGTTCCGTGGTGCCCAAGGCTCGTCGCGGCTCGATCTCGGTGTCCATCTCGGTTTCTGTCTTTATCCCCAAGGCTGCCACGCCGTTCCAGTGGTGCCCGCAGCTCGACTACGACGACGTCAAGCGTCGCCAGAAGCTGCTTATCACGAGCGTTCGCAACCGTGCCGTCCGTGTGCATTACCACGATGCCGAGACCTCGCTCATCGAGGCCGCGCTGTCCCGCGCCGGTCGCGACATGACGCCCGTCATCATCGATGCTTGGCGCGCGGGCTCTCGCTTTGACGCCTGGGTAGAGCATTTCTCGCTCGAAAACTGGAAGGAGGCTGCTGCCAAAAACGGCATTGACCTCAATGAACTTGTGCACCTGCCCTACGAGTTGGACTGGCGCCTGCCGTGGGAGCACGTGAGCCCCGGCTGCACGCGC
>CATWVA010000042.1 GCA_958354105.1 uncultured Collinsella sp.
ACTGATCAAGAAGCACCCTGCCCGGGCGCATGCGTCCGGGCATTTTTATGCCGAAGTTCGCAAGAAAGGGGAATCGAATGAGGCAGTTCATCGTTGCATCCCATGCTCATTTTGCGTCCGGAATCGTCGAGAGCATTGGGCTACTCTCGGGCGAGCGCGAGAACGTCCATGCGCTGTCTTTGTATGTCGACGGAAACGAGGACCTGGACAAGGAGGCCGCAGCGATTCTGGACGGCTTTGCCGCGGACGATGAGGTCGTCGTTTGCACCGACCTCTTTGGCGGCAGCGTCAACAACGAGTTCACCAAGATCGTCCAGACGCGCCCCAACACGCACCTGGTGACCAATATGAATCTGCCGCTCCTTATTCAGCTGCTGTTCGTGCCCGACTCCACCCCGATCGATGAGGCCATTCGCCAGATCGTCGAGGCGGACGACACCAAGGTCAAGTACGTCAACGACCTGCTGGGGCAGGCCGAACTCGATGAGTTTTAATCGTTAGGAGCACATCATGATTCAGATGATTCGCGTGGACTATCGACTGCTTCACGGCCAGGTTGCCGTTAGCTGGACCTCGGCTCTGGGTGCCGACTGCATCCTGTTAGTGAGCGACACGGTCCTCAACGACAAGCTTCGTCTGCAGGCCCTGTCCCTTGCAAAGCCCGAAGGATGCAAGGTCGTCGTCAAAAACACCGAGGATGCCGTCAAGGCGCTCCAGAGCGGTGTGACCGACAAGTACAAGCTCTTCGTGGTTTGCGAGACGATCCAACAGGCCGGTGCCGTCGCCAAGGCGATGGGCGTCAAGAAGATCAACCTCGGCAATGTGGCCTTTAGCGAGGATGCCCGCCAGGTCTCGACGAGCGTATTCCTTACGCCCGAGAACGAGGCCTACGTGAAGGAGCTACTCGGCGAGGGCTATGAGCTGTTCATTCAGATGATTCCGGCGGATGCGAAGACTGATGCCGCAAAGGTCATCGGTTAGGGGCTGTCATGGTTATCAAGACGATCCTGATTTTCCTGATTGCCCTTTTGGGCTATTCCGAGTGGCTGACCGGTACGAGTTACCTTCAGCGCCCCATTGTGCTCGGACCGTTGGTCGGCCTTGTCATGGGCGATGTGGTGACCGGCACCATTATGGGCGCCACGATGGAGCTTGCCATGGTCGGTGCCATCTCGGTCGGTGCGTATAACCCGCCCGATACGATTTCCGGAACCATTCTGGGCGTGTCGCTTGCCATGCAGGCCGGCGCGGACGCTTCGGCGGCCCTGACCCTGGGCATTCCCATCGCAACGATCGTCCTGGCGCTCGATACGGCCCTGGGCCAGCCGGTCATGCTGCTGCTGGTGCACCGTATCGACAAAAACGTCGAGGACGGAGACACCAAGGCCATCACGCGCAACATGCTCATCGCCGGTTACGCGCAGAGCTGGTGCGGCCTGCTGATCATTCCCCTGGCATTCTTCTTTGGCGCCGATGCTGTTGCCAGCCTGCTCAACATCATCCCCGATTTCGTTCAGACCGGCATGGATGTCGCCGCCGCCTTCTTGCCCGCACTCGGCTTTGCGATGCTGGCGCAGATGATTATGAACAAAACAGTGGCTCCGTTCTTCTTCGCTGGCTTCTTCCTCGTCGCCTACTTTGGCATTAGCACGACTGGCGTGGCGATCTTTGCCGCGATTATCGTCGTCGCGATGACGGTTTTGGGTGACAAGAAAAAGGCGGAGCAGCCCGCAGTGGCAACCGAGGATCCTGCGATTGGGAGTGGGTTCGATGAGTTTTAAGTTTGAGTCTTCTTACGACGGGCTGATTTCCCGCGCAGACCTTAAGAAGCTGTTCTGGCGCTCGATTCCCTATGAGCATTCCTGGAACTACGAGCGTATGGGCCATATCGGCTTTATGTGGGCCCTTATGCCGATCCTTCGCAAGCTGTATCCGCAGGATGCGGACTTTAAGGCCGCACTCAAGCGCCATATGGAGCTCTATAACGTCACGCCGTATATCTCGACGCTCCCCATGTCCATTGCTGCCGCAATGGAAGAAGTCAACGCCACCGAAGATAACTTTGACACGAGCGCGATCTCTAATGTCAAGCTTGCTTTGATGGGACCGCTGTCCGGCGTGGGCGATGCCTTCTACTGGGGTACGCTGCGAATTTTGGCAACGGGTGTCGGCACGTCGCTGGCGCTGCAGGGCTCTATTCTTGGCCCGATTTTGTTCCTGCTCGTGTTCAACGTCCCCCACTACATCATCCGTTACCTGCTGACGTTTGTGGGATATCGCTTTGGCTCGGACATGATCAGCAAGGTCCAGGAATCGGGCATTATGGACACGATCGTCAAGATGGCCTCTATCATGGGCGCCATGGTGATCGGCGCTATGACCATGGAGATGGTCACCGTGGACATTCCGCTCATGGTCGGCGCGGGCGATGGCGCTCAGACGCTCGCCGAGCTGCTCAACGGAATCTTCCCGGGCTTTGTCACGATGGGGCTGTTTGGAATCGTCTATCTCATGCTCAAGAAGAAGATGAATCCGCTGGTCATCATGCTCGTGATCCTGCTCGTGAGTATCGCCGGCGCGTTCTTTGGAGTGCTTGGTGTTCAGTAGGGCATCCGTCATAATGAGAACAATGTAAGAGGGGGCGTCGCGCACACTGTGCTGCGGCGCCCTTTTGCCGAAAGGTGGACAAGATGGAGTATCCGCAGCTTGCCGTCATGAATATCAGCCATCGTTATTTTGACCTTGAGGAATTCTTTTCCTCGGCAGCGGCCTCGGGCTACACGTGTTGCGAGCTTTGGACCGGGGCGATGCATCTGTATGTCGATTGCCATGGATACGATTCGATCGAGCAGGTGCGGGAGCTGTCACAGCGGTATGGGGTTCGGATTGTGGGGCTTTGTCCCGAACAGAACAACCCCAAGCCGTGGAATATCGCGGCGCGCGGGAATGAGGCGCGTACCCGCACGCTCGCGTACTTTAAGAACGTTGTGGATATCGCGGCGGAACTTGGAGCCGAGCAGGTCATGGTCTCGAGCGGCTGGGCATTTTTGAACGAGCCGATCGAGGACGCGTGGGGTCGCAGTGCCTCGATGCTGCGTGCGATTGCCGAGCATGCGGGAGAACGTGGCGTGCGACTGGTGCTCGAGGCTCTACAACCGGTTGAGTCGATAATCGTGAACTCGGCGGCCGACACGAAGCGCATGATTGAGGCAGTTGACCATCCGGCACTTAAGGCGTGTCTGGATATGGGCGCCATGGCGGTGGCGGGGGATACCGTCGACGATTATTTCGATCTGCTTGGCGATGATGTCGCCCACGTGCATTTTGTCGATGTTGCGGCAGATGGCACGACGCATCTTGCCTGGGGTGACGGCGACCGCGATATGCGCGCCGACCTGGATAGGCTGGTGGCGCGCGGCTATCGCGGAGTTGTTTCGGCCGAGACCTATGACGGGCGCTATTTTGCCGACCCCGCAGCTGCCGATGCGCAGGTAATGGCAGAGTATCGTCGTGCGATTGGCGCCTAGGTGGGGTTGGGCTGCGGCAATCTGCCCCATGTTTCCAAATGAATACGGTGTGAGCGGCTGCGATGGATTTTCCCCGCAAACACTCTAGTATGCTAAAGTACCCAGAAGACCGGCGGAGCTATGCCGGTCTTCTGTTCTATACGAAACACAGCATGAGGAGGCTCACCAGATGACGGCCACACCGTGGGGATTCCGGGACATATTGCCCGAGGAGGCTCAGGCGCGCGAGGAGATTGCATGTACGGTGAAGGGCTGCTTCAGGGAGCATCATTACCTTCCGGTCGAGACGCCGCTGCTCGAGGACAAGGGTTCGCTCGAGGAAGGCGGCCGCATTGCGGACACGCCGTTTAAGCTCTTTGATGACGACGGTCGCCTGCTGGTGGTCCGTCCCGACAACACATTGCCGATCGTGCGTCTGGTTTCGACCCGCATGCGCGCGGCCGACCTGCCCCTACGCCTTCGCTACGAGGCGCCGGTGGTTCGTGAGTGCCAGCGCAATGCCGGCGGCTCGCGCCAGTTTACACAGCTGGGCTTTGAGCTTATCGGTGCGGGCGACACCGCGGGCGATGTCGAGATTGTCTCGCTCGTGGCCGAGGCGGTGCGCAAGCTGGCGCTGCCCGATGCGCGCATTATCGCAGGTAGCGTGCGTCCGTTTAAGGAGCTGCTCGCGGCGTGCGAGGATCGCGAGCTGGCTGCCGAGGCCCTGCGCTGCGTGCACGCCAACGACTTTGTGGGCCTCGATGCCCGCGTGGCGGCAAGCGCCGAGTCCGATGCCGTCAAGGTTGCCATTAGCGAGCTGCCGCGCTTGCACGGCGGCGCCGAGGTACTCGACCGCGTCGATGTGCTTCTGGCGGCGGCGGGCATCGTCGCGCCGCTCACGCGTGAGCTGCGTGCTCTGGTCGAGGGCCTGGCTCCCGGGGACGCCCAGGTGCTGTCGTTCGACTTCTCCATCATGAACTCTTTCGATTACTACACGGGCCTGGTCTTTAAGGCCTATGCCGGCGGCCTGCCTGACCCGGTCGGTTCGGGCGGCCGCTACGACTCCATCTTTACCGGCGCATTTGGCGACGGCATCGAGGTGCCGGCGGCGGGTTTCGCCTTTTCGCTCGAGCGTCTGGAGGCCGCGCGCACCTCGGCCGAGGACGCCGCCCCCGATGGCGACCACGCCGTGGGCCGTGGCGCCGAGGGCCCGCTACGCATCGCCGTGCCCAAGGGCTCGCTCAAGGCCGACACGCTCGACGTGCTCGAGGCCGCGGGCTTGGATGTCTCGGAGTTGCGCGACCCCGGCCGTCACCTGATCGTGCGCGGCCGCGACACGCGTGCCGGTAAGGGCGCGGTCGGCGATATCGAGTTTGTCATCGTGCGTTCCAGCGATGCGCCCGCCTTTGTGGGCTGCGGTGGTGCCGATTGCGGCATCTGCGGTTGGGACTCGCTCATCGAGGCCGATCTCAACCTGCTGCAACTGGTCGACTTGGGATACGGTCTGTGCGCGTTTATCGAGGCAGAGCCCGCATGGCGCGCCGGCCAGGCTGAGCGCAACTATGCCCGCCGCGGCTCGCTTCGCGTGGCCACCAAGTACCCGCGCATCGCGAGCGCCTGGTATGCCGAGCGCGGCGTAAACGCCGACATCGTTTCGCTGCACGGCAACATCGAGCTGGGGCCCATTGTCGGCATGACCGATCGTATCGTGGACATTACCGCCACGGGTGCCACGCTGCGCGACAACGACTTGGTCATCACCGGCCGCATCATGGACTGCACGGCCCGCTTCTTCGTCAACCCAGGCGCCGCACGCCTGGATCCGCGCGTGCGCAATCTGGCCGATCGCCTGGCGGCTGCCGTGAAGGACAAGCATTTTGAGCCCGTCGCGGGCTCGGCGCAATAGCGCGAGCACGCACGGGCGCCCCAACGTACGGGCTGCGGGTCGATTGGCGCCGCCGCCCGGCCTCTCGTTTTTCGAATGCAACCTCGACCGATAGGGGATACCGATATGAAGACTATCAAGCTTGCTCCCGGTGAGCGTCTCGTTACCAACCAGCTCAACCGTAAGGGCGTGCTGCCGCAAAACATCGTCGACGCCGCCCGCGATATCGTGGCCAACGTGCGCGCCAACGGTGATGCCGCGGTGCGCGATTACTGCCAGCGTTTTGACGGTGTTGAGCTGCAGGGCTTCCGTCTGCCGCAAGAGCAGATCGATGCCGCGCTCGAAGGCCTCGACCCGGCCTTTGTCGCCGCGCTCGAGAAGGCCGCGCGCCAGATTCGCGAGTTCCACCAGCGCGAGGTCGAGCAGAGCTGGTTTACCACGCGTGCGGATGGCACGATACTCGGCGTTAAGGTGACCCCGCTCGCGGCGGCCGGCATCTACGTGCCGGGCGGTCGTGCGCAGTATCCCTCCACGGTGCTCATGAATGCCATCCCCGCCAAGGTCGCCGGCGTCAAGCGCGTGGTTATGGTGACTCCGCCGCAAAAGGATGGCCTGATCAGCCCGTATACGCTCGCCGCGGCAAAGCTCGGCGGCGTGGACGAGATCTATATGGTGGGAGGCGCCCATGCCGTGGCCGCACTGGCATACGGTACCGAGACCATTCCGCGCGTCGACAAAATCACCGGCCCGGGCAACGCCTTTGTCGCCGCTGCCAAGCAGATTGTCTCGGGCGACGTGGGTATCGATATGGTCGCCGGTCCCTCCGAGGTCTGCGTGCTGGCCGACGCCACGGCCAAGCCCATGGTGGTCGCGGCCGACCTGATGGCCCAGGCCGAGCATGATCCGCTGGCGGCCTGCTATCTGGTGACCTGCGACGAGCAGTTTGCGCGCGAGGTCGAGGCAGGTATCGACATTCTGGTGGCACAGTCTCCGCGTGCCGAGATCACGCGTGCCTCGCTCGACAATGAGGGCACCATCGTGGTAGCAGCCGACATGGCGGCTGCCGTCGAGGCAGTGAACACCGTGGCGCCCGAGCACCTTGAGCTGCACTGCAAGGATGCGATGGGCCTGCTCGGCGGCATTCGCAACGCCGGCGCCATCTTTGTGGGCGCTTGGAGCTCCGAGCCGCTCGGCGATTATGTTGCTGGTCCCAACCACACGCTGCCGACCGGCGGCACGGCCATGTTCTCCAACCCGCTTTCGGTCGAAGAGTTCGTCAAGCGCTCGAGTGTCATTTGCTATACACCCGAGGGCCTGCTCTCCGATGCTCCCGCCACGCAGCGTCTAGCCGAGGCCGAGGGTCTGTGGGCACACGCGCTTTCCGCCGCGCTGCGCCGCCGCGTGTTGGAGCAGGGCGAGGATGCCGTGAGCGCCGAGTCGCTCGCCGCGGCCGACCTGACCAAGGTTGCCTGGCCGGGCGACGCCGTGGCGACGGTTGCCGAGGGCGTGGACCTGGCGGCTGCAAGCGCGGATGGCGCCGGCGCGACTGGCAAGGAGGCCTAATATGGCCGAACTCACGCCGCGCATGAAGGAGCTCGTCCAGCCCTACTTGGCCGGCATTGAGCCCTACGATCCCAACTTTACGCCCACGCGCATCAACCTTTCGGCCAACGAGAACACCTATCCCGTGCCGGCTGGCGTGCGCGAGGCGGTCGACGCCGCCCTGGCTGCCACGCCGCTCAACCGCTATCCCGATCCCATGTCCAACGATCTGCGCGACGAGCTTGCCGCTTGGCATGGTGTGGCGCGCGAGAATGTCTGCGTGGGCAACGGCGGCGACGAGCTGCTCTATAACTACCTGCTGGCGTTTGGCGGTGCGGGACGGACCCTGCTCAACTGCCCGCCGTGCTTTAGCGAGTACGCGTTCTTTGCGTCGCTCTGCCAGATCGAGGTGCGCGACGTGTGGCGCGACCCCGCGACCTTTGAGCTCGACCAGGCAGCCGTGCTTGCGGCGGCGCCCGATTGCAACCTGGCGATCGTGACCTCGCCCAATAACCCCACGGGCGACGTGGCGCCGCTCGACTTTGTCGCGGCGCTGTGCGATGCGTGCCCCGGCATGGTAATGGTCGACGAGGCTTATGTTGAGTTTGCCGACGATTCGTTTGGCACGGCCACCACGGCGCAGGGGCTTATCGCCGAGCATCCCAACCTGGTGATTCTGCATACGCTGTCCAAGGCGTTTGGCGCTGCCGGTGCGCGTCTGGGTTACGTGATCGCGGCACCCGAAGTCATCGACGTGTTCGCGGCGATTCGCCAGATCTACTCGGTCAACGTGCTGAGCCAGGCCGCCGCGCTTGCCTGCGTGCGTGCCCGTAATGCCTACACGCCCGTGGTGGCGCAGGTCGCATCCGAGCGCGAGCGCGAGCTGTGCGCCCTGCGCGCAATGGCTGCCGATGGCCTGCCCGTGGAGGCATGGTCGAGCGCGGCGAACTTTGTGCTCGTGCGCACGCCGCACGCCACACGCGTGCGCGAGCGTCTGCGCGACGAGTATTCGATTTTGGTACGCGACTTTAGCTATGCGCCGGGGCTTGCGGGCTGTCTGCGCATTACCGTGGGTACGCCGCGGGAAAACGACGAGGTGCTGACTGCGTTTGCCGCGCTGGTGAAGGAGGAGATGTAGATGGGCCGTTATGCCGAGGTGACCCGCAAGACGGGGGAGACCGACATTGTCGTCAAGCTCGACCTGGACGGATCTGGCGTGTGCGATATCTCGACCGGCGTGCCGTTTTTCGACCACATGCTCAACGCCTTTGGCCGCCATGGTCTGTTCGATCTGACGGTGCACGCGGTGGGCGACGTTGAGGTCGACGCGCACCACACCGTCGAGGACACGGGCATTGTGCTGGGCGAGGCGTTTTGCCACGCGCTGGGCGACAAGGCGGGTATTACGCGCTTTGCCGACGCGGCGATTGCCATGGACGAGACACTCGTGATGGCCGCCGTGGACATTTCGGGTCGCGGCCAGGCCTATTGCGAGCTGCCCGTGCCGACCGAGCGCGTGGGTAGCTTCGATACTGAGCTAGCCGTCGAGTTCTTCTATGCCTTTGCGCGCGACGCCAAGCTCACGCTGCACGTGCGCGAGCTGGCGGGCGGCAACTCGCATCACATTATCGAGGCCGCCTTTAAGGCCGTGGGCCGTACGATGCGCCACGCCTGCGAGCTCGATCCCCGCGTGCAGGGCATCCCCAGCACCAAGGGCTCGCTGTAACCGTCACAAGGGTAAAACCACCACGAAGATGCCTGTCCCCTTTGTGGTGGTTTTGGATGATGGGAAATGGAGGGGTCGCGTGGGCGAACCGAAGATCGTGGTGGTCGACTACCACAAGGGTAACTTGTCGAGCGTCGTGCGCGGGCTTGCGCGCGCCGGTGCCGCCGCCTGCACGTCGGACGATCCGGAGCAGATCCGCAATGCCGACGGCCTGGTCATCCCGGGCGTGGGCGCGTTCTATGACGCGATTGCCTTTATGCGCCAGAGCGGCGAGGAGGTGGCCGTGCTCGATGCCGTTGCCGCCGGAACTCCGCTGCTCGGCATCTGCCTGGGCCTTCAGCTATTTTTTGAGCGCGGCAACGAGGGCGTGCCTACGGACGAGGGCGCGGACGCGGACGACGACGCCTCCGGGCAGGCCGGTGCCCCCTGGGTCGATGGCCTGGGCATCATGCGCGGCTCGTGCACGCGCCTGGAGTCGAGCCGTCTGAAGGTGCCGCACGTGGGGTGGGACCAGGTGCACATGACGCCCGCCGGTGCGGCCGATCCGCTGCTTGCCGGCTTTGCCGAGGGTGCCAACATGTACTTCACCCACAGCTACGCGGTGGCCGACGACGCCGATGCCGCCGATGTGCTGGCGCGCACGCACTATACGCGGAGCTTCCCGTGCATTGTGCACCACGGCAACGTGTGGGGCTGCCAGTTCCATCCCGAGAAATCCTCTGCGCTGGGTCAGCGCATCCTTAAGAACTTCGTCAACATCGTCGAGGAGGTTGGCCGATGATCCTGTTTCCCGCAATCGATCTGATCGGCGGCAAGGTCGTGCGCCTGGAGCGCGGCGACCGCAGCCGCTGCAAGGTATATTCCGACGACCCCATGGCCGTTGCCCGCTCGTTTGCCGAGCAGGGCGCGAGCTGGGTGCACGTCGTCGACCTGTCCGCCGCCTTTGGCGAGGACGAGGACGCGTGCGCTGCCAACTCGGCGGCGATTAAGGCTATCTGCGGCGTCGACGGCCTGTCCGTGGACGTGGGCGGCGGCGTCCGCTCGCTCGCGCGCATCGACGAGCTGGCTGGCTTCGGGGCACGCCGTATCGCACTGGGTACCGTACTGGTGACCGAGCCGGGTTTTGCCGAGGTGGCGGCGCAGGGCTTTGGCGAGCTGCTGGTAGCGGATATCGCCGCGCGCGATGGCCAGGTCAAGGTGAACGGTTGGCGCGACGGCGCGGGCGTGGCGCTCGACGATGCTGTGGCGCAGCTTTCTGAGCTGGGCTTTAAGCATCTGGTGTATACCGATATCGCGCGCGATGGCATGCAGACGGGCATCGACGTGGCGGCGTATCGCCATGTTGCCGAGGTCGCGGGTTTTCCCGTCGTCGCCTCGGGCGGCATCTCGACACTCGACGATATTCGCGCGCTTGCCGCGGTGGGCGAGGGCGCGATTGAAGGCGCCATTACCGGCCGTGCGCTCTACGAGGGCAACTTTACGCTGGTGCAGGCGCTGGCCGCCGCCCGAGGGGAGGAGTAGCCCATGCTTACCAAGCGCGTGATTCCCTGCCTAGACGTCAAGGACGGCCGCGTGGTCAAGGGCGTCAACTTTGTGAGCCTGCGCGATGCGGGCGATCCGGTGGAGCTTGCCCGCGCTTACGATCGCGAGGGTGCGGACGAGGTCGTGTTCCTGGACATCACCGCCACGAGCGACAACCGTGCGACGACCATCGAGATGGCAGCGCATGCGGCCGAGGAGCTGGCCATTCCCTACACCGTGGGCGGTGGCTTTCGCGATCTTGCGGGCATGCGAACCATGGTGGCGGCCGGTGCCGACAAGGTGTCGCTTAACTCTGCCGCCGTGCGCGATCCGTCGTTGATCAGCCAGGCCGCCGCGGCGTTTGGCAGCCAGGCCGTGGTCGTGGCGATTGATGCCAAGCGCGTGGGCCTGCCCGGTCAGCCGGATGCCGACAAGTGGGAGGTCTTCACGGCGGGCGGTCGCAACGCCACGGGTATCGATGCGGCGGCGTGGGCCGAGGAAGCGGCTCGTCGCGGCGCCGGTGAGATCTTGCTCACCAGCATGGATCGCGACGGCACCAAGGCCGGCTTCGACCTGGCACTCACCCGCGCCGTGGCGCGCGCGGTGCCGATCCCGGTGATCGCGAGCGGCGGCGTGGGCACGCTCGAGCATTTTGCCGAGGGCGTGATCGAGGGCGAAGCCGACGCCGTACTGGCGGCCAGCGTCTTTCACTTTGGAACCTTCAGCATTCGCCAGGTGAAGGAGTATATGGCCTCTCAAGGCATCCCTGTCAGGTTGGACTTCTAGCGCTGCGGCTTGCCCAGGCGCCCGACCTTCCGGCTCCAACCCTCCTCGCGTACTTTAAGTACGCGTCGTCGGGCTGTCGCTCGGAATCTCGGGCACCTGGACAGCCCTCGCCGACCTGCGAAGTTTGAATTTGGGGAGAGAAATGGAAGAGATAACCGATCCTTCAAAACTTACGTACGACGCCCGCGGGCTGATTCCTTGCGTGGTTCAGCAGTATGACACCGGTGAGGTGCTTATGGTTGCTTGGATGAACGAGGAATCGGTGGGGCTGACGCTCAAGACCGGTACCACGTGGTTTTGGAGCCGCAGCCGCCAGGAGCTCTGGAACAAGGGCGCGACGAGCGGCAACATGCAGGAGGTCAAGGAGCTCTGGGCCGACTGCGATAGCGATACACTGTTGGTCAAGGTCGACTCGCCAGGTCCGGCCTGCCATACCGGCAACCGTACCTGCTTCTTTAAGCGCGTGGAAGGGGGAGTGCGATGAAAGTCGTGACGCCGTTCGAAGTTGCCGACTGCAACGCCGAGCTCCTCCGCGCGGGCGTGCCGTGCCGCGTGCACCTGACCGATGCCTGCGGGGCGCAGTCGCTTTGGCTCGAGGCCGAGAAGGAAAGGCTCGATGAGGCCCATGCCGTCATCGTCGAGTTCTTTGAGAAAAAGGGCGCAAAGCCTCGGTTCGATGAGACCGGTACCTACTTTACGCTGCGGTAACGAGAGGAAATAACCATGGGAGTCAGAACAGCTAACGTGCAGCCGGGAAATATCGGCGAGACGCTGACGGGACTGGCCGAGGTGATTCACGGTCGTCGCGATGCGTCCGCGGAGGAGAGCTATACCGCCCGCCTACTGAGCGATGTCGAGGACGAGCTGCTCAAGAAACTTGCCGAGGAGGCGAGCGAGGTCATCATGGCCTGCAAGGATAACGACCACGATCACATCCGCTACGAGGCCGGCGACCTGATCTACCACTTGCTCGTGACGCTCGAGCGCTACGGCATCACCCTCGACGAACTGGCCGGCGAACTCAACGCCCGCCGCCACTAGTCATTGGGGACGTTCTTAAACGACTAGTCGTTTGGGGCAGTCTTTCGGGAGTTGCCAATGAAATAGAAGTTGCGGTGGAATAGTTCTTGTTTGACGGTCTTAGGGCCATAAACAGGAACTATTTCACCGCAACTCATGAAGGGATGGCTAGGCGAGGGATGTGGACTCCCATTCGCTGGTGGCGTGGGGGATGTCGAAGGTTCGATAACCGCAGTCGTAGGCGTGGGCTTGCGCTTCGCGGATATTCCAACAGATGTCGCAGGCGCGGTGTGCGTCCGAGCCAAAGGTGATTGGCACCTCGGCGTGGGCGAAGCAGCGCAACAGCCCCGTCGAGGGGTAATAGTCGTCGAGGCCCTTACGCGGCGCGGCGGTCGAGACTTCGACACGGCGACCCGTATCGTGCGCGCACTCGGCCATCTGCCCCCAAAACGGCGCCGGGTCAAAATCGGGCGCAAAGCCCTCCTTCGAAAAACGCATGACCAGGTCGGGGTGGGCCATCACGTCAAAGTTAAGCGAGCTTTCGCTAGCACGGCACCAGTCGTCGACGTAGTGTTCCCATACGCCGCGTACGCCTAAGTTTTCCCAAACATGCAGGTTGGTATCGTCGTCGATCCAGCCACAAAGCGAATCGGGCGTATCGGGACGAGCGACGCTCTCTGTTCCCGCCGTGCCCGCGGCGCCGGCCATGATATCGCCCGGGTCGCCAATCCAATGCACGCTGCCCAAGCGCACCACGGCGCCCTGGGACCAGCGCTCTACCAAGGGCTCGCAGCCTTCGTACCAATCGCATTCAAAGCCATAGATAAGCTCGAGCTCCGGCGCGATTTGCGCGGCAAGCTTGCGGGCGTCCTCAAATGCCAGGCGATGCGCCGTCAGGTCGTCCTCGACAACCTGCACTTCGCAGTTGGCGTCCATGCTGGCGGGCAGGGTGAGGTGGTCAGTCGAGACCATGACGCGGCAGCCGGCCGCAGCAGCGGCGCGGACGTTGTCCTCAAACGAGGCATGGCCATCCGAAAACGAGGTGTGGGTATGGCAATCGACCAGCGGGCAGGCGGACATGGCGACTCCTTTGCATTTGGTGAATCCGCTCCATTGTAATGGTGCAGCTCTCAACACGCCGCGCACGCCGGGTGCCGAAATCGAGTGGAAAGGCGGGGCGGCGCGTGCCGGCGCCGGCGACTACTTGCTTCGTGCCGCCGCGCGTTTGGCCTGCACTGTTACCATCGCGTGTCTCACGGCGGTGATGGGGCGATAGCGGATCATACGCGGTCCCGACCAACGCATAACCTCGCGGATCTTCTCGCGCATGGCAGGCCGGTAACAATGCGAAGGACATGCCGAGCAAAATGTCTTGGTGCCCATGTGCGGGCAGTGCTCAATGCGCGCGATGGCGTATTTCTGCAGCTCGGCGCATTCGGGGCAGAGCGAAATGGTTCGAAGGCCGAGTTTCACGCGCACGGACTCATCGTCGCCAGCCTGTTCGACCACATGCCCGCCGCCATGATGCCCGCGGCACCACAACGCGATCATCTGCGACACCATTTGGGCCTCGCGCTCACGTTTGCGTGCCAGCTCCGGTGTGTCGACCGGGCGTGCCATTAGCTCAGCCTCCCGTGCTCGACCGAAAGCGAGAAATCGGCAAACGCGCAGGTGCTGGCACGGTGGCTTACGAGCACAATGGTCTTGCCGCGGCGCTTGAGCTCGTCGATCGCCTGCATCACGGACGCCTCGTTGAGGGCATCGAGCGCGCTGGTGGGCTCGTCGAGCAAGATGAAAGGCGCGTCGTTGAGGAAGATGCGCGCAAGGCCGATGCGCTGGCGCTCGCCGCCCGAAAGCGAGTCGCCCAGCTCGGCAACGGGCGTGTCGAGACCCTGCGGCAGGCGGTCGATGAGGGCGGTAAGCGAAGCGGAGCGGCAAGCGTCGAGCAGCTCGGCATCGGTGGCGCTGGCGTGCGCAACCAGCAGATTCTCGCGTACGGTGCCGCAGAACAGATGTGTGTCCTGGGTCATATAGGCCTCGTGGCTGCGCAGGCTCGCCGTGTTGATGTGGCGGGCATCGACGCCGCTCACCGTGATGGTGCCAGCTGCGGGGTCCCAAAAACGCATGAGCAGCTTAAGCAGCGTCGACTTGCCCGAACCCGAGCGCCCCATGATGCAGGTCATGGTACCGGGCGCAAAGGTGCAGGTCACGTCGTCGAGGATGAGACTCGCAGCGATGTCGTTCGCGACCTGCTCTGTGGCGCCCGCACCGCCCGCGTCCACGCCGCCCACATAGCTAAAGCTCACATGCTCGGCTGCGGCGCCGGCAAACTCAACGTTCTGTCCATCGGCGACCTCGGCGCACTGGGGCTGCTCGTCGAGCAAATCGAGCACGCGTGCGCCCGAGGCGAGCGTCTCCTGCAGTGAGGCGCCCAGGCGGCTCACGGCCATCACCGAGCCAAACGACGACACAAAGGTAAAGACGGCGACAAACGCTGCGGCAAAGTCAATCGTTCCCGCAGCCACCAGCTGCAGCGCACGCCCGAGCATCACCAGATTAGCCACAAGAATAAGCGCATCGGCTACGGCCTCGCTGACCGCCTGGCGGCGCTTGAGGCGCGCGTCCACGGCGCCGACTTGCTCGGTCAGCTTGCCCA
>CATWVA010000043.1 GCA_958354105.1 uncultured Collinsella sp.
GTGCCTGCTTTGTTTTGAGAAGTGGGCTTCGCGAACTTCTCAAAACAAAGCAGGCACCCCGGCCCCGGCAATGTAATCTTGGCTGACCCTAGTTGGATGCACGATCCACAAGGCAGCAACAGCCAAGTCCCCATTACATTAAAAAATATCAGCGCCGCAGATCGAAACGGTCGAGAGGGCCGCCTCCGGGCGGGTGCCTTCCTCTGAGAAGTTCGCGAAGCCCACTTCTCAGAGGAAGGCACCCGCCCGGAGGCGGCCCCAGCGCGAGACCGTCCCGGATGCTATTCGTTGTCGCCTGCGGTCATTTGGGTTGCGGAGAGCGTGCCGTCGGCGGCAGTTGCAGCCGCAGCGTCGGGCCAGACCCAGTCAGTGAAGGCCGGGTGATCGAAGCCCTCGTCGCACGCGAACTCAAAGGCCTCGGTGCGGAATGCCTCCCACTCATCAATCTGCTCGGCAAACTTATTGGCGTCGACCATGCGCAGCATGTCAGCAGCCAAAGCCCAGCGATCCATGTTGTTCAGGCGCAGCATATCAAACGGCGTGGTCGTGGAGCCCTTCTCCTCGTAGCCGTGAACGCGGAAGGCGTCGTGGCCGGGGCGGTTCCAGATCAGGCGGCGAATCGTGCCGGCATAGGCGTGGAATGCAAAGAGCACGGGCTTCTCGCCGCAGCCGAACAGCTCAGCCCAGCGCTCGTCGCTTATAGCCTGGTCGTTCTCGCAGACGTTCTGGATCTTGAGCAGATCGACCACATTGACGAACCACACCTTAATGCCCAGCTCGCGCAGCATATCGGTTGCAGCCAGAGCCTCGAGCGTCGGCACGTCGCCGCACGTAGCGACCACGACGTCAGCCTCGGCGAGCGAGTCGGCAGTCGATGCCCACTCCCAAGCCGCGACGCCCTCGGCGAGCTCGGCGCAGGCCTCGTCAACCGTCTGGAAGGTCGGAGCGGGCTGCTTGCCGCAGAAGATGGCGTTGACGCAATCGGTGGACTGGTAGACACGCTCGGCCACAGCAAGGGCCATGTTGGCGTCAGCCGGATAGTACGCATTCACGATATGCGTATCGTTGGCCTTGTTGAGCAGCAGGTCGATAAAGCCGGGGTCCTGATGAGAGAAGCCGTTGTGGTCCTGGCGCCAGACATGGCTCGACAGCAAAATGTTGAGTCCGCTGATGGGGGCACGCCACGGAATCTCGCGCTTGGTGGCCTCGAGCCACTTGCAGTGCTGGTTGACCATGGAATCGACCACGTGCACAAAGCTCTCGTAGGAGCTCCACACGCCGGAGCGTCCGGTGAGCACGTAAGCCTCGAGGAAGCCTTCGCACTGGTGCTCGGACAGCTGCTCGACGACCTTACCGGAGCCGGCCAGCAGCTCGTCGTTGGCCTCGTCCTCGTAGAAGCCGGCATCCCACTGCTTCTTGGTCACCTTGTAGGCGGCCTGCAGGCGGTTAGACGCGGTCTCGTCGGGACCAAAGATGCGGAAATCGTCCATGTTCTTGGCCAGAACGTCGGCAGTGTACTCACCAAAGACGCGAGCGGCCTCGGTGGAGCCCCAGCCATGGCCCTTCTCGGCGACGGGGATCTCGTGGGCGTGAATATCGGGGAGCTCGAGCTCGCGGCGCGCCTTGCCGCCGTTCGCGTTGGGATTGGCGCCAATGCGCAGCTCGCCGGTCGGCATAAAGGCCGTCACCTCGGGGCGCACCTGGCCCTCGGGCGTAAAGAGCTCCTCGGGCTTGTAGGAGCGCAGCCACTCGCGCAGTACGCGGAAATGCTCGTGAGTGTCCTTGGCGCTCGCCAGCGGCACCTGATGGGCGCGCCAGGAGTCCTCGGTCTTCTTGCCGTCGATGTGCTTGGGGCAGGTCCAACCCTTGGGAGTACGGAACACAATCATGGGGTAGGTCGGGCGGACCACGGTCTCGCCTGCGGCGGCCTGGGCCTGCGCGGTGGCCTTGATGTCGCAGATCTCGTCAAAGACCTGCTCAAACAGGGCGGCGAAACGCTCGTGGATGCTCGCGTGACTCTCGTCGTCAAAGCCGGCGACAAAGAAGTGCGGCTTGTAGCCCATGCCCTCAAAGAACTTGGTGAGCTCCTCGTCGGACACGCGGGCGAGGATGGTGGGGTTGGCGATCTTGTAACCGTTGAGGTGCAGGATTGGCAGGACGATGCCGTCGGTTGCCGGGTTCACAAGCTTGTTGGACTGCCAAGAGGTGGCAAGCGGACCGGTCTCGGACTCACCGTCGCCCACCACGGCCACGGCCAGCAGGCTCGGGTTGTCCATGACGGCACCGTAGGCGTGGCTGAGCGTGTAGCCAAGCTCGCCGCCCTCGTGGATGGAACCGGGCGTCTCGGGCGCAAAGTGGCTCGGGATGCCGCCGGGATAAGAGAACTGGCGGAAGAACTTCTGCAGGCCTGCCTCGTCATTGGTGATGTCGGGGCGAATCTCGCGGTAGGTGCCGTCGAGCAGCGACTGAGCAGTACCGGCGGGGCCACCGTGACCAGGGCCCATCAAGAAGATAGCATTCTGGTTGTGGTCGGCGATCAGACGATTGACGTGACCGAACAGGAAGTTGATGCCGGGCGTGGTGCCCCAGTGGCCAACCAGGCGGTGCTTAACGTCCGGACGACCGAAGTCGCGCACCTCACCGGTTTTCTCGTCGACAAAGTCGGGGCGCATTAGCGGGTTAGAGCGAAGGTAGATCTGACCGACGGACAGATAGTTCGATGCGCGCCAATACAGGTCGACGCCCTCGAGCTCGGAAGCCGGCACCTCATGGCCCAGCTTTTGCCACGGCGTCCCCAGTGTTTTAGCCATTGTTTATGTCCCTTCGCTGTGCGGTCACCCTCCAATACGGCAACCTTTCGTTGGGACCAGTATATTTGCTAAAACGTTTTATCATGGTGAAAAAACGTTTTACCACCCTTATCAATCCCATCGATTAGCAAAACGCGACATTCACCTGCGGCGTTGATTGTCACAGGTGCTCCACATTCGGTCTCTGCAAATTGGTAAACGTGTTTAGTTGTGTTTAGTAAGCTCGAGCACGCTGTCCTTAACGATAAGCTCCGGCTCCAGAACGACCTCTTCGGCACGCCTGCCGCCCCTACCGGCAAGACGCTTGGACATGCAGCCAAAAGCATGCTCCGCAAGGACACCAGGGTCCTGCTCAATGGCAGTCAGCGCCGGCTCAAAGAGAACGTCGGCCGCCGAGTTGTCATAGCTTACGACCGAGATATCGCCCGGGATGCTCTTCCCCATCTCGTGCAAGCGCTTAAGCAAACCGAGGGCAATGTTATCCGAGCTTGCGAACACGGCGGTGGCATCGGTTGCAAGCACCGCCTCCGAGGCCTCGTATGCGCTCGGAATGTAGTACTCGCTCTCAAACTCCAGGCGCGCGTCGATGGGCAGTCCCACCTCGCGCAGCGCGCGCTCGTAACCGGCGAGTCGTTTGCGGCCCGTATTGGAGCGACGCGCGTTAACCAGACAGGCGATGCGGCGATGACCCTGTTCAATCAGATACCGCGTAGCCATGTAGCCGCCCATCTCGTGGTCGAACATCACCTTGTCGCACTCGAGGCCCTCAATGGCGCGGTCGACCATCACGGCAGGAATGGGCAGATGGCTCACTTCCTCGCGCAGGGCGCGATCGTCGGAGAACTCGTCACCCACTACCAGAAAGACGCCGTCGACGCCGCGCGTCACCAGCTGGCGCAGCAGTTCCAAATCGTCATCGGCGCTTCCACCCGAGCTGGTAATAAAGAGCGCGTAACCGTCCTCGCGGCAGCGCTTTTCCAAACTGCCGGCGAGCGAGGCAAAAAAGCGGCTCTCGATATTGGGAACGATAAGGCCCAGTGTGCGCGACTCGCGCATGACCAGGCTGCGCGCGATCTGGTTAGGAACATAGTGGTTGCGCGCCGCAACCTCTTTGATGCGCTTGCGGTTTTCTTCCGAGATACGACAAGGCCGATTGTTGAGAACAAGCGAGACCGACGAGGGGGAAAGCCCCACCTCCTGGGCAATCTGCTTGAGAGTAACTTTGTTGCCCATCTCGCTCCTTCCGAGTATTCGCGCAATCTCTTGAAAGTATAGCGACCGTCCCTCTACCTCGTTGATAAACACTTTACCAATCCGGTGGACGGCTGTTTTATCGCCGCGATTGGTGTAAAGCAACCTGACCCCTTTGCACTATGTGATGCATTGGGGTCAGGTTACTTTGCACCAAATCCATCCGGGTGGGGTATATTGCATTCGATTGATGAAAACGACCACCATAAGGCGGATATTCGTATGCACGAGAATGACTTTTTTAACGAGGACCTGCTCTGCGCGCTCGCTGGCGTTGCCGGCGAGGACAACGTGCTCATGAGCGAGCCCATGCGCGAGCACACCACGTTTAAGATCGGCGGCCCGGCCGACGTCTTTGTCACGCCCGATACCGAGCAGGGCCTCGTCGCCACGCTCGATACCTGTTATCGCTGCGATTTGCCCCTCACCATCGTGGGCAACGGCTCCGACTTGCTCGTCGGCGACAAGGGCATCCGCGGCGTCGTCGTAGCGCTGGGCGAGGGCCTCTCCGACATTACGGTCGACGGCACGCATGTCACGGCGGCCGCCGGTGCGCTGCTTTCCGATGTCGCAGCCGCGGCAGCCGAGGCCAACCTTACCGGCATGGAGCCCATCTCGGGCATTCCCGGATCGGTCGGCGGCGCCTGTTACATGAACGCCGGAGCTTACGGCGCCTGCATGGCCGATGTGCTGGAGTCCGTGCGCGTCTACAAGCCCGCCCGTATGCTCGACGACGGCACCCGCGGCAGCGGCAGCATCATCGAGTTCGATGTCGATGAGCTCAACCTGGGCTATCGCAAGAGCCGCATTGCCGACGACGGTTTCATCGTGCTTTCGGCCACTTTCAATCTCGCCCCGGGCAACGCCGCGATGATCAAGGCCGACATGGACGACTACCGCCAGCGCCGCGAGGACAAGCAGCCGCTCGACATGCCGAGTGCCGGCTCCACCTTCAAGCGCCCCGAGGGCTACTTTGCCGGCAAGCTCATCATGGACGCCGGTCTGCGAGGACACGCCATTGGCGGCGCGCAGGTGAGCGAAAAGCACTGCGGCTTCATCGTCAACGCCGACCACGCCACCGCCGCCGATGTCGACGAACTCATCCGCCACATCCAAACAACCGTCAAAGACCAATTCGACGTGGACCTCGAACCCGAAGTCCACCGAGTCGGCGAATTCCTCTAAAAAAGAAGGCCCCGAAAGGGGCCTTCACTTTCTTTTATTCAGACAACCAATCCGGTGTGTAGCGCCCTGGACCCGAGAGGGCCGCGTGCCCGCCCGCAATATATTTGATTGATCGCGAGTTCCGCACGCAAAGAAGGCCACTTAATGTGGCCTTCGTCTTGCGCAGGACTGCCCGAGCAGGCAATCAAATATATTGCGGACGGGCACGCGGCCCAACTTGCCTTACGACAGCGCAATGCCGCCAAGCCAGCCCCAGCGCACGCCAGAGCCAGTGCCGTAGAACCGAATAAACGCATCAAGCGACTTAGACGTAATGGAGCCCTCGTTACTCATAACGATGCCGCCGCCAACATAGATGCCCACGTGTCCGTACAGCAGACCCGGCGTACCGGTGCCACTGTGCGACGAGTCGGCCACGATCATGCCCACCTGCAGCGCCGAACGATCGGAGCTGTAGCACCAGGCGTTAAACATGTCGCACGCGTTGCCGCCAAAGTAGCCCACGCCGGCGTTGCGGAACACATTGGTAACCCAAGCGGCGCACCAGTTCAGGCCAGGCGAAGGCGTGGAGTAGCATGCGTTGACGACAGCCTGCTGCTTGCCCGAACCGGCATTCTGCTGTGGGGTGCCGCCGGCATACGAGCCGCCACCCGAACTCGAGCCGCCCGAAGAGGAATTGTTCTTGTTTGCGGCAGCCGCGGCAGCGGCAGCCTTCCTGGCAGCCTCCTCTGCCTGGGCGGCAGCGAGAATCTCGGAATCACGCTGTGCCATGAGCTCCTTGACATCGTCGGAGAGGCCATTCAGCACGGTCTGAACCTCTTGCTGCTTGGCCTGCATGTCCTGCATCTGGGCCGTCTGCTGGTCTTTGAGCTTCTCCAGGTCGGCCTTCTGCGACTCGAGCTCGGACTTTTGCGTGTCGAGCTCCTTTTGGATGGTCTGAATGTCCTCGATGGCGTCGCGGTCGCTCTTGTTGATCTTCTCGACGTAATGCGCGTTGGCGACGAGCTCCTCAAACGAGCCAGAAGCGAGCAGCAACGACAGGATATTGGTACCGCCCGACTTGTAGCTTGCCGCCACGCGATCGGAAAGGTCGTTACGCTTCTTCTTGAGCTCCGACTTCTTGGTGTCGATCTGAGCCTGCGTCTCGTCAATCTGGCCCTGAACGCCCTCGATATCGCTGAGGGTCTGGGCATTCTTGTTGGCGAGCGTCGCGTACTCATTGGCGATGCTGTCGAGCTGAGCCTGGACCTCGTCGAGCTGGGCCTGGGCGGCATTCAGTTTGTCGGTGGTTTCTTGACTGGCCTCAGCCGCATGGGCGCGGGCGGGCAGGCCAAAAAGAACAGCCGCAGAAGCGGCGCCGAAAAGAGCCTTAAGGGCAGTGCGGCGCGAAAGCTCCTGCGTAAAGATTGAATCGTTGTTCGGTGACATATGTACTCCGTTACATGTTTATTTATATGTCGCTCAACTTAAACATATTAACGCACATCGCGCTTGTCCCAACTATTTCCACGAACGGCTGGAAAAGCATGGTCAGCGGCTCGCAAATACGTCCCACACCAAAGGTAAGGATTATGCAAATAACACCCTATGAGTACGTTAACATCAATCCTCTGGTTTTCCTGCCCCGCGTGTTTTGGGCACCCCCAGCTGCGCTATACTCCCCTCAAGAAGTGTTCCTGATTCGATAGGAGACTACATGTCCAAAGCACTCGACCCCAAAGACACCTGCGTCCTCGTTACCGGCGGCGCCGGCTTTATCGGCTCGCATACCGTCGTTCAGCTGCTCGAGGGCGGCTACCAGGTTGTCGTCGTCGATGACCTCTCCAACTCCAGCGCCGTTGCCATCGACCGCGTCAAGACCATCGTGGGCGACGAGGCCGCCAAGAACCTCACCTTCTACGAGGCCAACGTGCTCGACCGCGACGCGATGAACAAGATCTTCGATACCCACCAGATCGACCGTGTCATCCACTTCGCCGGCTTTAAGGCCGTTGGCGAGTCGGTAAGCAAGCCCGTCGAGTACTACCACAACAACATCGAGAACACCCTGGTGCTCATCGATGTCATGCGCAACCACGGCTGCAAGTCCATCATCTTCTCGAGCTCTTCGACCGTCTACGGCGATCCGGACAATCCGCCTGTCACCGAAGAGGACCCCAAGAAGCCCGCGACCAACCCCTATGGTTGGACCAAGTGGATGATTGAGCAGATCCTCATGGACGTCCACACCGCCGACCCCGAGTGGGACGTCGTGCTGCTCCGTTACTTCAATCCCATCGGCGCCCATCCGTCGGGCCTGATTGGCGAGGACCCCAAGGGTATCCCCAACAACCTGGTGCCTTACGTCGCCCAGGTCGCCGTCGGTAAGCTCGAGGCTGTTCAGGTCTTTGGCAACGATTACCCCACCCCCGACGGCACCGGCGTGCGCGACTACATCCACGTGTGTGACCTGGCATCTGGTCACGTGGCCGCCCTCAACTGGATGAACGGCAAGACCGGCGTCGAGATCTTTAACCTGGGCACCGGCACCGGCACCTCGGTACTCGAGGTCGTCGCTGCTTTCTCCAAGGCCTGCGGCAAGGAGCTGCCCTATGTGATCCGCGAGCGCCGCGCCGGCGACATCGCCGCCAACTGGTGCGATGCCTCCAAGGCCGAGCGCATGATGGGCTGGAAGGCCCAGTACGATATCGCGGACATGTGCCGCGACAGCTGGAATTGGCAGAGCCACAACCCCAACGGCTTCGCCGACGCCGAGTAGCAAAAACCTACATACCGTTCTTGCCCCGATCTCACGATGTGAGACCGGGGCTTTTTCATGACGCGTAACCATTCACCAAAATACTTCCAACTTTTTTATCTTGCCTGTACATGTTTAAACAACATGTTTTACAATAGGCGTATCGAATCAGAACATCGGAGGCGGACTGCACACCCATCGGCAGGCCGACCCCACAACAAGAAGGTTGGTGAGCGCATTCATGGAGCGTGCAAGCGGCGTCCTCATGCCCGTCTCATCTCTGCCCGGACCATACGGAATCGGCGGCTTTGGCTGGAATGCCTACGACTTCGTCGATTTTCTCGCCTCGTGCAAACAACATTACTGGCAGATTCTGCCCCTTACGACGACCAGCTATGGCGATTCGCCCTATCAGTCGTTCTCGGCCCGCGCAGGCAACCCCAACTTTATCGACTTTGCCGAGCTTATCGAGGCAGGGTATCTGGAGCAGCGCGATATCGATGGCGTGTATCTGGGATCCGACCCCAGCAATGTCGACTACGGCGCTATCTTTGGCGGCCGCCGTCAGATTCTCGACCGCGCCGCTGAGCGCTTTGCTGCCGACAAGCCGGCCGATTTTGATGACTTTATCCAGGCCAACGAGGACTGGCTCATCCCCTACTGCGAGTTCATGACCGTCAAGGAGGAGTGCGGCCTCAAGGCATTTTGGGAGTGGCCCGCAGAGCTTCGTACCCGCGGTGAGGCCTCTGCCAAGGTCTGCGCCGCCCATCCCGCGCGCATGCTCTACCACCAGATGACGCAATACTTCTTCGATCGTCAGTGGAGCCGCCTCAAGGCCTATGCCAACGAGCGCGACATCCTGATCATCGGCGATCTGCCCATCTATGTCTCACGCGACTCCGTCGAGATGTGGGCCACGCCCGAGCTCTTTAAGATCGACGCCGCCGGTAATCCTGTGAGTGTCGCCGGCACGCCGCCCGACCAGTTCTCTGCCACCGGCCAGTACTGGGGCAATCCCATCTACGACTGGGACGCCATGGAGTCGGACGGTTTCTCCTGGTGGGAGGGCCGCATCCGCGCCGCCCTCGACATGTACGATGTCATCCGCCTGGATCACTTCCGCGGCTTCGAGGCCTATTGGGAGGTGCCGTTCTCCTCACCCGATTCGTCCTACGGCTCGTGGACGCAGGGCCCCGGCCTCAAGTTCTTCAAGACGCTCGAGGAAAAGCTCGGCACGCTACCCATCATCGCCGAAGACCTGGGCTTCCTCACCCCCGGCGTCATCGACATGCGCGACAACTCGGGCTTCCCCGGCATGAAGATCTTGCAGTTCGCCTTTGAGGGCACCAACTCGTACTATCTGCCACACAACTACATTGCCAACACCGTCGCCTATGTGGGCACCCACGACAACGAGACGGCGCGCGGTTGGTTTGAGGGAACGGCCACCCCGCGTCAGCGCGAGCAGGCGGCCCTGTACACCCACCAGCAGGCCGGCGAGCCCATGGCCGATGCACTCAACCGCACCATCGCCGCCAGCGTGAGCGATACCTGCATCTACACCATGCAAGACCTGCTCAACCTGGGCAACGAGGCGCGCATCAACACTCCCGCCACGCTGGGCGGCAACTGGACCTGGCGCATGCTCGATGGCGCCATCACCCGCGAGCTCGAGCACAAGCTCACCGACTGGACCGAAACCTACTTCCGCATCCCGTCGGAAGCCGAAATTGAGCTTCCCCAATAGGAGCCACCGCGCCCGACCCCACCCCACCGTGCGGACGCGACCGCTTTTCCCGCGCGAGGCCGCCCCAATCCCTCGCGCGGGCTTCTTTTGAATTTCTGACATGTAGTCGACTCACCACAGGAGGAAACATGCCCCGTATCAATCTTGCGGCTCTTGCCGAGCAGTCCTTTGGAACCTCGCTCGAGCAGCTCGATGACCGTCGTATTTATAAGCTGCTGGTCAAGCTCGTGCAGGAGCGCTCTGCCGCCTGTCCGCTCAACAACGGCAAGAAAAAGCTCTACTACATCTCTGCCGAGTTTTTGATCGGCAAGCTGCTCATCAACAATATGATCGACCTCGGCATCTATGACGAGGTTAAGGACCAGCTCGTCGCCGCCGGCCACGACCTCAACAAGATTGAGGAGTTCGAGGTCGAGCCTTCGCTCGGCAACGGCGGCCTGGGCCGTCTGGCTGCGTGCTTCTTGGATTCCATCGCCACGCTGGGCCTTACCGGCGACGGCGTGGGCCTCAACTACCATTACGGCCTGTTCCGCCAGCGCTTTGTCGACAACCAGCAGAAGGCCGTCCCCGACGAGTGGCTCGGCGAGCAGGACATCCTGATCGATGACGACCGCTCCTACACCGTCGAGTTCGGTGATTTTGCCGTTACTTCCAAGCTCGTCAACATCGATGTGCCCGGTTATGGCCAGCCCGCCAAGAATCGCCTGCGCCTGTTTGACCTGGCAAGCGTCGACGACGGCCTGGTACCCGGCAGCTCCATCGACTTCGACAAGACCGAGATTGCCAAGAACCTCACCTTGTTCCTCTACCCCGACGATTCCGACGAGCAGGGTCGCCTGCTTCGCATCTACCAGGAGTACTTCATGGTGAGCAACGCCGCCCAGCTCCTGATCGACGAGGCCGTCGAGCGCGGTAGCAATCTGCACGATCTGGCCGACTACGCCGTGGTTCAGATCAACGACACGCACCCCACCATGGTCATTCCCGAGCTCATCCGCCTGCTCACCACCGAGCACGACATTGAGTTTGACGAGGCCGTTGCCATCGTGCGCTCCATGGTCGCCTACACCAACCACACGATCCTTGCCGAGGCACTCGAGAAGTGGCCGCTCGCCAGCCTGCAGAAGGTCTCCCCCGCCATCGCCGACATCATCGTCAAGCTCGACGAGATCGCCAAGGCTGAGCACGATGACCCGCGCGTTGCCATCATCGACGAGTGTGAGACCGTCCACATGGCCCACATGGACATCCACTTTGGCTTCTCCATCAACGGCGTCGCCGCGCTCCACACCAAGATTCTTGAGGACACCGAGCTCCACCCGTTCTACGAGATCTATCCCGAGAAGTTCTCCAACAAGACCAACGGCATCACCTTCCGCCGCTGGATCCATGGCGCCAACCCCGTGCTCGCCAGCCTGCTCGACGATGTGATCGGCACCGATTGGCGCAGTACCGGCGACCTGAGCAAGCTTGCCGAATTCGCCGACGACAAGGATGTTCTTGAGCGCCTGGCCGCCACCAAGGTCGAGGCCAAAACCATCATGCGCGAGTTTATGGCGCTCGAACAGGGCGTGACGATCCCCTCCAACGCCATCATCGATGTTCAGGTCAAGCGTATCCACGAGTACAAGCGCCAGCAGATGCTCGCGCTCTACATCATCTGGAAGTACCTCGACATCAAGAACGGCAATAAGCCTAAGCACCCCGTCACCATCATCTTTGGCGGCAAGGCAGCGCCTGCCTACACCATCGCTCAAGACATCATTCACCTGATCCTGACGCTGTCCCAGTGGATCGCCAACGACCCCGACGTGGCCCCCTACCTACAGGTTGTCATGATCGAGAACTACAACGTCACCGCTGCCGAGCGCGTGATTCCCGCTGCTGACATCTCCGAGCAGATCAGCCTGGCCTCCAAGGAGGCGAGCGGCACCTCCAACATGAAGTTCATGCTCAACGGCGCCTTGACCCTGTGCACGCTCGACGGCGCCAACGTGGAGATCGCCGAGCTCGTCGGCGACGAGAACATCTACACCTTTGGTGCCTCGTCCAAGCAGGTCGAGCAACTCTACGCCGACGGCACCTATGACGCCGGCACGCTCTACCGCAAGCCCGGCATCAAGCTGCTGGTGGACTTCATCACCAACCCCGCCTTTATGGCAACCGGCAACGCCGAGCGCCTGCAGCGTCTGCACGACGACATCAAGGGCAAGGACTGGTTTATGGCCCTGCTCGACATTGAGGAGTACATCCAGACCAAGGAGCGCGTGCTGGCAGACTACGAGGACCAGGACGCCTGGATGCGCAAGGCGCTGATCAACATCGCCAACGCCGGCACCTTCTCGTCCGACCGCACGATCTCCCAGTACAACGACGAGATCTGGCACCTGGACTAACCCATTCCCCTTACCCATCCTCTTGAAAGCGGAGTCGTGGCAACACGGCTCCGCTTTTTGTGTCCATATGCCGGCCTATGGTTTGTCTCGACCAAACAATCTCGATCTGTAACACCTAACCGGCAAAATTGGGTCTATCTGTTACAGATCAAGATAAGCTAACAGATGGACAACCCCAACACAAAGAAAGGCTCCCCTCTCGCCCAGTGGACGGGAGGGGAGCCTTATATGTGACCACGGCAAAAGGATGGCAAAGCCGCAGTCGCCCAAAGGGAGGGCCTGGATGCACCGGGCCTAGATAAGGTTCTTGCCAGACACCTTATCGAAGAGATGGGTCGCGTTCTTCTCGAACTTGAACCAGATGGGGTCGCCCGCCTTGAGCGCACCCTTGGCCTCAAGGTCGACAACGGGAATGATCAGGACGAACTGGCCATCGGGAGCAGTCACGTGGACGTGCTCGGTCGAACCCATGAGCTCAGTCACCTCGACGGTGCCCTGGAGCGCACCCTCCTCGTCCTTGTCGGCAAGCAGGATCTGCTCGGGGCGCACGCCGGCCGTGATCTCCTTCACGTCGCCGCCGTCCCAGTTGAGGGCAAGCTGAGCGCAAGTCTCGGGGGCAAGCGCAACATTCATATCCTCGGTCTTGACGGTAAAGCCGTCGCCCGAGCGCACCAGCTGGGCATCGAAGAAGTTCATCTGCGGTACGCCGATGAAGCCGGCGACGAAGATGTTCGCGGGGTGGTTGAAGACCTCCTGCGGCGTGGCGATCTGCTGGACAACACCGTCCTTCATGACCACGATACGGTCACCGAGGGTCATAGCCTCGGTCTGGTCGTGGGTAACGTAGATGAACGTGCCCTTGATCTCGTGGCGCAGCTTAATGAGCTCGGCACGCATCTGGTTACGAAGCTTGGCGTCCAGGTTGGACAGCGGCTCGTCCATCAGGAAGACCTTGGGGTCACGAACGATAGCGCGGCCGATGGCGACGCGCTGTCGCTGGCCGCCCGAAAGCGCCTTGGGCTTACGGTCGAGGTACTCGGTAATACCCAGGATCTCGGCGGCGGAGCGAACCTTGCGGTCGATCTCGTCCTTGGGGACCTTCTTGAGCTCAAGCGTAAACGCCATGTTCTCGTACACCGTCATGTTGGGGTACAGAGCATAGCTCTGGAACACCATGGCGATATCGCGGTCCTTGGGAGCGACGTCGTTGACGCGCTTGCCGTCGATGAGCACATCGCCGGAGGTGATGTCCTCCAGGCCGGCGACCATGCGCATCGTCGTGGACTTACCGCAGCCAGAAGGGCCAACGAGGACGATGAACTCCTGGTCGTGAACGGTGAGGTTGAAGTCCTCTACAGCGAGCACACCGTCCTCGGTAACCTTGAGGTTGTGCTTCTTCTCCTCGGTCTTCTTCTTTTTGCCAAAGAAGCCCTTCTTTTTTGACTCGTTGTTGGGATACACCTTCTGAACATGTTTGAGAACGATCTCGGCCATGTCTCTACCTTTCGATACGCGGCGCCGCGCTGAGGGGCGCCGCCAAAACTTGCAAAACAGTTACGGCATCAGCCCTTGACGGCACCTGCCACCACACCGTCGATGATGTACTTCTGGCAGAAGATGTACATGATGACGATGGGGATGACGACCATCATGATGCACGCCATCATGGGGCCGAGCTCGACGTGGCCATAGCCGCCACGGAAGTACTGGATCAAGATAGGAATGGTCTTGTACTTGGTGGAGTCGAGCGTAAGGTAGGGCAGCAGATAGTCGTTCCAGACCCACATGGTCTCAAGGATGCCGACCGAAAGATAGGTGGGCTTCATAATGGGAAGGACGATCTTAAAGAACACTTGGACCGGGTTGCAGCCGTCGATCATGGCCGCTTCCTCAATCTCGAGCGGGATGTTCTTGACGAAGCCGGCGAACATAAAGACCGCGAGGCCCGCGCCAAAACCAAGGTAGATGAAGCAGATGTTAAACGGCGTGTTAAAGCCGATGCGGTCCGCGAGGTTGGACAGCGTGAACATGAGCATCTGGAACGGTACGACCATCGAGAAGACGAACAGGTAATAGAAGAAGTTCGAGATCTTGCTGTTGACGCGCACCACGTACCAAGCGCACATGGAGCAGCACACCAGAATCAGCACGACCGACGTGA
>CATWVA010000044.1 GCA_958354105.1 uncultured Collinsella sp.
ACAAGAGCGAGCGGGCACGGCCTATCCAAGTTCGACGATATCATGGTCGCAAAAAGCAGAACATACATGGATATTATGCGTATGCGTGATCCCGGAGAGTATCAAAGGCTGCTGAAACTTGTTTAACCGACCGCAAGGGCTAGTTTTGTGGACATCAACCCAAGATGGGACCTGCCAAGAGGACCGGACGCCGCTGCGTTCGGACTCGTTTTTCTGCATTCAAAAGCAACGCTGAGCTCGACCTCACGGCTTGCGCCTGCTGCTCGGCGGCCTTCTGAGGCTGAACCCCCTCTGCAATGGCTGCCATAGGCATCGTCGCGTTGACCATGGACGTGCACGCGGTCGCACAGAGCGGGTGGTAAAGGGGGCGTTTCATAGCGGAGCCTCTCGGTGTGCAGCCAATAGGGTCCGAAGGCAGTTTCAGGTCGGCACTCCGCACATTTTTTGTTGGGGTTTTACGGGAACCCCAGTCAACATCAGCGACCTTTCTGGGGTATGTTGGTTGATCCGGGGTGCGCAAAACAACAGTTTCAAATATTGTTGCTTCCTGTTCAATTCTGTCTATCTACAATTAATCGCAAGCGTATGACCTGAGGAGATTGTTTACAGGTGGAATCGGTCACTATTCATTGGATTGTCTTTTATGTCTTTATCGGTTTGTCGAGCGTTCAGCTTGTCCGCTTTGCTGGGCCCTTGGCGATCGGAGGGCAATACACCGTCGAAGAACTGTATCCCTCCGATGAGTCGGGCAGGCTGAACGTTGCCTACCGAATTCTCGCTCCAACAATTTGTTGCCAGCTCCCGGTGTTTATTATGGCTGCGATTTGCGATGCGTTTTCAGTTCCAGGTCCTTCGCTGCGATACATGCCTACCCTTTTCTATTGGTTGTTTCTTGGGGTAATCAAGCATGCAAGGGGTAAATTGCGGTACCGGACTCTTCCTTTCTCATTCGAGGCGTTCATGTCTCTTTTGCTGTCCGTCGCATTCGATCACTTTGTTATCGATGGCTATCTCGGAGGCCAGGGGCTAGATGTGCTTGATACTTCGAGTATTGCCTTTGAGTTTGAGCTGGCATTATTTGGTGTTGTGACCTTTTGGATTTCAACCTTTTTTAAGCGTTATCAAATTAAGTTTAGCCGTGTGTACTCAAATGCCGCTCCATCATATGTCGTTCCTTCGGACTCCGTATTTGGTTACTCTTCAATCGATACGGGTGAGGCCAGGCTCTTCTCATACGAGCGCGAATATGGCGATCTCTTACCTCAGCGATTTTCAAGTGATCTTCTGTTGAGAAGTGTTTTCTTTGCAATTATGGCGATTGAGGACGGGAATCGGCCCGAGTTTATCCGAACGATCGAGCGCATGGCAGCTCATTTCCATTTGGCAAAAACCACTGGAATAATGCAGCAGACGAGCGATGCTCCTTTGTCTGATATGGATAGCGTTAAACTCGCAATTCCCTATATTGAGCGCATGTGGGACCAGTTTCTTGTTGAATTCGCCCGTTCTGCCGAAGGGGCAGGGGGAGACGCCCTACGAATCTTCAAGTGTTACTACACCTACGATTACTGTATGTTGTCGCGGACTATCCGCAATCATTTTGCGCCGTTTTACGGGGACTATTGTGGAACGAGATTACTTAATGCTAATCGCGTATTTTGTGATGTTCTTGAATTTGAGGAAAGGCAGCGCTACGGATTGCTTCCAAAGACGGTTTCTGCGACTGGATCGATATGCGCCACTGAGCTTGGATGGCTTTCTGGGGAGTACTGTTATTGGGCCGATTACAATACGGTTGTATCCTGCCTGAATGAAAATGATGGCAATGGCGTTAAACTGGTCAGCAAAAATGATGTGAATAAAACCCAGATAACCGAGACGACCTTAAGGCTTAAGGAGCAAGGTGTTTCCGTTCTTGAGGCCAAGTATGTGCCCGGCGCTTCGGCGACCATCGTGTGCATCGGCGATTCCTCGAAGATTTCGAGTACTGTCGGTAGTGACTGGATGGTTGTTAGCTAGGTGAATCATCTTTGCCTTTCCGCATATTGATTGCGCATTCTCGTGCACGGACGCGAAAATGCTTCGCATTAGTTTCAACGCGAAGAGTATTTGCTACATGATTAACTTTTTTGGATGCGCAATTACTGCGCATCTAGGTTAACATCCAGTTAGTGATGCAGTTGTCGTGGGCTCTACGTGAGGCGATGACAAAGGAGGGTCGTTGTTTGGTTGTTATCGGCAACGGCCCTTTGATTTTAGGAGTTACTTTGGCGATGGAATTTTAGACTTTCGCTCAACTTATCGAACTCCTAGAGAGTCATGGCGTTCTAACTGATGCCGCTGCGCTAGATTGCCTGAGGCGCGAAATGAATATTTGCTCGTCGGAACACTGCTGAATATTGGGTCACCTGTGCGGTTCGAATTTTCAATTGTCGAGCAGCTTTGTCTCCGATGAAGTCTTGCAATTCTAGTAAAATCCAAACATATGTTCTATACTTATGGAAGTAGCTTGTTTGGAGGCGCTAGATGGAAGTCGGAAGAGATGACATTGTAGAAAGCGTTGTACGTTTGATAAATGGGGTGGGGCGTAGCCCATATTTATTCGTCGGCTCGGGCTTTTCCCGTAGATACATGGGTACCGACGATTGGGTTGGTTTGTTAAGGCACCTCTGTTCCCGTCTTTCCGATGATCCCTTTCGGCTTGACTCGTACCTGGCACGTTGTCCAGATGAGTCTGACAATAGCGCATTGCCCTCTGCCGCGACGATGCTTGATAAGGATATGCGCATAGCTGTTCTTGAGGACCCTCGCTTCGCTTCTTTTAGAAACGATCATGTAGAGGACATTCGTCAGCGTAAATCTATTTTAAAGATCATGGCGGCCGAGAGGTTATCCTCGTTCAAACCTGAATATATGACGCATGAGCTTGATATCTTGAGAGAGGTTGGCAGGCGGCGTATCTCTGGAGTTATAACAACCAACTATGACTGTCTCCTGGAGTCGCTATTTCCCGAGTTTAAAGTTTTTGTTGGCCAAGACGATCTCGTCTTTCACAGAACTTTTGAAATGGGTGAAATCTATAAGATCCACGGTTCTATGGATAATCCTGAATCTATGGTTCTTGAGGAGGCAGATTACGCAAAACTCGCCGAAACACAGGATTACTTGGCTGCCAAGTTGTTAACTATTTTTATGGAATACCCAATTATTTTTATCGGTTATTCCCTTAACGACCCCGATATCCAAGCTATCCTCATGTCGGTTTCGCGCTGCCTCGGTTCTAACAATCTTGCGTTGCTTAGAAAGCGCTTTATCTTCCTTACTAGGGGAGAAAACGCAACCTCAACTCATTCGTTTACCTTTCCAGGTATTGGCGAGATAAGCATGACCGAGATTAGGACGAACGATTTTGGTGCAGTGTATGAAGCAATTGGACAATCCAAATGCTCCTTCTCGCCCAGGATCATTCGTGAGCTTCGCAGGAGCATCTACGCCTTGGCTGATGAGGGCGATCCGAATGACTCTCTGGTAGTTGAAGCGAGTTTTAGCGACCTCGAGAGACTTCCGGAGGGACAGCATCTTGTGCTGGGTATCGGTGTTGCGAATGCTTCTTTAGGGCACGGGCATATGGTCAAAGCCGAACTTCTATATCGTGATGTTGTGTTTGATGACGAACATGTTGCTCCTAAGCTTGCCGTCGAGGAATACCTTCCTTCGCTGCTTGCTTCTAACTCGGGTGGTTTGCCCATGTATAAGTATTTAAGCGCGTATTCAGGGGAAGTTCTTAATCCAAGGATGCTAAAGGAAATAGATGAGAAGAAGGATTTAGATGCTTTTCTAAACAACAGCCTACGAAAGGCAAAAGGTAGCTATCATCATTCGGGAATTAGACACTCGGTTCAGTCTGTTATAGCTAACGAAGGCTTTGAGGAAGCATTTAAAAAGCTTGTGCTACTTGAAGAAGATGAGATCGATCTAAATAAGTTGCTTGAATATCTGAGGGCGCTCATCACGGACGATCGCAAGATAATCCACGGTAATAGCGAGCTGAAACGGCTTATTAGAATGTATGATTTCCTTAAGTACAAGAAGGCCTTCGACATATCGGCTACTAGTGAGTAATCCCACCTAGCGTCTATGAAGAAGGCCATCTTTGTAAACTATGGCATCTGAGCGTATAGTGCGAACACCACGTGCAAATGCATACTTAATATAACGCTTTCTGCTTGAAATCACAATGGTGTCTGTTTCGACCCGCCAATCAAGGGAAGATAGTGTAGAGTATCTTCCTGCAATACAAAAGCTCTTTGGGAGCTTTAAGGGTGACGCTTTCAAATTGAGAGTGTTGCCCTTTTTTCATGTATGCAATGTGTGACGTACTAGCCAAGCACCATCCCGGCAATGGAATGATCGAGCATGGGCGGCTTCTACTGGTTGACGTGATCGTGGTCAAACAAGTGATATCGATTAGAATTAAATCAATTGCGCTGGAAGCCTTCGGGCGACACCTGAAGAGGGTTGATGCGTCGGTCCTCTTTTTTTGTTTGGATGTAAGATTCGGCCAGGCAAAACAAGGATCTCATTTGGGGAGAACAAATATCCGGCGGTTTTCCGCTTCGGGACGCGCGGTTTAAGGGTGCTTTTCGGAAGTGCGGGGAAAAATCGGAAACCTCCGAGCATAAACCGAATTTCGGCAACAAAACCGCAGGTCGCGGAAGGCTAAAACAGGGGTCTGGTCTGTCGATCTCGGTTTTTCACCGCACTTCCGGAAACGCCCGACGGAAGCATGCGGCAAATTTTGGAACCCTCGAGCACATCGTCCTTTTCATGAAAAGAACCCGCAGGTAGAAGCGTTGCCACTATCCAGTGTGGTTGACGTGTCTAGAATATGCCGCACACTTCCGGATTTTGCATAAGCTCGACTGGTTTGTTTATCGATTGGGGCAGAGGAATCTTGTCTGGACCTCGTTATATGTATTTAAATGGATGAACTTAACCTATAAGTTAAGTTCATCTAGAAATGGGAGGTGCCCTTTGGCAGAAGGATATGATCTTGTCGAATATAGAGACCTCAAGGGTCGACCGTTTTGGGAATTGACGGCTTCTCCCGACAACTCTCAATTCCAGAAAATGTTGTCAGACCCTAAGCGGAAATTAACCGCTCGAACAATGATCGGCCAGAATAGCACGTCAACTTCTGGAATCTGAGCCTTGACTTTTATACTTGGCTTTCGAAACGGAGAACACAATGAATAAAGTAGATTTATCTGATTTTTACGCCGATACAGAAACCAGCGAAACACGCGCTTATGAACACGCGCTAGATATCGAGTTTATTGTTCATCGCGAGATGAAGCGTCTGGGTTTAAGCAAAAGCGATTTGGCAAAGCGTATGGGCGTGAGCCTTCAGTCGCTTTCGAAGCTGTTGAATTCTCAGCCCAATATGACGCTGAAGACGATCGCTAGGTTCGAGCTTGCTTTGGGTATCAATATCGTTCCTAAGGTTACCGTTAGCTATTCTAAAGAGCTACCGTTTCTTTCATCCAACAATTTCGTGCTAGAGCAATGGTCTTTTAGGAACGAGCGTCCGTCCTCGCATGTGAATCTCGAGATGATTTCCGGAGGTTTGGCAGCATGAGTGGGGATTTTATTGCTCCGATTCAAGTCGTTCATTTGTTCGTCGTTGACTCCGATTTCCATATCGAGGATTCGCCCTCGGATAACATGGAATTAAAAGTTGACGTTAGCTACCAAGATGTCCATCTTTCGAAAAAAGGTAATGATGCACGCGCAAGTCTAAAGATGTGCGTAATTGGCAGCCTCCTTGACAGAGACGAAGGTGCACAGGAGAAGATGCACGCTGGCGTTACAGTATCCATCTCGGTTTCAGCGCAAATGCCAATGAACTCTCCCGATGACGAGGCGCGTCACTACCTTCTTTCAAATGCTATTTCGATGGCATATGCCCATGCAAAGAGCTATTTGATGGTTGTTACTGGACTTTCACCCATGGGAGCGCTTACATTGCCTGCCATTCTCCCTGCAGAGCTGTCAGCAGATTGCGATGTGCCTTTTCAGAGCGAATAGCATTTCCTCGATG
Source organism: uncultured Collinsella sp. (assembly GCA_958354105.1). GTDB lineage: Bacteria > Actinomycetota > Coriobacteriia > Coriobacteriales > Coriobacteriaceae > Collinsella. Next base: position 6,101 of record CATWVA010000044.1, read on the forward strand.
AATCTAAGTCGAATGAGTTGCCGCTCTCACATCCTCTAAAAAGTTCTTAAAACAGCCTTAAAGGCGCCTTGGCTCGCTTTTACAGCGTACAATACGCATGTTTGACTATGGCAAAAGTAGATTTTTGGGGAGGGGGAACGCCGTGGAAGTGCTGGTTGTTGGCAACACCGCATATGTTGACGATGACTTTTGCTCCAAGGCGTTCCCCGGCGACCATGTGTAGGTCGTAGCCGCGCAGGACGCGCGCCGCGATGAGTCGTCGCCCCATGCTTCGTGGAAAGAGCTCCTCCAGCACCTGGACCAGGCCTACGAGTTTGAGCGCGTGGTCTACCTTTCTACCTACCTCACCCCGCATACCGTGACTTTTGGCGACATTGGGCTGCTGCGCTCGGTGTTTCGTGCCTGTATGGGACGCAATGTGCAGCTGCTGTTTATTGCGGGGCCCGCGGGTGCAGAGGGCACCACTGGCGGATGTGACGACGACGCCACGGCCGCCAGTGGGGCCCAGACGGGCAAGGGCATTATCGCCCACGCTGCCAACGACCTGTGCCGTTACTATGCATCGCGCGACGGCATCCAAGCCAAAGTCCTGCGCGTGCCGTATCTGTATACCGCATCGCCGGCATTAACCGACCCATTTTTGATGCCGTTGTTCGAGGCATGCTCGGGCGGGTCGGTCGCGCTTCAGGGTGCGGCAGATGCGCCGTTTCCCCTGCTGTGTGCCGAGGAACTCGCGGTGTTGGTGCATCGTATCTTTGACAGCTGGGATGCCAACTTTGAGATGCTCGACGTTGCAGACGCTTTTGGCCACCCGAGGCCTATGGCGTGACCGTTGACGCTCCGGGTGCGAGCGTGACCTATCACACGCTCAGCATCTAGGCGTTTCGTCGCCTATCGGCGCTATACTGCAGCCGTTGCCCACGATGCGGGGAACACCCGCATCGTGGGTTTTTTGCTTATGAAGGGACGGTGCCGCGTGGACGTTCAGCAGCTAGAAGAGGCCTGGGCTGCAAGGGCCGGCGCGCGTGAGGCGCGTCTTGCTGCAGCGCCGCATGTGCCGGCGGCGCTGTCTCTGTTGGGGATTGTACGTCCCGGCGATCGCCTGGTTGCGTTTGCCGATGACTTTGCCGATGCGTTTGCGCGCGGCTTTGAGTGCTGCGACGTGGCTATGGTGGAGGAGCCGTCGGTTGCGGCGTTTACTGCTGCGTCCGAGGGCTTTGATGCTTCGTTTGATGCCGAGGGGCCGCACCTGTGGTGGTTTGTCAACTCCATCGGCGGGTTTGGTCTGCGTGTGCCCGACCTTCGCGCTCTGGGCCGCGCGGCTCGTGAGTCGCATGCGCTGCTCGTAGTTGATAACACTGTATCGGGCGTCTTTGGGTGCAACCCGCTGCGTCTGGGCGCCGTGCTTTCGCTCGAGGCGCTCGACCGCGTGTGTGCCGGCGTTGCGCCGCGCAAGCTCGTCGCCGCTTCGGTGGCGCGCTCGCAGCTTAAGCGCCATCGCGTGGATGCCGCCGCCGAGTGTGCGCATGCGCTTCTTGCGGATTGCGGTGCGTCTGCACTCGACCTTTCTGTTAATGAGGCTTGCATGCTGGAGCGCGGGCTGGACTCGCTCGATGCTCGCATGCAGGCTCACTTCGACCGCGCACGTGCACTGGCCGAGTATCTGGCTGCCAACGAGATGGTGCGCAACGTGCGCTATCCTGGGCTGGGTTCGCATCCCGATCATGCGGTTGCAACGGGAATCCTCGAGCACGGCTTTGGCCCGACAGTTGAGTTTGACCTTATCGAGCGAAGTGCGGGCGAGCTGTTCAACACATTGCCGGGGGAGTTCCGCACGTCGCCCGCCGGCGGCGCAACGACACGCCTTTCGGCCCCACGCGGCAAGCAGGGGGGAACCATCCGCCTCTTCGCCGGTACCGACAATCCCTTGATGGTTGCGGCCACCCTAGACAACGCCCTCCGCAAATTAGCTACTCTTTGATGCTGGCGATGAGGTTGTTTGCTTTGGTGGCGATGACGTTGTTGATGTCGGCCTGCAGCTCCTCGTAGACCGCTATGGCTCGCTCACCGGCGGGGGTGAGCGTGGATCCGCGGGCGCCGTCGCGCTCGATGAGCTTGCAGCCCAGCTGCCCTTCAGCCTCGTTTACGATGCGCCATGCCTTGGAATACGCCATGCCCATGCTTTTGGCGGCGCGGTTGAGCGAGTGCTCCCGGGCAATACCCTGCAGCAGTAAGACGCAGCCATGACCAAACACGCCCGGCAGGTCTTTGTCGCACGCTTGAATGACCAACTTTGCCGTCGTCTTGTACTTCATACGCTCCACGTCTCCCCGCTAAAGTGTTTGCTGGGCAAACGCAAAGCCTGCGTCAAACCCTCGTGTGCTCTTCTTAAATCATGCATTGTAGCAGTCAAAGTGCGTTAAGATACTTCCCCAGTATTGGGCGCCCAAGGTTGGGCTGGGTCCTACGAGGCCTGCAGCCGACCGGTCGCATGGAAAAAGGAGAAACATGGCTACGTTCTTTCCCGGTGAGTCCCACACGTTTTCGGAGTATCTGCTGGTCCCTGGTTACTCGTCCTCGCAGTGCATCCCCAACAACGTCTCTCTTAAGACGCCGCTAACCCGCTTTAAGCGCGGTGAGAAGCCGGCAATCACCCTGAACATCCCCATGGTTTCCGCCATCATGCAGTCCGTCTCGGGCGTCGATATGGGTGTCGCGCTCGCTACCGAGGGCGGCCTGTCCTTCATTTACGGTTCCCAGAGCGCCGAGTCCGAGGCCGCTATGGTCAAGGCCGTCAAGGATCACAAGGCCGGCTTCGTTCAGTCCGATTCTACGCTGACCCCCGACATGACCATGGAGCAGGTCATCGAGCTCAAGGAGAAGACCGGTCACTCCACCATGCCGGTCACCGACGACGGCACTCCCAAGGGTAAGCTCCTGGGTATCGTCACCAGCCGTGACTATCGTCCCAGCCGCGATGACCACCAGAAGAAGGTCTCCGAGTTCATGACCCCGCGTGAGCAGCTCATCGTGGGCGACAAGAACATCAGCCTCAAGGTTGCCAACGACGTCATTTGGGACAACAAGCTCAACGCTCTGCCCATTGTCGACGACAACGATCACCTCATGGGCATCGTCTTCCGCAAGGACTACGACAGCCACAAGACCAACCCCAACGAGCTGCTCGATAACGACAAGCGCTACATGGTCGGTGCCGGCATCAACACCCGCGACTATGCCGAGCGCGTGCCGCTGCTCATCGAGGCCGGCGCCGATGTCCTGTGCATCGACTCCTCCGAGGGCTTCAGCGAGTGGCAGAAGCGCACCATCGAGTGGATCCGCGCCAACTACGGCGAGGACGTTAAGGTTGGTGCCGGTAACGTCGTCGACGCCGAGGGCTTCCGCTTTTTGGCAGACTGCGGTGCCGACTTCATTAAGGTCGGTATCGGCGGTGGCTCCATCTGCATCACCCGCGAGACCAAGGGCATCGGCCGCGGCCAGGCCACCGCGCTGATCGACGTCTGCCGCGCCCGTGACGAGTACTACGAGGAGACCGGTGTTTACGTGCCCGTGTGCTCCGACGGTGGCATTGTCTACGACTACCACATGACGCTCGCCCTTGCCATGGGTGCCGACTTTATGATGCTGGGTCGCTACTTCGCCCGCTTCGATGAGAGCCCGACCGAGCGCGTCAACGTCAACGGCCAGTACATGAAGGAGTACTGGGGCGAGGGTTCTGCGCGTGCTCGCAACTGGCAGCGCTACGACCTGGGCGGCGCCGCGAAGCTCAGCTTCGTCGAGGGCGTCGACTCCTACGTTCCCTACGCCGGCTCCCTCAAGGACGGTGTGGGCGGCACGCTCTACAAGGTCAAGTCCACGATGTGCAACTGCGGCGCCCTCTCGATCCCCGAGCTCCAGGAAAAGGCACGCCTGACCCTGGTCAGCTCTACCTCCATCGTCGAAGGCGGCGCCCACGACGTTGTCGTAAAGGACTCCCAGCAGAGCGTCTCTTACCGCTAGGCAGCTTTCCCAAGCACCGCACCTTGCCGTTCAAACCGTCGCTCGCGTACCAAAGTACGCGTCGCTCCTCTTTCGCGGCAATTTGCAGCACTTGGAAAACCCGTCCATGCTAGGACGGGTCACAAACAAAGGTTGAGTATCAACCACGTTATTTAGATAAAGCGAGATGCATGCAAGTCGCAGGCATCTCGCTTGTCGTATTTGCTATCATCATGCGAGTTAACGATGTGGCGGGGCGTTCTTACCTTTGCTCGCTGCAAGTTCCGCACGAGCCGAAGAGCACTTAATGTGCTCTTCGTGCGAGCAGGACTGTCCGCAGCAGCGAGTAAAGGTAAGAACGCCCCGCCCCAACCCAGCTAACAAAGGAGTTGATATGTGCGATTGCACAGATCATAAGGACGAGATCCCTGCCTACGACGCACAGGCCATTGAGTCCAAGTGGATGAAGGCCTGGGAGGACTCCAACCTCTTTGCCGTCGACACCGACGCCAGCAAGCCCAAGAAGTACGTGCTCGAGATGTTCCCGTATCCGTCGGGCGACCTGCACATGGGCCACGCGCGCAACTACACCATCGGCGATGCCATGGCCCGTCAGGCCCGCATGCGCGGCTACGACGTGCTGCATCCCATCGGCTTCGATGCCTTTGGCCTGCCTGCCGAGAACGCCGCCATCAAGCACAACACGCAGGCTGCCGCCTGGACGTATAAGAACATGGACCAGGCTCTCGCCACGATGAAGCGCATGGGCTTCTCCTACGATCTGGATCGCATGGTCAAGACCTGCAGCCCCGACTACTACCGCTGGGGTCAGTGGATCTTTGAGAAGCTGTGGGAAAAGGGCCTGGTCTACCGCAAGAAGAATCCGGTCAACTGGTGTCCTAACTGCAAGACCGTTCTGGCCAACGAGCAGGTCACCGAGGGCAAGTGCTGGCGCTGCGGCACCGAGCCCGAGAAGCGCGACCTTGAGCAGTGGTACTTCAAGATCACCGAGTACTCCCAGGAGCTGCTCGACGACCTGGAGAAGCTCCCCGGCTGGCCCGAGCGCGTCAAGCAGATGCAGGCCAACTGGATCGGTCGCTCCGAGGGCGCCGAGGTCGACTTTACCCTGTGCGACCAGGATGGCGAGCCCATCGAAGGCGACGAGGGCAAGATCACCGTCTTCACCACGCGTGCCGACACCCTTTTTGGCGTCTCCTTCTTTGTTCTGGCTCCCGAGTACGCCGGCCTGCATGAGCTCGTCGAGGGCACAGAGTACGAGGAGGCCGTCACCAAGATCGTCGAGGACTCCAAGCATATCTCTGCCGTCGAGCGTGCCCAGGGCACCCTCGAGAAGCACGGTGCCTTCACGGGCCGCTATGTGGTAAACCCCGTCAACGGCGAGAAGGTCCCCGTGTGGGTTGCCGATTATGTCGTTGCCGACTACGGTACCGGTGCCGTCATGGCCGTTCCCTGTGGCGACCAGCGCGACTTTGAGTTTGCCCGTAAGTACGACTTGCCGATCGTGCCGATCATCCTGGACGATGACGATCGCGCTGCCGTCGAGGCCAGCGGCGAGACCATCGATACCTTCCATGCCGAGACCGTCGACTGGGATTGCGCCCACGCTGCCGAGGGCACGCTCGTCCAGTCTGGCAAGTACACCGGCATGCGCGGCGGTAAGCACTCCGAGGGCGAGGCTGCCATCGTGGCCGACCTCGAGGCCATGGGCTGCGGCCGTCGCAAGGTCGAGTTCCGCCTGCGCGACTGGCTCATCAGCCGCCAGCGCTATTGGGGCAACCCCATCCCGGCCATCCACTGTGAGCACTGCGGCATTGTGCCCGTGCCCGAGGATCAGCTGCCGGTGACGCTGCCCGAGAACCTGGACCTGGGCGCCGGCGAGACCCTCGCCGAGTGCAAGGACTTCTACGAGACCACCTGCCCGGTCTGCGGCCGCCCGGCTAAGCGCGAGACCGATACCATGGACACCTTCACCTGCTCCAGCTGGTATTACCTGCGCTATACCGACCCGCACAACACCGAGCTGCCCTTCTCCCGCGAGGCGGCAGACCGTTGGATGCCCGTCGATAACTACATCGGTGGCATTGAGCACGCCATTCTGCACCTGCTCTACAGCCGCTTCTTTACCAAGGCGCTGCGCGACCTGGGCCTGTTGAGCGTTGACGAGCCCTTTACCAACCTGCTGTGCCAGGGCATGGTCAAGGACGAGAACGGCGACACCATGTCCAAGTCCAAGGGCAACGTTGTGCCCCCGAGTTCGGTCATCGAGCCCTACGGCGCCGATACCATGCGTCTGGCGATCCTGTTTATCGCCCCGCCCGAGAAGGACTTCGACTGGGATCCCAAGGCCGTCGAGGGCGCCAACCGCTTTATCAAGCGCGCCTGGCGTATCGTGTGGCAGCTCGTCCAGTCCGGCGATGCCAACGTGGCCTTCGACAAGTCCGTGCTCGACGAGACTGCGATGAAGCTCTACCGCGAGCGTCACCGCACCATTGCCAAGTGCACCGAGGACTTCGATCGCGGCCAGTTCAACACCGCGATCTCGGCCGTCATGGAGCTTGTCAACGCGGCGAGCGCCTACCTCAACGCCACCGAGGGCACTGACCGCGACAAGGCCCTGTGCTACGGCGTGGCCAAGGACATCGTGAGCGTCCTGGCGCCCATCTGCCCGTTCTGGGCCGATGAGCTATGGCACGAGGCGCTCGGCTGCGAGGGCAACGCCTACACCGCCGCCTGGCCCGAGTTCGACCTGGCCGAGTCCATCGAGGACACGGTGCAGATCGTCGTCCAGGTGCTCGGCAAGGTCCGTGGCCGCATCGACGTGGCTCGCGATGCCTCCAACGAGGAAATGCAGGCTGCCGCCGAGGCCGCTGTCGCTAAGTGGACCGAGGGCAAGACGGTCGTCAAGGCCATCTGCGTGCCCGGCAAGCTTGTCAACCTGGTGGTTAAGTAAACGCCGCGCGCATTGTTGACGTGTTAAAGACGAGGGGCGATCCGATTGGGTCGTCCCTCGTTTTGCGTTATATGCCCTGCTTGACTTGTGCCGAGCGTCACCCTCTACGGAATGTGTACCAAGTCCCTAAAGTAGACGTTGCCGGTTTGCTCCTCGAACATCCAGATATTAAGGTAGATGTCGTTGAGGTCGTTGTTCACGTCAAAGTCCGGATCGTCGAAGGTGCCTACAAAGGTGAGCATCGCGGTCGTTTCTTCGCCTGCGGCGACAGGCTGGCGCATGCGCACGTCGCGGACGACACCGTTGACGTAGGCATAAGCATCGACATCGCCAAACATCATGTCGACATCGGTGTTGTTTGTCACCTCAAAGACCAGCACGGCATCGCCGTAGCCG
>CATWVA010000045.1 GCA_958354105.1 uncultured Collinsella sp.
CCGCACATGTGCGGATGAATGTGGGAGGTGTTCGGATAAAGTCGATAATCAAGGAGGGAAAACGGCCTGAAATTACTCGTATAATGAGCTTCGTCGAAAGATACAAAAACCTGTACTTTTGCGACTGCGCCTAGCTGCGAGCGAGAAGCCTGTTCTTAACGCCCCCGCATCCGCGTGCGTCGCGGAGACAAGCAAGGGGGGGCGAGAGATGGAACAGACAATGCGGCGCCAAGAGCAGCTGCCCGGTGCCTTTAGCGGCGCTACTACCAACAGCCAGCACGGCCGCGTCCGCTGGTATCTGGTCCACACCCCCAACGGTAAAGAGCGCGAGATCTGCGAAAAGGTCCGCCGCATTATCCCGCACGAGCTGATGCAGGACGCTTTTGTGATGCAAAAGGAGTTCTGGTTTAAGCGGGACGGCGCCTGGTCGCTCCAAACCAAACCCATGTACAAGGAATACTTCTTCGTCGCCACGCGCGATGCCGCCCTGCTCGATAAGGCTTTGGCCCAGTTGAGCTTTGGCTGTCGCATTGCCGGCAGCAGAGAGCGGGCCTATGCGCCCATGCCGGACGATGCGCAGGATTGGTACCGCAGCGTGCTGGACGACGACGGCGTGGTGCGCAACAGCGTAGCGCGCATAGAAGACGGTGTGCTGCACATAGAACAGGGGCCATTGGTGGGGCAAGAGGCCCGTGTAAAGAAGATCGACCGTCATAAGCGCTGGTGCCTGGTGGACGTGGGCGAAGGCGACTCCGCTTTTAGGGAGCTGCTTCCGCTGGACGTTCCCAGCAAAACGTAAGGGATACGTTGCACCGGCAATTTATTTGGTTTTTGAATTTGTGGATTTGGGGGAAGTTCCTGGGGACAGGAACGAAAGTTTTATTGTGACTGCTAAAGAAGTAACAGAGAATAATGCGCCCGTGGGGGCGACGCTCATTGCTCGGGCCATGGACCGGCGCAAGGGCACGGCGGGTGCTGGGGTCGGCTCCGCTGCAAACACGGGTGCGGTGAGCCTCCCGGGCTCGCCCGAGTTCGCTGCAGAGTCCCGTGCGCTCGACACGCGATCGCTTGGCTACCGCTTCGTGAAGCGCACGTTCGACATCGCGTTCAGTGCGTGCGTCTGCGTCGTGGCTCTTATCCCTGGCACGGTTCTTTGCGCGTTCATTGCGGCCGACACCAAGGGTGCTCCCATCTATGCGCACGAGCGGGCTGGGCGCTTCGGTCGCCCCATCCGCGTGCTCAAGTTCCGCTCCATGGTCGCCGACGCCAACGACGTGGAGAAGTACCTCAGCCCCGAGCAGATCGAGGAGTGGCACCGCGAGCGGAAGGTCACAAACGATCCCCGCATCACCAAGCTAGGCCGCGTCCTGCGCAAGACTTCCCTGGACGAGCTGCCCCAGTTCTTCAACGTGCTCGCGGGCCAGCTCTCCGTCATCGGCCCTCGCGCCATCACCTACGAGGAGCTCGGGAACTTTACGCACGAGCAACAGGTGCAGGTGCTTGCCGTCCCGCAGGGCATTACCGGTGCCTGGCAGTCGGGCCCGCGCAACCTCGCGACCTTCGAGAACGGCCTGCGCCAGGAGTTCGAGCTTGCCTACGCGAAGGGTGCCAGCCTCAAGGCAGACTGGAAGGTCTTCTTCAAGACCTTTGGCGTCATGTTCGGCAAGAAGAAGACGGGGAGGTAGCGCATGAGTGCTGACAAACCCCTCGTCTCGATCGTGGTGCCGACCTACAAGCGCTCTGACAGGATTCGCGTGGCCCTGGACTCAATCGCCGCGCAGGACTACGGCGCGGAGAACATCGAACTGATTGTAGTGAGCGACAATCGGCCGGAGTGGCCGGAAAGCGCCGAGACCGACGCGGCGGTCGCCCCCTATGCCGCGAGCCTTCCGCACTTTAGGCTGCTGCACACCTCCGGCCAGACCGGCGGCGGGGCGGCGCGCAACTACGCCTGCCGCCAGGCGACGGGCGAGTACCTCACGTTCCTCGACGATGACGACGAGTTCCTGCCTGACAAGGTGTCCACCCAGGTCGCCTTCATGCAGGAAAACTCCCTCGACATGAGCTGGCAGGATGTCTCGTGGTATGACGAACGTGGCCGGCTTGTGGAGCACCGCAGGCTCGACCATTGCGAGGACTTCTCCACCGAGGGTCTGCTGCGCGCGCACCTCCTAACGCCGATAAGCCCAACGGCCATCTATATGCTCAGGCGCGACCTGTTCGACCGCACTGAGGGTTTCGGCGAGGTGGCGACCGGCCAAGACTGGTGGCTGATGCTGCGCTGCATAGAGGCTGGCGCCCACATGGGCTACATGCCCGAGGTGCACGTGAGGCAGTACCTCCATTCCGGCGAGAGGCTCTCGCTTGGCAAGAACAAGGTAAACGGCGAGGTCGCAAGGCACGAGGTGGTGCGCGGCTACTACCCGCGCCTCAGCAAGAAGGATGTGCGCTACATCGAATTTCGCCACAACGCCGTGCTCGCCTTCGCTATGAAGCGCAGCAACCAGCCAGGCCAGGCTGTGATTTACGCCTTAAAGGCCATTGCCTCATCGCCCGCCGCCTGCGTCTCTGAGGCGCTGAAGTTCTTCGGCAAGGCGAAATCCTAACTATTTCATATGTGTGCCTGCTCTTAACGAAAGGTTGAATGATATGTCCGAAAAAATGAAGATAGCAGTCGCCGGCACCGGCTATGTGGGGCTCTCGTTGGCCGTTCTGCTCTCGCAGCACAACGAGGTGCGCGCGCTCGACATCGTCTCCGAGAAGGTAGAGAAGATTAACGCTTTTCAGTCGCCCATCCAGGACGACGAGATTGAGCTCTTCCTGGCCGAGGCTAAGGCGGGCACGAGGAAGCTCGACCTGCATGCAACCGTGGACGTCGCCGAGGCCTATACAGGCGCGGATTTCGCCATCGTGGCCACGCCAACGAACTACGACTCGGACCGCAACTTTTTCGACACCTCGTCTGTTGAAGCCGCAATTTCGGCAATCCGCTCGGTGAACCCGACGGCCTGGATTGTCATCAAGTCGACCATCCCTGTGGGTTACACTTCGTCGCTTCGCGAGACGCTTGGCGACAGCCGCATCATCTTCAGCCCCGAGTTCCTTCGAGAGAGCAAGGCGCTCTACGATAATTTGCACCCTAGCCGCATCGTTGTGGGCGCGCCCAAGGACGACGAGGAAGCTGTGAAGGCCGCAAAGACGTTTGCTGGGCTGCTCGCCCAAGGCGTCGGCCCCGCCGAGCTTGAGCGCACCAACCCTGATGGCACGACGGGCATCCCGCAGCTCGTTCTTGGTACCACCGAGGCGGAGGCCGTGAAGCTGTTCGCCAACACCTACCTGGCACTTCGCGTGGCGTACTTCAATGAGCTGGACACTTACTGCGAGATGAGGGGACTCAACACCAAGGACGTCATCGATGGCGTGTGCCTAGAGCCCCGCATTGGCTCCCACTACAACAACCCCTCCTTCGGCTACGGCGGCTACTGCCTGCCCAAGGACACCAAGCAGTTGCTGGCCAACTATAAGGACGTGCCTCAGAACCTTATCGAGGCCATCGTCGATGCCAACCGCACTCGCAAGGACTACATTGCAGACGAGGTACTGCAACTGCTGTGGGACAAGGTATACGAAGGCAAGGAGAAGCCCGTGGCGGGCGTGTACCGCCTGACCATGAAGTCGAACTCCGACAATTTCCGCGCCAGTTCCATCCAGGGCGTTATGAAGCGCGTGAAGGCCAAGGGAGTGCCGGTCGTTGTCTACGAGCCAACGCTGGACGCGCCGGAATTCTTCGGTTCCGAGGTGACGCATGACCTTGAGAAGTTCAAGGCCGAGTGCGACGTGATCATTGCCAACCGGTGGAGCGACGATCTGGCCGATGTTGCCGGCAAGGTGTATACCCGCGACCTATTCAAGAGGGATTAGTATTTGTGGCGATTACTGCTGATAAAAAAAAGAGACGGCTGCTCCTTCTGACGAGGAGGTTCCCCTTTAACCGCGGCGAGGTCGCCGCTGAGTCCTATCTCGAGAACGAGATAGGCGTTCTTTCGACCTATTTCGACGAGGTGCTCGCCGTGGGGACCGAGGCGCAGCCGGGTGACGCGCCCACCTGCGCGCTGCCGGGCAATGTGACGCCCCTGGCCTTGGGTTGCGGTAATACCTCCAAGGACAAGGCTTTGCTTGCAGTCAAAGGGATCGCGTTTCCCCTTTTGGGCGGTGCGGACGTTCGTGAGGCCTATGCCACAGAATCCGTTCATGGAATCGGAAAGCGCGTGTTTCGGGGCTACTTTGCCGCGAGGGCGAAGGCAAAGGCGGACGTGCTTGCGGAGGAACTGGTCCGCTTTGGCTTTGAGCCCACGCACATATACAGCTTTTGGCTTTACGACACCGCTTTGGTCGCTGCTTGGCTGACCGGCACGTACCCATGTGCACGCGCCGTTGCGCGTGCACATGGGTACGATCTGTATGCAGATCGTACCGATGTGCATTATTTGCCCTTCCGGGGATACCTCCTATCCAAGCTTTCCGGAGTGCTTCCCTGCTCGAAAGACGGGGAGGAATACATAAACGCGAACTGGCCGGGCCATGAGGGCAAGGTGACGACCTCCTATCTCGGAACGCGGGAGATGCCAGACAAGTCCGGCGAGCCGTTGACCTGCCCGTTGCGGGTCGTCTCGTGCTCGCGTATTGTCGACGTTAAGCGCGTGCCTCTTCTTGCTAAGGCTGTCACCCTTCTTGATGCCGAAGGGCTTCGCGTCGAATGGACCCATTACGGCGACGGCCCACAGCTCGAGGAGGCGAGGGCCGCCTGCTCGTTGCTGACGCACTCCACCGCGAAGTTCGCGGGGGCTTTGCCGAACGACGCGCTTTTGGGGGAGTACGCAGCGAAGCATTTCGACGTCTTCGTGAACGTCTCGTCAAGCGAGGGCCTGCCGCTTTCGATCATGGAGGCCTGCGGATTCGGCATTCCCGTCATCGCCACGGACGTTGGCGGAACCCACGAGATAGTAAGCGATGGCGTCAACGGCTTTCTCCTACCTAGCGACTGTGGACCGGAAGATGTCGCCGCGGCCATAAAGCGATTCGTCTTTTTGGGCAAGGCCGAAGGGTCTTCTATGAGGCGCGCTGCAAGGGCCGTTTGGGAGAGGGACTTCCGTTTGGAGGCCAACGTGGAGGGGCTTGTGCGCTCGCTCGGAGTCGATTACAGAAACGAAGGTGAATGATGGGCCAGATTGCGCAGAAGATGACCATGCTCAAAAGGTGGAGCAAAATGCTCACTGGCAAGACGGCTGTGGCCGTAGAGCAGAGCATGGGCAGGGCCTATAATGTCGGACAGTTGTCCGGGTACTACAACGATTTGACCGGCAAGGTCACTGGCAGTACTCTGCTCGACGAGGGCGGTGTCCCTGTTAGCGTCATCGCCGGTGGGGCGCGGGTGCATTTCCCCATCGCCATTTTCCAATACGGTTTGGGCTGTTACGACTTGAGCATTCTCAGGTCGGATGAAGTTGAGCGCTTTCTCGACGCACTAAGGGTATGCTCGGATTGGGCGATCGGCGCCCAGCGGGATGACGGCTCTTGGGACGCATTTGGTCCGATAGGCAGCGCTAAGTACTCCGTCTCCTCGATGGCCCAAGGCGAGGGGTGCTCGATGCTGCTGAGGGCCCATGCGGCTTTCGGGGACGAGTGCTATAGAGTTGCGGCGCTGAAAGCTGCCGAGTTCATGCTTATCGACATGGACAATGGCGGCGTGTCGTCGCATGACGGGGGAGAACTGTTCCTGGAGGAGTACCCTCAACGCCCCAGGCGCAGTGTCATGAACGGTTGGGTGTTTAGCCTTTTCGGTCTCTATGACGCATCGTTGGTCGACGCGCGCTTCGCCGGGCCATTCAAGCACTCTGCGGAGACGTTGGCTTGCCATTTGGATGACTACGACGCCGGCTTCTGGTCTTATTACGACATGGAAAAGCGTATCGCCTCTCCCGCCTACCATCATCTACATATAGCGCAGCTCCGCGCAATGGCGGATCTTTCAGGCGACGCAAGGTTCGCGGTGAAGGCCGAGGTATACGAGCGCTATCAGGAATCTCCGGCCAACCGCAGGAAGGCGATTGCTAAAAAGGCGCTGCAGAAGCTGATCGAGAAATCCGATGCGGTGATCGTCCAATGAAGAAGGCCCTCTATATCGTGACCTCGATGGACACCGGCGGGGCCGAGACGGTATTCATGAAGTATTACCGGGCTTTGGACAAGTCGCGCTATCAGCTCGACTTCTGTGTGTCGTCCGACGTGCCGGGCTTTTACGACGCCGAAATCGAGTCGATGGGCGGCAGAATTGTGCACACAGTCAAGAAGACCGAGGCCGGGCCGGTCGCTTCGTTCAAGCGGCTCATGCAGATAGCCCGGGACGGCGGTTATTGCTGTGCTGTCAGGTCGTCTCAGCACAGTCTTTCCTGTCTTGATTTGCTCGCCATGAGATTCGGAGGCGTGTCCAGAACCATATTCAGGTCAAGCAACACGGGTACAGTTTCGAACAGCAAAAAGGAGACCCTGCTGCACAATCTTTTCAAGCCCCTTGTCAGGGTTGCGGCGACCGACTTCGCCGCCCCGTCTACCGAGGCGGGCGTCTACATGTTCGGCAAGGCGGGGGTATCGGGGCCGCGTTTCCATCTCATGAAGAACGCGCTCAACCTCGAGGACTACGCCTATGACGCTTCGACACGGGACGATGTTAAGCGCGAACTGGGCGTTCCTGCCGAGTCCTATGTCGTCGGGCACGTCGGGAGGTTCAGTGAGCAGAAGAACCACCTCTTCCTTGTCGATGTTTTTGCTGAAATCGCCCGGAGAAGGCCAGACGCCGTCCTCATTCTCGTCGGCAAAGGCGAGACACGCACGGCCGTTGAGAGGCGCGTTGCCGAGCTCGGATTGACCGATAGGGTGGTGTTTGCCGGGGTTAGGAGCGATGTCCGCCGTCTCTATTCGGCTATGGACGTCTTCATCTTCCCCTCTGTCTACGAAGGCCTGCCGAACGTCGTCGTCGAGGCGCAGGCAAACGGACTCCCTTGCGTGATTAGCGACTCCATCACGCGGGAGGTTGGCATTTGCGAGAACGTCGTTTACAAAAGTCTGGGCGACGCTCTGGACGAATGGGCCGACGCCGCGCTCTCCGCGGATCGCATAGGGTCAAGCGCCAGTGCGAGGGATTTGAAAGGCTCGGGCTATGAAATCAATTCGGAGCTTCCCGGTTTCGTGAGGCTGGTATTCGGATGAACTTTATCGAAACATCGCTTTTCTACTTTCTTGTCGTTTTGCTTTCAGCGGCGCTTGCGCGCATGTCGGAAAACGGCAAAAGTAAGGCTGGGCTGGTCGCTGCCGTGGTTCTTCTTACCGCCGTCGGGGGCTTGAGGTCGTATGCGGTTGGGCAGGATACCCTGGGTTATAAAGAGGGAATCGAGTACTTCTACGCGTATGGGACCACGATGTGGAACCATACGTTCAGCGTTCCGTACGGTGTCTTCACAAGTGCGGTGCTCCATATCTGTAACAATTACTCGTTCTTGCTCGTCGTCGAGTCGCTGATCACCAACGCCTTTTTTGCTTTCAGGCTTTGGGATTTTAGACGAACGGCATCGCTCTCGTTTGCGATGTTCGTCTATACGGCAACGGTGTTCCCGCTGTCTATGTGTCTGACGTGCCAGATGATTGCAGTCTCGCTGGTTTTCTACGCAACCAGGTTTTTAGAACAGAATAAGCCGTTGCTTTTTTGCGCTTGGTGGGCTGTTGGCGCTCTTTTGCACGCGTCCGCCCTGATAGGGGTCCTATTCCTCATCTACTACCTATTTTCCAACAAAAGCAAGAGCCGATCGCAGTTCGCCGCGAAGATGCTTGCATCGGTTGCCCTGCTGTTCCTGGCAGCTTATGCGGGCTCTAAGCTCGTCGACCGGTATGCGCGTTACTCCGTGAACGAATCGAGCATCGGGTTGATGGTTTTTGCGCAGGCGACCGTCCTCGCGATCGCATATTTCGTCAGCCGCGAAACTGCGAATGTTGCCCCGGTTGAGAGCGACGGAACGTCGCGGCTCAAAGCCAACCGGATGCCGCTCGTGTTTTACGCTTTAGGCATTTTGGCTTCGGCGTCCTCTTATGTGATTGCCAACGCCGGCCGCATAGCCTATTACTTCACCGTATTAGGCCCCGTGATTTTCGGAGGCTTCGTGAAGGACGCTCGGAAAATAAAAGCCCGTTTTTGTCTTGGCTGTTTTCTAGTTGTCTGGTTCCTTTTCTACGCCTTTTATGCCTATCTGCTTCATACCGGGCTTGGTATCGAGTCTTATTCGTTCGTCTGGATGGGGTAAATAGTGCCCGAAACCGTTTCGGGCATATACGAGCAAAGTCTACGTTGGTGGTTTGCATACGCCCAGGGCTTGTTCCATGTGTAGCGCAGAGAATTAAAAAGTAAAACGCTTTGTTTAAGCTCGGACTTAAGGAAATTGTATATATGGAAAGCAAAATTAAAAAATACCTAAGTGACCCGTGGATGGCCTACTGTGCCTTTACGTCGAAGGGTCTAACGAAATGGGTTTCCGACAGGACGCACCTTCGATTGATGCATCGCGCCAAGTTGGGCATGTGGCCTAGCATAGACTCGCCGGTGACCTTCACTGAGAAGATGCAGTGGCTGAAGCTTAACGATCACAACCCTGCGTACACGACCATGGTCGACAAGTACCGCGCTAAGGACCTCATTGCCTCGCGTGTGGGCTCCGAGCACGTGGTCAAGACGTTGGGCGCCTGGAATTCCGCTGATGACATCGATGTGAGTGGGCTACCGGAGAAGTTCGTACTCAAAACGAATCACGACTGCGGCGGCGTGCTCATCTGCACTGACAAGGGACACTTCGATCTCAACAGTGCCAAGGACTTTTTTCGGGGTCATTTGAAGCAGAATTATTTTTACGGGTGCAGGGAATGGCCTTACAAGAACGTGAAGCCCGTCGTGTTCGCCGAGGAGTTCTTGGAGAGCGAGGGCGATAATGCCCGTGATGAAGACGATAACTGGGAAGGCATCGACGAGTTCGACTTCTTCTGCTTTGACGGGGAACCCCGGCTGATTTCTTATTGCCACGGGGACAAGAACGATTCTGAGAAGAGGTACAACGATTTCTACGACACTGAGTGGAATCTGCTGCCTTTGGCGATGGGATACGCGAGTTCCGAAGAGACGATCCCTGCCCCGGAGCAGCTCAGCGAGATGCTCGAGCTATCAAGGAAACTGAGTGACGGTGTACCTTTCTTGAGGGTCGACCTCTTCATCTGCAAGGGGCGCGTTCTCGTCGGCGAGCTGACTTTCTACCCGTGGGGCGGGTTTACGCCTTTCAGCCCCGCTGAGGCGGAGAGGACGTTGGGGCAAATGGTTTCTTTGCCCCAACGTGAAAACGAGGAATGATGGCAAACGAAAGCTGCATTCAGTGCGTGCGCATGGATAATCAGCCAGTAAGCGCGCTCCGGCGTTTCTTCATGGAGGTTTAGTATGTCCGACACAAAAGACCTCCGGGCGAGGTCGGCAAGCGCGGCAAAGTGGTCTCTGGCAACCGAGATTATCGCCAAAATCATCTCGCCTATCTCGCAGCTCGTCTTAGCGAGGCTGCTGGCGCCAGAGGCGTTTGGCATGGTGGCGACCGTCACCATGGTAGTGAGCTTTGCCGACATGTTCGCGGACGCCGGGTTCCAGAAGTACCTGGTGCAACACAGCTTCCGAGACAAAAAAGACCTGCATGCCAACGCTAACGTGGCCTTTTGGACGAACTTCGGCATATCGGTGGTCCTGTGGTGTCTCATTGCCATATTCAACGATCCGGTGGCCACCTTCGTGGGCAATCCGTCGCTGGGCTTTCCCTTGGCCGTGGCCTGCCTCTCTCTCCCGTTGACGTCGTTTTCGAGCATTCAGATGGCGTTGTTCCACCGTAATCTCGATTTCAAGTCGCTTATGCCGGTGAGACTGACGTCGACCTTACTTAACTTCGGCTCGACGCTTGTACTGGCGTTTATGGGATTTGGTTACTGGTCACTTATCGTTGGCACTTTGGCGGCGAATATTGTAAATGCAGTGGGGCTGACTCTGCTGTCTGAGTGGAAGCCGCGTTTTTTCTACTCCTTCAACATGCTGAAGGCTATGTTCTCATTCAGCGGATGGACGCTTTTGGAGTCGTTCACCATATGGCTTTCCTCTTGGGCGGGCACCTTTATCGTGGGGCATTTCCTGGGTGCGGCTGAGTTGGGATATTACAAGACGCCAGTCACCTTTGTGAGCGGGTGCTTCGGGATTATCACGAACGCTACGACGCCCATCTTGTTCTCGTCACTTTCGCGCCTTCAGTTTGATCGGGAAGAATACGTTGCTTATCTGCGACGCTTCCAGTTCATGGTGGCATTGTTCCTGTTGCCGTTGTCTGCGGGTATCTTCGTATTCCGCGAGCCTTTGGTGGCCCTGTTGCTCGGCGATCAGTGGGGCGAGGCGACGCTCATGTTCGGGTTGTATGGGCTGGTGCAGGGGCCGATGGTGCTGCTCTCATACTACAGCAGCGAGATGTATCGCTCTCTTGGTAAACCGCGCGTGTCTACGCTTGTGCAGGTGATGTACCTCGTGTTGATGACGCCGCTTATGACCGTGGCGGCTATGCAAGGGTTCGATGCCGTCGTGTGGGCTGATGCGGGATTGAGAATCCTTTTGATTGCTATCAACCAAGTGGTCACATATTTCGTGGTTGGCCTTTCGTTTGGGCGCACTATGTTGTCGCTCAAGGAGCCCATTTTCTGCACATCGATGATGTGCGCATTTGCATGGGTGACGTATGGACTCGCATCTAGCAACTGGCTTGGCGTCGGGTTGGACATTGTAGGGTGCGTCGTTGTCTATTTCGCGATTTGCTTTGCTTTGCCCAAGAGTAGGAGGGTGCTGCTGAAGCTGGTCAAGGGCGGCGGCTTTAAAACGTTTTGAGGTCTGTAATTAACTTGTTGGGAGTTCCATCTCAGGACTTCCTTAAAACGAAAGAGTGGGGTATATATGCAGGATAGAAAAGTCCTCGTCACTGGCGCCGCCGGCTTCATCGGGGCGTTTCTGGTGAAGCGGCTGCTCGAAACCACCGACGACGCGATCATCGGTCTGGACAACGTGAACAGCTACTACGACCCTGGCATCAAGGAGGCTCGCCTGCGAATGCTGGCGGAGGTGGACAAGGCGGGGCGTTTCGCCTTCGTGCGCGGCGACCTGTGCGATGCCGCGTTGATAGAGCGCCTGTTCGCTGAGAACGGCTTCGACGTTGTGGTGAACTTGGCCGCCCAGGCCGGTGTGCGATACTCCATCGAGAACCCCAAGGCCTACATAGACAGCAACCTGGTAGGGTTCTTCAATATATTGGAGGCTTGCAGGCGCCACCCGGTGAAGCATCTTGTCTACGCGAGCTCTTCCTCCGTCTACGGCGGCAACGAGAAAGTGCCTTTCTCGGAGGACGACCGTGTAGACTCTCCGGTGAGCCTGTACGCCGCCACAAAGAAGTCCAACGAGCTAATGGCCGCGGCCTACTCCAAGCTTTACTCCATCCCAGCCACGGGCCTGCGCTTCTTTACGGTGTATGGGCCCATGGGAAGGCCCGACATGGCATACTTCGGCTTCACCGAGAAGTTGCGTCGTGGCGATACGATTAAGATTTTCAACATGGGCGATTGTAAGCGCGACTTTACGTACGTGGACGATATTGTGGAGGGCGTGCGCAGGGTCATGGACGGCGCTCCTGAGGTCAAGATCGGTGTTGATGGTTTGCCAATGGCCGCTCATCGCGTGTATAACATCGGCAATTCGAATCCCGAGAACTTGCTGATCTTCGTTGATACGCTGCAGCGTGTGCTGGTTGAGGAGGGCGTGCTCCCCGCCGATTACGATTTCGAGGCGCATAAGCAGCTCGTTCCTATGCAGCCTGGTGACGTGCCTGTAACCTATGCGGATACTGGCGCCTTGGAGCGCGATTTTGGTTACAAACCCGCAACGCCGCTCGAGGACGGTCTTCGTGAATTCGCGAAGTGGTATCGCGAGTTCTACGGGAATTAGCTGGGTGATAGCAATGTCGAATGTATACAGCAGTGACCGTATTCGCTTTGGGGGGGTCTATTCTCTCAAACCATGCTTTGAGGTTTGTTTGGCTACTTCGAAAGTGCCAGAATTCGCACAATCCTTTATGGCATCTTTTTCGAAAGAGGATGGCTTGCAAATATGGTCTCGAGATCGCGCCTGCCACCTCGATTGGCGAAGGCTTGTATCTGGGTCACGCTTTTGGCATTACGGTAAACCCGAATGCCGTTATCGGTCGCAACTGCAATATGCACAAAGGTGTGACAATTGGTCGGGAAAACCGCGGCAAACGAAAAGGTGCGCCTGTTCTTGGCGATTGCGTTTGGCTTGGTGTCAACTCAACTATTGTTGGTGGCGTTCGTTTAGGCAACGACGTTCTCGTTGCACCGAACACTTATGTTAACTGCGACGTACCAAGCCATTCGATTGTGATTGGGCACCCATGCAAGATCATTTCTCGAGATGGGGCAACAGACGAATATATAAACAACAGGGTCTGAATAATAAAATCGGTTTTACATGTCTTATCCAGGATAGAGGGGGGGGGATCGTCTTCGCTAATTACAGCGAGTTAGCGACTCAGTGAGCTTTGGCGCGCTCTGATGCGAGCGGAAGGTGAAGCAAACTGGAACGGGTAGTAGATTCCCAGAAGCTATATGCAACGTGAGTGTCAAAGATAGCGCGTCTTAACGCATAACCCTGCATTCCTCCTTTCACCGACTGGCAAAACGATTTACACCTAATTGTCGACATTACCCACGCGATTTATCTTTGCCCCCGCATCGATCTCGCTAAACTAATAACTGCTGCTACCAGGGCATTTTCTGGTGCACATTCTATTGGCTCCTGCGAAGATCGGAGCGGGTATGTTTGCTGCC
>CATWVA010000046.1 GCA_958354105.1 uncultured Collinsella sp.
ATGCCGCGTCCGTCGGCCTCGTAGCGAGTGCGGTCGTCTCGGCGTGGTGGGCCGTGGATGTGCTCAGTGCTGCGAAGACGCTCGACGGTCGAGCGGCAAGCAGTCTCGAGTTTGTCGTGCAGGGTGACCCATCCATAAACGACGACGTGTATTCCTATACCTGCGAGGCACGCGCGGACGGCAAGAACTTGGCAACGGTTCGCCTATCGTGTGATCGCGAGCTCAAGGTCGGGGCGCACGTGCGTGTTATCGGTCGCGTTTCACGTTTTGAGAACGATGCATATGGACGATCGCGTGTGCTCCGAGGCGAGGTGCGCAAGGTTAAAGCCGTTCGGATTTTATCGGTCGATGAGGGTTCTCCGGGGCCGCTGCTTCGTCTGCGAAATGGGCTGCTTGCATCCATCGCGCCTGCGACCGACCCGGCGCGTGCGCTCATAGCCGGTGTCGTCTGCGGTCGTTCGGCCGAGCTACGCGCACAGCCGGCGGGCGACTGGTTTTCGGTGACGGGAACGGCGCATCTTATCGCCGTCTCGGGCAGCCATTTGGCTATCGTGGGGTTTGTAATCGAGGGTGTATTGCAGAAGATTCGGTGCTCACGTTGCCTTCAGTGGGCGATATTGGCGATAACGCTTGTGGGCTATGCTGCCTTTACGGGCGCGTCTCCCTCGGCCGTGCGCGCGTGCTGCATGGTGTTCGCGACGCTTGTCGTAAACGGCGCGGGGCGTCGCCGGCACGGCCTTTCGGCACTCTTCGTAACCATGTCCATCTTTGTGCTACTGCGGCCGACGGTGCTGTTCGAGATGGGCTTTCAGCTTTCATGTGCCAGCGTCTTTGCCATTCTGTGCTTTTGCCCCTATGCGACCTACGCTTTGAGTGAGCTGGGTGTGCCATCGGGCGTTGCCGGCATGCTTTCCGTCACGCTGTGCTCGCAGTTGGCGACACTTCCCATTACCATTCCTGCCTTCGGTACATTCTCGCTCATTGCTCCGTTGGCAAATGCGGTCATCGGTCCGGTTGTGAGCGTATTGCTCGCTGTGTCGATCGTGCTGGCTCCCTTTTCGCTCGTGGGACCGTTGCGGACTTGGGCTCTCGTTGTGCCCATGATTGCCGCCCGTTGCGCGCTGTTCTTCGAGCAGCTGTTTGCCGCCGTGCCGGGTGCATCCGTGAGCGTGCCGCCCGATAGCATGTGGATTTACCTAGTGCCGTGTTTGCTGGCGGTTCTGCTGGTCTGGTGGCCTCGTCCCCGTGCACGTCCTATGGCGGTGGGGCTTGCATGTCTGGTGCTCTTGGCTGCGATTCCGTACGTCTATTGGGATCGATTTGCTCCGCCTTCGGTGACGGTGCTCGATGTGGGCCAGGCCGATGCGATTCTTATCCGCCAGGGCGGCGCAGTAGCGCTCGTCGACTGTGGGCTCGACGAGCGTGTGGTGGAGGCGTTGGTTCGCAATAACGTGTACCATATCGATGCCGTCTTTGTGACGCATTGGGATGAGGACCACTGGGGTGGTTTGCCTGCCGTGCTCGAACAGTTTTCGGTCGGAACGATTGCCGTGGCGGCCGATGCGCTGGAGGATGCCCCTGCCGAGGTATTGAACCGACCTGGCGTGGAGTATCGGCAGGTGCGCCGTGGGGATACGGTCGACATCGGCTCTTTTTGCGCCCGCGTGATGTGGCCATTCGAGTCCGTGGATGGCGAGGGAAATGAGGACTCGCTTGTCCTGTTGCTCTCCTATGTTCAGGAGGGCAAGGGCCTGCGAATACTTCTCACCGGTGATGCCGAGCTCGACCAAGAGCGGGAATTCGTGCAGGAAGTGGGGGATATCGATGTCCTTAAACTTGGGCATCACGGCTCCAAGGTTTCAGTCGATGGCGAGTTGCTGGGCGTCCTGAAGCCCGAGCTTTCCCTCGCGAGCGCGGGCGAGGGGAATCGATACGGCCATCCGTCCGATGCCTGCATCGATGCCGTTAAGGAAGCGGGCGGCGTGTTCACGTGCACCATCGAACACGGCGACATTACCGTCACGCCGACTGTGAATGGCTTTGCGATGCGATGCCAGAGACCGTGACGACGTCGTTGGCGTGTGGTGGGCCCCTGGGCTAGAATGGCACGGAACGAATACGAAGGCCTGCGGGAGGGGAGCGCAATGTCCGAAACCGGTCTGCTGCCGGCATATCTGATCGTCGGTACCGACGGAGTTAAGCGCGACCACGCCGTCTCGCGTATGAAAGCGCGTCTGGAAAAGTCGGGTATGGTCGAGTTCAACCTCGACGAGCGAGACATGACCAAGGACCCCGATATCGAGTCCATTATCGGATCGCTTAACACCTTTCCGATGGGCAGCGAGTTTCGCTTGGTAATCCTTGATGGCTGCTCAAAGCTCGCCAAGGCGGTCTCGGAGCCGCTCGTCGAGTATCTGGCGAGTCCCAGCCCCACAACGGTCTGCCTCATTATCGCCGACTCGCTTGCCAAGAACACACGCCTGTATAAGGCGATTGCCAAGATCGACAAGAAGGCCGTGATCGATTGCTCCGGCACCAAGCGCTGGGAGCTACCGCGCCGCGTGCAGCAGATGGCGACACAGCACGGCAAGTCGATCTCGACGGCGGCCGCCGAGGAGCTCGTCTCGCGTTCGGGTGAAAACACTCGCATGCTTGATAACGACTTGGCTAAGCTTGCCCAGATGGTTGAGTCGCCTCAGATTGAACTTGCCGATGTTGAGCGCTGGATTGTACGTACGGCCGAGGTTCAACCCTGGGACTTCCTCAACGCCGTCTCGGCTCGCGATATGCGGCGATCGCTCGAGCTCTTTAAGCTTTTGCCCTCCAAGAGCTACGTGTGGACCTACACGCTGCTATGCGGTCGCATCCGTGAGCTGATCGTCGCCAAGGCGCTCGATGCGCGCGGACAGGGTCGTGAGCTGGCCGCAACGCTCAAGCTCCAGTCCTGGCAGGTCAAGAATCACCTGACCTGGGCACGTCGCTTTTCGATGGCAGAGCTCGTCGCAGCGCTCGAGGGTGCGATCGATGTGGAGCTCGCGCTCAAGGGTTCGGCCGATTCTCAGACGGCGCTTTTGCTCTGGATTACGAACATCTTGAGAAAATCGTGATGATACCTGCCTATTTGACAAATTCGTTCTATCCCTTTGAGGGGGAGCGTGCTATAGTAGGCGCTTGCATGACCTCACCGTGTCTCAGAGGTGTCATACATTTTTTGCAAGGAACTCGAAAGGAACTCCAGAAGTGGCAAACATCAAGTCTCAGAAGAAGCGTATCCGCACCAATGAGGCAGCTCGCATGCGTAACAAGGCTGTCAAGTCCGAGCTCAAGACGCTGACCAAGCACGTCCAGTCCGCCGTCGCCGAGGGCGACGCCGAGAAGGCCCAGGCTGCCCTCAAGACCGTCACCAAGCGTCTCGACATGGCTGCCGCCAAGCATGTTATCCACAAGAACCAGGCTTCCAACCGCAAGTCCGGTCTTGCCAAGCTCGTGAACAGCATCAACGCCTAAGTTGTAAATTTCACACCACTCAGATTACGCGCATAAATGGAGCCTGTTTTATGGAACAGGCTCCATTTTTTGTACCGCTCGGGTAAGATAGTCCGCATGAATACTTCAATTGACATTTCCCACATCCGCAACTTCTCGATCGTTGCGCACATCGACCATGGCAAGTCCACGATCAGTGACCGCATCCTCGAGCTCACCCATGCCGTCGACGAACGCGACATGGAGTCGCAGCTGCTCGACACCATGGATATCGAGCGCGAGCGCGGCATTACGATCAAGTCCAATGCCGTCCGCGTGTCCTATGACGCCGACGACGGCGAGACGTATCAGTTTAACCTCATCGATACGCCGGGCCACGTGGACTTTACCTACGAGGTCTCGCGTTCGCTGGCCGCTTGTGAGGGCGCGGTGCTCGTCGTCGACGCCACTCAGGGTGTCGAGGCACAGACCGTCTCCAACGCGACGCTCGCCATGAACGCCAATCTGGACATTGTGCCCGCCATCAACAAGATCGACCTGCCCTCGGCCCATCCCGACGAGGTTAAGACCGAGATCGAGGACGACCTGGCGATTCCCGCCGATGATGCCGTGTGCGTCTCGGGCAAGACCGGCGAGGGCATTCACGATCTGCTGGAGTCCATCGTCTTTTTGATTTCGCCGCCTAAGGGCGATGCAAACGCTCCGCTCAAAGCGCTCATTTTGGATTCGTACTTTGACGAGTATCGCGGTGTGGTGGCTACGGTGCGCGTCTTCGATGGTTCCATCAAAAAGGGCGATACCCTGCTTATGATGCAAGCCAAGGGCGACTTTTTGGTCGACGGCGTGGGCGTCAAGCGTCCTGCCGAGACCCCGGTCGACGCGCTGACGGTCGGCGAGGTCGGATATGTGGTCACGGGCTTGAAGGATCCCGAGGCCGTTCGCGTGGGCGATACCCTTACGTGGGCGTCGAACCCCTGCCCCGAGCCGCTTCCCGGTTATCGCGAGGCCAAGCCCATGGTCTATACGGGCCTGTTCCCGATCGACAACAAGGACTACGAGAACCTGCGTGACGCGCTCGATAAACTGCACGTCAACGACCCGTCGTTGGTGTGGGAGCCCGAGACCTCGGTGGCGCTCGGCTTTGGCTTCCGCGTGGGCTTCCTGGGCCTGCTGCACATGGAAGTTGTCAAGGAACGCCTGGAGCGCGAGTTCAACCTGGACCTCATTGCCACGAGTCCCTCGGTTGACTATCATGTCTACAAGACCGACGGCGAAATGATCGATGTCCGCAGTCCGCAGGACCTTCCCGAGGCCACACGCATCGATCGTATCGAGGAACCCTACCTCAAGGCAAAGATCATCTGCCCGCCTGAGTACACGGGTGCCGTCATGCAGCTCGCCATCGAGCACCGCGGCGTCACGACCGACATGATCCACCTGACGAGCAAATCGGTCGAGATGCGCTTCGATATGCCGCTCGCCGAGCTCATCTTGGACTTCTTCGATCAGCTCAAGAGCCGCACCAAGGGCTATGCCTCGCTCGACTACGAGTTCAACGAGTACCGTCCCTCCGAGCTCGTGAAGCTTGATATTTTGCTTTCGGGCGACGAGGTGGACGCGCTTTCGTTTATCGTCCATAAGGACAAGGCATATGGCCTGGCCCGTGGCCTGTGCGACAAGCTCAAGGAGATCATCCCGCGTCAGCTGTTCGAGGTGCCCATCCAGGGTGCTATCGGCAACAAGATCATCGCCCGTTCCACCGTCAAGGCGCGTCGCAAGGACGTTCTTGCTAAGTGCTACGGCGGCGATATCTCGCGTAAGCGCAAGCTGCTCGAGAAGCAGAAAGAGGGCAAGAAGCGTATGAAGGCCATCGGATCGGTCGAGGTCCCGCAAGAGGCGTTTATGGCGATCCTCAAGGTGGACGAGTAGGTCCATGGCGCTTTCTGAATACAGCAAGCGGCTGCTGGGTGCCTATGCCGAGCAGCCGTTCCTTATGGCTCCCATGGCGGGCGTGACCGACCCCGCCTATCGCATCATGTGTCGCCGCCGCGGTGCCAACCTTGCCTACAGCGAGATGGTGAGCGTGGCGGGTCTTGCCTATGCCAGCAACAAGACCTGGCGCCTGGTGCTACCGGCCGACGAGGAGCAGCAGATTTGCGTGCAGCTCTTTGGCTCCAAGCCCGAGCAGTTTGCGAGCGCCGTCGCCGCCGTCGAGGAGCGCGTTGGCGATCGCCTGTCGCTCATCGATATCAATATGGCATGCCCCGCCCGCAAGGTTGTCACCAAGGGCGAGGGTTCGGCGCTCATGCGCACGCCCGACCTGGCGGAGAAGATCGTCGAGGCCACGGTGGGCGCGGCGCACGTGCCCGTGACCGTCAAGATTCGCAAGGGCTTTTATGCCGAGGACCGTAATGCCGCGACATTTGCCCAGATGCTTGAGAGTGCAGGGGCTGCCGCAGTCGCCGTGCATGGTCGTTGCGCCACGCAGCTCTACACGGGTCAGGCCGATTGGTCGGTCGTCGATGAGGTTGCCGACGCTGTCGAGATTCCCGTGATTGGTTCGGGCGATGTGTTCTCGGCCGAGGACGCTGCTGAGCATCTGCACGGCTCGGGTGCCAGCGCGGTGTTTATCGCGCGCGGCATCTACGGCAATCCGTGGGTGTTCGGCGATGCCCGAGCCCTTGCACTCGATGGCACGCCGGTTCCTTCTCGCTCCTCGGTCGAGCGCCTGGAGGCTCTGCGCGAGCACCTGACGTTGACGCACGAGCTTCTGCCGCTCATGTCGCGTGCTCGCACGTACGCAAGCTGGTACTTAAAGGGCATGCCCCATGCCGCCGCCTGGCGCGCTCAGGTAGTGCGTTGCTCTACGTACGAGGAGTTCATGTCGCTGGTCGATGATATCGAACGCGATGTGGTGGCCTGCGAGGCCGCGCTTGCCGCCGGTGAGTCGGTGCCTGCTCATCCGCTGGAGGCTTAAGGGTGGCCGTTACCGCGCTGTACGTGCACGTGCCGTTTTGCGCTCAAAAGTGCCGGTACTGCGACTTTGACTCGCGCAGCTTTGCTGCGTGTGATTTGGATGCCGCGCTCGATTCCTATTTTGAGCAGTTGTATGCGCGCCTCGATTCCTTTGGCGACGCCGGGGCGCTTGCGCAGGTCCGCACGGTCTATACTGGCGGCGGCACGCCATCGCTGGCAGGGGAGCGCCTGGTGGAACTTGCCAGGCGTATCTCCATGTGGTGCAAACCCGTTGAATTTACTTGCGAAGCCAATCCTGAGTCGCTGACCGCCGAGCTCGCCACCGCGCTTGCCGAGGCGGGTGTCACGCGCATCTCTCTGGGCGTGCAAACCCTCGACAATACCGAGCTGACTGCTATTGGCCGCATTCACGATGCTAATCGGGCACTTGCGGCTATCGCGACGGTGAAGGACGCTGGCCTCGATGTGTCGTGCGACCTGATGTGCGGCCTTCCCGGGCAGACGGCCGCAAGCTGGCGGAGCACGCTCGATGGCGTGCTGGCGGCGGCGCCTCATCATGTGTCGGTCTACCCGCTCACGCTCGAGGAGGGCACGCCACTCTATCGCATGGCGTGCCGTGACGAGTCGCTCGAGCCCGACGAGGATTTTCAGGCTTCGTGCATGGACGCGGCGCGTGAGCGCCTGGGTGCGGCCGGCTATCATCCGTATGAGGTGGCAAGCTACGCGCTCGACGGCCATGAGTGCGCCCATAACATTGCCTACTGGACCGGACGGGGCTACCTGGGCCTGGGTCGTTCTGCCGCGGGCATGCTCGACGACGAGGATTTCGACCGTCTTGCAGGTTTGTTCCCCGGCGTGTCTTCTCGAGGCGATGCGTACCGCGTGCGTCTGGTGCAACGTGACGATGACGCGACGGCGTTCGAGGTCGAATATCTGTCGCAGCGCGAGGCTGTCGCCGAAGACTTGATGCTCGCCTGTCGCATGACGCGCGGTGTTGCGTCCGACCTGTTGGCTCGTGCAGCTTGCGTCATCCCAACGGGCGAGCTGGCAGCTGCCTGCGATCGCGCGCTCGAATTGGGTCTTGCCACTTGGGTGGCCGAGACGCTCTGGGGTCATGAGGGACCCTTCACTTCGGCAGATGTCGTCGCGGGCCATGTTCGAGCTCGTCTGGCGCCGACCCATCTGGGCTGGCTCGATGGAAATGTTCTGTTCGAGCTGTTTTGGGATCTAGCTTAGGCCGCTCGGGTAGAATTACCGGAATATATACGCTGCTGTGAGCAGGAGGTTGCCGCGCATGGCGACGATGAACGAAAAAGATTACTACGAGATTCTGGGTGTCTCCAAGGACGCCACCTCGCGTGATATTCAAAAGGCCTTCCAGCAAAAGGCCCGTAAGCTCCATCCGGACGTCAATAAAGAGCCGGATGCCGAGGAAAAGTTTAAAGAGGTTTCCGAGGCCTACGCCGTGCTTTCGGATGAGCAAAAACGTGCGCGCTACGACGCCATGCGTTCTGGCAATCCCTTTGCCGGTGCTCCTACGGCTTCGCCCTATGGTGGCGGCTACGCCGGCAGCACGGGCTATGGCAATCCCTTTGAGGGCGGCTTTCCCTTTGGTGGCGCCTGGGGCCAGCAGCGTCGCGGCCAGGCTGCCTACAATCCCGAGAACGGCGCCAACGTGGTCGTCGATATCAAACTCGACGCCAAGGAGGCCAAGGGCGGTGCCCGCAAGACCGTCCGCTACACGCGCTTCGATACCTGTAGCAACTGCGGCGGCTCGGGCTCTGTTTCGTCCGAGCATGCACATACCTGCCCGAGCTGCGGTGGCCGCGGCCACATCGACGTCGACCTGTCCTTCCTGTTTGGTGCGGGCACGTTCCAGTCGGTCTGCCCCGAGTGCGGCGGTTCCGGTAAGGTCGTGGCCGACCCCTGTCCCGATTGCGGTGGTAGCGGTCGTACTCGCGTAACCTCCGAGCAGACGATTGAGTTTCCTGCCGGCACGCACGATGGCGACGAGGTCCGCATTGGCGGCATGGGTCATGCTGGCACCAACGGTGCCGCGGGCGGCGACCTGGTCGGCCGCGCCCATGTTGAAGCCGAGCGCTTGGAAGGCAAAGCTCGTACCGGTTTTTACCTGATGGGCATCGTGGCGCCGTTTTTGGTGCTGTCGGCCATTTCGGGCGTGTTCTCGGCCTTTGCCGTGATGTGCTTTATTCCATTTACCATGGGCCTATTTATGGTGCTTTCGGACGGTGTGCTTCATCGCAGCCTGCTGTGGTGGAAGCGCGGTGCGATGCAGTTTGCCAACGGTTTTGCCAACGGCTTCATGTTCGCGCTCGTGTCGGTTTGGTTCGCGAGCTGCTCGCAACGGGCCATGCTTTCGCCGTATCAAATGCAATAACATCAAACCCTCTGTTTGCGGTCGGCCCAGCTTGGGTATAGGACGCACTGTGACAATAATGAAAGTCGGAAGGATTCGGTCGTGTCGGAAAATAGGGATTACTACGAGGTGCTTGGCGTCGACAGGGATGCCGACGCGCGGACGATTAAGCGTGCGTTTCTAAAGAAGGCCCGTACCGTACATCCGGATGTTTCGGACGACCCCGAGGCCGAGGCCAAGTTCAAGGAACTCAACGAGGCCTATTCCGTTCTTTCCGATGAGCAGAAGCGTGCTAACTACGACCGTTACGGCACCGCGGACGGCCCCGGTGGCTCTGGTTATGTCGACATCAACGATATCTTTGGTGGCATGGGCATGGACGACCTGTTCTCGTCGTTTTTTGGCGGCGGTGCCGGCGGTGGCGCCCGCGGCCGTCGTGAGCGTCGTCGCGGACGTGACATGGCCATCTCGCTTTCGGTGACGCTCGAGGAGGCGGCGCTCGGCTGCAAAAAGACGATCAGCTATGATCGCCTTGCTCCTTGCGAGGACTGCAACGGTACCGGTAGGGCCGAGGGTGCACAGGAAAAGCAGTGCAGTCGCTGCCACGGTACGGGCTACGTCACGACGGTTCAGCGATCGTTTTTGGGCCAGGTTCAGTCTTCCTCGCCTTGCCCCGACTGCCATGGCGAGGGCACGGTTATCGACCATCCCTGCGAGACCTGCGACGGTCAGGGTCGCACGCCTTCGCACGAAAAGATCGACATCGATATTCCCGCCGGCGTTTCGACCGGTCGCCAGCTGCGTGTGAGCGGCTTTGGCGAGGCCGGCCTTCGCGGCGAGCCTTCGGGCGACCTGATTGTCAACGTGCGCGTTGCCGACCATGAGCGCTTTAAGCGCAACGGTGATGACCTGTACCTGGTGAGCGATATCTCGATTGCGCAGGCTGCGCTCGGCTGCGAGATCGAGGTCGAGGGCATTATGCCCGACGAGGTCGTTAAGGTGACGGTTCCCGCCGGCGCCCAGTACGGCGACACCGTGAGCGTCAATAATTACGGCATGCCGCGCATTGGCGGTGGCGGTTCGCGTGGCCGCCTGATCGTGCAACTGCGCGTGGTCGTTCCCACCAATCTTTCCAATAAGCAACGCGAGCTGCTCCGTGCTTTTGCCGATGAGATGGGCGATGACGTCGCTTCCGGTAAGAAGTCGGTGACCGACCGTATCAAGAGTGCCCTCGACGATATCCTCGATTAAGGAGCCCGCGTGCTCGCACCCCATATTTCCGTCGTCAACCTCGGCTGCCGTGTCAACCGGGTTGAGTCTGACCGTATCACTGCCGATCTTATGCGCCTGGGCTTTGCTATGGTGGAGCCCCACGATGCCGATCTGATCGTCATTAACACCTGTGCCGTTACGGGCGAGGCCGAGGCCAAGACCCGTAAGGCCGTCCGTCATGCGCTGGCCCATCCAAACGAGCCCTATGTGGTCGTGACCGGATGCGTGGTCAATTTGCATCCCGAGGAGCTGTTGGAGCTTTCGGATCGCGTGATTGCCGAGCCGTCTAAGATCGATGTCGTCGAACGTGTCTGCGAGGTGCTGGGCGTTGAGTCCGATAGCGTTCCCGCCTGCAGCGATGGTGACGTGGTCGATGCGCTCGGTCGTTCGCGGCTGGGCGTGAAGATTCAGGATGGCTGCAACCATCGCTGCACCTATTGCATCGTGTGGAAGGCCCGCGGCCCCGAGCGTTCCGTGCCCATCGAGTCCGTTCTCGAACAGGTGCGCGAAGCCCAGGAGGCCGGCGTGCCCGAGGTGGTGCTGACCGGTGTGAACCTGGGTGCCTACGATGGCAAGAGCGCGACCGACGAGCATGTCGAAATCGATGAGCTGCTCGAGGCCATCATGGAGCGCACGACTATTGCGCATGTGCGCATTTCCTCGGTCGAGCCCATGGATATCTCTGAGCGCCTGCTTAAGGTTATGGCGCGCTATCCGCAGCGTATCGCCCCGTTTTTGCACCTGCCCGTGCAGTCCGGCTGTACGGCGACCCTTCATCGCATGGGTCGTCCCTATAGTGCGGAGGCCTTTGAGGACACGGTGCGTATGATTCGCGCCAACTTGCCCCAGGCGTCTCTTTCGTGCGATGTCATCGTCGGTTTTCCTGGTGAGACGGACGAGGAGTTCGAGGAGTCGCTGGCGCTGTGCCGCCGTGTGGGTTTCTCGCGTATGCACGTGTTCCGCTATAGCAAGCGTCCCGGTACCCTTGCTGCCGACATGCCCGACCAGGTGCCGCCCGAGGTTATGGCCGAGCGCAGCCGCCGTATGCGAGACACGGCGCAGGAGCTCGCTATTGCCGATGCTCGTCGTCGCGTGGGCACTGTCGAGCGTGCCGTGCTCGAGTATGGTGACAGCCTGACGCTCGGTTCGTTCCATCATGCCCGTCTTGACGATACCTGTGGACTTACAGCCCCGTGCCTGCTCGATGTTGCTATCATCGGAGTCGATGATTCCGGCTTGGTCCATGCGCGCAGGGAGGTCCATGGAAGCCTCGAAGATTAGACTTACCGTTCCCGAGGGAGTTGATCCCTCGCGTGTTTTGGGCGCCGGCGACGGCGTCCTTCGTGCGCTCGAGAGCTTGGTTCGCGCTCACGTGGTCGCCCGTGGCGATAGCATCTCCGTGAGCGGCGACCCGGACGAGGTCGAGCTCGTGGCTCGCTTTTTCGAACATGCTTTTTGCGAGGCGGCGGCCGGTCGTACCCTGTCTGCTGACGACGTCTCGCGTTGCCTGGCCGTCTTGCGCGACGGCGAGCATGAGGCCACATCGCTTCGCGATGACGTGCTGCTTTCATACCGCGGTCGTGTCATTCGTCCCAAGACGCTTGGGCAAAAGCGCTATGTGGATGCCATCCGCTCGCATACCATCACGTTTGGCCTGGGTCCAGCCGGTACCGGTAAGACTTATCTGGCCATGGCGCTCGCCGTTGCCGCGCTCAAGCGCCACGAGGTGGGCCGTCTGATCTTGACGCGTCCGGTTGTCGAGGCGGGGGAGAACCTGGGCTTTTTGCCCGGCACCCTCGAGGAAAAGATCGATCCGTACATGCGTCCGCTCTACGACGCCCTTTTTGACATGATGGATCGCGAGCGCACCGATGAGCTTATGGAGCGCGGCGTGATCGAGATCGCCCCGCTTGCCTACATGCGCGGCCGCACGCTGAGCGATGCCTTCGTGGTGCTCGACGAGGCGCAAAATACCACGCCCGAGCAGATGAAGATGTTCCTGACGCGCCTGGGCTTTAACTCCAAGTTTGTGATTACCGGCGACCTGAGTCAGCGTGATCTGGTGGGCCGTCGCGGCGGTCTTGCCGACGTTGAGCAGATTTTGGGCCGTGTCGACGATGTCGCATTTTCTCACCTCGAGCGTGCCGACGTGGTGCGCCATGCCTTGGTGGGTCGTATCGTCGAGGCATATG
Source organism: uncultured Collinsella sp. (assembly GCA_958354105.1). Lineage (GTDB taxonomy): Bacteria > Actinomycetota > Coriobacteriia > Coriobacteriales > Coriobacteriaceae > Collinsella. Next base: position 12,304 of record CATWVA010000046.1, read on the forward strand.
ATGCTTATGATGACGTGCGCGAGCAGCGCTCGCGCGACCGAAAGGAGTCCCGTTGAGTGTATTGATCAGCAACGATGCCGAGCTCGATACGCTGCTCGACGCGCAGGAGGTGGAGCACATCTGCGAGGTTGTGCTTGCCGCCGAGGGCGTTGAACGTGAAGTCGAGATTTCCCTTTCGTATGTCGACGAGGACGAGATGCACGAGCTCAACCACGAGTGGCGTGGCATCGACCGCACCACCGATGTGCTCTCGTTTGAATGCGACTCGGCCTTTGACGAGGATATTCCCGCCGACGAGACGCTCGAGCTCGGCGATATCATCTTGGCCCCGCAGGTCATTGCCCGTCAGGCCCCCGGCTTTGGCAATAGCCCTGCCGACGAGTGCCGCCTGATGCTCGTACACGGCATGCTACACCTGCTGGGGTATGACCATATCGAGGACGACGAGGCCGAG
>CATWVA010000047.1 GCA_958354105.1 uncultured Collinsella sp.
TATGCCCAATTAACAACCGTCAGGGAATTGTAATTGATGGTGAAGGTTCAAAGGTAATTTGCAAAGACTAATTTGAAAATTCCAGTTTGCTGTACTCGTTCCTAGCAGGGTTTGGGGCAGGCACGCCCCAACAAGAAGCTGTCCCAAAGGGGCAAGAATGGGGACTGCGGACGATTTCTTGGACCGTTACGCGGCCCTTCCCAGCGCGGAGCGGAACTTGGCCGGCGTGCGGCCACCGAGCGCATCGCTGCGCCTCTCCGTATTGTATCGACCGATCCAGCCCCCGAGCTCCTCGATGAAGCGGGCGGGGGTCCAGTCCGACCAGTTCCTGCCGTGCCAGAACTCCTTCTTGAGCAGGCCGAAGAAGCCCTCCATCGCCGCGTTATCCGAGCTGCAGCCCTTGGCGGACTGGATTGGCTACACTGATGTGGACAGTTCCGGGAGAGGCGCAAGAGACGGGAAGGCCGTGTGCGCGTTCCTGCGCGAGGGCTGCGGGAGGGGCTGCCTGGGTACGGCGCCTGTCAACTCGGTCTACGTCTTTGATGACCAGGTCGTACTCAATATCAACTTCACGGATGACGCCAAAACGGTCACCCGTGAGGAAGTGTTGGGTTCGAGTGCTGTGGACAATGTTCCAGCATGCTGGGATCGAACTCGCTAGCCGGAATCACACGGTAGCCGTGGCGGAGCAGAAGCTCGACGAAGACACCGTTGCCCGTTGTGAGTTTGCCGCTGAACGTTCCGTCGTAGATGCGACCCGCACCGCACGAGGGGCTACGATCTTGAAGAATGCACGCGGCGATATCTTCCGGCCCGCCCGCCAGCTCGCACATATCGAGCGCGCGCTCTGCGCCCAGGCGAAACTCGCGATCGACCGAGGCGCCCTCGCAGGTACGGACCTCGCCGCTCACAATCTCGGATGGCTTGCGCGGCGTGGGTAAGCCACCAAAAACCTCGGGGCATACCAACAGGACCTCGGTCCCCGTGCGCTCGCAAGCCTCGACTAGCTCGCGATGGTAGTTGTCGAGCTCGTTATACTTGCAGCTCTCGCCCATCAAGCAGGCGCTCACCACGATCTTCATATACAACTCTCCCCACGCAAATCGCCCCATTTGAGATGGACACTCAAATGGGGCGATTGACACTGCGCAACTAGTATTACTGCTGCTTTGGCATCAACGGATTCTCGCGCGTGAGGAGGTTCATGAACTCCTCGCCCGTGATCGTCTCCTTCTTGTACAGATAACGAGCCAGCTCATGGAGCTTGAACTTGTTCTCCTTGAGGATCTGCAGGGCGCGATCGTGCGCGTCCTCGATCAGCTTAGCGACAATCGCGTCCACGCGCTCGGCCGTACCGGGAGCGCAGGTGAGCGACGTATCCTGGTTGAGGTACGCGTTCTGCACGGTACCGAGCGCCATCATGCCAAACTCGTCGGACATACCAAAGCGCGTCACCATGTTGCGGGCGAGCTTGGTGGCCTGCTCGATATCGTTGGCGGCGCCGGTCGTCATCTCGCCAAAGATGAGCTCCTCGGCCGCGCGGCCACCGCAGTAGACGGCGAGCTTGTCCAAGACCTCCCGGCGCGTCGTCAGGAAGCGTTCGTCCTCCTCGACCTGCATGGTGTAGCCCAGAGCGCCACTCGTGCGCGGCACGATGGTGATCTTGGTGACCGGCGCGGAACCCTTTTGGCGGGCAGCGACGATAGCATGGCCGATCTCGTGGTAGGAAACGACCTGCTTCTCGTGGTCAGAAAGCACCGTGGACTTACGCTGTTGGCCGGCAATGACGACCTCCACCGACTCCTCGAAGTCGTCCTGGGTTGCACGCTTGCGACCCTCGCGAACGGCGCGCAGGGCGCCCTCGTTGATGATATTGGCCAGGTCGGCGCCCGAGGCACCGGGCGTGGCGCGGGCAATCGCGGTCAGATCGATCGGCGGCTCGGTCTTCACACTCTTGGCGTGGAGCTCGAGGATGTTCTTACGTCCGGTCAGATCAGGCAACTCGACGGGGATGCGGCGGTCAAAACGACCAGGGCGCAGCAGCGCCGGATCGAGGCTGTCGGGGCGGTTGGTTGCGGCAAGGACAACGATACCTTTGTGGTTATCGAAGCCATCCATCTCGGTCAGCAACTGATTGAGCGTCTGCTCGCGCTCGTCGTTGCCGCTAAAGCCGCCGCCATCGCGCTTCTTACCGATGGTATCGATCTCATCAATAAAAACGATACACGGGGCCTTTTCCTTGGCCTGCTTAAACAGGTCACGAACCTTAGCAGCGCCGCGACCAACAAACATCTCAACGAACTCAGAGCCCGAAATGCTAAAGAACGGAACACCGGCCTCGCCGGCAACAGCCTTGGCAAGCAGGGTCTTACCGGTACCCGGAGGGCCAACAAGGAGAGCACCGCGCGGCAGCTTGGCGCCGATCTCCTCGTAGCGCTGCGGCTTCTCCAGAAAGTCGACGACCTCCTTGAGAGACTCCTTGGCCTCTTCCTGGCCGGCGACATCCTTAAAGGTCACGCCCACGTCCTTGGAGGCGATCACGCGCGCGCCGGACTTACCCAGTCCGCCGCCGCCAAAACCGCCGCCACCAAAGTTCATCGACGGGCCGTCATCGCCCATAGCCTTCTTCATGCGGCGGTTGAGCCACCAACCGATGAGGAAGAAAATCGCCATGGGAAGAATGAGGGTGAGCAGGTAGTAGGTCATCAAACCGGAGTTCTTATCGGGAACGACCGACTCAAGCGAGGCGCCAGATTCAAGCACGCGATCGGTAAAGCCCGCGTCATTCGGCACGCCGGTCGTCTTGTAGGCGATGTTCTCGTCCTCGCCCTTCTTGGTGTAATAAATCGTGTAATCGTCTGTGTTGTACTCGACCTTGTCGACGCTCTTCTTATCGAGCGCTTTGACAAACGTCGAATAATCGGTCTTCGTAATCTGCTGCGTGTGACCGATGTTGGGGAACAGAACGGTCGAGAGCACGAGGTAGACGACGAAGGCGATGAGCACGTAGAGGATCATATTCCGTCTACGTTTGTTGTCATCCATCTCCATCTGCTTGAACTCCATCTACTGGGGTTGATAATGTTTTCTAGAATACCCAACCCGGACGGCGATAAACCGACGCCGGGCACGAAAGGACAGAGATGGCATCACTGGAAGTCGGCAAGGTTCAAATCTATACGGGCGACGGCAAGGGCAAGACGACGGCTGCGCTGGGACTCGCGCTGCGCGCCACGGGCTATGGACTTAACGTGCTCATGCTTCAGTTTGCCAAGAAGCTGCACTGCGCCGAACATGACGCAGCACCTCGATTGGGGCTACGCATCGTACAAGCCGACCGCGACACACCCGAAGCCTGTGCCGCACAGATCATGGAGCTGGCGAGCGAGCAGATTAGCCAGGTCGACGTGCTCATTCTGGACGAACTCGGCGAAGCGATGCGTCGCGGCTTTGTGACACGCGAGGATATCGAAGCATTGATTGCGATAAAGCCCGCCACCACGGAGCTCGTACTCACCGGCCGTGGACTGCTGCCACTGGCCGACCTCGCGGACCTAGTCACCGAAATGCGCCCCGTCAAACACTACTTCGACGAAGGCCTCCTAGCCCGCCAAGGCATCGAATACTAGCCATTACGGACGTCCCCAATGGCTAGGCAGTGGCGCGGCCTAGCCAGTTGCCGCTGTGATGGTAGACGGTGAACATCATGGCAGTGATTACCCAGGTTACGGGGTAGACCAGCAGCAGGTGCTCAAGCGACGGATCGAACGGCATGATCGCAAACACCCAGATCACCCTGAGCACGACGGTGCCAAAAATCGTGAGCAGCATGGGCTGCAAGCTCACGCCGGCACCGCGAATGGAGCCCGACGCGTTTTCGATAATCGAGAAGATCGCGTAGAACGGCGCAATGAAATGAAGAATCGTCGTGGTATACGCCGAAATCGAAGCGTCGTCGACAAACAGACGCGACAACGGGCCCGAGAACACCAGCAGCACGGCAGACAGGCCACCAATGAGCATAAACGACAGCACGAGCGACGTATGGTACCCCTTGCGCATGCGCTCGTAGTTGCGCGCACCAAAGTTCTGCGCCGAGAACGTGGTGATCGACACGCCAAGCGCCTCAGTAACCATCCAGACAATGCCATCCAAACGGCCCGAAAGACCCCACGCGGTGGTGACATCGGCACCAAACGAGTTGACCGACACCTGAATCAAAACGTTGGAAATCGAATACGCAGCAGACTGAAAGCCAAGCGGCAGACCACACGAGATCATGCTCTTACAAATGCCAGGATCAATGCCGAGTTTGGACAGTGAAAGCCGCCACGCACCCGGTGCGTGCATCATGCGAATCACGATCATCGTGGCGTTGGAGCAAATGGTCAGCGCCACCGCGATGCCGCAGCCCAGAGCCTCCATATGAAGCACGGCAACGAAGATGACATCCAGCACCGCATTAACAAGGCAGCCGGAAGCGATGATCACAGCAGGCCCGCGCGTGTCGCCCACGGCGCGCAGCAATGCCGTTCCCATATTGAGCAGCAGCGCCGCAACCATGGCGGCAAAATAACAACGAGCATAGGCCACGCCCTCGGCCAATAGTTCATGCGGCGTGTTCATAAGCACCAGCATGGGCTCAACGAACACTATGCCAAGAATCGAGAAAGCGATACCGCCCACCAGCGCGAGCGTCATGGCCGTATGGACCGAACGACTCAGTCGCTCATCATCGTGCTGACCAAAATACTGACCGGTAATGACCGCGCAGCCGGCACCGACGCCGACGCAAAAGCCAATGCAGAGCTCGGTGAGCACCATCGTGGCTTGAATGCCGCCAAGCGCAAGCTTGCCGCCAAACTGACCGACGATATAGGTGCCGATAAGCGTGTAAGCCTGCTGAAAAAACGAACTAAAAAAGATGGGAACGCACAGCGACAGCAATTGCTGCCAAATGACACCTTGCGTTACATCGATAGCCGTAGATTTCTTAGCCACACGCCCTCCCCAAAAGCGCACGTCAACCGACAAAACATCAATTTAAAACCAAAGCCAAAACCAGCTTAGCACCGACTGGCGGCGACCGAAACACCCCGAATCAGAGCGCGGTACGGAATATCTGCCTAGTGATACAAACCCGGCTGGTAGTGGTACTCGTTGCTCACGTGCGGGCACAGCTGCCAAAAGGCGACGGCGCTCGCCGCGGCCACGTTGAGCGAATCGACCCCGTGCGCCATCGGAATGCGCACGGCCCGGTCGCAGCCGGCAATGGTCTTGGCGCCCAAGCCGGCACCCTCGGTACCCATAAAGATTGCCAGGCGGTCAATCTCCTGCAGCGCGGGATCGTCCAGCGACACCGAATCATCCGTCAGCGCCATCGCAGCACACGAAAAACCAGCATGATGCAGCGATGCCAACCCGTCATGCGGCCACACGCGCGCCTCACTACCAATACGCGTCCACGGCACCTGAAACACGGTGCCCATGCTCACACGAGCCGAGCGACGATACAGCGGATCGCAGCACGTAGGGCTCACCAGAATGCCGTCGACATTGAGAGCGGCAGCCGAGCGGAAAATCGCGCCGACGTTGGTGTGGTCGACAATACCCTCGAGCACGCATACGCGCACCGGGCGCTCCCCCGCCGCCTCGACGACGCCGCCCAAGAACTCATCAACCGGAATCTGACGCGGGCGACGGAACGCCGCGAGCGCACCGCGCGTCACGTTAAAGCCCGTCAACTGCTCCATGAGCTCCATGGAGGCCACGAACACAGGAACCGGACCCGCGCACTCGCGCACAACCAGGCGCTCAAACAGCGGCATCATCTGGTCGAGCCAGCGTTCACCCAAAAGAAAGCTCACCGGCTGGTATCCGGCACGCACCGCACGCTCGATAACCTTGGCGCTCTCGGCGATAAAGATGCCCTTTTGCGGCTCCAGCACGCAGCGCAGCTCGCGCTCGGTCAGTCGCACGTAGGCATCGAGCCGCTCGTCCTCGAGCGAATCAATTCGCAGAACCTCAACGGCATCAGTCATAGCAGCCAGCCCGCACCCTTCTTTACAGCACATCTATACCAAACGAGGCGACGCTAAGCGCCGCCCCATACAATCAATCAACCTGATGATACCGTTCGTGCCAGACGATTTACACCTCAACGCGACGATACGTCACGAACTCATAATCGAGGCCTTCGTCACCCTCGCCCGCGGCAATCGTGGCAACCCCCTCGCGCCGCGCAACTTCCCACGCAGGATCGGCGTCCAAGTCGGGAAAGTACGTGTCCACGGGATGGACGCAGTGGTTATGCGTGACCTCGGCCTCCACGCAGTACGGCAAAAACTGCCGATAGACATCGCCGCCGCCGATCACCCAGGCAACGGGCTCATCGGCAACCGCGGCGAGCGCCTCGCCGATACTATGCACCACATCGACGCCCTCGGGCTTAAAATCCTCATCGCGCGTGAGCACGATATTGCGACGATTCTTGAGCGGACGTCCACCGGGAAAACTCAGCAGCGTCTTGCGTCCCATGATGACCGGACACCCCTTGGTGCACGCCACAAAATGGCGCATGTCGGCGCGATTGGACACGACCATATCGCCCTCGCAGCCAATGCCCCAGTCGTCACACACGGCGACGATGGCAGAAAGCTTACACGTCATACCTGCCACCTATACCGCAATGGGGATGTTCTTGACCTGCGGACCATGCTCATAGCCCTCGACGATCAGATCATCGGTCGTAAACGCGTAGAAATCGTGCACATCGGGGTTAAGCGTTACCTTGGGCGCGGCAAACTGCGGACGCTCGATAAGTTCGCGGACGATGTCGACATGGCGATCGTAAATGTGGGCATCGGCAATCACATGCAGCAGCTCGCCGGGAATCATATCGACCGACTGCGCGACCATCATCAGCAAGATGGCGTACTGGCACACGTTCCAGTTATTCGCGGCCAAAATGTCCTGGCTGCGCTGGTTGAGAATCATGTTGAGCGTGGGCTTATCGTCCTGCGGGCGCTGCGTAACGTTATAGGTCACGCTGTAGGCGCACGGATACAGGTGCATCTCGGACAGGTCGTTAAACACGTACGTGTTGGTCATGATGCGGCGACTGTACGGTGTGTGCTTAAGATCGTACAGCACACGGTCCATCTGGTCGAAATCGCCCTCGGCATAATGGCTCTTCTGGCCAATCTGATACCCGTAGGCCTTGCCGATGGAGCCGGTCTCGTCGGCCCACTCATCCCAAATATGGCTATTGAGGTCATGGACGTTGTTGGACTTCTTTTGATAGATCCACAAGATCTCGTCCATCGCAGACTTAAGCGCCGTGCGGCGCAGGGTAAGCGCGGGAAACTCCTCGCGCAGGTCGTAGCGTGCCGTAACGCCAAAGTTTTTAATGGTATAGGCAGGGGTGCCATCCTCCCACACCGGACGGACCTTTTGGCCCTCGGTGGTGGTGCCATGGTCCAGAATATCGCGGCACATGGATACAAACTGTTGATCAGCCTTGCTCATTGACCCTCCTGTCAGTCGCCTATAAGCAATTTTTATTGTAGCCCAGGCGCACGCGGCCCCACAGCCCAAACATAAGCCCTCATTTTCTGACATATGCCAGAAATACCTTGCATGGTTCCTTATGCGCGCTATTCTATTGTTGACATATGTCAGGTTTGGAGTGTGTATGGCAGGAAGACGCGAAAAATTGCGCCGCGTTGGGATCATCCCCGAATATCGCGGCTTTACCCCCGATGGCCTGGCCAGCGGAGACGCGATCGACATGACGGTCGATGAGCTCGAAGCCCTGCGCCTGTGCGACCTGGAAGGCCTCAATCAGGAGGCTGTCGCCCAGCAAATGGGCATCGCCCGCGCCACCGTGGCGGCCATCTGCAGCCGCGCACATCGCAAGGTGGCAAACGCGCTGGTCAACGGGCGGGCGCTCGTCATCGAGGGCGGCACTATCGCGTACTCCCCCATCACCGCAACGACGGCCGCATGGCCAGCAAAGGAGGTCGGCGCCATGAGAGTGGCAACGACGTACGACAACGGCAACATCTTTATGCACTTTGGCCGTAGCGAGCAGTTCAAGATCTACGACATCCAGGATGGCAAGGTGCTCAACGAACAGGTCGTGGGCACCGGCGGCACCGGTCACGGCGCATTGGCGGGCCTGCTTGCCAACGGCGGCGTCGACACGCTCATCTGCGGCGGTATCGGCGGCGGCGCCATCAACGCGCTCACCCAGGCCGGTATCACGGTCTACGCGGGCGCCCAGGGCAGCTGCGACGCCTGCGTCGAGGCCCTTATCGCGGGCACGCTCGCGCAGACCGGCGAGGCCACCTGCGACTGCCATGGTCATGACCACGAGCACGCCCATGAGCATGGCGAGTCCTGCGGCTGCAACGGCCATCACGAGCACAAGGGCCACGAGGGTTGCGGCTGCCACTAGCGGCAAATACCCTGCCGCCAGCACGCTCCCACGCGTACAACAACCTGCAAACGAACGGCGAAGGCCGCCTGGAATACGATCCAGGCGGCCTTCGTCATACACAACTCAAAAGAGCCATTACTTTTTATTGCGCATCCGCGCTTCCATCTGACGCAGCAGGTCCATATCGGACTTGGGACCGCCCGTTCCCAAGCCACCCAGGCCGCCCATGCCGCCCAGACCCATGGCATCCAGACCGGGAATATTGGGCATGCGCATCTTTTTGCCCTTCTTACCCTTCTTGCCCTTCTTGCCGCCGGCCTGCGCCTGATTGGCCATCGTGCGCATGCGGCCCATCATCTTGTTCATCTCGCCCCACTGCTTCATAAGGCTGTTGACCTCGGTGGGAGTCACGCCGGCGCCCTTGGCGATGCGGGCACGGCGCTGGCCGTTGATGATAGAGGGACGCAGGCGCTCCTCCTTGGTCATCGACATGATGATGGCCTCGTTCTTATCGAAGATGCCCTCGTCCAGGTTGCCGCCCATCTGGTTGAGTGCGCGCTGGCCGCCGGGAAGCATACCCAGAATGCCCTTCATGCCGCCCATCTTCTTGACGGCTTTCATCTGGTCGAGCATGTCGTTCATGGTAAAGCCCTCGCGCAGCATACGCTCGGCAGCCTCAAGCTGTTCGGCATCGGCGGCCTCCTGGGCCTTCTCGATGATGCCGATGACATCGCCCATACCCAGAATGCGCTTGGCCATGCGATCGGGATAGAACGGCTCAAGCGAATCGGGTTTCTCACCCATGCTCACAAACTTGATGGGCTTGCCGGTCACCTGACGCACCGAAAGCGCGCCACCGCCACGGGCGTCACCGTCGAGCTTGGAGATAATCACGCCATCAAAGTCGGTGCGCTCGGCAAACGTCGAGACCACGTTGACGATGTCCTGGCCGGTCATGGCGTCGACGACCATCAGCACCTGGTCGGGCTTGACGGCCTTCTTGATGTCGACGGCCTCTTGCATCATCTGTTCGTCGATCTGCAGACGACCGGCGGTATCGACGATGACCACGTCGCGCAGGTGGTCGACGGCCTCCTGAATGGCGCCCTTGGCGATGTCGACCGGGTGTGCACCGTCGCCGCGGAAGACCGGTACGCCGATCTCTCCGCCAAGCGTGGCCAGCTGGTCGGCAGCGGCGGGACGGTAGACGTCGCACGCGGCGAGCAGCGGCGAGCGGCCCTGCTTCTTGAGCAGGTAGGCAAGCTTTACGGCCGCCGTGGTCTTACCGGAGCCCTGCAGGCCCACGAGCATGATGACATTGGGAATGCGGTTGCTAAAGACGAGCTTGCTCTCGGTAGAGCCGAGCATCTCGGTGAGCTCGTCGAGCACGATCTTGACGACATTTTGTGCCGGCGACAGCGACTCCATGACCTCGGCGGTCATGCAGCGCTCCTTGGTCTTGGCGACAAACTCCTTGACGACCTTAAAGTTGACGTCGGCCTCGAGCAGCGCCATGCGGATGTCGCGCATGGCCGAGGTGATATCGGCCTCGGTCAGCTTGCCCTTGCCGCGCAGGCGGTCAAATGTGTCGTTGAGGCGATCGCTCAGGGAATCAAACACTAGTCACTCCTTAATTGGACTCGCCCACCAGGGCGCGGCAGAAATCTTTGGCATTGAACTCCTGCAGGTCATCGACCTGCTCGCCCACGCCCACGCGCAGGATCGGGAGCTTGAGCTTCTCGGCCACGGCCATGGCGATACCGCCCTTTGCCGTGCCGTCGAGCTTCGTCATGATAATACCGTCCAGACCCAGTGCCTCGTTAAACTCGAGCGCCTGGTTCAGACCGTTCTGGCCGGTGGCGGCATCGATCACGAGCACGACCGAGACGGGCATGTGGCCGGCGGCCATATTGGCGGCGCGCTTACGCGTCACGTTGACCACCTTGGCGAGCTCGCGCATGAGCTCGGGGCTCGTGTGCAGGCGGCCGGCGGTGTCGATAAGCACCAGGTCGCTGCCGCGTTTGTCGGCCTCGTCGAGCACGTCGTAGCAAACGCTTGCCGGATCGGAGCCGCGATCGCGCTTGATGACGGGGACGCCGGCACGCTGGCCCCACACATCGAGCTGCTCGATGGCGGCAGCGCGGAACGTATCGGCCGAACCGATCACGACATTCTTGCCGCGGGCAGCCATGGCACTCGCGATCTTACCGACCGTCGTGGTCTTGCCGGCACCGTTAATGCCTACAAACAGCACGCAGCTCGGCGTATCGGAGAACGGATCGCGCTCGATGGGCACAAAGTGCTGCTCGAGCTGCTCGGCCAGGGCACGGCGGAGCTGCGGGGCGGTCTTGAGGTTCTTCTTGGCGGCCGTCTCGCGCAGGTCATCGGAGACCTGAATGGCGACCTCGGCACCCATGTCACCCATAACGAGGGTATCCTCAAGGTCCTCCCAAAAGTCCTCGTCGACCTCGCCGCCAAAGTAGAAGACCTCGTTGAGGGCCTCGCGGCTGCGCTCAAGTCCGCGCGAGAGAGCGTCAAAGAATCCCATTATGCATTCACGACCTTTCCGGTTTCGCGATCGAGTTTTTGCGAGACGACGCGGCTGACGCCGTCGGCTTGCATCGAGACGCCATAGAGAACGTCGGCGTCCTCCATAGTACGGCGCTGATGCGAAATGACCAAGAGCTGTGTATCGGAGCGCAGCACATCGAGGGCTCCGATGAGCTTGGACAGGTTGGCGTCATCAAGCGCCGCCTCGACCTCGTCCAGCACATAGAACGGCACCGTGCGCGTGCGGTACACGGCAAAGAGCAGGGCGAGCGCCGTCAGGCTCTTCTCGCCGCCCGACATGAGCATCATCTTGGTGATGCGTTTGCCGCGCGGCTGCGCCACGACCTCGATGCCTGTCTCGGCCGGATGCTCGGGGTCGGTCATCTCCAGATGTGCCTGACCGCCCGGGAAGAGCATAGCGAAGATCTCGCGGAAGTTCGCGTCGACCTTCTCAAACGTCACCAGGAACGCCTTGCGCATCTTGCGATCAATGGCCACCGTGATCTTGGTGAGCGCCTTACGCGCGCTCTCCAGATCGGCCAGCTGTTCCTCGATGTAGTCAGCGCGGCGCTTGAGCTGCTCGTACTCCTCCATGGCAACTTGGTTCACAGGGCCCAGGTTGTTGATCTGGCGCACAAGCTGGTTGAGCTCGCGCTCGGCGGCATCGCGGTCGGTGGGCGCCGGAAGCATGAGCGCTTCCTCGAGTACCGTGGTGCCATCGGCGGTAATGGCCTTAATGGCGGCCTCTACCTGCACCTCAAGCTTGCCGCGTGCGACCTTGAACTCGTTTTGCGTGGCGGTGGCGGTATCGACCCGCTCCTTAGCGCGGGCAACCTCTGCCTTGGCATCCTCGATGGTCTTCTTAAGCGAAGCGGAGTCCGCCTCCTCCAGAGAGGCCTGGTCACGCAGACGTGCGGCCCAATCTGACGCGCGCTCCAGCAGGGCCGAATAGCGCTCGTGCATGGG
>CATWVA010000048.1 GCA_958354105.1 uncultured Collinsella sp.
CGATTGATGCAGCGAAGCATCGTCGACTTGCCCGAGCCCGAAGGACCCAGGACTACGACGACCTCGCCCTTGTGCACATCCAGATCGATATCGCGCAGGACCACGTTATCGCCGAAGGCCTTCTGGAGGTTCTTGATGCTGACGACGACCTCGTTCGAGTTATTGGTTTCGCTCATGATAGGACCTCCTTACAGACCGGCGATGTGGTCGGCGGGCGTCGCGACGACCTGTCCAGCGCTCTTGGCGGGACGCTTCTTCTTGGTTTCGGCCGTCCCCAGAAGCCTCGCCTCAAGACCGCTCACCAAGCGAGCAAGCGGCAGGGTGATGACCAGGTAGAACAGCGCGGCAACCACATACGGCGTAATGGAACCCGTCGTGGCCACGATGGTACGGGCGTTCATGACGATCTCGACCACGCCCACGGCCGCGAGCAGCGACGTATCCTTGTAAAGCAGGATGAACTCACTGGTCAGCGTAGGCAGGACATTGCGGAACGTCTGCGGAATCATAACGTAGAGCAGCGTCTGGAAGGCGTTCATGCCCAGCGAGCGCGCGGCCTCGTTCTGGCCCTTGGGGATCGACTGAATGCCGGCGCGGAAGATCTCGCACAGGTAGGCGGACGAGTTCATGGCCATGACGATGACGCCCAGCACATAGTCGTCAACCTTGACGCCGGCCAGCGGCAGACCGAAGAACGCGATGTAGATCTGCAGGAACGCCGGCGTACCGCGGATGATATTCACATAGATGCCGGCAAGGCAACGCAGGATGCGCGACTTGGAGATGCGCATGAGCGACAAGGCAAAGCCAAAGGGAATTGCCAGCGGAAACGCCACGAGCACGATCGAGAGCGACATGAGGAAGCCTTTGAAGACGATCGGCAGGCTCTGGACCAAAATGACCGGGTTCAGGAACAGGCGAAGGAACATGTTGGAATTCCATGCCTCGACCCACGGCTGCTCCTTAAGGTCGGCCAGGAAGTTATCGAATGCCGTCACGCCCTTAATCTCGACGGAAGGAATCTTGGAAATCTTCTTGGTCGAACCGTCGGCGAGCGTATAGGTGCCGCTGAAGGCCTCATCGCCGCCCTCGACGGGAAACGTCACGCCGTAGACCTCAACGCGGAAATAGCCGCCGGCGGGCGCCGCCTCGCCAAAGTCGATCTTGAGCGTCTGGCCGTCAGCCTTGCACGTGGGCTTCATGGGCGTACGATCCATGAGGTCCTCGCCCGAGAGCATCGTCAATCGCGTGTCATCGGTACCAAACGTCGTACCGTCGACAAACGTCAGCGAAAGACCGCTCAGCTCCTCGTCGGCATCGGCCTGAACCTCCCAGGTAATGCGCGTCTCGGTGCCGCCGACCACAGCGCTGCCCGAACCGGTGTTGGGTCGGGCGGTAATCTTTGCGGTCTCAAGCGCCTGGGCGGTCGTGGGCGCATATGCCCCCGCGCACACCAGCGCGAGCGCCACGGCCATGACGCAGGCTAGCTTTTGGAGCAAAGCGGGCAGTGAAAAACGCTGCTCCACGGCCCCTTTGTTCAGTCGAGACAAGGTGGCTCCTATCGTAGAAGTTGCCGGCAAAACGAGACGGAAACGCTCTCCGTCAAGAGAAGCGCAAAGGCCCTCTCCGCAAAACGGAAAGGGCCCGCGCGCAATCAAGTAGTTATTTTACTTGATATTGTACTTAGCCATGAGGGCGTCGACGGTACCGTCGTCGGTCAGGTCCTTGATGGCCTGGTTAATGTCGTCCTTGAGCTTGGTGTTGCCCTGGTTGATGGCGATGGCGTACTCCTCGCCGGTGCTGATCTGCTTGATGGTCTGGCAGGTGTTGAACTGCTCGGCGGTCAGCTGGCTGGCAACGGAGCGGTTGGTGACTACGGCGTCGCCCTTATCGGACTGCAGAGCGCTAAAGCACTCGGTGGCGTCCTTGTAGGGGACGATCTTGGCCTTGGGGAAGTTCTCCTGGGCAAAGGCCTCGGCGGTCGAGCCAGACTGGACGATGATGGTAGCGTCGGAATTGTTGAGCTTCTCGCTAAAGTTATCGGCCGTGATGTCGGTGTTATCGACCTTGGTCACGATAGCCTGATCATCCATGTAGTAGGAATCAGAGAAAGTGACTTCCTTCTCACGCTCGGGCGTGTCGGTGATAGCCGCGATGGAAACGTCATACTTGGCGCCCGAAGCGACGCCCGGAACCAGCGTGTCAAAGTCATTGTTGACATACTCGACATCCAGGCCCAGCTTGTCGCCGATAGCCTTGATGAGCTCAAGGTCAAAGCCCTGATAATCGCCGTTGTCATCCTTGTACTCAAACGGAGCGTACTCGGCAGAGGTGCCGACAGTCAGCGTACCGTCCTTGACGAGCGCGTACTCCTTGGAGCCGTCGACTTTCTCGACCTTAGCGTCGTCAGAGCTGCTGGAACCGGCATCAGAACCAGAGGTGGCGTTGGACGAGCCGCAGCCCGTCAGTGCGAGGGCGAGCGCCATGGCACCCGTGGCGGCAAATGCGCCAAGCTTCTTGAGCTTCATAATCAGTCTCCTTCCGGTGACCTCGTTTGATTCAGAGGTCTGCAAAAACTGTTGGCTATTATGCACCTGGAATTACGAATCTGCAACGAGAAAACTGATTGAAACAAACCCATAACGTGAATGGAATACTCTACTTTATGACAGTCATTACTGCTGCAATGACCTTAATAGTCTAATTTCAGCTGCATAACCTGCAAGTTCGTTCGGAGTCTCCAAAATAAACGGCAGCGAACGCAAACGGCCATTCGATACAATATTCTGCATAACCTGCATACCGCCACCAAATTCCTCGCTGCCAAGGTATCCCTTGCCGATGCACTCGTGACGATCTTTATGGGCGCCACAAGGGTTCTTCGAATCGTTGATATGTACGGCATGCAGGCGATCGATACCCACCACGCGGTCGAACTCGTCGAGTACGCCGTCCAGATCATGGATGATGTCGTAGCCGGCATCGCTCACATGGCAAGTGTCCAAACAAACGCCCAGATTATCGGACAGCTCGGGGCACTTGGCGGCAACGCCCTCGATGATGCGCGTCAGCTCCTCAAAGTTACGACCAACCTCGGTGCCCTTGCCCGCCATGGTCTCGAGCAACACCATCGTCTGCTGGCCCTCAAACATCACCTGGCACAGGGTGTCGACGATCATCTGAATGCCGGCGTCGGAGCCCTGCCCCACATGCGCACCGGGATGGAAGTTGTAGTAGTTGCCGGGCAGCGCTTCCATGCGCCGCAGATCCTCTGCCATGGCCTCTAGGGCAAACTCGCGCGCCCGCTCTTTGGCCGAGCAGGGGTTATAGGTATACGGGGCATGCGCCACCAGCGGTCCAAAGTCGTTTTGCGCCATAAGCTCGCGCAGAGCCGCCACGTCATCCATGTCAAGGTCTTTTGCCTTGCCACCGCGCGGGTTGCGCGTAAAGAACGCAAAGGTATTGGCACCAATGGACAACGCCGTCTCCCCCATTGCCCGATAGCCCTTCGTCGTCGAAAGATGACACCCGATCGTCAGCATCTCCAGCTCCCCCTCATCAGTTGCGGTGAAATACGGTCTATTGGTGCCTTATTTTGGCGCAAACAGACCGTATTCCACCGCAAGTTATAAAAGGGGCATCAGGGGCAAAGGCCTCCAGGCATTCCAAGCGCTGGTGCCATGCCCCCACGCCCTAAAGTTTCAAACGAATCGCATCGATGATGCGTGCGCAGCGCCGTGTGGCGGCTAGGGACATGATGGGGCTTTCGAGTTTCCCCGCCTGAATGAGCCGCGTCGCGTGCGATGCCTCACCGTAAAAATCATCGACCTCAAATGGTGCATCGATTTCGAGTACTCGACCGTCGGAGTACTTCACATGGGCGAGCTCGGGGCGATGGAGACGCTCGATTTCCAACGAGCCCCGCTCACAGGCAATCGTTAAGCGGCTTTCATATGCTGCTTTGCCGTCGCACACCATATGAATGGGTATACCTCCGACGCTCATATGGATCTCGTCGGCCCAATCGACACGGCCGCCTGATACGTCACGCCAGCGAACTTCACGGGACGAAACCTCGCACGCGCCCGCGAGCAAATCCTCAAACCAACCGACCGCATAACAGCCCATGTCATATAGACAGCCGCCCTGCAGCGAATCAAGCAGATAGCCCGAAGGAGACTCGCCGTAATCGAGCTTTTGCACACTTTCAATCGAGACAATACGGCCAAGCTCACCCGACGCAAGAAAGTCTTTCACGCGAGTGCGCATCGGGCAAAACCGATTCTTCATCGCCTCCATAAACAGCACGCCGCGCTCGCGAGAGGTGGAGGCGATCGAGAGAGCCTCTTCCTCACTCAAAACGGCCGGCTTTTCGCACAGCACGGCCTTTCCGGCGCACAGCGCGCGACAGGCCCAACGCGTATGCATGCCATGCGGAAGCGCCAAGTAGATTGCGTCGACATCGGGGTCGGCAATCAGCGCGTCATAAGCCGCATCGCCGTTATCGTCGACCGAGGCATGGCCATGCGCAGCATCGATCGAAAACGCTCGGCAAAATTCCTCGACATGTGCAGGAGTGCGGCCGGCCGCAGCCACCAGCCGTGCCCCGTCGACCTTCTTGAGCGACGATGCAAATCGATGAGAAATGCGCCCAGCGCCCAAAATGCCCCAACGGACCTCACGCGAATCATTACGTAAACCTCGGTCACCCACGATAGCCTCCCATCAGTTGCGGCGAAATAGTTCCTGTTATCGCCCCATTCTGCCGCAAACAGGAACTATTCCATCACAAGATATAAAAGGGTCATGAGGAGCGAGTTTTGCTGAAGACTTTAAGCATGGCCGTTACGGGGCCCGGCTGGAAGCGTCGGCGCACGTCATCGAGACGCTCGGGGATATCGATATGCTGCGGGCAGTGGCGCGCGCATTTGCCGCACTTGACGCAATTGCTCACCAGCTTGGCCTCGCTTGTGCGCACCGCGCTCGCCGTAAAGTACTGCGATAGACCCGTAAACCAGCTGTGCGCATAGCTCGCGTTGTAGGCGGCAAAGCAGCCGGGAATGTTGATACCCTTGGGACATGGCATGCAGTAGCCGCACCCCGTACAGGGCACGCGATTCGATTTTTCAAACTCCGTCAGCACGTGCGCGATGGCATCGAGCTGAGTAGCTGTCATCGAATCCGGCAGGGCCCGATCGGCCAACACCGCGTTCTCATCCACCTGCGCGGTATCGGTCATACCCGAAAGCAGCATCGTCACCTGAGGATGATTCCACACCCACGAAAGACCCCAGGCGGCAGGAGTGCGCAAATGCGGGTCACGGGCACTATCAAGCACGGCGCGGGCCCGCGGCGGCAGTTTACCCGCTAGACGACCGCCCAGCAGCGGCTCCATCACAAACACCGCGAGCCCGCGCTCCGCAGCCGCCATGAGTCCCGCCGTTCCCGCTTGGTAATGCTCGCCGGCATAGTTGTACTGGATCTGGCAAAAATCCCAGTCATATGCGTCAAGCATCGTGAGGAAGTCCGCCGCGCTACCGTGGTACGAAAAACCGATCTGGCGAATGCGCCCCGAAGCCTTTTGGCGCGCAATCCAGTCCTCGATGCCCAGTGCCACCAAGCGCTCCCACTGGGCGGGCGAGGTAATGTTGTGCATAAGGTAATAGTCGATATGGTCGGTCTGCAGGCGGCGCAGTTGCTCGTCGAAGAACCGGTCGAAATCCTCCGCGCACTTGCACGAAGCATGCGGCAACTTAGTCGCCAGCAACACCCGGTCACGCAGCCCCAAGCGCTCAAGCGAGGCGCCCACGCACGCCTCGTTACCGGGATAGAGATACGCGGTGTCCAGATAATTAATCCCCTGCTCCACCGCACGGGAGATGATGGCGTCGGCTGTCTTCGCATCCGGGCGTCCCGGCGCACCGGGAAACCTCATGCAGCCCAGCCCCAACGCCGAGATACGGTTGCCGCTTTTGGGGTCAACGCGATATTGCACGGCCCCTCCCCTCCCATCGAAGCCCTGACAAGGCGAAACAAACCCGTCACGTCATCGAAACACATCGGAATCGCAATTGAGAACGTATCGTAACGCAGCAGAAATCAGGCCGTCACGGCACCGCTTTAACATCAGCAAAAAGCCCGATGAAAGGAGTCGCCCATGCCCGCGCTCGACCTTTGGAACCTCGCATCCCAGCTCAAAAGCACCGATTATCGCTGGGTCGACCTCACCCACACGCTCTCGTGCGACACCCCGCACTGGTTTGGCTTTAAGCCATTTGAGTCCACCAAGCTCTTCGACTACCTGCCCGACACGCCCGGGGACATGCTCGCGCCCATGCGCTGCTTTCAGTATTCGGTCGCCTCGCAATACGGCACCCACGTCGATGCACCGCGGCATTTCCATGTTGAGGGTCGTTCCCTTGGAGAGATTGAACCCATCGAGTTTATGCATCCGCTCTGCGTGATCGACAAGCACGAGGAATGCGCCGCAAACCCCGACTTTATCCTAACCGTCGATGACCTCAAAACTTGGGAGGACGAGCACGGTCGCATTCCCGAGGACGCTTTCGTCGCCTTCCGCCCCGACTGGTCCAAGCTCGCCGATCTGGAAAACAAGGACGAGGACGGCCAGCCCCACTACCCCGGCTGGGACCTCGATGCTATCAAGTGGCTTGTAGAGGAACGCAATATCGGCGCCATCGGCCACGAGCCCGCAGATACCGATCCGGCGACCATCACCACGCGCGAGGACGCCTACCCCTACCCCGGCGAGCAATACATCCTCTCGGTCGACCGCTATCAGATCGAAGTCATGGACCATCTGGACGAGCTTCCCGCCACGGGTGCCGTCATCTTCTGCACCTTCCCCAAGGTCCGCGATGGCGTCGGATACCCCGCCCGCGTCTTTGCGGTCTGCACCGCGGCATAAGCGCACAGCGCAATAGTTTCTTTTTCATAACAGCCGCCCCGCGCACCCACCAATCACCCTGGCAGCATACAATCCATCAGGCGCCCCTTACGCGGGCGCCTTTTATATGGGGAGATGATTCACATGCAGATCAACAAGGTCGCTTTTATCGGCAAGGGCGGCGTCGGCCTGCTCTACGGCAGCATGATTGCCAAGGCGCTCGGCAATGACGCCGTCGAATACGTTATGGATGACGCCCGTTTTGAGCGTCACGCGGGCGATGCGCTCACCGTCAACGGAAAGCCTTGCGATCTCACGTCCGTCCGCGCCAGCGAGGCAGCGCCCGCCGATCTGGTCATCCTGACGGTCAAGACCACTGGTCTCGACCAAGCACTCAAGACTATGGAGCGTGTCGTGGGACCCAACACGCTCATCGCCTCGCTGTGCAACGGCATTACGAGCGAGCAAAAGATTGCCGAACGCTTTGGCTGGGAGCATACCGTTCTTGGTATTTGCCAGGGTATGGATGCCGTGTTCCTCGACGGCGCGCTCACCTTTACTAATGCGGGCGAGATCCGCTTTGGCTCGGCAGCAGGCACGAACCCCGCAACCATCACCGCGATCGACGAGCTCTATACGCGCTGCGGCATCGCCCATACCGTCGAGGACGACATCGCCCACCGCATGTGGGCCAAACTCATGCTCAACGACGGCATCAACCAGACCTGCATGGCCTACGGCGGGACCTACGGAAGCGCCACGGAGCCGGGCTCCGAGCAGCGTCGCTGCTTTGTTTCCGCCATGCGCGAAACGCTTGCGGTCGCCAACGCCGAGGGCGTTGAGCTGACCGAGGCAGACCTGACGCAAATGGTGCACCTCATCGAGGGAATCGACCCCGCCGGTATGCCCTCGATGGCTCAAGACCGCATCGCAAGGCGCAAAACCGAAGTTGATGAGTTCGCGGGCACCATCTGCCGCCTGGCGGCCAAGCACGATATCCAGGCACCGCAAAACGAGTGGCTCTATCGGCGCATCCGCGGTATCGAGAAAAGCTGGTAGCGCCAACGCGCCGCATTCAACAGCCTTAACAGCAAAGCCGCCGCAAGAGAACCTTTCCCCTGCGGCGGCCTTCATCTTCGTCTATAACCGGCGGCCGATCTCACAACAGTTAGCGTTGCGACCCCGGCACCTCGTCCTCGTCATCGTGGCAAAGAACCACGCCCGCGCTTCCCAGCAGCGTGGCCGCGATCAGCGCGCCGACCACGATAGGAGCAGCCCCGCATGTCCCCTGCATGCCCGCGACGAGCGCGGCCGTGGGACCAAGGCAGCCAAGCATCAACGCGACGGCGGCAACGGCAATATCTCGAGCATTCACAAGACCACTTCCTCCAAGAGAAAGACCTTATTTCTCAAGAACCAGTGTGCCCCGCATCCATACGCCCAGCGTACCGCCACGGTAAGGGCTCTGTTAACTCAAACGCATACATAGAACGGACGCCCTTACGTTGCCCTAAAGCTCGGTAAAGACGCCCGTCCGCCAAATATCCGTGATGCAGAGAAATTACCAACCGGTGTAGTAGTCGGTGGTTCCGGCAGCGCAGCCGGAGTCATAGACCTTGCAATCACCCTTGGAGCCCGTAAAGGTCGAGCCCTGGGCCATATCGCCCGCGGCAACAACGTAATAGCCGTCGGAATCGCGCCAGAAGCCCTCAGAATCCTGAGTCCATTCGCCCGTGCGATAGTGATAAAGCACATTGCTGCTGTAATAGGTCTCGCGGCGCCCGTTGTAGTTATTGACACCCGCAGAGCGCGTCAGGCCCGATCCGTTCGCGTAGGACGCGGCAGACGCGCAGGACGGAGTGTAACCGGCGTTGTAGTACGAAGCCTGGGCGACCTCGGCAGCCTCCGCCTCGGCGGCAGCCTCGAGCGCTTCGCGCTTGGCATCCTCAAGCGCAGTGCGCAGCTCATCGAGCTCGGTCGACTTGGCGTCGACCTCCCCCATCGTCAACAGGCTACCCGCGCCGTCGATGCAACCCTGCAGCACAGCGCGCTCGTCATCGGTGGCATAGTCACCGTACATGTTCATGATGATCTGAGCGCGCATCTCCAGGGAATCGCGCTTGGCCTCCATCGAGGCGTTCCACTCCTGCATGGAACCATAACCATCGCCGCGATAGTCAACGGGCTGTACCAGCGTCGTCTCGGACGGCGTAGATCCAACCGTATCGGACAGTGTTGCCGCGTGGGCATCAGTTGCGCCGGCGCCCACCAAAAGTGCCACGGTCAGAGCGGCGGAAAGGGCGGCGGCTTTCGGTTTTTGTGAATCGATCCTCATGTAGCTGGAAACCTCCGTAGTGCGTTTTTGCTGCGTTTGAGCTGCGTGTGATTCGATTGCGCTGCATAGTACCCCGAGCAAATCGCGACCTGCGGTTTTACTCAAAAGGCGCACGTCAATTGCGTAAAACTCACATCCTCTCAACAGGAGTTTTCCACAACTCGAATGCATAAAGCATGCCAAAAACCCTGTAATAGCGCCCTCCCTATGCAAAAAAGGCGCCTGCGCAACCATTGCTTGCACAGGCGCCTTGAGCAGGCATTTTATGCAGTTATACCTATCGAGTCGCAAGGGGTCCTTGCACAAGTCGCCTTACTCGTCCAGCGCGGCGAAAGCCTGCTTCAGATCCCAAATGATATCCTCGGCGTTCTCGGTACCGATGGAAAGACGAATCGTGGAGGGCGTGATGTTCTGCTCGGCGAGCTCCTCGGCAGAGAGCTGGGAGTGCGTGGTGGTAGCCGGGTGCACGACGAGCGACTTGACGTCGGCCACGTTGGCGAGCAGCGAGAACACCTGCAGATGATCGATGAACTTCCAAGCTGCCTCCTGGCCACCCTTAATCTCAAAGGTAAAGATCGAGGCACCACCGTTGGGGAAGTACTTCTGATAGAGCTCGTGATCGGGGTGCTCAGACAGGCTCGGGTGGTTCACCTTGGCGACGTGGCTATCACCAACCAGGAACTCAACGACCTTCTTGGTGTTCTCGACATGACGGTCAACGCGCAGCGACAGAGTCTCGGTGCCCTGGAGCAGGACCCAGGCGTTGAACGGGCTGATGCAGGCGCCCTCGTCACGCAGCAAGATAGCGCGGACATAGGTCGCGAAGGCGGCGGGACCGGCAGCCTCGGCAAACGAAACACCGTGGTAGGAGGGGTTGGGCTCAGCGATCTGGGCGTACTTTCCGCTCGCCTTCCAATCAAAGTTACCGCCGTCGACGATCACACCGCCCAGCGAAGTGCCGTGACCGCCGATGAACTTGGTTGCGGAGTGGACGACGATGTTGGCACCATGCTCCAGCGGACGGAACAGATACGGGGTGCCGAAGGTGTTGTCGACGACAACCGGCAGACCGTGCTTCTTGGCGATCTCGGAGATGGCGTCGATGTTGGGGATGTCGGAGTTGGGGTTGCCGAGCGTCTCGAGATAGATGACCGTGGTGTTGTCCTTGATGGCGCCCTCGACCTCTTCCAGGTTATGGGCATCGACAAACGTGGTCTCGACGCCAAACTGGGAAAGCGTATGCTCCAGCAAGTTGTAGGAGCCACCGTAGATGGTCTTCTGAGCCACCACGTGGTCACCGGCCTGAGCAAGAGCCTGCAGGGTATAGGTGATGGCAGCAGCACCGGAGGCGACGGCGAGACCCGCCACGCCACCCTCGAGCGCGGCGATACGGTCCTCAAAGACGCCCTGAGTGGAGTTGGTCAGACGGCCGTAGATGTTACCGGCGTCGGCAAGACCAAAACGGTCGGCGGCGTGCTGGGAGTTGCGGAACACATAGCTCGCGGTCTGATAGATAGGCACGGCACGGGAGTCGGATGCGGGATCGGCGCTCTCCTGGCCAACGTGAAGCTGCAGGGTATCGAAACCAAAGGTGTGCTCGGGGTTGTTGATGAACTGGCTCATGATGATCTCCTTGATCGAACAAAAGTTAATAAATTAGAGAGAAGTAAGTCGCTGTCTCCTGATCACGCCGACGGGCGCAAACAGGAGCCCGGCATTCGTCTTGGTAAGCAATTCATATGCGGGCCTCCTTTCGCATCCCGGTTCCGTGGTTGGCTTAATTACCTACCGCCTTTGTGTGTTTTGAATAGTACGAGCATTGTTTCCCTCGGTCAATCACTTAAAAGCGCTAACCTGTTATCGGTTTTATAGATAGCAATCGAAAGGATGGCGTCGATGACCCTTCAGCAGCTTCGTTTTCTGATTGCCGTGGCAGAGTCCGGCTCAATTAACGCCGCAGCTCAGCGCCTCTATACCGCTCAGTCCAACATCTCAAACGCCGTCAAAAGCCTGGAACAGGAGCTCCACCTGGAGATCTTTACGCGCTCCAGCCGCGGCGTCACGCTCACCAACGACGGCACCGAGCTTTTGGGCTATGCGCGTCAAGTCGTAGAGCAGGCCGATATGCTCGAGGCCCGCTACGAGGACGGCGGCACGCCCCAGGCGCGCCTTGCCATCTCGGCCCAGCATTACGCCTTTTCGGTCGAGGCCTTCGCCAACGTCGTCGAGCGCTGCCGGGACGACAAGTTCGAGTTCATCATGCGCGAGACCACCACATCGCAGATCATCGATGACGTCCGCGCATTTCGCAGTGATATCGGCATTCTGTATCTGGATGACTTTAACGCCCGCGTTCTGCAGAAGGCCTTCGCCGACGCCCGCGCAAGCTTCCATCCCCTATTCGACGCGACGGTCCACGTCTTCGTTAGCGAGCGCCACCCGCTTGCCCGCCGCCCGCAGCTGTCCCTTGCCGACCTCACACCATATACGCGCTACAGCTTTGAGCAGGGAACCTCAAACTCCTTCTATTACGCCGAGGAACCTTTTAGCTATATCCCTTGCGACCGCAACATACGAATCTCGGACCGCGGAACACTTACTAACTT
>CATWVA010000049.1 GCA_958354105.1 uncultured Collinsella sp.
CTACGAGTTGGACTGGCGCCTGCCGTGGGAGCACGTGAGCCCCGGCTGCACGCGCGGCTTCCTCGAGCGCGAGTACCGTCGCTCGCTCGAGGGCGTCACGACTCCCGACTGCACCCGCACGTCGTGCACCGGCTGCGGGATCTGCCCCACGCTCCACGCCAAGAATGTATTGATGGGTGATCGCGCATGAGTGAGCGCCTGACCGACAACCCCACGCTCTTTAGACTTCGTGTTCGCTATGGCAAGCGCGATCGCCTTAAGTACCTGGGCCATCTCGAAGTAATCCATACCATTGAGCGCATCGTGCGCCGTGCGGGACTTCCCTATGCCGTCACGCAGGGCTTCTCTCCGCACATGCGCGTGGGCTTCTCTTCGGCGTTACCGGTGGGTACGTCGTCGACCTGCGAATGGTATGACCTGTTTATGACCGAGTTCGTGGCGCTCGACGAGGCGTTTGGGCGCCTGGCCGCGGCGTCTCCGGCCGATCTGGCGCCCATCGAGGCAGCGTACATTGACGTGCGCACGCCGGCGTTGACGGCGCAGCTCACGCGCCTGTCGTATCGCATCGACCTGCACTTGGATCCCGAGGCGCCCGTAAGCGCCGACGAGGTGCGTCGTGCGATCGACACGCTGCGCGCGGACCATGGCATCGACTACGCGCGCGGAAAAAAGAGCAAGCGCTTGGATTTGGATCACACGCTCGTGGGCTATGAGCTCACGGCGGGGGAGCGCCCGGACCATTTAGTGCTCATGCTCGACACCCATGCCGATAACGAGGGCTCCATGCGTCCGGAAATTTTGCTTTCTGCAGCTGATGTTTTGTTGCAGGGCTTGACCCCGGGCGTGGATGCACCTATTGTTTCCACCGGTATGCAAGACCTCGTGACCATCTGCTCCTACGATGTCGAGCGTCAGAATCAAGCATGCGAGGACGACGAGGGCCGACTCGTCAGCCCCATACCTGTGCGAACTTGTGGATTTGCTCCACATACTCGTTGACGGGGGTATTTTCGCCTGCTACTATATTCGGCTGTTGCACTAACTGATGCATGAAGGGCAAGTAAACATGTACGCAATCGTTAACACGGGCGGCAAGCAGTACAAGGTCGCCACCGACGATGTCATCACCGTCGAGAAGATCGAGGGCAATGAGGGCGACAAGGTCACCCTGCCGGTCATCTTCCTCAACGATGGTAAGAAGATCGTCACCGATCCCGACAAGCTGGCCAAGGCCAAGGTTACCGCTCAGATCGTTGAGCAGTTCAAGGGCGAGAAGCAGCTGGTCTTCAAGTTCCACAAGCGTAAGCGCTATCGTCGTCTGAAGGGTCACCGTCAGCAGCTCACCAAGCTGAAGATCGTGAAGGTCCAGGCTACGTCCCGCGCCAAGAAGGCTGTCAAGGCAGAGGCCGAGGCTGTTGCCGAGGCTCCCGTCGCCGAGTAGATTACACTCGTAACGAAAGAGTAGGTATACACAATGGCACACAAAAAAGGACTCGGTTCCTCCCGTAATGGCCGTGACTCCCGCGGTCAGCGCCTTGGCACGAAGCGCTATGCCGGCCAGACGGTAACCACGGGCACGATTCTCGTCCGTCAGCACGGCACTCACATCCACCCGGGTGAGAACGTTGGTCGTGGCAAGGACGACACGCTGTTCGCGCTGGTCGACGGTACCGTTGAGTTCCACAAGGGTATCAAGCACAGGGTCAGCGTACGCCCGCTCGCGAACGCGTAATTCACCCTTCATAGAGCACATATGTGGGAGGCACTTGAGTTTTAGGATTCAAGGGTCTCCCTCTTTTTGTAGGAGGCGATTCTGTTGTCACAGTTCACCGATATCAGCCGCATTAACGTGTGCGGCGGCGACGGCGGAGCCGGATGCATGTCGTTTAGGCGCGAGGCATTTGTCCCCAAGGGCGGCCCCGATGGCGGCGACGGCGGTCGTGGCGGCAATGTCGTCATCCAGGCCGATGCTCAGCTGTCTTCGTTGATCGATTACCGCTTTAAGCATCACTTCCGCGCCGAACGCGGCACGCACGGGCAGGGTGCCCGTCGTAACGGTAAGAGCGGCGAGGACCTGATCCTGAAGGTTCCCATGGGCACCGTGGTGCGCGAGCTCGACCCCGAGACGCAGACCCCGATGTTCGAGATTGCCGACCTGGTGCACGATGGCGAGCGCGTTGTCGTGGCGCCCGGCGGTGCCGGTGGCCTGGGCAACACGCACTTTGTGACGTCGGTGCGCCGCGCGCCCGCGTTCGCTCAGCTGGGCGAACCGGCCGAGGAGCACTGGATTGAGCTCGAGATGAAGCTTATGGCCGATGCTGCGCTCGTGGGCTTCCCCTCGGTGGGCAAGTCCTCGCTCATCGCGCGCATGAGCGCCGCCCGTCCCAAGATCGCCGACTATCCGTTTACAACGCTCGTGCCGAACCTTGGCATGGTGCGTGCCGGTGAGTATTCTTACGTCGTTGCCGACGTTCCTGGTTTGATCGAGGGCGCGAGCGAGGGCAAGGGCCTGGGCCACCAGTTCCTGCGCCACATTGAGCGTACGGCGCTCATCATGCATGTCGTCGACATGACGGGCGGTTTTGAGGATCGCGACCCGGTTGAGGATTACCGCATCATCAACCGTGAGCTCGAGCAGTATGGCGCCGAGCTTTCGGAGCGTCCGCAGATCGTCGTCGCCAACAAGTGCGACGCGCCGGGCACGGCCGACAAGATTGCCGATCTCAAGCGCGCCGCGCTCGACGACGGACATATGTTCTTTGCCGTGTCTGCTGTTACGGGCGCCGGCCTCAACACGCTGATGCTTGCCGTGGGCGAGCAGGTGGCTAAGCTTCGCGCCGAGCTGGCGGTCTCCGATGAGCCGGTCGATCTGCGCGACGAGGAGTGGGAGCGCCGCCGTCTGCAGCGCGAGAAGCGTTTCCGCATTGTCCAGGAAGAGCCCCATGCCTTCCGCGTGGTCGGTCGTGCCATCGAGCGCATGGTCATCCAGACCGACTGGGAAAACGAGGAAGCCGTCATTTACCTGCAGCATAAGTTTGCGCGTATGGGTGTTGATGACGCGCTCGAGAAGGCCGGTTGCCGTGCGGGCGACGAGGTCCGCATTTGCCAGCGCGCCTTTGACTTTGAGGGCGCTGAGGACTTCTCGGAGTACGAGGAGCTCGAGGACGCTGGCGAGGACGTTGCCGTTGAGGCCATTGACGTGGCCGATGCTGCGGATGAGGGCGTCGAGGTTGTCGATGCGGCGGATGCCGCGGACGATGCCGAGACCTCGGAGGGCGAGTAAGCCATGTCGCTGCGCGGTGGAATCGGTTTGCCCGAGCTGCCCATAAAAGAGGGCAAAGAGTTTCGGCTTGGCATTATGGGTGGCACATTCGACCCGATTCATTACGGGCACCTGGTGACTGCCGAGCAGGCGCGCGAGTCGCTCGACTTGGACGCTGTGCTCTTTATGCCGGCGGGTTCTCCCGCCTTTAAGCTTGACAAGCCGGTGACGCCTGCCGAGGACCGTTATGCCATGACGGTCCTCGCCACCGCCGCGAACCCGGCCTTTTTGGCGAGCCGGTTCGAGATTGACCGTCCGGGCGTAACCTATACGGCCGATACGCTTCATGCCCTTCGTGACTTTTACCCGTCGCAGGTAAAGCTCTACTTTATTACGGGCGCCGACGCGATTATCGATATTGTGACCTGGCATGATGCCGAGCGAATCGCTGAGCTTGCTACCTTTATTGCGGCGACGCGACCGGGCTTTGATATCGATACGGCGCGTGCCCGAATCAAAGAGTCGGGGCTGCCGTTCGATGTGCGCTATATTCAGATTCCGGCGCTTGCGATCAGCTCGACGAACATTCGTAAGCGAGTTGCCCGCGGCATGAGCGTGCGCTATCTTACGAGCGAGTCTGTGCTCGGCTACATTCGCAAGCGCAGTTTGTATGTCGATCTGGGTCAAGAAGATTTTGAGTGATGGGGGCTACGTTGCCGGTAGAGGATCAGTTTGAGGGCGATGAGCGCGCGCTGCTCAAGCGCATTCAAGAGCTGCTCGATGTTCGCATGAAAGATAAGCGCAAGCGCTATGTGCATTCGCTGGGTGTTGCCGAGACCGCACTTCATCTGGCCGAGGTCTACGGCGTTGACCGCTTTGATGCCGCCGCCGCCGGCTTGATTCACGACTGGGACAAGGTGCTTTCCGATGACGAGCTCGTGGCCCGCGCACTTCACTATGGCATCAAGATTGCCGGCTCTCCTTCCGCCGCGACGCCGCTTTTGCATGGCCCTGTTGCCGCCTATGAGCTTCCGCAGCTTTTCCCCGAGCTGTCGCCGGCCGTTTTCCAGGCTGTCGACCGTCACACCGTGGGTGCCTGCGACATGACGCCGCTCGATATGGTGGTCTTTGTGGCCGATGCCATCGAGCCCAACCGCCATGGTGATTATGCCCACGCGCTGCGCAAGATGGTAGGGGAGTCGACGCTTGACGAGTTGTTCTTCTCCTGTTTTGCGCAGGGTCTGGTCTACGTGATCCAGTCCGGGCGCTATCTTTATCCCACGGCTATTACGATTTACAACCATTACGCCCAGCTGCGCTAGCTCGGGTGTGTCTAGAAAGAGGTATTCCATGGCCGACGAGACCATGACTGACGAGCAGATTCTTGAAGGTGTGGAGCACAAGAGCTTCGCCGCCACGTCCGACCGTACCGCCGCCTCGCTGTCCGCGAGCGGTATCGCCGCCGAGGATGTCGCCCGCGCCGCCGCGCAGGCCGCCTACGACAAGAAGGGCGAGGACGTGCAGGTGCTCGACCTGACCGAGCTTTCCGATGTGTGCGACTACTTTGTGCTTGCCACCGGTACCAACAACCGCCAGGTCGATTCGATCGTCGACGAGATCGAGGAGAAGGTCGCCGAGGCTTGCGGCGAGCATCCGTTCTCCATCGAGGGCCGCGAGCAGAAGACCTGGATGCTCATGGACTACGGCTCGGTCGTCGTCCACGTCTTCACTCCCGAAGCCCGCGACTTCTACCGCCTAGAAAAGCTCTGGGGTGACGCCCCCCAGCTCCCCCTCGACCTCCTCTAGTGGCTCATTTGATATGGGGCTTTTAGCTAGCCTCGCGCATTTCGCCGGGCAGTTGCGGTTTTCCGCACCTGCCCGGCTTTCTATTTTTACAAAGGCGGTTAATCATTGAAGCGGGATTGGCGGCCGAAAGATAGGGCGGTGTCGCCGAACTTGTCTCGGACGGCATCGATCGCGACTGAGAGGTCGCGACGGTCGCTTGATTGGGCTCCGCGGTCGTCGACTTCGCAGAACAGGTCGGTCTGGATGCCGCCCTGATGGTCAAAGTCGCTCATCCCGATACCCGCCAGACGCACATGCATGCCTTCCTGCCAGATGTTGTCGAGCAGTTCGAGCGCAACCGCCACAAAGATGTTCTCATCGTCGGTGGGGTGGGGAAGCCGCCGCTGCGCCGTGCGTCCGCTGCCATACGAATACTTAAGCTTGAGCGTTACCGTGCCGCCCGTCAGTCCCTGACGGCGCAGGCGGCGTCCAACCGACTCTCCCAACAGCGCAATCGCCGCTTCGATGTCCCCACGCTCAGTCAAATCTTTCGCAAAGGTGCGCTCATTGCTCACGGATTTAACCTCGCGTTCCTCATCGAGGCTTGTTACTTCGGATATTTCGAGTCCCAGCGCACGCTGGCGCATGCGTTCGCCGTTGACGCCAAAAATAGAGGCCAAGGTTGATTCCGGTGAACGTGACAGCTCGCCGAGCGTGTAGATGCGCATGCGGCGCAGTCGCTCCTCGGCCGAGCGCCCGATGCCGCTCATGGCAGATACCGGCAGCGCGGCCAAAAAGCGCTGCTCGGTTCCGGGGCGCACGATGGTCAGCCCAAACGGCTTATCCCGCTCGCTTGCGATCTTTGCGACCGTCTTGTTGCAGCCCACGCCAATGGAGCAGGTCACTCCCAGCGCTGCCACGCGGTCGCTTATACGCCGCGCAACCAGTAGCGGGTCTTCGGGCGCAAAGCGACCCGGTGTGATATCGATAAAGGCTTCGTCGATGGATACGCGCTCAACGCGCGGCGTCTCCTCGGCAAGAATCGCCATGACCTGCGCGCTCACCTCGCGGTAGCGATCAAAGTGCCCGTGCGTCCAAATGGCTTGCGGGCATAAGCGCCGCGCCTCGGCCGAGGCCATGGCAGAGTGCACGCCAAAGCGACGCGCCTCATACGAACACGTGGACACGACGCCACGCGAATCGGCGTCTCCGCCCACGATGAGCGGCTTGCCGCGCCACTCGGGATGATCGAGCATCTCCACGCTCGCAAAAAACGCATCGAGGTCCATGAGGCCCACCGCCGGACCCGTCCAGGGAGGCGGCGTGACGCCCATGGCATCGTCATAACCGTATGTATGTTCGTGTCTTTCCATGTCATGAGTATACCGCGCAGCTCATGTGGGGTGCGTGTATGTGCTTGCAAATCCCAAATTCTTGTCTAAGATATGGATTTGCCCTCGACTACACCGAAGAAGTTGGTCTCACGGACTTCACCTGCCCGCGTCGATGGCGTATTATGTTCAACTGTTTGTTTGTAGTTGCAGCCTAAAGCTGCTTGGTTGGAGGAGTTTCCTTTGGCAGTCAAGATTCGCCTTGCTCGTCACGGCGCTAAGAAGCGTCCGTACTACCGTGTCGTCGTCGCCGATTCCCGCGCCCCGCGTGACGGTCGTATCATCGAGGAGGTTGGCCGCTACAACCCGATGACCGCCCCCAAGACCATCAACCTCGACCTCGAGAAGATCGCCGACTGGCAGTCCAAGGGCGCTCAGCTCACCGACGCCGTCGCCGCTCTGGTCAAGGCCGCCAACGAGGGCGAGAAGACCGAGACCGTCGTCAAGAAGTCCAAGAAGCAGCTCGCCAAAGAGGCCGAGGCCGCTAAGGCTGCCGCTGAGGCCGCTGAGGGCGCCGAGGAGTAAATCGTGCCTGAGGTTGACGCTGCACAGCTCGAGGGTGAGGCAATGCTCTCAGATCGCATCGCCGATCTCGTCGAATATCTCGTTGTTCAGATCGTCGACGACCCGGATTCCGTGAGCCTTGAGGTCATCGATGGTGACGACGCCTCTACGATTGAGGTTTCGGTTGCCGAGGATGACGTCGCTAAGGTCATCGGCCGTCGTGGCCGTACCATCAAGGCCATTCGCACGCTCGCCCGTGCACTGGCCGCTCGCCTCGACACTGTTGTCGAGGTAGAGGTTCTGGGCTAGGACCTTGAGGTCCCAGTACAAAAACATCGCCCGTGTGGTCAAGCCGCACGGAAGGAAGGGGGAGGTCCTCGCGCAGCCGCTGCGGGGGCTTCCTTCTGTATTAGAGCCGGGTATGCGCGTCGCCTTGACGCCGCCGGCTCTCAAGCGCGACCGCTTTTGCACGGTCGTGTCCGTCACCGATACGGGCGATGGCGATCTGGTCTCGTTTGAGGGCATTGACGACTTGACGGCCGCCGAGGGCATCACGGGATGCTACGTGCTGGCAAATCGTGACGACTTTGAGCTCGATTCACTCGACGCCGCCTATACCGACCTGATGGGTCGCGAGGTGGTCGACGAGCGCTTCGGTTCGCTCGGCACGATCGTCGAGATCATGTCGACGCCCGCTAACGATGTTTGGGTTGTCGAGGGCGATCGGTACGGCGAGGTACTGATTCCCGTGATCGAGCAGGTTGTGCTCGATCTTCCCGACACAGGAACAATTTCCGTCCACGTTATGGACGGCCTGATCGATATGGACAAGTAGGGAGGACAGCATGCTGATTGAGACCCTTTCGGTCTTTCCCGAGATGTTTGAGCCCGTCATGTCCACATCGATCTTGGGCCGCGCCCGCAAGGCCGGCCTTTTTGATTTTAAGGCGTATAACCTGCGCGACTGGACGCACGACCGCCATCGTACCGTCGATGACGAGCCGTACGGCGGCGGGCAGGGCATGCTCATGAAGGTCGAGCCTATCGCAGAGGCCATCGAAGCCATTAGCGCAGAGGGTCCCAAGCCCACTGTGGTGTTCTTTACCCCCTGTGGCGAGCCTTTTACGCAGCATGTGGCCGAGCGCCTGCTCAAAAGTGAGCGCCTGCTGTTTGTGTGCAGCCGTTACGAGGGCGTCGACGAGCGCGCGTATGCGTATGCCGACGAGCGTCTGTCGATTGGCGACTATGTGCTTACGGGTGGCGAGCTACCCGCCATGGTCGTTGCCGATGCCGTCGTACGCCTCATTCCCGGTGCCCTGGGCGACGAGATGAGCAACGTGGACGAGTCGTTCTCGACCGCCGAGGACGGAGGCCTGCTCGAGTACGCGCAGTACACCCGTCCCGCCGAGTTCAACGGCGAGGGCGTGCCTCCTGTGCTCGTGAGTGGCGATCACGCAAAAGTTGACGCTTGGCGCCGCAAGAACGCCATCGAGCGCACCTGCCGCTGGCGTCCCGACCTGATCGAGACGGCGCGGCTCACGCCCGAGGAGCGCGCTTACGCGCAGGAGATTTTGGACGCTTCGTATTCGCAGAGCGAGGAGTGAGAATGGTTCCATCGCAGCATTCCGCGTTGAGGGGCGCTTTTGAGTGGATCGCGGTCATCGCGATCGCACTGGTCGCCACCTTCTTGATTCGCTCGTTTGTGGTCGAGCCCTTTGTGGTGCCCACCGGCTCTATGGAGGACACAATCGAGATCGGCGACCAGATCCTGGCGCAAAAGGTGAGCCTCGAGCTCGGTCAGCCCGTCAAGCAGGGCGATATCGTGGTGTTTCACAACCCCGATGGCACCTCCGAGCATGATGTTCTTGTCAAGCGCGTTATTGCCACGGCCGGTCAGACGGTCGACCTTCAGGACGGCAAGGTCGTCGTCGACGGCCAGGCGCTCGATGAGGGCTATACGACCGGCATGAGCTGGCCGCTTTCGGTCCAGGCGCCCGCCGCCCAGGTGAGCTTTCCCTACACCGTCCCCGATGACTGTGTGTGGGTGATGGGCGACAATCGAGAGAACTCTGCCGACTCACGCTACTTTGGTCCCGTCGATCGCTCTGATTTGATCGCTGTGGCGCTTGTGCGTTACTGGCCGCTCAACCGCATCGGCGCTATCGATTAAAAACCGCTATAGTAAAGTACCTAACCGTGTATTCGTTTCGACGAGGGGATATTAGAGGCATGAACGCTTCATCGCTTTCCTTCCAAGACATCATCCTGCGCCTCCAGCAGTACTGGGGCGAGCAGGGCTGCGTCATTATGCAGCCCTATGACTCTGAGGTCGGTGCCGGTACCTTCCATACCGCGACCACGCTGCGCTCGCTCGGTCCCGCCGAGTGGCGCACCTGCTATGCTCAACCTTGCCGCCGTCCCGCCGACGGCCGCTACGGCGAGAACCCTAACCGCATGCAGCACTACTATCAGTTCCAGGTGCTCATCAAGCCGTCGCCGGTCAACGCCCAGGAGCTCTACCTGGGTTCGCTGGCTGCCATTGGCCTGGACCCCAACGACCATGACGTCCGCTTTGTCGAGGACGACTGGGAGAGCCCGACCCTGGGCGCCTGGGGCCTTGGCTGGGAGGTCTGGCTCAACGGCATGGAGGTCACGCAGTTTACGTACTTCCAGCAGGTGGGTGGTATCGAGGTCGACCCCGTGCCCGTCGAGATTACCTATGGCCTGGAGCGTATCGCCATGTACGCCCAGGGCGTCAACTCGGTCTACGATCTGGTGTGGAGCTACCTGCCCGATGGCACGCCCATGACCTATGGCGACGTGTTCCTCGAGAACGAGCGCGAGTTCAGTGCCTATAACTTTGAGGTCGCCAACGTCGAGATGATGCGTCAGAAGTTTGACGACTACGAGGCCGAGTGCCATTCCTGCCTGGAGCGCAAGCTGCCGCTGCCAGCGTATGATTGTGTCATGAAGTGCAGCCATGCTTTCAACCTGCTCGATGCCCGTGGCGCCCTGTCCGCGGTCGAGCGTGCCAACTACATCCTGCGCGTTCGCGCCGTCGCCAAGGCGTGCTGCGAGGCCTATATGGCCGAGGTCGCCGGAGTCAACGAGAATGCCGACCAGGAAGGCGAGGTGGCGTAAGCCATGGCAGACGCTAAGGATTTCCTGTTTGAGATCGGTACGGAGGAAATGCCCTCCGCACCGCTGAACAATGCTGTCAAGCAGCTTGGCACCATGATCGCCAAGGGCCTCGACGAGGCCGGTCTGGCCCATGGCGAGGTCCGCGTGATCTCGAGTCCGCGTCGTCTGGCTGCGCTCGTGGCCAACGTCGCCACTGCGACCGATGAGGTTCACGAGGTCAAGCGTGGCCCTGCGGCCAACATCGCCTTCGACGCTGACGGTAACGCCACCAAGGCCGCCCAGGGCTTCGCCCGCAAGTGCGGTGTGGCTGCCGAGGATCTGGTCCGTCGCGAGGACACCGACGGCCGTGAGTACGTCTTTGCCGAGAAGAACATTCCTTCCGCTCCGGCTACTCCGATCCTGACGGCCCTGTGCGAGAAGACCATCGCCGGCCTGCAGTGGCCCAACTACCGTTCTCAGCGCTGGGGCCACGAGCACGCCACGTTCGTGCGTCCGGTTCGCTGGATCTGCTGCCTTTTGGGCGAGGACGTCGTGCCCGTGTCGTTTGCCGACGTGACGAGCGGCAACACCACGCGCGGCCATCGCGTCCTGGGCCCCGGTGATCATGTGGTCGCCAGCCCCGCTGTTTACGAGCAGGTGCTCGAGGACGCCGGCGTGCTTTCTGCCGAGCGTCGTCGCGAGGCCATCCTCGCCGGTATCGCTGAGGTCGAGGCTGCCCGTCCCGGCTGCCATGTCGATACGCCCAAGAAGGTCTTCGAGGAGGTTATCAACCTCTGCGAGTGGCCGACGGTGCTCGTCGGTACCTTCGACGAGGAGTTCCTCAAGGTCCCGCACGAGATCATCTGCGAGTCCATGCTCACCAACCAGCGCTACTTCCCGATCTATGACGGCGAGGGCAAGCTGACGCGTGAGTTCGTGGTCGTCTCCAACAGCAAGCCCGAGAACGCCGAGCGCGTGATCGACGGTAACGAGCGCGTCGTGCGCGCCCGTCTGGACGACGCTAAGTTCTTCTACGAGGAGGACCTGAAGATCTCCCTCGACGAGTTCCGTGAGCGTCTGTCCAAGGTCGCCTTCCAGGAGAAGCTCGGTAGCGTGCTCGCCAAGTCCGAGCGCATCGAGCAGCTCGCGCTCGCTATTGCCCGCGAGGCTCATCTGGGCGCCCATCTTGCCGCCGACGCTGCTCGTGCCGCGCACCTGTGCAAGGCAGACCTGGTGTCCAACGCCGTCGTCGAGTTCACGAGCCAACAGGGCGTGATGGGCGGTTACTACGCCACCGCGATGGGGGAGAACGACGAGGTCGCTCATGCTATTCGCGATCACTATCGTCCCCGCTTTGCCGGTGACGAGCTGCCCGAGGGCACCGCTGGCTGCATCGTGGCCTGCGCCGACAAGCTCGATACCATCGCCGGTATCTTTGCCATCGGCGAGCCCCCGACCGGCTCCTCCGACCCCTACGCGCTGCGTCGTGCCGCTATCGGCATCATCAACATCCTGCGCGACCGTCTGCCGATCGACCCCACGTCGCTGATTGACTTTGCTCTGCAGCTTTACAGCGAGCAGGGCATTGAGTTCGACGCCGCCGAGGTCGCCCAGCAGGTTCGTGACTTCTTCCATGGCCGCCTGGTGAGCATGGCCCGCGACGAAAAGATCCCGGCCGATACCGTTGCCGCCGTCTCCGCGGTGCACAT
>CATWVA010000050.1 GCA_958354105.1 uncultured Collinsella sp.
TCCGCACATGTGCGGATGAATGTGGGAGGTGTTCGGATAAAGTCGATAATCAAGGTAGTGCATTTAAAGTGAGAAAAGCCGTCAGAACACTTGCGCGGATGTGCGATGTCCCGTATCATAGACAGCCGTTGACGCCTCAGTTGCGTCACCACATGGCCGCCAGCGTAGCTCAGTTGGTAGAGCACCGCTCTCGTAAAGCGGGGGTCACCGGTTCGAGCCCGGTCGCTGGCTCCATTGCACAAGATAGCCGCCTTCGGGCGGCTTTTTTGTTGCCGATTTTGAGTGCGTGCGCGCCAATCCAAACATCGCCACGGCAACAGCGGCCCACTCGGTGGACTTCGGGTTTAATGCTTAGGGGCGGGGATTGACCAAAGTGAAATTATAATGAAAAGAAACCCAGCTGCAACAATTGCCATGGTGAGGGCTCGAATTGGCCATATAGATTTAAAATAGCCACGATACCTTCTCTTTTGCTGGAACGATATATCTATACAAGGTTGTGAGCGGAAAACAAAAATACGTCGATTGCTATCCGACAAACGGGTCTGGAATTGCATTCACCGGCATTTCGGGGCAGATTGATACACATGTACGAAAGGGAACCTATGTGGTGCGTTGGGTTGGAGCTGCTGCAGGCCCGATATGGATTGCGGTCTTGCGCCCCGATGTCCAAATAGGTTTCTCTCTCTAGACGGGAAGTTGCTCATGGACGCCATATATGACGGAGATGACTGGGTCGATCACTATACTTGGCGCCTGGTCGGCTCGAACGACAATGGGGATGTGGTGTTTGATGGACTATGTCCAAAGCATCTCCATCCTTTTGTCTCGTCGTTAATTGAGAGTTCCGCTCGTGTTGCCCCCTACAGCTCGGCATCGCTTCATGATACGGACGTTTTGATGACCATAAGGGAATCAATTGACGATGGCACGATGAGCGGCCCGCTGTTTTCTCGGCTTGTGGGGCTAGATGAGATTGGCTCGAAACGACTGCTTGCGGGCGAAAAAGTGGAACTCACTTATCGGTCGATGATTTCAATCCTGCGGCTAGCCGATGTTCTTCGCAAATAAATGAGGCTTCCCTATTCAAAAACAGAAAACCCCGCCAAACGTGATTTCCCTAGGGAAAACCCGTTTGGCGGGGTCCTAGCGTGATTTCCCTAGGGGAATCACGCCATCAGACGAACAACTCAGCCGAGCAGCTCGCTACTCCTCCCAGTAGGCGTCGGCAAGCAGCTTAAAGCAGATCTTCTTGATCGGTTGTGCGCCATCGCCCGGGAACTCGAGCGTGGGCATGTGAGGCTCGCCGGCAACGAACAGCGCAAACTTGTCGTCGGCAAGATCGCCGGCGATCGAAGCGTCGGAATCGACCAGATCGTAGTCGTCCTTCTCGTCAAACTCCTGAACCAGCGTCAGGCTGCCCGTGGCGACCTTAAAGGCCTCGCGACCCTCGACGTCGATCTGCAGGTCGTGATAGCGCTGATGCGTCTCATAGTGAGCCTCGGCCTCGGGACGCGTCGTGGGAGCCATGACGTTCGCATAGACCTTGTCGCCCAGAATCGGATGGCTGCCGACCTCGAGCTCTGCCGGGTCGTTCTCCTCGAGCCAGTCGATCAGCACGTCGAGGCCCTTGAGCATTCCGCGGTACTCCTCGATATCGCCCAATGCACCGTAAATCATCTAAATCCCCTCTCGGATCGCTTCTTTGGCGGCTACTCGGCAAACGCGTTACCGACGCTGTTGCCACCCACATACGCCTCGACCAGGGTAAGGTCGGGATTGAACACGACAAACTCGGCGTCGCGCCCCAGCATAATGCTACCGCACTTGTCGTCGGCATGAGCTAGCAAGCAATGCCGGGGCCGACGCCCAGGCTTTTACAGCTCGGTCACGACAACGCCGTTGTAGACCTCGTCCCAACGGTCCATGACCAGATGGCCGGTCATGGGATCCATGGCATTGAGCTTGCCGCAGGTGTTGGCGGTACGCAGCACCATCTCGTCGTCCGCGCCAGCAGCAATGGCATGCGCGAAGCCAGCGATAGTGGAGTCACCAGAGCCCGTAGCGTTAACGGCAGGGATATCGGGCGTCTTTGCGCGGAACGCACGGCCATTGTGGAAGCCAACGGAGCCGGCAGCGCCCATGGACACGACGACCCAGGGGATATCGGAGAAGCGGGCATCAGAGGCGAGCGCGGCGCGGAGCTCGTCCACATCGTCGGTGGTAAAGCTCGTACCCAAAAGGCCGTTGATCTCGGTCAGGTTAGGCTTGACCAGCTCGGGCTTAATTTCGGACTTAAGGGCGGCCTCGAGCGAAGCACCCGAGGTATCGAGCAGCACCTTGGCGCCGGCGTTCTCGGCAATACCCGTGATCTTGGCGTAGTAGCCCGCCTCGACACCACGGGGCAGCGAACCCGAGATGGTAACGACAGCGGCCTTGCTCGCAAGCTCGGCGAACTTGGCGGTAAAGGCATC
The DNA here is from genome assembly GCA_958354105.1 of uncultured Collinsella sp. GTDB lineage: Bacteria > Actinomycetota > Coriobacteriia > Coriobacteriales > Coriobacteriaceae > Collinsella. Next base: position 2,475 of record CATWVA010000050.1, read on the forward strand.
GAGCTCCTCGGGGGCAATCGTCGGGCCGCTCTCGAGTAGCTCGGTCTGGTTGCCGGCGTGGAGGATGTTAAGGCAAATACGAGTCTCGCCCTTGATGGGTACAAAATCATTCTTAATGCCGTTAGCATCCATGAGCTCGGCCATGTAGGCGCCCATGTGGCCGCCGAGTAGACCAGTTGCCACAACGTCGTCGCCCAGCTGACCCAGTACACGGGCCACGTTGAGACCCTTGCCGCCGGCGGTCTTTTCGGGCGTCACACGGTTAACGTCGTCGATAATGAGCTCATCGAGCTGATAGCGTGTATCGACGGACGGGTTCATCGTAACGGTGAGGATCATTTTTAGCTCCTTATCTCGCAGGCTCCTTGTGCCTCGCGATACGAGTCGACAAAACGGAATTACAGAATCTCAATCGTGAACGAGCGAACGACGGTCTCCTTGGGCTTGGCGACAAGGCAGCCACGCTTATGCTCAAGCACGTCGTCCTCATCGGAGCAGGTCGAAAGGCCGCCCCAAGGCTCAACTGCCACAAAATCACCCTCGGGCTTGCTCCACACAATGAGATATGGGAAGCCCTCAAAGCTCAGGCGAACGCCCTTGTCCTCGCCCTTTTTGGAAAGCGTGACCTGGCGGCTCTCGAGCACGTCAAAGATGGTCTCCGCAAAATCGAAGAGCTCGTGCGACAGGGGCAGCGTCTTTCCCACCATGGGGTTCTTGGAGCGCTTGTCCACGTCAATCAAGCCAGTCGAAGGGACAGCGGTGCAAAGCTCTGCAGCCTCTTCTTTCTCAAAGCGCAACTCGTAGTCCGTATAGGCCTCGCCCTCATCGAGCGGGCACCTAAAGCCGGGATGCCCACCGATAAAGAACGGCATGTCCTCGGTGCCCTCGTTGGTAACCTCATAGGAGACACGCACGGCGGCGTCCTCGAGCGTATAGCGGGCGACGAGCCTAAACGGATACGGATAATCGCTCAGCAGCGCGGCGTTATCCTCCGAAGCCAGGCACATAGCCAACTCGTTCTCGCCTTGGCTCAGCAGCTTCCACTCCTGCTTGCGCGCAAAGCCGTGGCGAGCGAGCTTTACATGATGCCCGGCAAACGTCATGGCACTACCATCGCGCAGGCCTCCGCAAATCGGAAAGCAGACCGGCGCCTGGCCGGACCACACGGCGGGGTCACCCTGCCACAAGTACTCGCGACCTCCGGCCTCAATCGAGGTAAACGAACCACCAGCCGTGGACACCTTAATAGAAATCGAATCGTTGGAGAGAGCGTATTCCATTGCCCATCCTTTCGAACAACTGCTTTTTGCTCGCAAGTACCCGTCTCGGCTCTGACCAATGGACAAACCCGCACGCTCATCGATGCGTCCGGTATCCCGGCCATGTAACGGGGTACCATACAGACATTGATGCAATTACAGCTGAAAGGCCTTCTTATGCGAACCATCATTCTTTATGCCTCACGCCACCACGGCAATACGAAAAAGCTCGTGGACGCCATCGTCGAGGCGCACCCCGAAATCGATACCCTCGACGTGAAAACACTCGGCAAAAACGAGTATCCCAACCTGCACGAATACCATCTGATTGGTGTCGCCACGGGCATCTATTACTCCGAGATCGACAAGGACATGGCACGCGTGCTCACTAACGTGTTGCAGCCGCAGGACAAGGTGTTTGGCCTTATGACCTACGGTGGCAAAAACAAGTGGTACGGCAAGGATATCGATGGCATCTGCCGCATGAGGCAGGCCATCTTTATGGGTGTCTACGGCTGCCCCGGCTTTGATACGTGGGGGCCGTTCAAACTCACCGGCGGTGTCCAAAAGGGGCACCCGACCGCTGAGGAAATTAAGGGTGCCGTCGACTTCTTCGACAAGATCGAAGACGAGTATGGAGACATCATCGTCGAAGAGTACGCCAAGCGCGAGAAGCGCCTAGCATACGAGAAGGAGCATCCTGCAGGAGGCCTGGTGGCCGGCGTTAAGCGTACGGCAAAGAAAATCGCTAGCAAGCTGTAACTGTAAAGGTGCTTTTGAGCGTTTAACCCGTACGGCGGGTCCGAGCAGATTCGGGCCCGCCGTCTTTTTCTTTCGTTACTCGGTAAAGGCGTTGCCGACGCTCTGGCCGCCAACATACGTCTCGACGAGGGTGAGCTCATGGTCGAACACGACAAAGTCGGCGTCGCGACCCGGCATGATGCTGCCGCACTTATCCTCGATGTGCGCGGAGCGTGCCGGCACCTCGGTTGCCATGCGAATGGCGATATCGGCGCTGGCGATGCCCCAGTCGACGATGTTCTTGACGCCCTGGGCAAGCGTGAGCACCGAACCGGCAATGCTCTTGCCATCGGCGAGCCAGCACAGGTTGTCCTTCATGATGACGTCCATGCCGCCGCTGGTGTAGCTGCCCTCGGGCATGCCGCCGCAGCCCAGGCAGTCGGTGATGAGTACCGTGTGCTGCCAGCCCTTGGCCTGCAGCAGCGCCTTGATGGCGGCAGGGTTTACGTGCTTGCCGTCACAGATGATCTCGGCGTAGGTCTCGGACGTGGACATAGCAGCACCCACGACACCGGGCTCACGGTGATGCAGCCCGCGCTGGCCGTTATAGGTATGCGTAAAGCAGCTGGCACCGGCGTTGATGGCGGCGATGCACTCATCGTAGGTGGCGTCGGAGTGACCGATGCTGGTCACCACACCCTTGGCGTTCAGAGCAGCCGCATAAGCAGCGGCACCGTCGCGCTCGGCCGCCATGGCGCTCTTAACGATGCGACCGCCCGCAGCCTCCTGCCACTGATCAAAGACCTCCTCGGAGGGATCGATAAGATAAGCGGGGTTCTGCGCGCCCACGTGCTTCATGGTAAAGAAGGGGCCCTCCAGGTAGATGCCCTGAATGCGAGCACCGCAGAAGTCGGGGCCGCGACCCTCGTCCGCCTGAGCGATGGCGGCGCAGGCGTCCTTGATCTGCTCGACGCCATCGGTGAACGTCGTGGGTAGCCAGCTGGTGGTACCGCGACGGGCGAGCTCGGTCGAGCTGATATCGATGCCCTCGGGATCGTTATCGGTAGTTGAGTGGTTGTAGAAGCCATGGATGTGAGTATCGACCATACCCGGTGCGATCCACGATCCCGTGTAGTCCTTAATCTCGCAAGAGGGCTCGTCGGCCTGCCAGGCGCCAAAGACGCCGTCCTCGACCATAAGATAGCCGCCCAGTTGCGGGCCTGCCGGCAAGAAGAACTTGTCAGCCTTAATTGCGTACGTGCTCATATGCACTCCTTGCTTCTAAAGCAGTTGACTGTGGTGATGCTTATACCCAGCTCACGTAAAACAAAAAGCGCCCGCCCGCCGTTATGAGCGGACGGGCGCCCTTACAGGGGGACGCGATTAAGCGGTGAAGGGGTGAATCGTCACGCCCTTAACCACGCGGTTGACCGTACCGGTGGGGCTCGGCGTATCGGGCGTGTTGCCCACGCGCACGGAGTTGAGCAGGCTGATAGCCTGAGCAAACATCACGAACGGCAGAGCAAGGTAGCCCTCGGGAAGTGCCTCGTAGCCCTTAAAGGTGAAGGACTCACCCTCATAGACGGTGGCACCTTCCTGCTGAACGGCAACGGTGTGCTGAGCGATCTCGTCGCCACCGATCTCGTTGAGGATGTCGATGTCGTACTGACGGGTGTAGGCGTCGTTGTTGACGAACACGAAGACGAGCGTCTTATCGTCGACGAAGGACTTAGGTCCGTGACGATAGCCCATGGAGGTGTCGTAGGAAGTAGCGACCAGACCGTGAGCGAGCTCGAGGATCTTGAGCTGGCTCTCCTGGGCAAGGCCACCGAAGGAGCCAGAACCCAAGTAGGTCACGCGGTTGAAGTCGCCAGCCAGGTAATCGGCGATCTCGGGCTCACGGGAGATGACCTCCTCGCCCATCTTGGCGATGGTCTCAACCCACTCGGCCTTCTGCTCGTCAGAGGCAGTGTCGAAAATAAGGGTGGAGAGCAGGGTCATGCAGGAATAAGAACCGGTCATGGCGAAGCCCTTGTCGTTGGCGCGCGGAATGAGCAGCGTCAGCGCGTTGGGATCATCGGCAGACTCGACGGCGAGCTTGCCCTCGGGAGCGCAGGTGATGTTGAGGAACTTGACGTTGTGGACGAGCTCCTTGGCAACGGCAACGGCAGCAAGGCTCTCGGGGCTGTTGCCAGAGCGGGCAAAGGAAACCACGAGCGTGGGATCCTCGGCGCGCAGGAAGTCGCGCGGAGCGCTCACGATGTCGGTCGTGGCGATGGGCTTAAAGTCGTAGAGATCAGTGTTGCCAGCGTGACGCAGGTACGGGGCGCAGGTATCGCCAACGTAGTCGGACGTACCGGCACCGGTGAAGACAACGGACAGACGGCCCTCGCCCATAGCGCGAGCCTCGGCCAGGAAGGCCTCGATGGCCTCCTTGTTCTCGCGATAGATGTTGAGCGTATCACGCCAAAGCTCGGGCTGCTGAGCAATCTCGGCCGTGGTGATCTGGGCGCCGAGCTCGGTGAGCTCCTCGACACTCTTCTCGAACATTTCTAATACCTCTCTCTAGAAGTAATCCTCTGACGTGCAATTATACACTTCAGTTGGTTATCTGGTAGTAACCAGTTAAATGCAAAGAATCACCATATGGAAACGATGCGGACACTAGTTGCTACGCTGGTGGTAAACCTTGTATTTAAACTGATCGGCACGAGCAACCGAGAGTGTATACTCCACAACCTCGTTTGACTCGTTATACGTAGTCCTGACCAAATCGAGCACAGGCGAGCCCTCGACAATTCCCAAAAGGTGGGCGTCGGTGGGACGGGCTATGCTCGCATAGAACTCCTCTTCAGCCACGCGTATCTTTTGCTGAAAGTCTTGCTCAATCACATCGTAAAGCGGCTTGCGCTCCAGCAGCGGTCGCTTTAGGGACAGAAATTGACGAACCGGTAGATAGCTGCGTTCGACCATCATGGGCATGTTGTCGGCAGAACGAAGGCGCTTGAGCTTAAAAATGCGATCACCGATACGTAATCCCATATGCTCGGCCAGATTCTTATCGGCCTCCATCTCGCAAAAATCGAGAATCGTGGTCTCGGGGTCGCGACCCATCGCGCGCATCTGCTCGGTAAAGCTGTAGGACTGCATAAGATTGGTTGCCTTTGCCGAACGGTCGGTCACAAAGGTACCGCGACCGTGCTGCCGAACCACCAGTCCTAAACGCTCCAGTTCCTGCAGAGCCAGGCGTACCGTAGTGCGCGAGAGACCATAGCGCTCCGAAAGTTCGCGCTCGGAAGGAATCATGTCACCGGCGCGATATTCATGGTCAATCTTTTCGGTCAGAATATCGACCAGCTGATCGTACAGCGGTTGCTTGCGCGCTCCGATCGCCATCCTATCCTCCCTTTTGCTCAAACTAGGCTACTACCTTGGGTGTTTAGCATTATCTGTCTGCCACACCCGAATCATCAAGAAAACAAAAGCCGCGCGCTCTTTCGAGCACGCGGCTTTTAACATACACATGGCTTAAGGGGTCGGGGTGTGAGCCGCGTAGGGACACACCCCTCAAGCTAGAGCCTTACCAGATGCTCGGCCAGAGACCAAGCGGGCCAGCGCCCAGGATGCCGAGGACGAAGAGCAGCAGAATGCCCTTGGTCGGGGTCCAGCTGTGCTTAGCGAACATGTAGTAAAGCAGCAGCGTAAGCATAAGCGGGACGAGCTTCGGGACGATGGTGTTGAGGGTGTCGGCAACAGAGAAGTTGACCGGATCCTCGGTGACGGTAGCGTAGGTCACGGACTCCATGCCGTTGCCCAGATCGGCGACGCCGCACTTGACCTCGTTGCCGTCGGCATCGACGGCGGTGAGGGCGTTGCCGTCCTCATCGGTCATGGCGATGGTACCGGCCTCAGCGGTCTCGGTATCGATGCCCTCCATACCGGTGAAGTTCTCGGCCTCCTTCTCGGAGACGATCACGGTAGTAGGGGCAAGGCCACGGGTGGTGCCGTTGGGGATCTGGAGGTTGATCTGGGTGCCACCCATGGTGACGACCAGGCAACCGACGACGAAGACGCCCATGATGGAAGCGGCACGCGTGAAGGCCTGCATGTTGGCGGTCAGAGCGTCAATAGCGCTGGTGCCAAGCTTGTAGGACCAATTCATGAGCCAGAAGCGCAGAGCGAACTGGACGACGTTGAAGATCACCAGGAAGATGATCGGCGCAGCGGCGTTGCCGTTGATGGCCATGTTGGAGGTGATGCCGGCCGTGATAGGCACGAGCGTCAGCCAGAACAGGGCGTCACCGATACCACCGAGCGGGCCCATTGCGGCGACGCGGACGGCGCGGATCGTGGGGATGTCAACCTTGTTCTGCTCGAGCGAAAGCACGATACCCATAACAAAGGTGACGAGGAACGGGTGAGTGTTGAAGAACTCCAGGTTGTGGCTCATGGAAGCCGCGAGGTCGTTCTTGTTGGTGTGGATCTTCTCCAGACCGGGGATGATGGAGTAGAGCCAACCGGCGGCCTGCATACGCTCGTAGTTGAACGAGGCCTGCAGGAAGCAGGAGCGCCAGGCCATCTTGTTGAGGGTCTTCTGGTCGAGCTGCGGAGCAGGAGTAAGATCCTCGTAGTGCTCCGGGATCACATACTCATTAGATGCCATCTTCGAAGTCACCTCCGTCAGAAACAGCTGCACCCTTCAGCTCGGTCTGCTGCTGGAAGTCCCAGAAAGCGATGCCGAAGCCGATGAGAGCGAGGATGAGCAGAGCAGGGGTTGCCAGAGAATCGTTGGCAACGGTGATGAGCGCGAGGCCAAAGCCCATGAGGAAGAAGCCCCACATATCGCGGTTCATCATAACCTTGAGCAGGACGGCGAAGCCGACGAAGCGCATCATGCCGCCTGCAGCGGAGAGACCGGTCTGCAGCCAAGTCGGGATGGCGGAAGCGATGGTCTGACCGATGGTAGCGCCAGCGATGAAGAACAGGGTGACGACGACAGCGAAGATCAGGCCGAGCAGAGCCATGGCGAAGTAGTTCAGACGCTCGATACCCTTGGTGTCGGCGTTGTG
>CATWVA010000051.1 GCA_958354105.1 uncultured Collinsella sp.
CCCGGCTCGCGAATGCCGAGCATGTTGAGGTTGGGGCCGTTAATGACGAGTGCTTTCATGGTTGCTTCCTTTGCAGTCGAGAAACCACCACAAAGGTGCCTGTCCCCTTTGTGGTGGTTTTGATTAGAGAGCGGGTGGGAGGGTGTCGAGGAGGGCTTGCGCGGTGTTGGCGGCGCAGTCGCGTGAGTCGATGATGTAGTCGGCCCAGGCGCGGTAGCGCGGCATGCGCTGCTCGGCCAGCTTGTCGATGCCATCGCGGGCGGTGATGGGGCGACCCTTGTGGGCGAGTTCGTCGAGCTTGCGGTTGAGCATCACGATCTGGCTGTTCTGGTGCAGCAGCGGATAGTTTTCGTCGCGCGTGACCACGCCGCCGCCCGTGGAAAGCACCAGGCCACTACGCTTGGAGATGTCGGCCAGCGCCGCCGTTTCCTGCTCGCGGAAGGCCGCCTCGCCGCGCTCGACGATATAGTCGGCGCAGGGCATCCCCAGGCGCTCCTCGAGGGCGCGATCGAGGTCGATGTGCTCGCGGCCCGTGAGCTGGGCGATCTGCTCGCCTACACGGGTCTTGCCCGAACCCGGCATGCCAATCAGCGCGATATTCTGCTCGCGGTGGGACAGCCGCTCCGTCACTTCCAGGATGCGCTCACGCGGCGTAACCTGGCCGGTGTAGCGCTCGACAGCTTGTGCTGCTTGTGCCACAAGCATGAGCAGGCCGCCGATGCAAGGGATGCCGCGGCGCTCGGCCTCGAGCATGAGTCCCGTGCGGGCGGGGTTGTAGACAATGTCGATGACGCCCTCGAGCGCATCGAGCCCTTCGAGCGTGCAGGGGGCGTCGGGGCAGTGGGGGAACATGCCAGCGGGTGTGCAGTTGACGAGCAGGGCGGCGTCGGACTGCTGCGCGATATTGCCGTAGTTGACCTCGCTCGTGCGACCCACGGGTACGACGACGGCGCCCAGGTCACCGAGTACCATGCTCGCCGTGGTGCCGGCGCCACCGGTGGCACCGAGCACGAGGACTTTCTTGCCGGCAACATCAACCCCCAGCTCCTCGACAAGGCACTGAAAACCGAAGTAGTCAGTATTATCGCCGCGCAGGCGGCCGTCGGGCAGGCGCGTGATGGTGTTGACGTTGCCCATGCGCTCGGCGAGTGGGCTCAGCTCGTCCAGGTACTCCATGACGGCGCGCTTATAGGGGATAGTCACGTTGGTGCCCTCCCACTCGTCGCCCGTCATAAAGGCCGCGAGGTCCTCGGGCTCGCGCTCAAAGCGCACGTACTCAAGCCCCGCCAGCTCTTTGTAGATGGTTGGAGTGTAGCTGTGGCCCAGCACGCGGCCCAGCACGCCGTAGGGACGGGTTGCGGCGGTATTGGTCATCTAGAGCACCTCCGTGTAGCTGCCAAAGTAGGTGAAACTCTCGCACACGTCGTCGATGGAGTCGAGCAAGTCGTCGAGGGCCTTGCTGCCAAAGGGGCAGTCCAGATCAAAGTAGAACATAAACTCAAAGTCGTGGCCGGGGATGGGGCGGCTCTCGAGCTTGATGAGGTTGATATTGAGCGCGTAGAAGCGCTCGAGTACGCGATAGAGTGCACCCGGCTCGTTGGCCGTGGTGATCATGAGCGAGGTGCGGTTGGCCCCGGGATAGGCGCGCGGCTCGCGGCTGATGACGACAAAGCGCGTGTAGTTGTTGTCCGAGTCCTGGATATTGGGCTCCAGCACCTCCAGGCCGTAGAGTGCGGCGCAGCTGCGCGAGGCGATGGCGGCAACGTCGGTACGCTCGGAGCTGGCGACCATCTCGGCCGACATGGCCGTGTTGGGGTACTTGGTGGCGTGCAGGTCGTGCGCCTCGATAAAGCTAGCGCACTGCGCGATGGCCTGACCGTGGCTGTAGACCTCGCGCACGTCGGCGAGCTTGGTGCCGGGTTTGACGAGCAGGTTGTGGTCAATCTTAAGACGCAGCGAGCGCACGATATGGAAGTCGAACTGGGCGAGCAGGTCGTAGACAGCGTTGACCGAGCCGGCGGTGGAGTTCTCGATGGGCAGCACGCCAAACTCGCAGAAGCCGTCGCGTACGGCGCGCATGACGCCCTCAAAGGTCTCAAAGAACGCAATATCCGGCACGTCGAAGAGCTTGCACGCGGCTATCTGGCTATAGGCACCTTCCACGCCCTGGCAGGCGACGGTGGCCGTTTGAGGGAAGGGCGTGTCGGACGCTGCAGCCGTGGCGTGGGCCTTTTGCGAGACGGTGATGCCCTTGAGCTCGTTGATGTAGCGCTGCTGCTCGGCCTTGCTCATGCTCATGAGGAGACGGAACAGGGCGATGGTCTGGGCCTCGTAGCGCTCGGGTGCGCGGCCGGCAAGGTTGTTGAGTTTGGAGCGCTCGCGGGCGGGGTCGAAGACGGCCTTGCCCATCTCGATTTTTGACTTGGCGACCTCGGTGGCAATGTCCATGCGCTCGACAAAGCTGTTGAGGAGCGTGGCGTCGATGCCATCGATGGCCTGGCGGATGTCAGCAAGGTCCATGGAGGCCCCTTTCACGTTACGGCTGAGTTGACAGGCAACCCAGGTGAGTCGGGTTAGAGCTGGGCGGCGTCCTCGAGGAGAGCGTCCCAGATGGCGAGGGCGGCGGCTGCCTCGGCTACGGGTACGGCGCGCGGGACGATGCAGGGATCGTGACGGCCGTGGACCGAGAGCTCGGCATTTTCCATGGCGTCCATGTCTACGGTCTGCTGCTCGCGGCCAATTGAGGGCGTCGGCTTTACGGCCATGCGCCACATGACGGGCGCGCCGGTCGAAATACCGCCCAGGATGCCGCCGGCGTTGTTGGACTCGACCTCGATCTCGCCGGTCTCGACATCGATGCGATACGGATCGTTGTTCTCGCTGCCGCGCATGGCGGCCACGGCAAAGCCCATGCCAAACTCCACGCCCTTTACGGCGGGAATCCCGAACGCGATTTGAGCGATGCGGTTCTCGATGCCGTCAAACATGGGGTCGCCGATGCCCGCGGGAAGCCCGTAAATGCCGCACTCCACGATGCCGCCAATGCTGTCGAGTTCGTCGCGCGCGGCTAGGATCTCCTCGCGCATGCGGCCGGCTGCGGCGGCGTCAATGCACGGCAGATCGTTCGTAAGGATCGCCTTGCGGTCGGCCTCGCGATAGACCATATCGTCCATCGGCAGGTCGGAGATGCCGCCGATCTGCGCGACGTGCGCCATGACCTGAATGCCGCGGGCCTCGAGTGCCTGCAGCGCAATGCCGCCGGCGATGCATAAGGGTGCCGTTAGGCGGCCGGAGAAATGCCCGCCACCAGCGACATCGTGCATGTTGTGATACTTCACACGCGCCGGGTAATCGGCATGTCCCGGACGGGGCTTGCGGCGCAGCTCGGAGTAATCCTTGGAGCGCGTGTTGGTGTTCTCGATAATCGCGGCGATGGGCGCGCCGGTGGTATGTCCATCGACAACACCGGCGATGATGTGGGCTGCGTCAGCCTCGCGTCGTTTGGTCGCGGTCTCGTCGCGTCCGGGGGCGCGACGGTCGAGGAAGGCCTGCAGCTTCTCCTGGTCCACGGCGATGCCCGCCGGGATGCCATCGAGCGAGCAGCCGATAGCGGGGGAGTGCGATTGACCGAAGATGCTTAAGTGCAAGACGTTGCCAAAGGCCGAGGACATGCTATTCCTCCTCGAGTGTGACCTTGCCGCCCAAAAGGCGGTAGTGGTCGAAGAAATCGGGATAGGACTTGTTGACGGCCTCGGCGCCGTGGATCACGACCTCGCCGGTGGCGCGGCTCGCGGCGATGGCGGCCATCATAGCGATGCGGTGGTCGTTGTGCGAATCGACCTCGCCGCCGGTAAGGGCATCGACGCCCTTGATGATGAGGTCATCGCCAGCAATGCGCACCTGCGCGCCCAGCGCGGTGAGCTCGCGGGTGGTGGTGACCAGGCGATCGGATTCCTTGATACGCAGACGGGCGCAATCGCGGATAAAAGTGCGGCCCTGAGCCAGCGAGGCCACGGCCGAGATAACGGGTACCAGGTCGGGAATGTCGTGGGCGCTCATCTCAAAGCCGGCGAGCTTGTCGGACTGCACTGTGGCGGCGTTGGTGGAACGTACGATGCGGGCGCCAAAGCGCGAAAGCGCGGCAAGTACGTTGCGGTCGCCCTGTGCGGAGCTCAGGGACACACCCTCGACGGTGATGGGGTCGGTGCCGATAGCGCCGGCGCACAGCCAAAAGGCAGCGTTGGACCAGTCACCCTCGACGGCCACGCTGCCGGGCGTGCGATACGAGCCGCTGCTCACACGGAAGTTCGTGACCTCGGGCTGGCCGTCCTTGGCGGGGATACGCTCGACGTTGACCTCGACGCCGAAGGCCTTCATGGCCTGGATGGTCAGGTTGATGTAGGGGCGGCTCTCAATGAGGCCGGTTGCCTGTACGCAGGAGGGCTGGGCGAGCAACGGGGCTGCCAGCAGCAGGCCCGAGATGTACTGCGAGCTCACGTTGCCCGGCAGCACAAAGGTGCCCGGGCGCATGCGGCCGCTTGTCTTGAGCGGAAAACCGCCCAGACCCTGTAGGTCGCAGCCGGCGGCGATGATCTCGTCCGAGAGCGGGGACAGCGGGCGGGCGCCCAAGCGTCCCTGACCCACAAACGTGGCCTCTGCGCCCAGCGCGCAGGCGACAGGCAGCATAAAGCGCAGCGTGGAGCCACTTTCACCGCAGTCGAGCGTGCCGCCGGCAAGGGCCTTGAGCAGGCCGAACTCAACACTCTTCATGGTGGGGTGGACCTGGAAGCCGTCCTCGACGGTCTCGATGCGGGCGCCGAGCGCCGTAAGGCAACGCACCGTGGCCTCGATGTCGGCGCAGGTAGTGTTGCAGGTGACGTGCGTCTCGCCGTTGGCAAGCGCCGCGCAGATGATGAGGCGATGCGCCATCGACTTGGACGCGATGGCGGGAACGGTGCCCTTGAGCGGGGACGGGGTGATGCGGGCTAGCATGCGGATGCGTCTCCCTTCTGGTCGAGGCCCTCGGCAATGAGTTCGTGGAAAGTGGAAAGCGGCGTGCGGTCGATGCTGCAGCGGCCAATGCCGTGCGGAATCACCAGGTCGATGGTGTCGCCCGCGCGCTTCTTGTCGTGCAGCGCCTCGGCAAAGACGGCGTCGGCCGAAAGCTTGCAGCGGGTCTTGAGACCGTGGCGCGCGCAGAGTTCCTCGATGCGGCCGGGCAGCTCGGCGTCGCAAATGCCATGCAGGGCTGCGGCGCGCGTGATGATGCCCATGCCGATCGACACGCAGTTGCCATGTCCCAGCTCAAAGTGCTCGCAGGCCTCGACAGCGTGTCCGGCGCTGTGTCCAAAGTTGAGGAGCTTGCGCTGGTTGGTCTCGCGCTCGTCGGCGACAACCACGGCGCGTTTAATGTCGATATTGCGGGCGATGATGAGCGCTACGCGGGCCACATCGCGGTTGAGCAACTCCAGCGTGAGTGGGGTCTTTTCCAGCTCGGCGAAAAGCTCTGGGTCGGCGATTACGGCGTGCTTGACGACCTCGCCGCAGCCGTCAGCGAACTGCTCGGGCGTGAGGGTGGCCAGGCACCCCACGTCGGCGATAACCACGCTCGGCTGCCAAAAGGCGCCGGCCAAGTTCTTGCCGGCAGCCAGGTCGATGGCCGTCTTGCCACCCACCGACGAATCCACCATGGCGAGCAGACTCGTGGGAATCTGCACAAACTTGCAGCCGCGCATGTAGGTGGCGGCCACAAAGCCCGCCACGTCGCCCACGACGCCACCACCGAGTGCCACGATCACGTCGGAGCGCGAAAGCTCGTGCTCGGCCACAAACTCTAAAATGGCAACATAGGTTTCGGCGCGCTTATGGGCCTCGCCGGCCTCGAAGGTGCAGATGCTCACCTCGTAGCCTGACGCCTCCAGGCTCTGCTTAACGGGCATCTGGTAGAGCGGGCCCACGTTGGTGTCCGTCACGATGACGGCCTTGGCGCCGCCGGCAGTGGCGCGCACGAGCGGTCCCGCCTGCTCCAGCAAAAACGTGCCAACATGCACCTGGTAGGGGCGTGCGGTGTCGATATCGATGGTAATCGCCATAAGCTTCGGTCCTTTCGACCTGGCGTGATGGGTGGTCTAGTGGGAGGCCTCGTCGTCGAGCGCGCGCTTGATGCGGTCGCCCTCGGCAAGGAGATTCTCCAGATAGCGCTGGTCGCGGTCCTTAAGGGCACGGCTGTAGGCGCCAAGCGACTCGATCAGATGGTCGATCTCGAAGGCGAGCGCATCGGCGTCGTCAATCATGAGCTCGGACCACATTTGCGGGTTGAGGTGCGCCACGCGGGTGAGATCGCGGTAGCTACCGGCTGAAAAGCCGTGGTGGACCTGGGCTGTGGGGCTTTTGACGTAGGCGTTGGACACCACGTGCGCAAGCTGGCTCGTGAAGGCGATGACGCGGTCGTGCTCGGCGGCGCTGGTCACGCTGAACTTGCCAAAGCCCAAGGGGCGCACCATCTCGCGCACCTGGCCCAAAAGCTCCAGCTTGAGCGCATCGTCCACCGCGGGCGGCACGAGCACCAGCGGGGCGCCCTGGAACAGGTCGGCACGAGAGTTAGCGTAGCCCGAGAACTGGGTGCCCGCCATGGGGTGCGCGCCCACAAAGTAAAAGCCGTGCTCGCGGGCAAGCTCAAAAGCGCGCTCGCACACGATGCCCTTGACGCCCACCGTGTCGATCAACACGGGGCCCATGATGGCATCGGTGTCGGTGGCGTCGGCGAGTGCCTGGGCATGCGCCTCGAGCCACTCGATGCAGGCTTCGGGGTAGCAAGCCAGCACGATGATGTCGCATTCTCCGAGTGTCTTGTCGTTGAGCTCTCCGGCGACGGTACCCATGCTGGCGGCCGTCATGACGTCGTCATCGGGATCCCAGGCCAGCACGCGGACGCCCGCCTGCGCATAGCCGCGGGCAAAGCTGCCGCCGATGAGGCCCAGGCCCACAATGCCGGCGCACTTGGGGCCGCCCTGGTTAACGCGCGCGTTTCTCACCGTACCCATGGGCTACTCCATGGTCTCTTGGCAGAAAACCTCGCGGATGGCTCGGATACGGCGCATGGTGTCGTCGAACTGATCGGGGGTGAGGGCTTGGGCGCCGTCGGACCAGGCGCGGCTCGGCTCGTCGTGGACCTCGATCTCCAGGCCGTTGGCACCGCAGGCGGTCGCGGCGAGCGCCATGGGTTCGACGTAGCGGGTGTAGCCGGTGGCGTGGCTGGGGTCGGCAACGACGGGCAGGTGCGACAGGTGGTGCAGCACCGGCACGGCGTTAAGGTCGAAGGTGTTACGGGTGCGGGTCTCGAAGGTGCGGATGCCGCGCTCGCACAGGATGACGTTGTCGTTGCCCTCGCTCATGATGTACTCGGCTGCCATAAGCAGCTCGTCGATCGTGCCGGACATACCGCGCTTGAGCAGAATCGGGGTCTGGGTCTTGCCGACCTCCTTGAGCAGGGGGAAGTTCTGGGCGTTGCGGGCGCCGATCTGCATGACGTCAATCTTCTTGTCCAAGAAGACCTGCACGTCGCGTGGATCCATGATCTCGGTGACGATCGGCATGTCGAGCTCGGCAGACGCCTCGCACAGCAGGTCGAGGCCGGCGGGGCCCATGCCCTGGTAGGCGTAGGGGGAGGTGCGGGGCTTGTAGGCACCGCCGCGCAGCATCGTGGCACCGGCGGCCTTCACGCGGCGGGCGATGCGGATGAGGTTCTCGCCCTCGACGGAGCACGGGCCGGCGATGACCTGGAACTGATCGCCGCCTATATGTACGCCGTGGCCGCAGTCGATGACGGAGTCCTCGGGGTGGAACTTGCGGTTGGCGCGCTTGAACGGCTCGGAGACGCGCTGTACGCGCTCGACGACGTCCATGGACTCGAGCAGGAACGGGTCGATCTTGGTCGTATCGCCCACCAGGCCGATGATCGTCTCGTTCTCGCCGCGCGAGACATCGGTCTTCAGACCCTTTTTCTCAATCCAGCTGACGATATGGCTGACGGCCTCGTCGCTGGCGCTCTGCTTTAAAATTGCAATCATGGTGCGCCTCTAACCTCGATGGATAACCCTTGCAAAAACGGCCCGCATCGCGAGCCGTGTATATATGGTGCATGAGAGTTTATACTATCTGACTCGCTTTTGCCTTATAAAGTGGGCCGTTGCGCCGCGTCTTCCTCGGAATTGCAAAGCTTTTTCTTTTATTTTGATAGCCCGTGGTGCACATGGGTATAATGCCAAACGTTGGCCCTA
>CATWVA010000052.1 GCA_958354105.1 uncultured Collinsella sp.
CATCATGCGCCACATGATGGACGGCGCCGAGCGACGGGCGCGGCCGGAGTCAGGCACCGCGGCAGCGGAAGACGAGCCGGCACCGTTGAGGCCATCGGTACGGGCGGTGGTGCCGTCAACAGCCTCAACCGCGCCGGCATCCTCGGCATCACCCTCCGCATACGCATATGCCGAGAGCTGCTCCTGGCTGTTCCACATGCGCGCATAGGCGCCCGCGGTTGCCAAGAGCTCGCCGTGAGTCCCGCGCTCGGCAATGCGACCGCGTTCCAGCACCAGAATCTGGTCGGCGTCCACGATCGTCGACAGGCGGTGTGCCACCACAATTACAGTGTGCTCGCCGGCAAGCGATGCGATGACCTCGCCGATCGCGGCCTCGCTTGCGGCATCGACGTTGCTCGTAGCCTCGTCAAACACATAGATCGGCGAGTCATGCAGCAGGGCGCGGGCCATGCACACGCGCTGGCGCTGGCCGCCCGAAAGGTTGGTGCCGCCCTCGTTAATCACCATGTCGAGCCCGCCGTTGGCCTGCACAAAGGCCGCCACGCGCGTGCGGCCGAGCGCGCGCAAAAGCTCGGCGTCGGTGGCGTTGGGCTGGGCGAGCAGCAGGTTGTCGCGCAGGGTGCCGGCAAACAGGTAGCCGTTGGTGGGCACCAGGGTGACGGCACGCATGAGTGAGGCGGCCGTGGCATCGCGCAGCTCGACGCCGCCGATGCGAACGCTGCCACGGTAGGCACCCTTGCGGCCCGCGATAATCCCCGCGAGCGTGGACTTGCCGCCGCCGCTTTCGCCCACGAGTGCCACGAGCGAGCCGTGCGCAATGGTCGCGCTGGCGCTGTCCAGCACCGTGCGGTCGCCGTATGCATAGCTCACGCCCGCGAGCTCGATATCGCCGCGACCGTCAAGCTCAACATCGCCGCGCTCGGGCTCGGGCGTATCCAAAATGCCAAACATGCGGCGCGAGGCGGCCATGCCGTTCATGGCCGTGTGGAACAGCGATCCCAGGCGGCGCATAGGCAAAAAGAACTCCTGCGACAGAAAGACGATGAGGAAGGCAGCCTCAAAGCCAATCTTGCCCGTGGCGAGCTGCAGCGTGGCTACGATAATGCCGAGCGCGGCGCCCATATAGACGACCAGGTCCATAACGCAAATGGAGCGCAGCTGCATCACCAGCAGGCGCATGGTCGCTGTGCGGAAACGCTCGGACTCGGCGTTGATGCGCTCGTGCCAGCTGCGATCGGCCTGGTAGACCTTAAGGGTGGTGAGACCCTGCACGGCCTCCAGGAACATGCCGCCCAGATCGACATAGCTGCCCCAGTACTCGGCACCGATCTTTTTGGCGTTGCGCATGACCATCATGATGGAGGCGGGGATGACCGGAACGCAGGCGAGCAGCAGCGCGGCGGGAAGACCCGCCTGGCCCACGAGCAGTACAAACAGCGTGATGGGTGCCAAGCCGGCAAAGAAGAGCTGCGGCAGGTAGCCGCCAAAGTACACCTGGAGTTGCGTGGCGCCCTCGACGCTGGTCTGGACGGCCTCGGCGGTGGGGACGGTCTCGGTGTAGGAGGGGCCGAGTGCGGTGAGCTTGTCGTAGACGAACGAGCGCACGCGGCGGACGGCCTCGAACGCGGCTTTGTCGCCGGCGCGTTGGGCCAGGTAGATGGAGGCGGCGCGCACGATGATGGCGGCGGCGAGCGGCAGGGCCGCCTGTGCGAGGGCATCGACGGCGAGCGCGGCGGAAAGACCGTTCGTGACGATGCCGCCCAAGATGCGCGCAAGCACCCACATCACCGTGATGTTTGCCATGAGCGCGATCCACTTAAACAGGACGCTTGCCATAATGTAGGGCGTTGCCTGCGGAACCAGGGAGAAGAGCCGCTTCTCGAACATGAAACCTCCTATGCCGTAACGGTGCCGGTCGGGGTCCTCGGCAGCCGCTTAGTTAGCCAAATGCAACTAGAGTAGCATCGTGCAGCCTGTAAGTATGCCGAGGGTAATTTTTTGGCCGATGAACTGCGTAGAAAGTTCAAAATTGTTGAGTGTAGTGAACTTTGTGGTGGACGGAGTGCGAGCGCAATTCTGATCGTGCGCGGCCCCGCTCCAAAACATGTACATCAGCCTCCAAAAGCTGCAAAAAATGACATGTTTGGAGGCTGGTGTACATGTTTGGATAGGGGCGAGGGCGGCGACGGACGAAAGTCACGCCTGTGCCACGTCCGATGTGCTAGCGTTTGGGTGAATAAAACGAGCCCGTGCGGAAAGGATCCGGACCGTATGCAACGTGGAAGTACATCTCCGCTGTCCCGCGAGACCGATGCACCCGAAACTATCGTCAAGCTGGAGTGCGACATCGACGATGCGTCGCCCGAGGTGCTCGCCTATGCCGCGGACCGCCTGCGCGAGGCGGGCGCCCGCGAGGTGCACTGGTTGCCTCTCTACTGCAAAAAAGGCCGCCCCGGTTGGCAGCTGCAGGTAATCTGCGCCCGCGAGGACATTGACCGTCTGCAGACGATTATCTTTTTGGAAACCACCACGAACGGCATCCGGCGCCAGGTGATGGAACGCGTCTGCCTGCCGCGTCGTTTTGAGCAGGTCGCGACGCCTTGGGGCGAAGTGGCCGTCAAGGTGGCCACCCTGCCCGACGGCAGTGAGCGTGCGGCGCCCGAGTACGAGGACTGCGCCCGTCTTGCCCGCGAGCATAACGTGCCGCTCCAGCGCGTGATGCAGACGGCACAAGCCTCGGCACTGCGATTTGAATAGCGCGGCCGGCGACATCTCGCGCCCGGCCACATCAGCCCCACCCGAAAGGACCACCATGAAATACCTCATCGCTTCCGACATTCACGGCTCGGCATACTGGACCGAGCGTCTGGTCGCCGCAATCGAATCCGAGCAGCCCGACCGCATCGTGCTGCTGGGCGACCTGCTCTACCACGGCCCGCGCAACGACCTGCCGCGCGACTACGCCCCCAAGCGCGTGATTCCGCTGCTCAACGCCCTGGCCGACCGCATCATCGCCGTCCGCGGCAACTGCGACGCCGAGGTCGACCAGATGGTGCTCGACTTTCCCGTCATGGCGGACTACGCCACGCTGTTCGATGAGGCCGGCCGTGAACTGTTCCTGACGCACGGCCACGTCTTTGGCGCCGGCATGCACAACAGCGTCGACCACGTGCCCGCGCTGCCCGAGGGCTCCGCGCTCGTCTACGGCCACACGCATATCAAGGTTAACGAGGCAAGCGAGGCACGCCCGGGCCTATGGCTCTTCAACCCCGGCAGCGTGAGCATCCCCAAGGACGGCACGCACAGCTACGGCATCTACGAGGGCGGCGCGTTCCGTCACGTGATCCTGGAGGAGAAATAATCATGGCGCAGCACATGGCTCGGCAAAATGCCGAGGGCTCGCGCGATCTGTCCACGCTGGTCGACGTGTCGGCCGAGCTGCAGCATTTGGTGCAGACTATCTGGCGTCTGCGTCAGCCCGATGGCTGCCCGTGGGACCGCGAGCAGACGCACCGCAGCATTGGCAAGAACATGATCGAGGAAGCCTACGAGGCGCTCGATTGCATCGAGGCGGACGACGTGGCGCATCTGCGCGAGGAGCTGGGCGACGTGCTCATGCAGGTGGTACTGCATGCGCAGATTGCGGCGGACGCCGGCGAGTTTACACTTGCCGATGTGGCACGCGATATCGACGCCAAGCTCATCCGTCGTCATCCGCACGTGTTTGGCGATGCGGACGCCGAGAGCTCCGATGAGGTGCTCAAGATCTGGGACGAGGTTAAGCTTGCCGAGAAGGCTGCAAAGGACAAGGCCGTGGCAGCGGGCGAGGCTGCGCCCGAGGGCCTGCTCGACGGCGTGCCCACGCATCTGCCGGCGCTGATGCAGGCTCAGAAGGTGTCGCGCAAGGCGGCTGCCGTGGGCTTTGAGTGGGAGACAGTCCAGGACGTGTGGGACGAGGTCGCCGAGGAGCGCGCCGAGTTTGAGGCCGAGACTCCCGGCTCGCCCGAGCGCGAGATGGAGTTTGGCGACCTGCTCTTTGCTCTGGTCAACGTTGCGCGCAAGGAGGGAATCGACGCCGAGAGCGCCCTGCGTGCCAGCACGGCAAAGTTCCGCCGCCGCTGGGCCGCGATGGAGCAGATGGCGGCCGACGCCCACGTGGATCTGGCCGAGCTTTCGACCCACGGCCTCAATGACCTCTGGGATGCCGCAAAGGCAGAGGAGTAAGACTGCGGGGGCGACGGGACGGACTTTCTCATCGCCCCCATTATTTTTCAAAAAGATTGTATCCCTTGGCTAACTTAGGGCATAATGCAAAAAGTGCGATAAGGCTAACTTATGAACCTGCGCGCCACTGTAGCGTGCAAGCCGTGTCGCCAAGCATTCAACCCGTTTCCAAGTGAGAGGGAGACAACATGAGCGATATTTTGGATGTCTACGGTCGCGAGGTACTCGACAGCCGCGGCAACCCCACCGTCGAGGTCGAGGTCGTGCTCGAGGACGGCAGCTTCGGCCGCGCGATGGTGCCTTCGGGCGCTTCGACCGGCGCCTTTGAGGCCTGCGAGCTGCGCGATGGCGACAAGGGTCGCTACCTGGGCAAAGGCGTCTCGCAGGCCGTCGAGCACGTCAATAACGAGTGCGCTAACGCCGTCGTGGGCCTCGACGCCTTCGACCAGCGCGCCGTCGATGCCGCGCTGATTGCCGCGGACGGTACCCCCAACAAGACCAATCTCGGCGCCAACGCCATTCTGGGCGTGTCGCTGGCAGTTGCCCGCGCCGCTGCCGAGTCGGCGGGTCTTTCGCTGTACCAGTACCTGGGTGGCGTCAACGCCCACCTGCTGCCCACGCCCATGATGAACATTCTCAACGGCGGCGTGCATGCCGACAATAACGTCGACTTCCAGGAGTTCATGATCATGCCGGTGGGCGCCCCGAGCTTTGCCGAGGGCCTGCGTTGGTGCGCCGAGGTCTACCACACCCTCAAGGGCGTGCTGCACGAGGCCGGCCTGGGCGGCGGCGTGGGCGACGAGGGCGGCTTTGCGCCCAACCTCAAGACCAATGCTGAGCCGTTCGAGTACATTACCAAGGCCGTCGAGAAGGCTGGCTTTAAGCCCGGCGTCGACTTCATGTACGCCATGGACCCGGCCTCGACCGAGTTTTACAACGCCGAGACCGGCATGTACGAGCTCAAGGGCGAGGGTGTTGAGTACACGAGTGCCCAGATGGTCGATTACTGGGAGAAGCTCGTCGACACCTATCCCATCATCTCCATCGAGGACGGCATGGCCGAGGAGGACTGGGACGGTTGGGTTGAGCTTACCCGCCGCATTGGCAACAAGGTGCAGCTGGTGGGCGACGACCTGTTCGTCACCAACACCGAGCGCCTCAAGAAGGGCATCGAGCTGGGTGCCGCCAACGCGATCCTGGTCAAGGTCAATCAGATCGGCACGCTCACCGAGTCGCTCGAGGCCATCGAGACCGCCAAGGAGGCCGGTTACGCCTGCATCGTGAGTCACCGCTCCGGCGAGACCGAGGATTCCACGATCGCCGACCTGGTCGTGGGCGTCAATGCCGGCCAGATCAAGTCGGGCGCCCCGTGCCGCAGCGACCGTATCGCCAAGTACAATCAGCTCATCCGCATCGAGGACGAGCTCGAGGGCAGCGCGCGCTACGCCGGTAAGACCGCGTTCTACAACATTCGCTAAACGGACGAATTTGGCGAGGGGGAGGCTGACTCGGTTCCGTCCCGCCTTGACTGGATGCTGCAAAGCGCCATGGGCGCTGGGCCATACGGCTCAGCGCCTTTTTTATGTCGAGCAAAGGCTGGCGAAGGCGGTGCAGGCGCTCGTGCTATAACTAAAGGACTTAGCGCAAACAAACCTCAACCGCACAAGGCGCACATGGATCAGATTTACGACAACAGGTACTATTCCGCCGGTTCGCGCGAGCCGTCGCCTCGCCGTGCGCGCACGGTGCAGCTCGGTGGGTCTGCTTATGCCGGCGCCGACCGCTCCACGCAGCGCCCGGCAAGTACCTCGCGCCCCAATGCTCAATCAAATACCTTGGCAGATGGACCGGTGCGCCCGCCACGTTCGTCGCATGCATCGCGTCCCTCGACTCAGGCACACGACAAATCGAGCAGGCCTTCGAGCCGTCTTTCGGGCTCGGACTTTATGCGCTACGCCAACGACAATGCGGTGGTCAAAGCGATCTATGACTTTACGCATGGCTCTCTGCGTCCGCTGTTTATCGGTATCGTGGTGGCTCTGGCGCTCGTGAGCCTGTATTTCCCCGTGCGCGACCTGTACGTGGCAAAGCGTTCGAGCGATATCTTGGCCAAGCAGGTCGAGATTCGCCAGCAATACAATGATGAGCTGCAAAAAAGCGTCGACAAGCTGCTCTCGGAGGAGGGTATCAAGGACGCGGCGTCCGAGGACCTGGGCCTGGTGATGCCCGGCGAGAAGAAGATTGACGTGCTAGGCTTGGACGACGATTCGGACTCGTCGTCGAGCAAAAAGTCCTCAAACGCCAAGAAGGCCAGCGAAGTGGCCAAGGAAATCGAAGAAGTCGGCAAGGACGCGCCGTGGTACATCCAGGCGCTCGACATGCTGTTTGGGTTTAACGGCGTCGAGGGTCAGACGGTCGTGTCCAACGGCAAATAGCGCCCGGAGGGGAGCCCGCAATGACAAATTGCAAACGCTATAAGGTGGCCGCGATCGACCTGGGAACGGTGTCGTCGCGAGTGGTGTTGGCCCAGGTCGAGGGCGGAGCGATTGTGGAATCGTCCAAGCATACCGAGATTACCGACCTGGGCGAGGGCGTGGACGCGACGGGCCGCTTTTGCGAGGCGGCCGTTGAGCGCGTGCTCGCTGCGTGCCGCATGTTTGTGGATGAGGCCCGTGCCTTTGGGGCCGCGTGCGTCTGCACCACGTGCACGAGCGCCGCGCGCGATGCGTCCAATGCCGCGCTGCTGCTGGACGGCCTGCGCGAGCTGGGGCTCGAGCCGCAGGTGATTCCGGGCGAGGTCGAGGCGCGCCTGACGTTTTTTGGCGTGGCGCACGACTTTGCCGGTGAACGCATTATCGTCGCCGATTCGGGCGGCGGCTCCACGGAGCTCGCGACGGGCGTCTATGCGCCTGAGCGCGGGGTCTTTGCGCTGGAGGGAACGCGCTCGCTGGACATCGGTTGTCGCCGCGTGACGGAGCGCTTTTTCTCCGCGTTGCCGCCCGCGGATGGCGAGCTTGCTGCCGCTGCCGCGTGGGCAGGCGAGCAGTTTGCCGCCTATTTTGAAGGCCTGCCCAGCGACTTTGAGCGCGCCGAACGCCTCGTTGCGGTGGGCGGCACCGTCACCACGCTCGTGGCACTCGTTCACGAGCTGGAGCCGTATGATTCGAGCTTTGTGCACCTGCGCGAGCTTTCGATGGAGCAGGTTTCGGCCGCTATCGAGCGCATGTCCGCGCTGGATGTTGCGGGCATTGCCGCTCTGCCGGGCGTGCAACCTAAGCGCGCAGGCGTGATCTTGGCAGGTGCCGTGGTAATTCGCGAGCTCATGCGAGCCGGCGGCTACGACATGCTCACCGTAAGCGAGAACAGCCTCCTCGCCGGCATGGCCGCCACCATCAACGAGGTTCTCGACGGCGCGACCCCCACCATCGCCTGGACCCCGA
>CATWVA010000053.1 GCA_958354105.1 uncultured Collinsella sp.
CAACCGCGACGTCGAGGCCTTCCCGGTGGTCCGTGCCCTGATGGAAAAGATCCTGGGCAAGAGCCCCTACCAGAGCCCCACGGACATGGGCGTCAATATGGTCGGCTTTGCCATCACCGATGACGATGCCTGCCGCGACGCTTCCAAGATGGAGATCGTCCGCCGCTACTTTACCGCGGTCGAAAATGTGCGCCGTACCGGCGTGGGCGATGAGCAAGTCGACCGTCTCAAGATTATTATGAAGAAAGCCGGCATCGATAAGAACTACTCACCGGCGCGCTCGGCGGCCCTCACCAGGGAGCAGCTGACGGGTGGTCCCGTGGGTGCCATGGTCATGCCCGATGGCTCCGTGGTGACCGGTAAGACCTCCACGCGCCTGGGGGCCGCAAGTTCGCTCATTATGAACGCCCTCAAGCATGTCTCGGGCGTCGACCTTGAGCTCGAGGTCATTAGCGATGAGGCGATCGAGCCCATCAGCAAGCTCAAGACGCATTTCCTGGGCAGCAAAAACCCGCGCCTCCACACCGACGAGACGCTTATGGCGCTGTCGATCACCTCGGCCACGAGTGAGACGGCCGCTCGCGTCCTTTCGGGCCTGGAGCAGTTGCGCGGTTGTGATGCCTTCTTTAGCGTTATCATCTCGCCGACGGACGAGACGGTACTGCGCAAACTGGGTATCAACGTGTGCTGCGAGCCCAAGTTTGAGCGCCGTGGTTTCTTCCATCGCTAAGTTTGAAGCACCGCGGTAATTGCATTGCATTTTGGCCGTATCGGGTTAGCGCCCGGTACGGCTTTTTGATCAATAAAGCGCCTATTTCGGCGAAAAATAGCCGTTTACCTGCCTAGAAACAATTAGAGCGGTATACAATAACCGTAACTGTTTCATCCTTAGCGGGATGCCGCATGATGGATATTACCTGCCATCGTGAGGTGTGTCGGTCGCGCACGGCGCGTTAGATGCTCGTGCTCGGTTTGAGGAGGCTGCTATGGCGGGCAAGGGTCGTGCGAGTGTCAACGATATGAAGCGTGTCGAGGTGCTGGTGTTGATGGAGATCGACCGGCAAACCGAAGACAATGGCGGGCCGTATGGTTTCTCGCGCAAAACGCTTGCCGAGCGCGTGGGGGTTTCGCCGTATCGTGCCCGCGCCGCAATCGATCGCTTGGATTCCGAAGGCATGATTGATGTCGTCTCGCGTTATAGCGACGACGGCGGTCAGCTTGCAAATGGCATTTGCCTCACCGAACGTGGCGAGTGGTATCTTGAGGGCGTCCGTACCGGCATGCTCGTTCAAGAAATGCTCGAAGACGAGGTTGCTGATCGATAGCAGCATGTAACCCTTGCCATAACGACGCCGCCTGGGAAACCGGGCGGCGTTTTGTTTCAAGATTGAGAAATGCAATCGCACGCGAGAAAAATTGCGAACGGTTCGCGGCGCGAGTATTACAATGAAGACCCGTAAGATGTGGATAAACAACTTCTACGGGAAGCGCAGGTAACTCAATATGACCAAGCATGTGTTCGTAACCGGTGGCGTGGTTTCGTCCCTGGGCAAGGGTATCACCGCGGCCTCGCTGGGCCGTCTGCTCAAGTCGCGTGGCTACAAAGTAACGATGCAGAAGGCCGACCCGTATCTGAACGTCGACCCCGGTACCATGAGCCCGTTCCAGCATGGTGAGGTCTTCGTTACCGAGGATGGTTACGAGTCCGACCTGGATCTGGGTCATTACGAGCGCTTTATTGATGAAAACCTGACCCGCGATTCCAACTTTACGACCGGTGCCATCTACAAAAGCCTAATCGCCCGTGAGCGTCGCGGCGACTTTTTGGGCGGTACCGTGCAGGTGATTCCCCACGTCACCAACGCCATTAAGGACAAGTTCCGCCGCATCGAGGAACAGACCGGCTCCGATGTAGTCATCACCGAGCTGGGCGGCACGATCGGCGACATCGAGTCGCAGCCGTTTGTTGAGGCCATCCGCCAGTACCGCAAGGAGGCCGGCCCCGAGAACGTCTGCTACATCCACGTGTCGCTCGTTCCCTATATCGCCGCCGCCCACGAGGTCAAGACCAAGCCCACGCAGCATTCCGTCAAGGAGCTCCGCAGCTTTGGCATCCAGCCCGATATCATCGTGCTGCGCTCCGACCACCATATCGATGACGCTATCCGCGGAAAGATCGCAAGCTTCTGCGACGTCGACACCGATTGCGTCTTTACCAACGAGGACTGCGCGAGCATTTACGATGTTCCGCAGCTGCTTGCCGAGCAGGACTTTGACCTGCGCATTTGCGAGCGCCTGGGTCTGGATCCGCGTGAGCGCGACATGAGCGAGTGGAACGAGTTCCTGCGCAAACAGAATCACGCCAACCATCACGCCGACAAGGTGAAGATCGCCGTCGTGGGTAAGTACACGCAGCTGCCCGATGCGTACCTGTCGGTTATCGAGGCCCTGCACCATGCGGGCGTCTTCTACGATCGCCATGTGGACGTCCAGCTGGTCGACGGCGAGAGCCTCGACGAGCAGAATGTCTCCGAGGTTCTGGGCGACGCCTCGGGCATCCTGGTCCCCGGCGGCTTTGGCAAGCGCGCCCTGGAGGGCAAGATCCTCGCGGCCGAGTTTGCCCGTGAGCACAAGATTCCGTATCTGGGCATTTGCCTGGGTATGCAGGTCGCCGTGTGCGAGTTCGCCCGCAATGTCGTTGGCCTTGCCGGCGCCAGCTCCTCTGAGTTCGATCCGGATGGCCCGTATAGTGTCATCGATCTGATGAGCTCGCAGGAGGACGTGACCGAGAAGGGCGGCACCATGCGCCTGGGCGCCTATCCGTGCAAGCTCGCCGCCGATACTCTTGCTCGCGAGGCATATGGCGAGGAACTCGTCTACGAGCGTCACCGTCACCGCTTTGAGTTCAACAACGCCTTCCGCGACCAGCTCGAGGACGCCGGTTTGGTTATCTCGGGTCTGTCGCCTGACGAGCGCTTGGTCGAGATGGTCGAGCTGCCGCGCGACGTGCATCCGTGGTATGTGGCAACCCAGGCTCATCCCGAGTTCAAGAGCCGCCCGACCAACCCGCAGCCGCTGTTCCGCGAGTTCGTGCGCGCTTCGATCGGCCAGCACGAGGGCGTCGACCGTCTGCAGGTGACGCCCATGAACCTCGCTACGGACTAAGGGTGCCGGCGAATAAGGAACATACCGAAGCTACTCCCTCGTCGCTCGCCGTGGCGGCGGGGGAGTATCTCGATTATCTCGCGGTCGAGCGGGGCTTGGCGCGCAACACGATTGTGGCCTATCGTCGTGACCTGACGACGTACTGCGCCTATCTGGAGCGGGCGGGTATTGTGTCTTTTGAAGAGGTGACTCGTCAGGTCGTGGAGGGCTTTGTCGCCGACCGTCGCGATGGGGGCTATTCCGATGCTTCGGTGGAGCGTGCGCTTGCGGCCGTGAAGGGCCTGCATGCCTTTTTGGTGCGCGATGGGGCTGTGGCCCAAAATCCAACGGCGGCGTTGCGCCTTCCTAAAAAGGCTGAGCGTTTGCCGGAGTATCTATCGGTGGAGGATGTCTCGGCGCTGCTCGATCAAGATTTCCCCGAGGGCGAGATGGGCTTGCGCGACCATGCCATCTTGGAAGTGCTCTACGGATGCGGTTTGCGTGTGAGCGAGTTGGTGGGGCTCGATGCGGGCGATATCCATATCGACGATGGCTTTGTGCTCGTTCGCGGTAAGGGCTCAAAGGAACGCCTGTCCCCGCTGGTGGGAAGCGCGGCGCGAGCTCTGACGCTCTATGTAACTGAGGGACGTTCTCGCTTGGCGGCCCATGCCCGCGGAACCGAGACCTCGGCGGTCTTTTTAAATAAGAACGGACGTCGCCTGTCGCGCCAGGCCGTGCATGCGATATGCGAGCGGTATGGGCGTCAGGTGGGGCTGGTGGGGCTCCATCCCCATACCTTGCGCCACTCCTTTGCCACCCACATGCTCGCGGGCGGTGCCGACCTGCGTGTGCTGCAGGAGATTTTGGGCCATGCCGATATTTCGACCACGCAGGTCTACACGCATGTCGACCGAACGCAACTGACCGAGGTCTATCTGGCGGCGCATCCGCTAGCACATCGCTAGCACCTCGCTGACCTGCATATTTATAAATACTAAAGGGGACGGGCCCCAGATTGCCGAGACGCACTTTTGCGCGCATGGGCAATCTGGGGCTCGTCCCATTTTTCGCTAGACACCGACGCGGCGGTGGGCCGTGTGTACCGTGGGTGGGGGAGTTTGGGGGCGATGTGAACGGCGTGTAAAGGGACGTAAAAATCGCCTCAAGGTCAACTTGAAGGTTGAGGTTCGCGGGCGTGGTTCTACAGGTGGCATCCCGCCTTTGCTGCAAACACAACATATTGTGTTTTCGAACATATGCTCGGGGGTGTTTTACAACATATTGGGGGTGGAATGGTGGGGAGGGGTGGGGGAAGGGGTGGGGAAAGGTGTTGAAAAATGGGGCGGTTCCCCATATTATTGATGACGTCGACAGGCGGGGTGGTTCCCCGCGTACGTGCC
The DNA here is from genome assembly GCA_958354105.1 of uncultured Collinsella sp. GTDB lineage: Bacteria > Actinomycetota > Coriobacteriia > Coriobacteriales > Coriobacteriaceae > Collinsella. The sequence continues at coordinate 4,545 of CATWVA010000053.1, forward strand.
ATCTGAGTAACCGAGGGGAGGGCGCACATGGGAATGACTGGTGCATACGAGCGCAATCTCGATGCAAAAGGTCGTCTGTCCCTGCCTGCACCCCTTCGCGAGGAGCTTGGAGAGCACGTTCGCGTGTTCAAAGCCCTGGATGTCGATGCTCTGTACGTGTTCTCTGCCGAGGCCTTCGATAAGTGGGTCGAAGGACTCTTCGCGGGTCGTGAGGGCCACGAGGGTTTTAACCCGCGTGACATTAACGACCAGAAGCTCATGAGGGCGATCAACAAGCGCACCACGTCGATGGATGTGGACAGCGCCGGTCGTATTGGTCTTTCCGAGTCTCTCCGCAAGCAGGCGAACCTCGACCGCGAGGTCACGGTTGTGGGCAACTACGACCACCTTGAGGTTTGGGATCGCGCCGCGGCCGATGAGGACGATGACGATGAGGCCCTGCTGGACCTCTTCTTCTCGTAAGGGCAAGGCACGGGTAACGGATGGAGCGTGGGATCTTGACACAAGAATATCGGCATGAACCTGTCATGCTCGGCGAAGTGCTTGAGTCGCTGCAGCTAAAGAGCGGCTCCGTTGTCTGCGATTGCACCCTTGGCGGTGCCGGCCATTCGGTAAAGATGGCCGCACAGGTGGGGGAGACGGGCCTTTTGCTCGGCGTCGATCAGGACGACATGGCCCTCGAGGCCGCTGGCGCCCGTCTGGACCGCGAGGTTCCCGGCGTTCCGCACCAGCTGCTGAAGGGCAACTTCGGCGACTTGGACGAGCTGCTTTGCTCGGCCGAGGTGCCCGGGGTCGATGGCTTCCTGTTCGATTTGGGCGTTTCGTCACCGCAACTCGATATCCCTGGCAGGGGCTTTTCGTATAACGAGGACGCCCCATTGGACATGCGGATGGATCCGGGTAATAACACCTTAAACGCAGCTGAGGTCATCAACACCTATAACGAACACGACCTCGCCCGGATTCTACGCGTCTACGGCGAAGAGAAGTTCGCCTCGCAGATCGCGCGCGAGATCGTGCGCCGCCGCGAGCAAGAACCGATCGAAACCACCGGCCAATTTGTCGAGATCATCAAGGCGGGTATCCCGGCTGCCGCTCGTCGGCATGGCGGACACCCGGCCAAGAAAAGTTTCCAGGCCATTCGCATCGAGGTCAATCACGAGCTCGATGTGCTCGAACGAGGGCTTGATGCCGCCACCAGGTGGCTCAACCCGGGCGGACGTATCTGCGTCATCTCGTATCACTCGCTCGAGGACCGTATCGTAAAGAACCACTTTAAGGAGATGAGCCAGGGGTGCACGTGTCCGCCGGAGATTCCGGTGTGCGTGTGCGGCAACGTGCCGATACTCAAGGTCATCACCCGCAAACCCTTGGTTGCCCAGCCTGATGAGGTTGAGCGCAACCCTCGGGCGAGATCAGCCAAAATCCGCGTGGCGCAGCGTCTGTAGGCACGACCGCGCGATATTGGACCTCCCGCTCGCACCATAAACGAAGCTTAAACACACTACCAACGTACTCGGGATGGGAGGCGGCATATCATGGGCTACAACACTTCAAGCGCAGCACTCGCCTATGATATGAACGCCATGCCCGCCTATCGTGAGACGCCGCAGGCCCCCGTTGCTCCCCGTGAGCAGCGCACGCCGCGCTTTGATGTCTACACGGGCGCGGGCCGTCAGGCAAACCAGGCGGTAAGCCCGGTTTTCATGAGCGTTCTTAAAACGTTTTGCATCATTGCGGCTATCTTCATGACGATCGGCGTCGCCCGCGTGGCGCTCGCCGGCGTTACGGCCCAGGTGCTCAACAGCAACGCCGAGCTTACCAACACGCTCGAAAAGGCGACCGATGAGAGCTCCGACCTGGAGGTCATGCATTCGGTCTATGGCGCCGACACGCGCATTCGCGACCTTGCGGGCGCTTATGGCATGGTGGAGCCCAGCGAGAGCGTTACACTTGACTTTACGCAGGATGCAGCCGCGGGCGCCAACGCGACCGCGACCGCTCAATAGCAAGACGGTAGCTGAGTATGACAAATGACTATCGCCGCGGTTCCGATGGGGGCCGCGGTTCTGGACGTCCCTCGTCGCGGGGACGTTCTGGTTATCAAGGAACGGGTCGGCAATCTTACAACGCCGGGCGGTCCCGTGGCAACGACCCGGCGTCGCGACTTCGCGGCTCGGGCGGCCCTCAAGTGCATAACACCAGGTCGCGCAAGAGCTCGTCGACCGAATGGCTCACAGGCACGCCTCTGCCTCGCCGCAAAGCCGTCATGGGATTCATTGGGTTTGGCTTGGGCTTGGGCGTCTTTCGCCTTGCCGACTATCAAATTGTCGAAGCCGATAAACTGCGCGAGCGTGCCGATGCGCGTCGCCTGCTTGCGCAGACCCTCTATGCCAAACGTGGCACCATCTACGACCGCAACGGTAACGTGCTGGCGTCGTCGGTCGAATGTCGCAATATCGCCGTGAACCCGCAGCTTGTCGAGGATGTTGACAAGACGGTGTCGGCGCTGGTCAAGGCAACTGGAATCGATAAAAAGACCTGCCGTAAGCTCGTTGAGTCCGATGGAACCTGGGTGTATATCAAGCGCCAGGTGGACGAAGACGATGCTGCGGCGCTGGAGAAGAAGAACCTGCCCGGCGTGCTTTTTGAGCAGGCCATGAAGCGCGTATATCCATACGGCAATCTGGCATCGCAGGTGCTGGGCGTAGTGAATGTAGACAACGACGGCTTGACGGGTCTCGAAAAGCAATACAACAAACTTCTGACCGGCACGAACGGTTCTCTCGTGCG
>CATWVA010000054.1 GCA_958354105.1 uncultured Collinsella sp.
ACAGCCCACCGGCTCGTCCGCGACCGGTAAAGACACCTCGCCAAACTCCACCAAGCAGGCAAACTCGAGCAGCGGCAAACAAGCAGATACGACCGCCGACAAGCTCGCGAACACGGGCGACACAGCGCCGAGCGCAATCGCACTCGCAGGAATCGCCGCCATGGGCCTCGGAATAACCGCCACAGCCACACGCCGCATCAAGAACTCAAAATAGCTGCCAGCGGCTATTGTCTTCGCCAATCCACAAGCCCAGAGACAAAAAGGGGTCCGTTTCCCCAACCCAGGGAAACAGGCCTCTTTACTTGTAAAAACAGATGGCAACGCCGCCGTCTCTTGAACCACGTAGCCATTGATGTCTTGGCGCAGTCAGCGAGCGCCATCCAGGGCGAACAAGTTGGCATGAAAAAGGCAAGGCATAGACCTTCTGGTCATGCCTTGCCTTTTGAATGACAAATTGTCGCCCTGGGTGGCGCGCAGCGTCGAGCATTGCGCGGTTTGGTAAAACCGCGCAAAAAAGCGCACTCGATGGATTCGGATGCCCGACAGAGGCTCCTTATGGCTGCTTCCTTCCGGACCTGACCAGATTCGGAACATGTCGTCATCCGAACCCATCGAACGCGCTAGGCGCTCGGTATATCTTACCTGCTCCCGCCCGCCACGGCAAGTGGGGCGGACCCATCGGATGGATTCGCCCCACTCGTCCATATCGCTAGCGGCGCCTGCGGTACAGGACCGCGCCGCCCGCGACGGTCAGAGCGCCGATGCCGGCCATGACCGCGAGCGCGGCCGCCGGCAGGCTGCGGTCGCCGGTGTCGGGCATGCCGCCCTTGGAGCCGTCGCCGCTGGAGCCGCTGCCGGAGCCGTTATCTGAACCGCCGCCCGAGCCGCCGCCCGGCGTGCCGGGGTTCTCGGGGGTGCCGGGGGTCCCGGGCTCCTCGGCGTAGCTGTTGGTGAAGACCGGCGGCATGTTGGCGTCACCCTCGTAGGAGACCCTCGCCGACAGGTAGCCCGTCTTGGTGCCGCCTGCCGCCTCGTCGCCCACCGTGACGACGATCCTGTGCACCGCCTTGTCGTAGGTCACGTGCGCCTGGCCGTCGTCGACCTCGCTCACCGTGAAGGTGTAGGTGCCGGCCTGCTTGAAGGTCAGCGCATCGAACGCGACGCTGCCATCGGCGGCATTCTTGGCGGTCGACATGACCTTGCCGTCCCGGCCCCTGAGCTCAAAGCTAAACTGGCCCGCCTTGAGCTCGGCGCCCTTGAGCACCTTGGCGGCGCCCAGCTTGAGGGTGACGGGTGCGGCCTCGTAGCCGTTGGTGAACGTCACCGAGTCGTCGCCCGTGGGATTGCCCCCGGCATCCGCCAGCTCGTGCCTGACGGCGAGCGTGCCGTTACCGGCATCGGTGACCGTCGTGCGCACGCGGTACGTCGCCCTGTCGTACGTCACGCCGCCCGCCGTGCCGGCGACCTCGCGCAGCTCGTAGCTGTGCGTGCCGGGCGCGGTGTAGGTGACGGGGCTAAGCGCGACCGTGCCGTCGGCGGCGTTCTTGCCCGTCGCCGCGACGCTCTCGCTGCCGTCGGCGGCAAGCTCGACCAGCTGGAACTCGAACTCGCCCTCGGCCAGGTCACGGCCCTTAAGCTTCTTGTTCACCTTGATCTGGTCGGTGACGGAGCTCGGCGTCGGGTTCACGCCGTAGGTGTTGGTGAACTCGAACGCACCCCTGCCCTCGGGCGTGCCCTCTGCGGGCAGGACCTCCGCGGCGAGCGTGCCCGCATTGGTGTCCTCGACGACCCTGACCGTGAAGGTCCTGGTCGCCGTCGCGTCATTGACCACGCCGTCGACCGAGCCGGACTCGCTCACCCGGTAGGCGAACGTCTTGGTGCGCAGGCCGTCGCCGTCGATCTCGACGTCATCGAGATCGCTCGGCTGCCTGAACGTGACGTGGCCCAGCACGATATTGCCGACGGCGTCGTTGGTCGCCTCGGTCACCGTCTTGCCGGAGGCGTCGACCGGTGCGGGCGCGCCATCCAGTGGCTCAATCTTAAAGGCGTACTTGCCCTCGATGTCGGCCTGCGTGAGGCCGAGTCCAGCCTGGCCGAGCGCCAGCGTCTTGGTGCCCGCGAGGTCGACCGTCGCCTCGCCGGCGCTATAGCCGTTCACGAACGACAGCGTGCCGTCGGAGCCCTCGGGGTAGACCACGGCCACATCCAGCCTGCCCTTGCCGTCATCGGTCACCTTGACCGTAATGCCGAAGCTCGATGCGGCCGCCGTCACGCCCGCGGGCAGCCGGCCCGTGCCGTCCTCGGAAACGGTATAGGGAATGACCCAGGAGCCGTCGGCGGCCCTGGTGGCGGTGCCGTCCGCCACCATCTGCTCGAGAGCGTCGGTGGTGTAGGCGATGGACGAGAACGCAAGTCCCGCGGCCTCGCCGTCGCCGGAGGCCTGGTTGGTCGCGATCGCGACCACATTACCCTGGGCATTGCGGACGGAGAACGAGAACTCGCCCGCCTTCGCGGCGCGGCCCGTCAGCGTCTTGGTGGCATTAATTGCCACGTTGCCCTCGCCGCCGAGCTTTCCGGTGGCCTCGTAGGAGTTCTCGAACGCGACCGTCACGGGCGCGGGCGCCGCCGTGGCGCCATCCGCTGTGGAGACCTCGCTGCGTGCGACCTCGACACCGTCCTTGGCAACTGTGGTCGTGACCGTAAGCTTGCCCGTCGCGGCATCGTAGGCGGGCGCGATGGTCACCGTGCGCGGCGCGGTGTCGTTGGTGTAGCCCTCGCCGCCGAGCTTGGTCTCGGTGACGGTGAAGCGATAGACCTTGCCCGCGTCGGCGTCGGTGAACTTCACGTCGCTCTCCGCGGTCCCGCCGATGAGGTCGACCAGGCCGGCCGCACCGTCATCGGCCGCGGCCACGGCGTAGGCGTCCTTGCCGGTCTTGAGGCCGAGCTTGGCGGCCGTCTCGGCGTCCGCGGTCACGGTGAAGGCGAACTGCCCCGCCTCCATGGCGCGGCCGGAGAGCGTCTTGGACAGGCGCACTCCCGCGCGGGCCGAGTAGTCGAGCTCGGTCGTGTAGGTGTTGACGAAGTCGCCGCCGCTCGCCTGCGCGATTGCGGGCGTCGTGGCCGTGAGGTTGCCGGAGCCGTCGTCGGTCACGGTCACCGTCATCGTGGCGGTGTGGCCGTCGTAGGCCACACCAGCGATGGCGGAGCCGTCATCGGGCCTGACCTCGCGCACCGTGTAGGTGAAGGTCTTGGCGCGCACGCGCTTGCCGCCGATCTCGGCGAACCCGGCGTCCTTGATGTCATCGAGCGTGTAGCGGATGGGGCCGAAGTCGAAGGCGACCCTATCGCCCGCCTTGGTGCCGGCGCCGGCCGTCACGCTGACGGTCTTGGAGCCGTCGGCAGAGCCCTCGGGCATGGGGGCGCCGTCCTCACCCGCGAGCGTGAACTGGAAGCTGTCGCCCTCCGCCCAGTCGCGGCCCTCGAGCGTCTTGGTGAAGAGCCCCGCGGTGGAGACGTCCCTGCCCTCGGTGGCCGTTCCGTACGTGTTGGTGAACGCGACAGTCGCGCCGTCCTCGGTCACGGCGCCTTCGGCCCCCTCGGCCGTGGTCGCGTAGCCCTCGGCGGCATCCTCGGTCACGGTATAGTGCGCGCCCACGGGTAGGCCGGAGATGATCTTCTCCCCGCCATCCTTAAGCGTGAAGTTCGCCTTGCCGCCCGCGAACGTCACGGCGTGCTCGCCCTTGCCGAAGGTGCCGGAGACGGGCTCGCCGTCCCCGTCGGTCAGCGCGACCGTAAAGCCGAACTCTCGCTGGCTGTCGCCGCCGACGACCGTCTTCTTGACGGTGAGGCTGCCCTCGCGGGACACGCTGTTGTGGGTCGTGTTGGTCTGGGATTCGTTCTCCCCCACCTTGACCGTGGCGGTGTTGGAGATGTCGTCGACCACGGCGGCTTCGGCGGAGACCTTCACGTCAAAGCTGAGCGTGCCCGTGGCGCCCGCAGCCTGCTCGCCGAGCGACCAGGTAAGGGTGCGCGTCGCGGCGTCGTAGGCGGCACCGTCGGCAGAACCCTCAACATAGTTAACGCCCTTGGGCAGGACATCGGTCACCGTCACGTCAGCCGCCTGCGCGGCGCCCCTGTCGTCGACGCTGTTATTGGCCCAGCCGATGGTATAGGTGAGGGTATCGCCCACGCCCACCAGCCTGCCATCCACATTGACCTTGGCACCCGAGGCGTCCGCCTTGGTGACGGTCTTGGTGTTGTCGTGCGGCGTGAAGGTGTTGGTGAAGGTCTTCTTGCCCCGCTCGTTGAAGATCTCGGCCTTAAGGCCGGCACCAGTCTGAGTCACTGCGATGTCGAAGGTGAAGGCATGCGCATCGTCCTCAATCAGGACATCGCCGCTTGCTTTCTCGGTCACGGTCGCGTGGTAGGTGCCCAGATTGGTGAAGCTGAGCTCGCCAAAGGAAACCTTGCCGTCCTTGTCATTCTTCGCCTCGATTGGGTAGCCCTCGAGGACATTGCCCGCGCCATCGGTGAGGGAGAGCTCGAAGGTGAATTCCCCCTCCTGGAGGCCGGGCTTGCGGCCTCCAGCGAGCACCTTGGTGAGCTCGGGGACGGACGCCGTGGCGGGGGCGGGGTCGAAGGTGTTGGTGAAGGCGGCGGAGGCGACCTGATCGGCCGAGATGGAGCCATCGGCCCTGGATCCCTCGGCTCCGTTCACCGCGGTCGTGTAGCCCTCGGCGGCACGTTCGGTCACCGTGTAGGCAGTTCCCTCGGGCAGCCCCGTGATCCTCGCCGTTTGGCCATCTTTGAGCTTGAGGGTCGCCTTGCCGTCCTCGAACGTCGCGTCACCGTAGGTGCCGGATACTTTGCGGCCCATGGCATCGGTGGCCTCAACCACAAACTTAAATATCTTGTCCGCGTCGACCGCCAGGCCCTCGCGCGCAACGACGGTCTTGGAGACGTCGAGCTCGCCCGTCTTCACAGTGTTGGTCACGGTGAAGCCGCGCTCGGCGTCGCCGGTGACCTTCGAGCTGTAGCCCTCGACGGGCACCTCGGCCACGGCGTAGTCGATCACGGAGCCGGACTTGGAGTACTTGGGCAGGCCCTCGAAGGAGTGCTTCCAGCTATTGGACTTCGACAGCTCGGCCGACTCGCCGGTGTCCTTCCCGTCGGCGAGCAGGCGCACGGTGGCCTTCTCGGCCGCCGGGCCGACCCACTTCTTCTCGACGGGCACCGAGACCTTGGCCGTGGAGGTGTTGGTCACGGTGAAGCCGCGCTCGGCGTCGCCGGTGACCGCGGAGTCATAGCCCTCGACGGGGTCCTCGGACACGGTGTAGTGCGCGCCCGCGGGCAGGTTGGAGAAGACGCCCTTCCAGTCGTTGGACTCGCTCAGGGTGATCGAATCGATGACGGTATCGCCGTTCTTGAGATTTACTTTGACCTTATTAGGATGGGGAATCCTGGGGTTCTCCCAGACCTTTTTGATGGGAATGTCGATGTTCTCGGACTTGCCGATGATGACACCGCCGTTGGCGCCGATGCCGCCTCCCCGCTCGGCCGTATTGCCAGAGATCGTCAGCGACGTCTGACCGCGGCCGAGGTTATACACATCCTCGCTCATCACAGATTTAAGCGCGACGTTCGGCGTGGCGTCGGTAAAGGACAGGGGCTCGCCGTTGCCACCGTCGGGAGAGAATCGCGGGATTTCGGTGTTTGTTTCCGCATAAGTGCCTTCGGGGTTAAACAGCCCACCGTCTCTGTACCAGCTGACCTTTCCGCCGCCCGGAGCGCGGTTGGCCAAGGTCAGTTTGTATTTGGCGTCTTTGAAGCCGGTGAAGACGAGGTCGTCTCCCGCCTCATCGGCCGAGTTCCTGGCGATCAGGCCACCGTTCTGGACGTAGACCTTGGCATCTCCGGTCGGGCAGAACCACATGCCGCCGCCCTGCTTTTTCGCATGGTTATCAACAACGAGAGCGTTTTCGATATGGAGCGTGCTATAGACGAGATACTCGTTGCCTTCGCTATATACGCCGCCACCCATATTCCGAGCAGTATTGTCCTTGATCTCGCCCGCACTGAGCTTGACGTCATCTGAATAGGTATAGATGCCTCCGCCGGCGGAAGCGGAGTTACCCGATACGGAGCCACCTTTCATAGTGAAAGCGGTATGGTCCCTACCACCCTGCTGCAGGCCGCGATCGACCACGCACACTCCGCCGCCTTTGCCATCAGAATACGCAATATTGTCCTCGATCTTGCCGCCCTTGAGGGTAAACTCGGCATTCCCTTCGACGTGCACTGCGCCGGAGGGAGTTCGATTCCCAAGCTTATAGCCTCTGTTGCGCACAAGCTGACCACCGGTCATCTCAAAGGAGGCTCTCTGGTTACGAGCCTCGCTGTACATGACCACCGCGCCGCCCTGATAGCCGGCGTTATCCTCGATACTGCCGTTACTCATCTCAAGGTGGGCATCGCCCATCAGCATGATGCCGGTAGACGAAAGGTAATTACCATCGCCGTCTGCGGAGAAAGACACGTGATTCTTACGGATAACGCCGCCCTTCATGACAACATGAGCGCCGTCTTTCGCGTGGACAGCGCCGCAATACGCGTCCTTAAGTTCGCACTGCTCGATAACGCCGCCCGTCATGGTAAGCGAAGCCTTGTCTCCCGACACGTCGATGACACCCGTATTGACGGTGTTCGCAGCGCCGTCGCACACAACGGCCTCGTCAGAGAGCACAACCGCTCCCCTGCTAGAAATAATGGCGCCCTTGTTGTAGCGACCACTCAGGGACACTTTCCCCGACAGCTCGAGGGATGCCCCCTCGGCAACATTGACCAGTACGGAGAAGCCGCTTTTCTTTGCCAAGATGGTATAGGGCTCATCCGACGTGATCTTAATCATCTTCCCGGCAGGAATCGTGAGCGTGGAGCCAAGCTTCACGTGCTTTTTCAGGGTGATGACGGTTTCCTTGTCATAGGGGGCCTC
>CATWVA010000055.1 GCA_958354105.1 uncultured Collinsella sp.
TGCAGGCACATGCCGTAATTATCGCCACGGGCGGCAACCCCACCGGTATCGCCGATACGTTTAGCCTCCCCCTCACTTCGCTGCGCCCCATCCTCTGCCCCGTATCGGCAACGGTCGTTGGCGATCAGGCGGCACTCAAGACGTTGGATGGTCTGCGCGTCCGCGCCCGCTTGACGCTCACCCGTAACCATAGTGAGCTCTGGCACGAAAACGGTGAAGTACTGTTTCGAGCCTTCGGCATCTCGGGCGTCGCTGTCTTCAACCTCTCCCGTCGTATCCAGCGCGGCGATACGATCCTGCTCGACGTTTTCCCCGACCTCTCCAAAGACGAGCTGCTCGATATGCTCAACCGGCGCGTTGAGCTGCTCGGCGGCTTTTCGCCCCGCGATTCCCGTTGGCTCGACGGCATGCTCGCCCCGCAACTCTCCCACGTCGTCTGCACGGCGTTCGAGCAGTGCCATCCAGGCTCCAACGATGTCATCCACCTGGTCTCGATCCTCAAGCACTTTAAGTTGCTCGTCGAGGGAACAGCCGAGGAGCGCTCGGCGCAGGTCACGCGTGGTGGCGTATCTGTCGAGAGCATCTCAACACCCAGTCTACGCGCGCGTAGCGCTGTCGACGCCCCGCTTTACGTCTGCGGCGAAGCGCTCGACATCGACGCCGATTGCGGAGGCTTTAACCTTGCGTGGGCCTGGCTCTCGGGCATTCGCGCTGCAAGCAGCCTGTAGCCGCTCAGTCTATAATCAAAAACGCATTCGGGCCGTCTGGGATACCGGACGGCCTCTTTCTTGCCTCTAAGGAGACCTCGATGATCGAAATCACCCAAGTCAACGCGTCACTCGATGAAGCCGGCGATGAAAATGCCTGCCTCATTGTTGGCAAGCGAGTCGCCAAGCGCGTCCTACGTTGCAAGGACTCCGAGATCAAGTCCATCGAGCTCCACCGCAAGTCAATCGACGCTCGCAAAAAACGAGACGTCCATTTTATCCTGAGCTTTCGTGTTGAGCTGACTAGTCCCCACCTCGAGCGAGAAGCGGTCGACAGCGTTGCCGAGCGTGACCGCTCGCGCGTACGCGCGATAGAAGACGATGAGCCTTCATTCCCCTCCCCCGTCTCCGACGCACCTCAAGAACGCCCTGTCGTTGTCGGCGCCGGATGCGCCGGCCTTTTCGCTGCGCTCACGCTCGCCGAAGCAGGTCTTAAGCCCTTGCTTATCGAGCGCGGCGACCCGGCATTTCGCCGCTCGCAGGCGATCGACCTCTTTCTAAAGGAGCGCATCCTCGACCCCGAGAGCAATATCCAGTTTGGTCTGGGCGGCGCGGGGACCTTCTCGGACGGCAAGCTCAATACGGGAACAAAAAATCCCGCCCATCGCCTTATCCTCGAAACCTTCGTCGAGGCGGGTGCGCCCCGCGATATTCTGTGGGATGCCAAGCCGCACATTGGCTCCGACATCCTTCCCAAGGTTGTCACCGCTATTTCCCAGCGCATCGAGCAGCTCGGAGGTGTCGTCCGTTATCGAACGAAGCTCGTCGACATTCGCATCGACGCGTCTGGCACCATCACCGGTATTGATGTCCAATCGTCCCAAGACGCCGCTTACGAGCCAATCGAGACAAAGCACCTCATCCTCGCCTGCGGGCATTCTGCTCGCGATATTTTTGAGCTCCTTAAGGACCACAACGTGGCCCTCGCACAAAAGACCTTTGCCATGGGCGTTCGCATCGAGCATCCGCAACGCGACATCGACCGAGCCCAATATGGAGCCTCGGCGGGACATCCAGCGCTCGGGGCGGCCCCCTACAAACTTGTTGCCCATCTTCCCAACGGCCGCAGCGTGTTCTCGTTTTGCATGTGCCCCGGTGGACAGGTTGTTGCCGCCTCTTCAGAACCGTGCCATCTGTGCGTCAACGGGGCCAGTCTCAATGCCCGCGACGGACGCAACGCAAATGCCGCCCTGCTCGTTAACGTCACGCCTGAGGACCTTCCCAACGATAACCCGCTCGCCGGCATCGAGCTCCAGCGTGCCTGCGAGACGGCCGCCTATCGCCTGGGCGGTTCCAACTGGAACGCACCGGCACAACTCGTCGGAGATTTCCTCGCAGGGCGCGCCAGCAAGGCGCCCGGAAAGATAAAGCCCACCTATCCGCTCGGTGTGACCTGGACGGCAATTGACGAAGCCCTACCGCAGCATATCGTCGAGTCGCTCCGCCTGGGACTTCCCCTACTCGGAAAAAAGCTACGAGGCTACGACCGTCCCGATGCCGTTCTTACCGGCGTGGAGACTCGTTCGAGCTCACCGGTCACTGTCACCCGAGACCGAACGTGCCATGCCGTGTCGACCCCGGGCCTCTACCCTTGTGGTGAGGGAGCTGGATATGCCGGCGGCATCATGAGCGCGGCCACCGACGGCATTCGTTGTGCCGAAGCCCTGATCGCAGACCTCTAACGCACGAATTCCAGCGCGCAAAAGACATAGGCCCCGAGCTCCACAGGGAACTCGGGGCCTGTTCGCTATTTCTTAAACCGTGCACCCTGGCGTTTTCTGCCCGATGCGAAAGTGGAACCCTTGCGGGCCTGCGAACGTAAGCGCTCGATCGTCTCGTCCTCAGACGCACCCTCGAGCATCGCCCGAATCTGAACGACGGCATCGCGCAGGCGCGCCGCCTCCTCAAAGTCCATGGCGGCAGAAGCGTTACGCATATCCTCTTCCATGGTTTCGACGATCCGCACAAGCTCGTCATGCGGCAGTTCTTCCAACTGCTCCGCAAGTGTCTGCTCGGGCGCCACCGTTTCCGGCACGCCGCCCTCACCCGACTCATCGGGCGTATAGAATGCGCCATGGCCAAGAGAGTCGCCCTTCGAGCGCCCCTTGGAACCCACGGTTTTTTCAGCCTCGGCAATAAAACTTGAGATGTCGTTGATGGCCTTGCGCACTGTCTTGGGCACAATGCCATGCTCTTCGTTATATGCCATCTGAATCTCGCGACGGCGCTGCGTCTCCTCGATGGCCTCTTTCATCGAATCGGTCACAACGTCTGCATACATGATGACTTCGCCATCGGCGTTACGGGCCGCACGGCCAATCGTCTGAATCAGCGAACGGCGGTTGCGCAAGAAGCCTTCCTTATCGGCATCGAGAATTGCCACCAGTGAGACCTCGGGAAGATCCAAGCCCTCGCGAAGCAGGTTGATGCCAACGAGAACATCGATCTTGCCCTCGCGCAGCGTTCGCAAGATCTCGACACGGTCCATTGTCGCCGTATCAGAGTGCATGTAATTGACCTTAATGCCCGCGTCGAGCAGATGGTCGGTCAGGTCCTCGGCCATGCGCTTGGTCAACGTGGTCACCAGCACGCGCTCCTTGCGGGCAACGCGCTCGCGAATCTCGTCCTCAAGATCGTCAATCTGGCCTCGGACCGGACGAACGTCGATCTTGGGATCGAGCAGACCGGTCGGACGAATAATCTGCTCAACGTCGTTCTGGCTAACCCGCAGCTCATAGTCGCCCGGCGTGGCCGAAACATAGATAAACTGGGGGATCCTTGCCTCAAACTCATCGAAACGAAGCGGGCGGTTATCGAGCGCCGAGGGCAGGCGAAAACCGTGTTCCACCAGCGTCACCTTACGCGAGCGGTCACCTTCGTGCATACCGCGAATCTGCGGCACTGTCACATGGCTCTCATCGATGATGCAGAGCATATCCTTGGGAAAGTAATCGATTAGGGTAAACGGCGGCTCACCCGGCTTGCGACCGTCCAGATGACGCGAGTAGTTCTCGATACCGTTGCAAAAGCCCATCGTCTCGAGCATCTCAAGATCATAATCGGTGCGCTGCTGCAGACGTTGCGCCTCGAGCAACTTGTCGGTCGCCTTGAGCTCCGCCACGCGCTTCTCGCACTCTTCGCTGATCGATTTCAGAGCCGCCTTGACCTTCGGCTTCTCGGTCACGTAATGCGATGCCGGCCATACGGGGATGGCCTCGTACTCACGAAGCATCTCACCGGTGACCTCATCGATCTCGGCAATCAGCTCGACCTCGTCACCAAAGAACTCAAACCGCAACGGATGTTCGGCATAAGGCGGATACACGTCGACAACATCGCCGCGCACGCGGAACGTGCCACGCGCCAGGTCATAGTCGTTGCGATCATATTGAATGTCGATAAGCGCATGGATAAAGTCATCGCGCTCGAGCGGCACCTTCTTGTCGACGTTTGGAGCCAGACCCGCATAGTCCTCAGGAGAGCCAATGCCATAGATACACGAGACCGATGCGACAACGATCACATCACGTCGAGAGAGCAGTGACGCGGTCGCCTGATGGCGCAGCATCTCGACCTCTTCGTTAATCGAGGAGTCTTTCTCGATATATGTATCGCTTTGCGGCACATACGCCTCGGGCTGATAGTAGTCGTAGTACGAGACGAAGTAGACCACAGCGTTGTTGGGAAAGAACTCTTTGAGCTCGCTCGCAAGCTGAGCGGCGAGCGTTTTATTCGGAGCCATGACCAGGGTCGGCTTTCCCAGGGCCTCAATAGTCTTTGCCATCGTGAAGGTCTTGCCCGAACCAGTCACGCCCAGCAAAACCTGATAGCGGTCTCCGTCCCTCACACCCTGCACAAGCGACTCAATAGCTTTAGGCTGAGAGCCTGCAGGGTCATAGGGAGACACGACCTTAAACGGCACGTCAGAGCCTTCAACGCCAAAGCGCTTAAGTTCACCACCAACGCGTTCTACTTCAAATTCCGCCATGGATACTCCTAACTCATATCTCTGCAGTATACGCAGGCGGCAGGCATAGTCCTATACGAACCGATCGGGATAGAGGGTCTTGTAGCGAACCCAGGCATTATTGACACGAATCAGGTACGCCTGCGTCTCTGGAAAGGTGATTGCATTATGAAGCGACGTACTCTGCTGCGCCCATCCGTCGACATTGCCCATGCCGGCGTTATAGGCGGCAATGGCACTGTCAGTCGACCCGTTAAAATACGCTAGAAGATACGAAAGATACGCACAGCCAAACTCGATATTCGTAGCCGGATCGTTAAGATTGTCGGCCGAATACACCTCTCCGTCGACAAGGCCCTTGGCGATCATATCCTGGGCAGTCTCGGGCATCAGCTGCATCAATCCCTGAGCACCCTGATTCGACTCGGCCTCGGGATCCCAATTCGATTCCGACTTAATGACAGCGCACACCAGATACGGATCCAGATTATGCGAAATACTGGATTGCTTTACATACGCCTCGTAGTCAATCGGATACAGTGGCTTAAAGAAAGCGGCAGGAGCACACGAGTAGACGAGCGAAATAAGGCCGAAGACGAACACAACGGCAAGTGGCGCCACGCGATACCACGTAAAGAAACGTGCCTTAGGCATCGGCCTCCTCCTTATCCGCAGTATCTATAAACCCGTGGCATGCAAGCCATGAGTCAAGCTGCTCAAAGAGCGAATTATCGCCAGCGGCATTATCAATCACCGTTGTAGCGAGATTGCACAGCGCAGACTCTTCGGGCTGGCAAGCAGAACGAGCATCGAAATCGGATGGCTCCATGCCACGTTGAATAGCGCGCTCGCGACGAACTGACAAAGGGGCGCTAATGACCAGAATTTCATCAGCCAAGCCAAATGCATCCTCAAAACCAGTCGGAGCAGAAACCTCAACCACCGCAAAGGGGTAACGGGGTGATGAAACCGTACAACAAACCGGATCGAGAATCCTAAGCGAAAGCTGTTCAATCAGAACGGGATGCACAATGCCATTGAGGCGTGCGACCGAATCAGGAGAAGCAAAAGCTCGAGAGGCGAGGATGCTGCGGCGAATGCCGCCTTCCTCATCCAAAATGTCCCAACCGAATTCATCCGCGAGAGCATTAACGATATTAGAGCCCGGCACATACAGCGATTTTGCAAGCTCATCCAGATCGATAAGCATAGCGCCACGAGATTCGAAATAGCGGCAGGCAGTCGACTTACCCGAAGCAATATTGCCCAAGACAAATACGGTAAACATCAAGCCCTCCCTAACGCCAATGCGAGTAATTATCGCTCAAATAAACTAGATGGACTCAAAAAACAGCCAAACAGTAAGAGCGCATACGGGGAAGCTAGGTCCCAAAGCACAACGTGTATATAACGCAAAAAAGGGGGAGGCCGCGAGGCCTCCCCCTTTTAAGTTCGATGACGGCTCGGTGCCGTCCACCGGTCAGCGGCGCCCTGGCCTCCCACGGGC
>CATWVA010000056.1 GCA_958354105.1 uncultured Collinsella sp.
GCGTCGACCATGCCCTGGGACGTGGTCTGGCCGAGCACGTCGGCTGCGGCATCGGCGTCCATAAAGATGTTCATGAGCGCCTGCAGGGCCTCGACCTGGCCGCCCGGCTCGGCGATGCCCAGATTGATGACGATCTGCGCCGGCACCGGAGCGCCCATGCCAGCCATAGCGTTAAATGTCACGGGCGCGGCGGGCTTCACCACCGCGATATAGGGCTTGGCCACAAACCCCGGATCGGTATGCGGAATGGCAATGTTTGCCGCCGGCATGGCAAGACCCGTGGGATAGGCATCCTCGCGCGTGCGAACGGCGTCGAACCAACCGTCGGCAATGTAGCCACGCGGTACAAGCTCGCCCTCAAGCCGCGCGAACACCTCATCCGGCGTCGCACACTCCCAATCAAAAAACACCAGCTCAGGCGCAAACAGCGCTTCGTTATCCGCCATGCGCTCACCTCTCTCACCTAGTCATTCAAGAACGTCCCCGATGACTACCCAAAACAAAAGGTGGCCACACGCGCCTTGGCGCCAATGACCACCCTAACCACTCAACTAAATTGCACTGTGCACCGCTAGCCGCGGGGCGCATCAATTGCGACCTTGCCGTTCTCCAGCACGTGGACGCGGCCATCGGCGAGCATCTGCACGACCTCGGGATACAGCACGTGCTCAATCGCGTGGATGTGCTCCTCAAGCGTGTCGACGTCCCAGCCCTCCTCAACAGCCAGCGCACGCTGGGCAATGATGGGGCCGTTGTCGTAGATCTCGTTGGCAAAGTGCACGGTCACGCCGGTCACCTTGACGCCGCGCGCAAAGGCATCGTCAATCGCGTGGGCGCCGGTAAAGCTCGGCAGCAGCGCCGGGTGTAGGTTGACCACACGATTGGGGAACGCCGCCAGCAGCGGCGTGTGCACCATGCGCATGTAGCCAGCCATGACCACATACTCGCAGCCACGCTCGAGCAGCTCGTGCGCGATAATCTCGTCAGCCGCGATGGGGTCGGCATAGACATCCTTGGACAGCGTAAGCGTCTGGATACCTGCACGCTCGGCGCGCTGCAAGCCCTTGGCCGAAGGACGGCTCGACACCACAAGTTCAATCGAGGCGTTGAGCTTGCCGGCGGCGATCAGGTCGATCAGCGCCTGCAGGTTGGTACCCGAGCCGCTGATAAGCACGCCAATCTTGAGCGGCTCGACCGTATCGGTGCCGGTCGGACGGGTATACGGGTCCCAAGCCAGGACCTCGGCGGCAGCCGTCTGCTCGTTAGCGCTCATCGGAGTACACGACCTTACCGGAACCCTCGACGCACTCACCCACGCGGAACGGCTTCTCGCCCAGCGCGACCAGGGCCTCGGTAACCGCGGCTTCGTCCTCGGGAGCGGCGATCAGGCACAGGCCAACGCCCATGTTGAAGGTCTTGCATGCCTCGTTGGGCGCGAGCTCGGCCTGACGCGACACGTAGGTGATGACGGGCGGAACATCCCAGCCCATCTCGGCGCCGTTGCGGGTGACCACAGCGTCGACGTCGTCGGCAAGCGCGCGGTTGAGGTTTTCGGTAATACCGCCACCGGTGATGTGGGCAATGGCATGAACGTTGGCGCCACCGCGGAGCAGCTCCAGAATCGGCTTCACATAAATGCGCGTGGGAGCCAGCAGAGCGTCGGCCAGCGAAGCGCCGCCGAGCTCCTCGAGCGGACGGCTCAGTTCCTCGGCCTTAGCGGCGGCCTCGGGCGTGCCCGGCTTGATGCCGTCGACACCGATGACCTTACGCACGAGTGAGTAGCCGTTGGAGTGCACGCCGGTGGAAGGCAGACCCAGGATCACATCGCCGGGGCGAACGTTCGCGGGGTCAAGCATCTTGGGACGATCGACAACACCCACGGTAAAGCCGGCGAGGTCGTAGTCGGCGGGAGCCATGACGCCGGGGTGCTCGGCCATCTCGCCGCCCACGAGCGCGCAGCCCGCGAGCTTGCAGCCGTCGGCCACACCCTTGATAATCTTTGCCATGTGCTCGGCCTCGATGTGACCGATGGCAACGTAGTCCAGGAAGAACAGCGGCTCGGCGCCCGAAGCCAGAATATCGTTGACGCACATAGCGACCAGGTCCTGGCCAACCGTCTCGTGACGGTCCATGATCTGGGCGAGCACGAGCTTGGTGCCCACGCCGTCGGTACCGCTAATCAGGATCGGGTCTTCCATATCCTTGAGCGCGGCGGCCGAGAACAGGCCGCCAAAGCCGCCGATGCCACCGATAACCTCGGAACGGTTAGTGTCCTTGACCATCTGCTTAATCGCGTCGACGGCGCGGCCGCCCTCGGCGGTATCGACGCCGGCGTCCTCGTACGTCACATGCTTGCTGTCGCCCATCTGAGCCTTCCTCTCCCACTACCGTGGCGCCGCACGGGCGCCAAACGGTGCTCATAGTTGCGTTCATTTCGGCGCGCGCCATAACAGCACGCGCCGTCATATCAACAAAACAGCAGGTAAAACCTACCAAAATAAACCTGTCCCCATATGGCAGGTTTTATGCCTCGCCGTGCTCCTCTTCCCAGCTGCGGTCGTCGTATTTCTCGATCACGGCGTCGTCGTCAAAGTGCAGCGGCTTGTCCAGGTTGCGGGGCTTAAAGCCCTCCATAAACTTGTCGCGGCCAAAGCTCTCGGGAATCGCCACGGGGTAGCGGCCGGTAAAGCACGCATCGCAGTAACCGCCCTTGGGCATGACCTTAAGCAGGCCCTCGACCGAAAGGAAGGCCAGCGAATCGGCGCCGATATACTCGCAAATCTCGTCGACCGTCTTGTTGGCGCTGATAAGCTGCGACTGCACGTCGGTATCGATACCGTAGAAGCACGGCCAGATGACCTCGGGCGAGTTGATGCGGATATGAATCTCCTTGGCGCCGGCGTTGCGCAGCATCTTGACGAGCTGCACCATGGTGGTGCCGCGCACGATGGAGTCGTCGATGACGACCAGGCGCTTGCCCTCGATGTTGTCGCGCAGCGGGTTGAGTTTCATACGCACGCCCATGGCGCGCAACTCCTGCGTAGGCTCGATAAACGTACGGCCCACGTAGCGGTTCTTGATAAGGCCCTCGCCAAAGGGAATACCGCTCTCGTGCGAATACCCCTCCGCAGGCGGCAGGCCGGAGTCGGGCACGCCGATGACCAGGTCGGCCTCGACAGGCTCCTCATGTGCCAGCTGACGACCCATGTCGTAACGGCAGGCATAGACGCTCTTGCCGTTCATGATGGAGTCGGGGCGGGCAAAGTAGACCTGCTCAAAGATGCAGTTGGCGGGCTCTTCGGCTGCAGGCACGCCCTGCTCGGATACCAGGCCCTCGGCGCTGATGCGCAAGATCTCGCCGGGACGGACGTCACGGACGTACTCGGCACCCACGATGTCGAGTGCGCAGGTCTCGGAAGCAACGACCCAGCCGCCGGCGCGCGTGACACGGACGGCGGAGTCGACCGTCGCGGCGCCGTCCTGCGACGGCAGCTGCGAAACGGCTGCGGCATCGGCCTGGTCCAGACCCTCGTCCACCAGCTTGCCCAGCACGAGCGGGCGAATGCCGTGTGGATCGCGGAATGCGTAGAGCGCCTGCTCGTTGATGAGCGTCATGGCGTAGCCGCCGCGCACGAGCTCCATGGTCTTGCGAATACCCTCGCGCAGGTGGCCCGTACGCTGGGTAAAGTAGCCGATAAGCTTGGTCGCGACCTCGGAATCCGAATTGGAGAGGAACGGCACGCCCAGCTCGATCAGCTGACGGCGCAGCTCGTCGGTGTTGACGAGGGTGCCGTTGTGCGCGAGCGCGATAATGACGCTATTGATGGTAGAGAGGTGCGGCTGAGAGGCTTCCCAGCTCTTGGCACCGGCAGTGCCGTAGCGCACATGACCCACGGCCAGCTGGCCGGAGAGCGTCGACAGGTCGGCGTTGGAGAACACGCGGTCGAGCAGGCCCAGATCTTTGCGGACCATAACCGTGCCGCCGTCACCCACGGCGATTCCAGCCGATTCCTGGCCACGGTGCTGCAGCGCACGCAGGCCAAAGTACGTCAGTCGAGCCACGTCGCGATCGGGCGCCCATACGCCGAAAATGCCACATTCCTCATGCAGCTGGTCGGAGTCCGGATCATACGTCGACATGGTGTTCACCTGTCCCGCGGCACGCTCGGCCGCGCGGATGGTTTCTTGAGACATGGTATCCCCTCAGAGCCTCGTATTTTTGGCGTTACCTGCCCTATTATACGCACGGCAAGACAAGCACTCCCGCGCATGAACAGCGCTTTTTAAAAGCCCACCGAGCTAATAATCAGTTTTGTTGCCAAACATTTTATCGGTCTGTCCAGTGCAAGCGCCCGCCCCCCCCAGATGGCCGCCGCGTCCACCGTTGGGGATTACAAAGTTGCAATTGGGACGTTCGTCCTGTCTTTTGGCAGGTCGGCGGCGTATCCTTATAACCTACAACAAAGCGAGAAAGGTTCTGTATGGATCGAAACGAACTCGACCCCAGCGTCCCCAGCGCCACAGAGGTCAAGAAGATTCCCCTCATCATTAAGGTGTACGCCGTCCTGTGCATCCTTTCCGGCGTGGGCACGCTCCCGTCGGTCGCTGCCTTTATGTGGCAGGTCATCACGGCACTTGTTAACGGCAACGCCACCGAAAAGCTCGGCGACAACACGCTCGTCGCAGTCGGCCTTATCGTCGCCGGCATCATGCTCTCTGCGGCAAGCGCCGTCATCCTAATCATCTTTGGCCTGGACCTTATCAAAAACCAGCGCCGCAACGCCGCCCGCCTGTCCTACATCCTTATTGCATTCACCGTCGTCGAGCTTTTGGTCGACGTGATGCTCCAGGGCATCGGGCCCTTCCTGCTGCGTCCCGCGATCCAGCTCGGCATCCTCGTCGCACTTTCGGCAACCGTCGACCCCACGCTTCGTCAGGAGCGCGAACTGCAGCGCCGCCTGCAGGAGATGCTCGACCGCGACGCCGCCGCCGAGGGCATGCTCGGGCGCGATGAAACCGGCGAAGGCTACATCAAGCTCAACTACTTCAACCTGTTCTGGGTATTCTTTGTCTGCTGCGTGCTCGGCCTGATCGCCGAGGACATCTGGCACATGACGGTCGACGACCCGGGCGTCTACCAGAACCGCGCCGGCATGCTGTTTGGTCCCTTCAGTCCCATCTACGGATTTGGCGCCGTGCTCATGACCATGGTGCTTAACCGCTTCTACAAAAAGAACCCCATCATCATTTTCCTGGTGAGCGCCCTGCTCGGCGCCAGCTTTGAGGTGTTCGTGGGCTGGTTTATGCAGACCGCGTTTGGCGTGGTCTCGTGGAGCTACTCGCACATAACGCTGTTCGGTTTGCCCGATCCGCTCGTGGTCCTCACGGGCGGACGCACCTGCACGGGCTTCGCCTGCCTGTGGGGCCTGGGCGGCCTCATCTGGATCAAGCTGCTGCTGCCGAGGCTGCTTAAGCTTATCAACAAGATCCCCTGGAAGAGCCGCTACTCGGCCACCGTCATCTTTACCGTTATCATGCTGGTCGACGGCGTCATGACGCTGCAGTCGCTCGACTACTGGTACCAGCGCGTTAACGGCACGGAGCCGGACATTCCCGTCGCACAGTTCTACGGAGAGCACTTCGATAACGAGTACATGGAAAACCGCTTCCAGAGCATGACCATGAGCCCCAAGGATGCGACACGCGTATAGCGCTCACCGCGCCCAAAACGCAAAATGCCCGCCGGTATCACACGTACCGGTGGGCATTTTTATAAACGATCCTTCTATCGACGCAATCCTCTATGCCTCGCGCTCGACCTCACTCACGCATTCGTTCTTGATGGTGCCAACGAGCGCCTGCAGTGCATCGACCACGTGTGGGCGAATGTCCCCGCCGATAAGCACGAGCATGATGTCGTCACCTACGGAAAGCTCGCCGCTTGCCAGCCACACGCGCACATAGCCGATACCCGGCATCGCGCGCGT
>CATWVA010000057.1 GCA_958354105.1 uncultured Collinsella sp.
TTTTTGCGACCATGATATCGTCGAACTTGGATAGGCCGTGCCCGCTCGCTCTTGTGACAACCATGCGGTCGTCGCAAAAATATGAAAGGAAGGTGTCCTTGCCGGGATGGTGTATCCGTCGGACGTCGAGCACGTTCCGGAAGTCATAGTAAAGTGCGGCGTTGGCGGTTTCCTCAAGTTCAGGCAGTCTGTCGATGCCTTCAAAGCGGCAAGGATAAATTAGCAGCAAGTTTTTCGAATGACTGATTGAGCGAAGAAGTCCTCGGGCCTCACGGTCTTCTTCGCTCAATTGTTTATTACTCTCAGTTTTTAGAAGCTCGTCAAGCTTGGCGAGGCTGTAATCCCTGAGAATTGCATGCAGGCGTAAGCCTCTCTGTTCTTTTACATGACTTCTGCAAAGTTGTTCTAAAGTTATTCCGCGGTCTGAAACTCGCCTTGACGAAGTGAGACTTACGGCGCGCATCATGGATTTTCCGAAGATGAGCTTGAAATCTAACTGATACGCGTCTGATACCGCATCACACTCCCCATTTGCCTCGGATACGGGCGCATGAAACTCCGCACCTCTGGTCAGTTCCTTGAAAGCGTTGGAGTGGTTGATGAGCTCGCGCGTCCATTCCTCGTATGTATATAACGGACGCCCAGAATAGTCTTGCATGAGGTCCTTAACAAACAATTCTGGGGTAATCATTGCGGATTTAAGTCTCTCGGCTCCGGGAACGGCTTCAATAAGCCTCTTATCTATCACTGTGGCCTCCTCTTTGCGGTAGTTTTACGGATGTTGACGGAAGCCGTTCCAGCAGGGTACGCCAAAGTTGGCCGAGCGAGCGGCCCGTCCTGGCTCGGAAGGGTCCGTGCCTTCGCCTAGAATACGCGCACCATGGCGCGTTCAGGCCGCTTTCGGGGTTATCCTGGCCGTTTCCATGGCAACCTCGCGCTACTTCTCGGAGAGGAAGATGGCCGAGTTGCACGACGCGGCGCTGCGAAGGGGAGCATCGTGCTGTCATGACTGGGCCGAGCTGGAAAAGACTGCCGGGAAGATGGTCGAATCCAGCCTTGAGCTTGCCGACAGAGTGGAGTCGGCCTAGGATATCGATAGATTCCGGATCCTGGACACAGGGGCCAAGGAGTCCATTACACCAACTTTCGCGACACTACCGTTCTTGTCATATCATTCTGATGTTCGGCTCGAGTTTCAGAGGCATCGTTCCGCGACCGCGTGAAGGCACATCAATTGTTACCTAGTGATCGGAATTGGCCGATATCGATTTAGTATTTATGGCTATGAATAATCCAGCGCTAAAGCCATCGTTTACCGAGCACTCAAGCGTTTAATCTTCCTATAAATCTTAGCCTCGTCGGGGGCAATCGGATCATTTGGAAACGCCTTTTGGGCTCTCGCTACGTAGGAAAGAAAGTTCCCATAGCGAGAAAATGCAGAAGGGTCAGCATCACCCGAGGGGCATAGCCTTCTTCCCTTAATACCGAGTGGTGAATAATGTTGATATAGAGCGGAGACGCGCTTTTTTGATGCGTGCCTTCCCTCCCCCTGATTAGAACGCGCAATCGCACTGGCTGCCTCACGGAGACGCTTATGGTACCTTCCAACCGTAGACTGTCGAAGTCTTACAACGCGCCCGTCAAAGTCAAACCCCAAGAAGCTAACTTTCTGTGCCGGATGTGCACCGGAGTACGAAAGGACCTTACTCGTACGAACGCTTTCAAAATCAAGCTGAGCAACCCCGCTGCTATCAACCCGGAACGCTTTGGTTTTCTCAGGCTGCAGTTTAACGGAATCAACATCGGTCATTAGATTGATTGCCTCTACAAGTGCATCAAAGCCAGATTTTGGAACGGCAACAATAAAGTCATCGCAATAACGAAGATACAAGCCACCAACCCGTTCAACGGCAAGCCTGACTTTCATATCGATATCGGCCATATAGATGTTAGCGAGCACTCCACTTGCAGCAAGACCCTGAGGAATGCCGAGATCAATACCCGTTCGCCGCCACGGCCTGGTGATGACTTTACTTTTGTTTGCAAGAAACTCAGACTTTGGCAAGATAACATCCAGCTTGTTAAGTTCGCGAATAGACTTGAACCGAAGATCGATAGCCGCATCACTAATCGTTTTCTCCCGAGCAGGATCGATTACTGGCCATGGCAATTCATGTCGAGCAGCCAAATCACCAATAGGCCAGCACGAATAGCGGAGGATATTTTTAATGACTTGATAGTGATCGTCCGGCAAGCGTCCACTGGGAAACAACGAACGCAACGACGCCATTAGATGGACATGGTTTAAGTTGTCGAAGAAGCTCTCGAAATCACCCGTAAGCACAAAAGCCGAATCTTGCACACGCATATAGTCGAATGCCTTTTTAGCTGAGGAAATATTGCTACCAGCAGTTACGGCGCCGTCTGATGAAAGCGAAGAGCGGTACGCTACGGCAACCTCATCAAACTCTTCGGCAATAGCCTTCTTGTTATATAAGTCCGACCACAGATAAGAGTAGTACTGGAAGACGCGGTGATCGAAATGCGAGGCATAAGCGATATTGCGAACCTTGCAGCTTCGCTTGCCTCCACGATACCGAACAGTAATGATCTCGTTGGAAATTAAAGGGTAGAACGCGTGATTGGAAACGTACTCTGAATCTAAAATCTTGGCCTGAACTTCGGCAAAAGAGACCCTATGATCGAAATGGGCATATGAACTTTTGGAACTATATCGAGGAATACGAGTGATATCGAACTCGACCAAAATACCCCCAAATAAATCAACCTGTCCGGATCAACAAGCGGCGGCTAACCCTCCCCGGACAGGCTAATCAAAGGCGCAGCAAGTGCAACCAACGCTTTCGCGGCCACCTAAAACAATGCTTGCCTATGCGATACTAGACGAAAGCGAGGAATTGGTACTTATGACCATCGAGGCTCTTATCCAGCTAGCAGCAGGCAACGCTGGTGTCAATGTTGCGAACGTCGGAATTTCGTCGTTTGCGATATTGACGGCAGTAGCGTACCCCATCGCCAGTTCGCGATGGGCACCAAGCTTTATTCCCCATTCTTGCTTTGCTTAAACAGGTTATAAGAAATCGGCTCATGCAGTTAACAGCGCCTTGATGCACACCCAATTGTCTTGACGGCGGTCGCATCGAAAATGCCGATGCGTCTCTACGGATACAAGCGCCTCCTCATCTAATGCATGCACACGGTCCGCGAGACAAAATCGCCGACAACACCGTGAAAATCCCGATATGCATAATCTAGAAGTTTGGATGCACAGACAGGTGGAGTGGCATTGTTCAGCATGGCCGCTTCGCACTCCTCGCCGACGGGCGCATCGCCGAGGGCGAAGACATCAGCGCACAGCGAGGCAGAGGACCAACTCCTCCCCCTCCCCAACATTCCCCAGAAAGTTCGCTGATGTTGACTGGGGTTCCCGTAAAATAATCCCCAACAAAATATGTGCGGAGTGCTGGCCTGGAGCTGCCTTCGGACCCTATTGGCTGCTCACCGAGAGGCTCCGCTATGAAACGATCCCTTTACTACCTGCTCTGCGCGATCGCGTGCACGTCCATGGTCGGCGCGACGTTGCCTATGGCAGCCATCGCAGAAGCTATGCAGCCTCAAGAAACCGCCGGGCAGCAGGCGCAAGCCGACGCAACGAGCAGCGACGCAGGCAAGGCCGAAGACGGCACCAACACAAGCACGACAGCAGATACCGTAGAGGACAGCACCGCAACATCCACCGGCACCAGCGCAGCCAACACGGAAAGCGCTTACGCCACCAATACCGGCACCACCGCCGCAACCGGCACCCCCGCCCCATCCCTCAGCACCCAGACCAACCCCACACCCGCCGCAATCTCCACCACGTCACAAACCGGCTACGCCCACTCCGCAACCGCAAGCCAAAACGGCGTCACCTTCACCGTCTCGTGGAACGACGCCCCCGCGGGCACCGCGACGACCTTCCACGTAACCCAGACCAGCGCCTCGTCCCAGGCCAAGGCGCGCATGGACGTGTCCACCTATGGGACGGCGGCAGCCAGGAAAGCGTCTGCGATCCGTCGCGCCAGGCATGGGCCAGCTACTACAGCCTTCGGGCCCGCGCTCGCGATCGGGCCCAAAGAATCCACGTGGGACCACAATTCACTTGCATGGAGCTAGCGAAGGTGCCTATCCCAAATCAGAAATGGTAAAACCAGCAGCAGCGCGATGCAGAGGGGCGCGGCCAGCAGAGTGACCACGCCCGAGTTGATGCGCTCGCGAATTTCTTGGGGGCTCAAGAGATGAGCTCGTTCACGCGCTTTTGCACAGACGCATAGAGGCTTCCGAGCTTCTTTGAATAGCCGGCGCGCCCCTGCTATGCGTCATACACGTTGCAATTGCCCCTACCTAGAAAGTGTATGGCACTTCGGTCAATCGCCGTTACGCTTTGGCCTACCTAGAACCGCAATCACGACGTTAACAAACACAAGCGCTGTTCCCAGCAGGAATAGCGCCAGGGAGGCGGCGATCCAGTTGCCGTCGGCGGTCTTGGGGAGCGTGACGGTGGAGACGCCAGCAGTCTTGGCCTTGGATGGCGTGGACGCCATGGTCTTGGTCACGGTCGTTTTGGTTGTCGTGATTGTCTTGGGCGTCGCAGCCGCGGGCTTTAGGACGGGATCCGTCGCGGACCCGGCACCGGGCCGCTCAACGGCAGGACCGGCACCGCCGGCCGGCTCGCCCGCGCCGCCGGGCACCTCGCGCCCGTCGGTCTCCCCCGGCGGCGCCGTGGCGCCCTGGGGCTCGATCACCACATGCGGCGCCATGTCGCCGGAAGCATTCGCCACGCCGCCGGCACCGAAGGCCCCTCCCGCAGGCGCCACGAACCGCGCAGACACAAGCGACCCGCCCGTGCACGCAACACCGCCGTCGGCACCGGTCGCATCGAGCCACGAGGCATCGACGGAAAGCCGACAGCCGGCCGCGCCAGCGCCAAGGCCCGCATCCTGCAGATACACGCCGTAGGCGCGCACGCCCGCTCCGGACCCGGCGCCCGCGGCAACGATGCGCCCGCCGCCGCGCACGGCCATGTCGCCTGCGATCACGCCGGCGAACGCCTCGTCCGTAATATCGGCCCCGTCCGCCCGGACATCGACGGTGCAGCCGTCCACCACGAGCGCCTGCGAAACGTGGATCCCGCACTGCGAGCCCGTCGCCGTCAGGGTCCCGGTGCCGCGAAGCGTCAGGTTGCCCCACACCTCCATACCGCACAGCGTGATGTCCGCATCGGGCGCATGCGACTCCGTCACGGAGTTTTGCCCGGCAAGCGTCAGCACCAGGTCGCCCTCGGCGCCGATGGCCCCACCCGCGTAGCCGTCAAGCTCCAGGTGGTCGGCATCGGTCCAGGCCCAGCCGGGGCCCGACGCGCCCGGCTCGCAGTACGTCGCGCCCGCGATGATGAGGCTCTCCGCGCCCGCGGCATAAGAAGGCCCGCCCAGCAAAACGCATAGGCAGGCCATGGCAGCGATCGCGATGTGATGACGGCTGGTGTGGGACTTGGCAGCAAACATACCCGCTCCGATCTTCGCAGGAGCCAATAGAATGTGCACCAGA
>CATWVA010000058.1 GCA_958354105.1 uncultured Collinsella sp.
CTCATGCCGGGCACCTATTATGTACGCGAAACCTCGGCCAAAGAGCCCTATCTTGTCGGCGGAGAGATCGAGGTAAACATACCCGCCGATATAAACCTAACGCCCGTTGCAATCGTCTCGTATTATAACCACGCCGCGACCGGAAACATCAGGATCGTTAAAACCGATGCCGTAGACGGCAGCAGCCTCGCGGGCGCCATCTTTGAGATCCGTGCCTCAGGTGATATCGTGCGCCCCGACGGTAGCATTGCCGCGCTCGACGGCGAGGCTGTCGCTACCGTCACGACGGATGAAACTGGAGAAGCACGCGCGGACGACCTCCCGCTGGGATCTGGCACCGCACGCTACGAGGTTGTCGAGACTCAAGCGCCGACCGGCTTCTTACTCGACCGGACGCACCATATCGTCGACCTTACCTATGCCGACCAGAAAACACCCGTTGTGGAAGCACGGCTTAACGTATCCGACGATTACACCAAGGTTGATATCTCCAAGGTCGATGCAAGCGGAGAGCAGGAAGTGAAAGGCGCACAGCTCACCTTATATGGTCCCGATAAAACCGAAATAGACTCCTGGACCTCATCCGACAAGCCGCACCGCATCGAACATCTTGCACCCGGCACCTACTCGTTGCGCGAAACGATGTCTCCGCGGACCTATGACCTTGCCGAGGAGATAACGTTTGAAATAAAGGATACGGGAGAAGTCCAATCCGTCGCGATGAAGGATGCGCCCATCGAGATCAAAGGACAGGTCGACAAGCGTCAGGAACTTGTCCAACCTATCGGGAAGGGTCTGTTGGCTAACGGCGATGGAAAAAACCGCGCCGCGATGCAAACCAATACGGATGGGCTTTTCTCCTATACCATCGATGCTCGAAACGATTCCGCTACTTGGGTTGATGAGTTTACGATTACCGATGATCTTGAGTGCGCCAAAGACGGCACGGCGAGATTCGTCTCAATCGAAACCCCCGTCGCCATCGGCGACCTCAACGGTCTGTGCAACGTGTGGTATCGCACGACGCCGTTGGACTCGACAGACGTCGATGAGCCGGCAAACGCGACGCTTGGCGATGGGCACGAAAATCCTTGGCTTGAGTCAGACGAAGTAAAAGAGAGTCTGGGTGAAGATTGCCGCCTCGTCGATTACGACGGCTGGCACCTCTGGAAGGCGGATGTCTCGACCACGGAATCCGCCACACTCGAGGCGAAAGAACTCGACCTTGCATCCAATACCGTCGTGACGGGCATTCGCATTGAATACGGTGCGGTAGCCGCCGACTTTACGACTCGAAGCGATACGGATTCTTGGACCCGTGATGATCTCAAAGATGAGCACGACGACCTTGACGATGCCAAAGCAATCCTTGGCACAGATGCTCGGGGCGCAGTCGTGCACATGCAGGCAACATCGGCTTACACACCCCAAACTGCACTCACCAACAGCGCACGCGTCGATCTTTGCCGCAACGGCGGCGGCGATAAACTTGAGTCACATGACGAGGACCGTGTCATTCAACGCTGTACCCTACCGCAGGACCTACCGGCAACAGGATCAGCTCCCATCGCCGCTTGCATCACCGCGCTCCTGACCTCGGGTGCCGCAGCCCTATGGTTCGCTCGCCTTAGGTCAATCCCAAAGAAGCGCTAGCACGATGAAAAAGCGGACGAGCCAGTCCCCCGGCTCGCCCGCTTTCAATCATTTAAATCGCCGCATCTACTCTGCAGACGAAGATCCACCATCAACGATTGCTTGCTCGGACTCAGGAATCCCATCGGCACCCGTGCTCTGTTCTTGCTCCACCTCTTCGCTGATTGCGGAGGCGGGGGTCGAGCCCTTCGCGCCCACGATGTAGGCAGCTCCAAGCCCTAACGCAATGGCAATCAAGGTCAAAATCACGTAGACAGGCCAATGGCGCTTAATATACGAAAACACGTTGACTCCTTAGAGCTCCGTCTACGAACGGCGGATAACCTCGGTCACGACCTCGGATACCGTGGCAATGTTCGTCGGGTTGACATTGTGGGGCAGGTCGTCCTCGGTACGAGCGCAAGCCAGACGCGTGCCGTCCACGCCGGCGATGGTGAGGGCTCGGCGGCTCGCCTCGAGCGCGGCGTAGGCATCGGTCTTGGCATAGGGCATCTCGAGCGCGCCACAATCGACATGGAACGACTTGCACACCTTGCTGACCAGGTTCATGATGCGGCGATCACCCTTGAGCAGCTGCTGTTCGCCCTCAACCGTCACCACCGAAAGCCTACCGGCGCCGACGGATTCAAGATTGATGAAGAAGACGCCGCGGAGCTTATCGCGATGCGAAGCCAAGAAGGCCTTCATACCGGAGCCATCACAATCCGAGGCGCCCGTTGCCACAAACCAGATATCGTGACCGAGCAGCTCATCGTCGCCCATAGAGGCGACAGCCGAGAGCATATCTTCGGAAGAAGCGCCGTCGGAAGACGTAGCGCCGCCCTTCCAGCCATCGTTATCGTCCTCGAAATTATCCCACGAACCGATGCCGCGACCGGACTTCTTGGCATCGTAATCGTCTTCGACGCCCAGCCAGTCACTCATGCTGTCCTGTTCGTTTTTCTTTTTACGACCGAACAGGCCGCCCAGGCCGCGCTTGCGAGACTTAGGTGCCGCAGGGGCGGGAGCCGAAATGGTCTCGATCGGCTGTGCGCCCGACGCAACGGGCATAGGAGGCGCAACGGGTGCCGATGTGGGTTCGGGACCCTGAGCGGTAGCAAAGGGGTCGTTGACCTGTGCGGAGGGATCGGGAAGGTCGAACAGCGACGTGCGAGACGCAACGTTTGTCTGCTTCATCGACGGCAGCGACGGATCGGGAACCGAAGCCAGCGGAGACGAGGAGGGTGCAGGCGACGGTGCCGACGCCGGATCGGGAACATTCATCTGCGGACGCGGCGATGCTTGGGAGGAAATCTGGGCCATAAGGGAATCGACCGTTTCGTCCTGAGTGGGAGCGACATCGGCAACCGTGGCACCGGAACCACTCGGGATCGGCATGGTGAAAATCTGCGTGGAGTAAGGCCTCGACCCATCTGTCTCGGGAGCCTCGGAAACCGCAGGCACTTCCTCCTGCTCGACCTCGGTCGAATCACCTTGATCGGCTGCCGCGTATTGCTCTTCGTCACAGTTGACCTCGACGGGCTCGTGCCCGGCGACATCTTGGATTTCGGCAGCATCAATAGGCTCGTCATCGTCTGCCGCGTCGCCCTGCTCATCGGAAACAGGAAGGGGCTCGGCAATCGCGGTGCCTTGCTTTTCAAACGTTATCGTGGAATCGAACTGCGCGGCATCAAACGACATGGTGCTATCGACGTGCTGCTGAGCCTCAAAGGACGTTGTAGCTTCGGCGGCGTCGACAGGCACGGACTGCATAGCCTCGTTCTGCTCGAACTCTTGCGCCGCGCGCTCACGTGCCGCCTCGGCTGCCTGCTGCTGAGCGATAGCCTCCTGCTCGGCAGCCTCGCGTGCGGCAGCGCGCTTCCCCTCGAAATCGTCGACAAATTTCCTGCCCTTTGCAAGCGCACCCTTAAAGAAGTTGGAAGCGCTGGCGCCAATCGAAGAGAACGCGGATGCAATATCGGCATGGGGCGTTGCCGCGGGAATCTCGGCCGAGAAATCAGTATCGCTCTCGTAAGACACGCGCCTCGGCTGTTCAGCGTAATCGTCGTCAGGCTCGTCCGTAACGTCTTGCGCCGGCGCGGCGGGAGCCAAAATGTCCAGTCCTGCCGCGGGATCGATCGCGGACACCGCCTCGGGCTCGGCAACGGCAGCGGCAACCGCGGCAGACTCATCATCCACGGCGACAACGGGCGCAGATGCAGTCACGACGGGGGCAGGCTCGGGCTCAAACGTCGGCTCCTCGCCTTCCTCGTAATCGAGCGTGCAGGACTCGGGAAGCATTCCGAGCGCACGGATGGCATCCGAACCAAAGCGGATGTTGCCGGCGGCATTGCGATAGAGCCTGGGCTCGGGCTCGGCCGCGACAGGCTCCTCCGCCGGCTCGGCAGTGGGAACCTCGTCATTGAACTCTTCGGCCTGGACAGCCTGATTCTGATCCTCGGGCACGATGGCGCCAATCAGCGTCTCGTCGGCAGACGCACCCTCAAAGCCCTCGATCTGCTCGTCGAAAGCCTCGCCCTGTTCGGGCTCGGTCTGAGCGTCGGGAGCAATCGGCTGACCGAACTCGTCCTCGGCGTAGGTAGGCTCTTCATACTCGATGGTGTTGCCGTAGTCGTTTTGCTGTTGGGCCGCGGCATACTCCGCTGCTGCGCGCGCCATCTCCTCGGCACGACGCTTCTGCTCCCCAAAATAGGTATCGAACGGAACATCGTCGGGAAACTCGTTTTCGCCCTGGAAGGGAGCAACGTTGTCCATAACGCCGAGCATAGCGGCGACAGAAGACTTGTTGCACACTGCGCCGGACGTATAGGGAAGCACAAAACGGTTAGAAATGATGTTTGCCGCGTTGGCGAGCGCAACGAGGGAAGCGAGGATCGCGACAATCCACAGCAGAACCTTGAGCGCGCCGGGGAGCGGCAGGATACGCAAGATGGCAACGGCAGCAGGGGCAACCGTGGCAACGGGCAACAGCTTGGCGATGA
Source organism: uncultured Collinsella sp. (assembly GCA_958354105.1). GTDB lineage: Bacteria > Actinomycetota > Coriobacteriia > Coriobacteriales > Coriobacteriaceae > Collinsella. The sequence continues at coordinate 4,635 of CATWVA010000058.1, forward strand.
GCGCACGATACGAAGCATAGGGCTCGCGGGCGAGCAGCTCAGCACGGGGAGAGTCGTAGTGTGCGACAACGACCACCGGGCGGTTGCGCGGAGACGCGAGCGGGCCCGAGGCCTTGTGGTAGGCAATGACATTTTGGCTCACGCCCGTCTTGCCCAGGCGCGAAACCACGGGGTGGCCCGTGCGCTCGAGCACGTAGAGAACGGCGCCGACAATGGCCAGCAAGGTGCCGACCAAGCCGATGCCGCCACCGATGCCCATCAGCAGGGCGCCGGCAAACGCAAGAATACCGGTAACGGCAAATGCCAACCTGCTGGGCGCCGGGGCATTGAACTCCTGAACCTCGGGATCAAAGCCGTGGTTGCGGAAGATCTGAGCGATATCCTCGGCAGCCAAGCGCTCTTCTTCGCTGCATGCCGGCGTGATGCCGGTGTTCTGCAGCAGGTGGTTAATATAGTTCTGGGTGTTCGCCATGTGCGCTCCACATCCATAATCCGACAAATAGGCCCAATGCATGCACATTAGAACCGTATATAGTCGAAAGTATACCCCGAGCGAGCGCAAACGACCGAATTCGGGCCATCTTAACGCCCCGAGCGGACAAGGATATAGCCTAATCTCCATATCGGACTAAAATCATGGCAGCAAACCACCTTCTCATGCGAGGACTCTATGACGGCAAGCGACGCGACCGCGACAATTAAAAAGGGGAATTCGGAGCCCAGTTTCGATAAAACGGCTCAGCGCATCCTCAATCTTTTCTTTGTGCTCAACAGCTCCCCCGAACCGCTGACGACCGAGCAGATCGTCTTGGATTCTGACCTGGGATATGGCTCGGGCAATATCGACTCGGATAAGCGCAAGTTTCGGCGCGATCGTGACAAACTGCTCGA
>CATWVA010000059.1 GCA_958354105.1 uncultured Collinsella sp.
CAAGCTTCACGTGCTTTTTCAGGGTGATGACGGTTTCCTTGTCATAGGGGGCCTCGTCGACCAGATCCTGAAGGGTCTTGGTGCTGTCATCGCTCACGGTACCGCCGACGCCGTCATCGATGGACTCGCGCGTGTAGACGATATCGACGCCAAAGAACGGGAGGTTCTCCGAGCCTTTGATGTCGTCCATGCTGTTTTCGATTGTGATCTTTTTAACCGTGCTGCCTTCAAACATACCCGAGGGTATTTCGGTGAGGCCGCGCCCGATCGTCACATCCTTCACGCCACCTACGCCCGAGAAGGCCGCCGTGCCAACGGAAGTCACGGAATCCGGAATGGAAAGCTGCTCCGGCAACGTGCCGTAATAGAAGGCGTAGTTGCCAATTGTCTCAAGTGTCCTGGGAAGCTGGACGGCGACGTTGCTCTGGATAAAGGCCCACTCACCGATACTCTTCAGGCTGTCGCAAAGCCCCACGATCTTAACCGGTGTGTAGCAGAACGCATTGTCCGGAATGTTCTGAAGCGAGGACAGATCCACGGACGCCTGCAGATTTTTGCACTCGTAAAAAGCCCCCCAGCCCATCTTTGTCACCTTGCTTAGATTGGGCACGCTCACCAGGCTGGCGCACCCCTGGAAAGCAGAGGATCCGATGCTCTTCAATGTGCCTGGGAAATCGATCCCAGTCAAACTCGAGCAAGTCCGAAACGCCCCATCCCCGATGGACTCGATTTCGCTCAGCGCGGTGACGGACGTGAGAGAGGTGCATCCGTCAAACATGTGCGAGGGGATCTTGGTAACCGAAGCGGGCAACGACACGCTTGTCAGAGACGTGCAGTCTTCGAACACGCCCGTTATGGTGTCGGAGAAGGCGACATCTTTTGGAAACTCGATGCCTGTGAGGGCCGTAGCCCCCTCGAAGGCGCCCGAGCCCGAAATCATTTTGAGGGTTGAGGGGAGATCGATCTCCGAAAGGTTGCTGCAGCCATAGACCATCATGTTGGCGCTAATCTCCTCGACGCCCTCATCGAAATAGAGCTTTTCGAGCGAGCCAGCGTTTTGCAGCGAGCAAGCGAAGTTCTTGATGGAGCCAGGGATATGGAGCTCCTTGACCTTTGCGAACCTCCGGAAATTCCCTCCGTACATTTTTTCGAGCGTGTCGGGAAGCGTCAGCTGCTCAACGTTCTTGGCCACGATACCAGACGAGAAATAAAGTTTGGTGACTTTGTAGGTCTGGCCACCATGCTCGATGGAGCTGGGCACACTCACCGCGGTCACACTGTCGTCGGCAACAATACCTGTGATTTCCGCCGTGCCCTTATCCGTGGTCTCGCACGAATAGGTCACGCCGTCCTGGGTGATCTCAAACTCCTCCGCAGTATACGCAGTCCGCGATTCCGTGGCCGCATATGCGACACCGGCCGTCGCGCCAACGGATAAACATCCGAAGCCGAGAACCAGCGCAAGGCAGAGAGCAGCGACTCTCTGCCCCCCCCCCGCCGAAAACTTTCCTCTCCAATTCCCTTCTCCCCCTCTGGTGTCGCCTTCTCTTCCCACGAGCGATCTATTGATTAAGGACAGTTAAAGACAACATTATGACCAAAGAGGCCCATCATGGAGATAATCCACGTCTTCGCCCGAAATGGTAATTAATTGGCATGATTAATTGGCGAACAACTGAACGAAGAGCAATCTACTAATGGCACATAAATGGCGGCGTCAACACCTGAAGTGCAAAAAGACTACTTTTCTAGATGCGGCCGAGGTCGTAGGCTCGCGCAACAGACTCGCCGGCACAGATGAGGTTGGTTGTGGCTTCTTGCGAATCGAGTGCCCGCTCCAGGTCCATGGGCTTGCGGCAGATCGGCAAAACCAAGTCAATACCCTGCCCATATACCGCATCCAGGTTGTCAGCGCGACCGCCCACGACGGCAACCACCGGCTTGCCATATCGCTTCGCACGACGGGCCACGCCCACCGGCGCCTTACCGGCGGCGGACTGCTCATCCATATTGCCCTCGCCCGTTATGACCAGGTCGACATCGCGCACGCGCTCGTCAAACCCCACGAGATCGAGCACCGTCTCCACACCCGAGTGTAGCTCCGCACCGAGTGCCAGCAACGCCGCGCCCAAGCCACCGGCAGCGCCCGCGCCGGGCACGCCGAGCACCGAGCCAAATGTCCGTGCGCCCTCGGGTGTGCGCAACAACCCCTGGGCCCGAGCCTCGACAATTGCCGTATCGAGTAGACGACCGTAGCCGACCATCCAGCTGTCGCACCTGCTCAGCGCCTCGGCGTCACCCGTCGGCAAGCCTTTCTGCCCGCCAAACACCGCTAATGCGCCCCGACGCCCCACGAGCGGATTCTCGACATCCGAAAGCACAACGATACGAGCGCCATCCAAAGCCTGCAGCGCTGGCGCCAAATCAACGCTCGCCACCCGCTCAAGGCCGGCAAGACCGGGGGCGATATCGCAGCCCCGATCATCGACCACACGCGCGCCCAGCGCCTGCAGCATACCGGCGCCACCATCGTTGGTGGCGCTGCCGCCCAAGCCAATATAGATAGTCTTTGCCCCGGCACGAACCGCACGGAGCATCAGCTCGCCCACGCCATAGGTTGTAGCAGCCAGCGCCGACGACTCCGTGCAAGGCGAATACCCAATGCCAGCCGCCTCGGCCATCTCGATGACCGCGGACTCGCGCTCGGCATCTACCAGCATCCGGGCAGACACGGGTTCACCAAAGGGACCTGCCACCTCGCAGGTCGAGAGCTCGCCACCACGCGCGGCAACGGCGTCGAGCGTTCCCTCGCCACCATCTGCCAGCGGCAAAGCGTTCAGCTCGGCATCGGGCCAAACGCGGCGCACGCCCTCGGCAACCGCTGCCTCCGCCTGCGCGCTCGAAACGCTGCCCTTAAAGGAGTCAATTGCCAGCAGCACGCGGCGGGGCCGGCGGCACGCAGGACCAAAGTCAACCGCCGTGTCAGCATCCTCACCGGCACCTGCAAGCGCTGCGGCGTGAGCGGCATGCGCCTCAAGATCGGCCCCACAACCGCAATCAGTGCCGCCCGCTCCGCGCAGACCGCCAAAATAGCTACTCAGCAGCTCGCGGCATTCATCCGCCAGGACCCCAGCCGTCACGTTAAACCGATGATTCAGGCGCGAATCGGCATTCAGGTCATACAGCGAACCCAGCGCGCCCGCCTTGGCATCACTCGCGCCATACACGCAGCGCCCCACGCGCGCGTTAACCATAAGCCCCGCACACATGCAGCAGGGCTCGAGCGTCACGTAGACCGTGCAATCGGAAAGGCGCCAGCGACCGAGCGACCGAGCGGCAGCGCACAGGGCCGCAAACTCGGCATGAGCCGAAGGATCCTGATCGAGCTCGCGACGATTATGCGCCCGCGCGACAATCTCGCCCGCGCGCACCACTACGGCTCCGATGGGCACCTCGCCCACCGCCGCGGCGGCGCGCGCCTCCGCCAGCGCCTCACGCATGAACTTCTCGTCGATTTCGGTGATCGTCATCGTTCGCCTTCCCTGTTGCAAATTCAAAACGATGCTATCATTACGACTCACGGAGAGATGGCAGAGCGGTTGAATGCGGCGGTCTTGAAAACCGTTGAGCGCGAGAGCGTTCCGGGGGTTCGAATCCCCCTCTCTCCGCCACTTTTAGTGATGCACCGGCGTCATGGTTCGCTCGAACAGTGCATCGACCACGTCGGCGATTTCGGATCGGCGCTCTAGTACGTGGCCCGATTCCCACCACATGGTAAAGAGCCGAATAATGCCGCCGGCGACAAACTCAGACGTTGTCTCGAGCGATACGGGCGCGAGCGCATCCTCGTCAAGCGCGCTCATCACGCGCCCGCGTATGGAGCGCGCGATGCGGTCGCAAATCATGCTGGTCAGCATACCCGACATACTGCTCGCCAAAATGTTATCCATGAGCTGCTCATGCGCCAGAATCAGATCCATGGCATCAGCGAACACTTCGTGGCGAAGCGCTCGCACGTCCTCGGCGCCCTCCGCGCCATCCGCATCGGCTCGCTTTTGCGGTAGGCCCGACATGAGTTCATCGATATAGAAGGCAAAGTAATCGTTTTTGTCGCGGAAGTGCTTGTAGAACGTCGTCCGACGAATCATAGCGCGGTCGCACAGCATGGCAACCGTCACGTCCTCAAACCGATGCTCTTCGAGCAGCTCAGTAAAGGCCTCGAACAGGGCCCGATAGGTTTTCTTGATGCGAAGGTCCATACGTATCGCCCTCCTCAAGGAAAAGACAGCGCTCACTAATCTGTCGCATATCTTACACCTGTATCGCCCACCCTTGGCGAATGGCCTCACCTTGGTGGAAACATAACGCTTACCGGAAAGTTCGGTATCGCCAAGGGTTGCGGGTATACTAGTAGCGTTACACCAACGGCAGCCGGCGGAAAACGCCGCGGCCATTCGAAACGGAGACACCATGATTCCCGTCATCATCGGTATCGTTGTTGTCGTTGTGATTGTCTGCGCCATCGCTGGCATCTACAACAACATGGTCACCAAGCGCAATCGCATTGATAACGCCTGGCAGAACATCGACACGCAGCTGCAGCGCCGCAACGACCTGATCCCTAACCTAGTCGAGACCGTCAAGGGCTACGCTAAACACGAGCAGGACACGCTTGCCGCCGTGGTCAACGCGCGCAACGCCGCTGTGAGCGCCACCACGCCCGAAGCCAAGATGGAAGCCGACAACGTGCTGACCGGCGCCCTGCGCCAGCTCTTCGCCGTGGCCGAGGCTTACCCCGATCTTAAGGCGAACACCAACTTTACGCAGCTCCAAGCCACGCTCGAAGACACCGAGAACAAGGTGAGCTACGCGCGCCAGAGCTACAACGACTGCGTGCTTAGCTACAACAACGCCATCCAGACGTTCCCTGCCGTTATCTTTGCCGGCATCTTCCAGTTTAAGGAGCGCCAGGGCTTTGAGGCAGCCGAGGCCGCCCGCCAGGCACCGACCGTCAAGTTCTAACAAGTTGGCAACGCATCCTGAATCGGCTATATGCATAAACCGCTCCGTCGAATGCATACTTCGACGGAGCGGTTTCCTTTTTCGCGTAGGTCCCCCTCTAAGCGCCGTGCATTTTTGGGAGTATTCAACATAACCAAGAGCATCGGGCGCCATGACGAAGGCCAAAGACCGCGAATATCCCTGCAAATCAAGTGCTGTCGGCCCATAACCCCGCCTATTATTCGCGAAAAGCATCGACGAACACGGATTTTTGCCCGAACGTCGGTATGCAGGGGCCTTCGATTGCAGAATACTCGCAAAAATGCACGTCGCCATCACCCCCACATGGCGCGAACCAAAATCAGAACCACCCTTAAAAAGGGTGGTTTGCTCTTAGGGTATAACCCACGGGCC
>CATWVA010000060.1 GCA_958354105.1 uncultured Collinsella sp.
GGCCCGTGGGTTATACCCTAAGAGCAAACCACCCTTTTTAAGGGTGGTTCTGATTACTGTCGCATATGCGCCCGGGTAATAAAATGAACTCCGACTGCTGTTTCGATGAAAGGGGGCACGTGCCCAGACGCATCAAGCGGGCCACCATCGTCTCGTTTACGCTCATACTCCTTGTTGCCGTCTGTGCGGGCGCCCTGACGTATACCGTTCGAAGCAGTTCTTCCTCCTCGAATGAAGCCGATAGAGATCTCCCGGTGCTCAAAATCGGCGTTACGGATAACGACCCCTATGTGTATGTCGATACCACGGGCGATTACGCCGGTATCGATATCGACATCGCCCGCGAGGCCTGCAAGCGTGCGGGGCTCAAGCCACAGTTTGTCGATATTGACTGGAACGATCGCGACCGGCTGCTCAAAAACGGTGATATCGATTGCCTGTGGTGTGACTATTCTCCCTGTTATCGCGAGGATAAGTATTACTGGACCGAGCCGTATCTAACCGTGACGGTCTCGGTTGCCGCCAAGAAAACGAGTGGCATCAAGTCCTTGGCACATCTCGATGGAAGTAAGACCATTGCGGTGATTGCGGGTTCGGTGAGTGAACGCCGATTGCTTGCGGGGGATTTGGGGGTCTCGTCGGACGTTCAAATCAAATCATATGGCTCTGCCGAACTCTGCAAAGCCGCTCTAGTCAAAGGGTACGTTGACTGCTGGATGGCGGATGTCCAGTCGCTTGACCGACTCGTTGCTCAGTATCCCGGCGTTTACCGTGTGTTTGCCGACAATGTTATGACGGTTGACCTGGGCGTCGCGTTTGATGACAGCTATGAAGGATCGGTCGTAAAGGATCTCAATACCGCGCTGTTCGACATGGATCGAGATGGCACGATTGACCGTATTGTGGGCAATTACAAGACAGGAGCGACGACGGGCGGGCAAGGAGGAAATTCATGACAACTGATGAGCACCGCTTGAGTCGAAAGACTCTGAACGTCATAGCTGCCAGCGTTATTGTCAGCGCCGTCTTGTTAGGCCTGTTGTATACGGTTGGAACCCATCGCTGCCTCGAAAAAACGCTTGGGTTTGGCCAAGAAACCATGGTGTTTTTGGAGAACGCTTGCGAAAAATATGACCGCTACGAACAGGGGAGAAAAACCGAGGCGACGCACGATTTGCTCGCCGCGGTCGAATCGTTTGTGACGTTCCTGTCCTCTGATCGCGTTGAGGTTAACGACGATCTTATCGAGCAATTTGTCCATGCCGAGAACCTTTCGGGGCTGATGGTCATGGACTCCGATGGCCATATGGCTGCCCACTACGACATCGATGGTCGCGATCCGCTCATGTTGTGGCGAGATGAGTTGGCCTGTTCGCCGGTCGCATCGATGTATCAAGGTTCCAAAGTGACCTACTCAACTGTCGATGAGCGCCGTGGTGTCGTTTTTGCCGTCTGTGCTGTTCCGTATGGCGACGGCGTTGCCCTGGCATACCGCTCACTTGTTTCCGATACGGCGGACGACTATTCATATGCCATAGCCGACGTGCTTTCGAACAGTACCTTCCACCAGGGTCCCACGGTGCTTGTTATGGAGGATGCGGAGATTGTCTCATCCAACAGTGCCGATGCTGACGTGTCGCTCGCCCGACTCCTCACCAGCGTAGGAGTTAAGTGGAAAGACGACGGCCTGACGCGCATCGAATATCGAGGAGACGAATGGTATGCCGTGCGTGCGGCATATAAGGACTACCGCCTGTTTGCGCTATATCCCAAATCAGAGGTCATGTCTGACAGGATTTCATTTGTCGCCGTCGGCGTCTTGGTGTGTCTTGCGTTTTGGGTCGTGGTGCTGTTGGCTCGAAATATCGTTGACCACCGCAATTTGGTCGAAAAGGATAAACAGCTCGGCATTATCAATGCCATAAGCGCCATCTACGATTCGACCTTCCTTTTGCATCTCGACACCCTCGAGATCGAGGGGATCAATATGTCGCCGGCGATAGCGAAGATATTTGCCGAGCACAGCGAGGCATATGACTTTATGGACACGGTCTGCCGGGATATCGTGAGCCCCGAAAGCCGCGAAGCGGTTGTGGGACTCGTAGATATAAGTTCGATTCGTGAACGTATGGAGGGCGTACCGTACTTGGCTGCCGAGGTGCGAGATTGTCGAGGCGCTTGGTACTCGCTACAGGTTGTCCCCCAGCATCGCGATGAGCAAGGCCGGCTGGAGTCGGTCGTCGTGGCGACGCACAACATATCGATGGTCAAGCATGCCGAGGAGCTGTCATATCAAGACAAACTGACGGGGCTTCGCAACCGCAACTATCTTGAATCGCGCGGAGATAGCCTGGTAAACGAGGACTTGCCCGTGAGCGTGATTATGTTGGACTGCAATTATCTCAAGCGGACCAACGACATCTATGGTCACGAGATGGGGGATGAACTGCTGCGACGGACGGCGTCCGTGCTGCGGCGGGTGGCTGGTGCGGATTATCTGCCGATGCGCCTTGGCGGCGACGAGTTTTTGCTGGTTTGCCCCCATACTGACAACGAGTCTGCGCTCGGGCTGGAACAGGATCTTCGTCTCGGTCTTGCCGCGGTAAGCGATGAGGCCCTGACGGTCAGCGCATCGATTGGCGTGGCGACCGTCGAGACGGCTGGAAATACGCTGGCCGATGTATATCGTGTCGCCGACCACAATATGTATCGGGAGAAGCGCACGGTCCACGCGCGGGGTGCGGACTGCTAATCTTGCCCCCGCGAGTCCATGCATCGTAGGATGTTGAATCGGTGCTTGCGATAATAAGTCGGCCCAGGCGGGGATAATAGACGTCTGAAATTTCTTTCTGAGAGGGGATCTCAATGATTAGTTTTGACTACAAGCCGCAGGGTGTATGCTCTCGCAATATTCACCTCAATCTCTCTGACGATGGCAGCAAGGTGCTGGGCGTTGAGTTTACCGGCGGCTGTGACGGCAATCTCAAGGCAATCTCCAAGTTAGTCGAGGGTGCTCCTGCCGATCGCGTAATCGAGGTTCTCGCCGGTAATACCTGCGGTATGAAAAAGACCTCTTGCGCCGATCAGCTTACGCGCGCTATCGAGGCCGCTCGCGCCGAGATCGCCTAATGGGTATCGCCGACCACATCAAGAATGGAATATCGCGCCGTGGCTTTGTGCTCGGCGGTGCTGCCGCGGGCGCTGCCACGGTGCTTGCCGGTTGCTCGAAAAAAACGGGCACCAGCGACGATGCCGCCGGCGAGCCGCAGGTTATCAAGGACGATTCGAAGATTGTCTCGATCACTGATGAGTACGAAGCTGTTGATATCGATCTTGAGCCGGCGGCGTCGTGGACGCTGCCGCTGGGCACGCTGCTGTACTACTGCGATGGCGACTACGCCGCCGCGATGATGGCGCCTGCTTCTGCTCTGCATGCCAATACGCTTGGTGTGCTCAACCTGGGCGATGGCTCGCTTACCACATTAATCGAGGATCCTATCGAGGGCACGGGATATGCTTTTTACGATGTCCGTGCCGGCGATGGCGTGTTTGCGTGGGTTGAGATGAACTTTGCCAATTCATCGTGGAAGCTCTACGCTCAAAATCTGTCGGGCGCTTCGCTCTCTGGCGACGTGGCTGAGCTCGATCGAGGTGGCAAGGACTATGATCCGCCCCTGTTTACGGCGTTCGGGTCATCGGTCATCTGGTATAAAATGCCTTCGGCAGGCGGCAATAAAACGAGTAGTGATTCGTTTTGCTATCGTCGCTCGCTTGATGAATCCAAGGCCGAGGTAATTTGGAAATCGATGGGCCGCTTTGCATCGGCCCCGCGCGCGAGCGACGGCATTTTGACCATCTCGCCGCGTGTCCGCAACGACGAAGGCGTCTACTATGGCATAACGGCAATCGATCTGACCGATGGCAACAACACCAAACGTGCCCAGCTAGTCCTTCCCTCGTCAGTCTCGCCTTTCGAGGCCGTATATATGGGCGATACCTTCGTGTTTTCTATCGAGGCGACCTATAGTGACGTGGGCAGCCTGGGCAACATGGGCACGTATATCGGTAATGAGGGAGGGCCATACCTCTTTCTGTCCCGCGAGCCGCTCGCATGTGCTGCCGGCAAGAAGAATAAATATCTCGTTAAGGTACAGGCATCGCATTTTCTCATCGACACCTCTGCCAAGACCTATGGCTCGCTGTTGTCGCCCGACCGCGCTTTGGAATATGGCGATTATCCAGCTACGGCGGGAAAATCGGACTCATTCCTTACGTACGCCACGGTGCGCAACAGCCAGGGTATACCCGAGACGGTCACCGCACGCCTATTCTCTCTTTAAGCTTAGAGGGGTTAAAAAGGCGCCAACAGGGGAATAAACGCGTTGTAATTGTGAGTACCGCCCGCCGAGCTGCCGCGTCATAGTGGCATCCGGCGGGCTCAGGTGCGTTAAAATGGGCTTGTTCTTAGCTGATTGAGACAGGGGGGCCGTGTTATGGCTTCAGATGCAAAAAAGATTCTGCTGGTCGAGGATGAGAAGGCAATCCGTGACGCCGTCGCTGCCTATCTCGAGCGCGAAGGCTACTGGGTTGTGGGTGTCGGCGACGGCCAGTCCGCGATCGAGGAGTTCGAGAAGCATCAGTTTGACCTGGTCGTGCTCGACCTTATGCTCCCCAAGATCCCCGGCGAGCGCGTTTGCCGCACCATTCGCGATACCTCGGATGTCCCCATCATCATGCTGACTGCCAAGGGCGAGATCGAGGACCGTATTATCGGTCTTGAGCTCGGCGCCGACGACTATCTGATTAAGCCGTTCTCGCCGCGCGAGCTTGTCGCGCGCGTACGCGCCTTGTTCCGCCGTGCCCATCAGGCCGACGAGCCAGCCGTCGAGGTACTCGACTTCGGCGATCTGGTCATCGATATCTCGGGCCACAAGATTTTGGTCGAGGGCAAGGAAGTCGACCTGACGGCTTCCGAGTTTAAGCTGCTCACCACGCTTGCCCGTCACCCCGGTCGCGTCTACAACCGCATGGAGCTGGTCGAGAAGGTGCTCGGCTACGACTTTGAGGGCTATGAGCGCACCATCGATAGCCACGTGAAGAACCTTCGCGCCAAGCTGGGCGATGATCCCAAGAAGCCCAAGTGGCTCTACACCGTCCACGGTGTCGGCTATCGCTTCGAGGCTCCGGCCAAGACCGATAAGTCGGACGAGAAATAGGGAAATCACATATGACACCTGCGCGCTTTGAAATCGGACAAAAGCACAAGCAGGAGAGCGAGGCGGGTTCCAAGGCTAGTTGGAACACGCCTCGTTCCGATTCACGGCCAACGATGAGCTATCCCTCGCGCATGGCACTTGCTTTTGCTCTGA
>CATWVA010000061.1 GCA_958354105.1 uncultured Collinsella sp.
GTGCTTACGCTTAAGGCGTAAGGGCTGGCGTAATCGATATCAATTGCCACGGCGGCGGGCGGGTTGCGATAACCTTCCCGCCGCTTTTGCGTGCGGTCAAATAGGGCAATCCAATTGAATGCTAAACCGTTTCAGCATCATGCGTATGGGCTAGAATGGCTCTGGCATGTATGTAGCTAAAACCAAAGAGAGGCAAGGTAGCGGGAATGGCTGAGATGACGCTTGAGGGTGTGGACGCTCGCCCCGAGGACTCTGCGTTTACCCTGGGCCGCGTACATTCGATTGAAACGATGGGAACGGTCGACGGACCCGGCATCCGCTTTGTGGTGTTTGTTCAGGGCTGCCCCATGCGTTGTGCGTATTGCCACAACCCCGATACCTGGTCGGTTAACGGCGGCACCATGGTGACCGTCGAGCATCTGATGGACGAGTTCCAGAGCAACCATGAGTTCTACCGTAGCGGCGGCATTACCGTTTCGGGCGGCGAACCGCTCCTGCAGCCCGAGTTTTTGGCCGACCTGTTCCGTGCAATGCACAACAACCCCGATGGCCGCGTACACACCTGCCTAGACAGCTGTGGCTATGCATTTGATCCCAAGCATCCGGAGAAGTTCGATGCTGTTCTCAACGAGACCGATATGGTGCTGCTCGACATCAAGCATGCCGATCCGGTTGAGCATAAAAAGCTGACCGGTTGCGATCCTGCGCGCATCCTGGCGTTTGGCGATGAGCTTGCCCATCGCAAGATTAAGGTTGTTATTCGCCATGTGGTGGTGCCGGGTATCACCGACACGGCGGAGGAATGCGAGAAGCTCGGTCGCCTGATCGCTCCATGGCACAACGTGGTGGGCCTGGAAATGCTGCCGTATCACACGATGGGTGTCGTCAAGTACGAGCAACTGGGTATTCCCTATAAGCTCGAGGGCGTGCCCCAGATGGATACCGCGCGCATGCCCGAGCTGCGCAACGCCGTCATGGCCGGCATGAAAAAGCGCCGTGCGGAGCTCAGGTCGGCCATTGGCTAACAAGCCCGTCCAAATTGACTACCCTTTAAGATGTGCAACAAGGTGGGTTGGATCAGCGAGGACGGTTACTATTCGACATGCGATGCGGGCCTTATCGACATCGATGGCCGTACCTATGTCATGAGCGTCATGACATCGATGCCGTGGAGCGACCGCTCGAGCGAGGTTACGGCTGCGATTGCAAAGGCTCTGTTTGATACGCGAGTTGCGCTGGCTTAGCGTGTTCGTTTGGCGAGGTCAAACAAAATGCTGGTACCATACCGTGGTTGAGAATTTCGTATAGGTTTGGGGAATGGTATGGCTACCATCGCGATTATCGGTGCGCTCGAAAAAGAGATCATGCAGATTAAGGAAGAGCTGAGCGACGTTTGCGAGGCGCGGGAGGCAGGCTTGACCGTTGTGAGCGGTGAGCTCGACGGTCTGACAGTTGTCGCCACAACGGCGGGCATGGGCACGGTGAACGCCGCCGCTGCAACACAGCACCTCATTAGCAAGTATGCTCCGCAGGCTGTTGTGTTTTCGGGCATTGCGGGCGGTTTGAACCCCAAGCTCCATATCGACGACGTGGTCATTGGCAAACGCCTACGCTATCTGGATACCGATACCGCGCTTATCGCCGAGTCCGCACCGGGGCTCGAGGAGTTTGGCTCGACACCCGCGCTGGTCGATATTGCCGTCGACGTGCTTGCTGAGCGTGGGTTTGTTGATGCTTCGACAAATGCAGCCGCTTCGAACGAGGGAGCCAAACAATTCCTGGTCGGCACGATTGCCACGGGTAACCGCTTTGTGACGGGCACCGCCATGCGCAACGACGCTATCGAGGCGACGCATGCCGATTGTGTCGGCATGGAGGGCGCGGCAATTGCCCATGTCGCAACCAAAAATGGTGTCGATTGCCTGGTGTTGCGCGCTATCAGCGATAATTGTGACGAGGCGTACGATGCAATTTGCGACCGAGAGTTCGATCTGTTCGAGTACGCGCGTGTCGCAAGTGACATCACGCTCGATATCGTCCGCCGCATTGCTGCTGCGCAATAGCGCGCTCTTTTGTAAGAACCTACGACCAAGGAGTGTCCATGGCCGATTCCATTAACTACCAGCTTGCCAAGTTCGTCGCCAGCTACGGCAAGGTTTCGCAGATTCCCGAGTCCACCTGCCCCGAGGTGAGCTTTGTCGGCCGCTCCAACGTGGGCAAGTCGTCGATTATGAACAAGCTCTTTGGCCGCAAGAACCTGGTCAAGGTTTCCAGTACGCCGGGCAAGACGAGCAACATCAACTTCTTTGAGGCCGACGACGTGCATTTCGTGGACCTGCCGGGTTACGGTTTCGCTCGTCGCTCCAAGGCCGAGCGCGACCGCTGGGCCGAGCTTATTGGCGACTTCTTTGACTCCGAGCGCAGCTTTAACCTGGTCGTATCGCTGGTTGACATTCGTCACGACCCCAGCAAGCTCGATCATGACATGATCGACTACCTGCAGGGCAACGAGTTCAACTTTATCGTCTGCCTCACCAAAGCCGACAAGCTCAGCCGCACCCAGCAGGCCCGCCAGGCAGCAGCCATCAAAAAGCAGCTCAACGTCCCGGCCGAAAACGTAATCATCACAAGCTCCCAGACTGGCACCGGTATCGATGAACTCAAGCGCCGCATCGCCGAGGCCTGCCTCTAGTAAGGGTCCCATCCCAGTAAGGGCCCCCACCAATAAAAAGCCAAACCATCAGCCCGGCGCCCCTTCAAAGCGTGGGTTCCTATAGACATCGTCGACCACGTTGCTGTAGGGCCGCCCAAGGGTATCCCCTTAAAAACATTCCGCAGCACGAGGCCCGCTTATCCGTAGCTCCGAAGGAGCAGGATAAGCGGGCCTCAAGTGCGAGGACGTTTTTAAGGGGATACCCTTGGGCGGCCCGAAGGGATTAACTAGCGATGTCTACAGGTACTCGATTTGAGCGCCCTCGGTGTCGCACGTCAGAATATGCGTGTCACATTTGGGGAACTGCTCACGCAGCTTGACCTGCAGGAACTTGGCTACGATAGTGTCATCGGTTACAGCCATGAGGGTCGAGCCCGAACCGCTGATCCAGATGGTCTTGGCGCCGCCATTAAGGCAGGTGTCGCGCACAGCGTTGTAATCGGGAATCAGGCGGCGGCGATAGGGCTCCTGGATGCGGTCGTCGTTGGCGGCGGCAATCAGGTCAAGGTCGCCGGTCTCCAGGCCGCGCGTCATGCCGGCGATGCGGCCCATTTGCCATACGGCGGTGGAGAGTGGAATCTCCTGCGGCACAACCTTGCGCGCCTCGCTCGTATGCACCTCGTAGGGCGGAATCACGGTAATAAAACGCAAGCGATCGCTCACCTCGTAGCGCAGGCACTGGGGGAGCGAATCAGTCGGCGTAAAGGAGCAAACGGCACCGCCCAGGATGGCAGGGGCGACGTTATCGGGATGGCCCTCGACCTCGGTGGCAATGCGGACGAGCTCGGCACGGTCGACGGTGTGGCCCGTCAGCGCGGCGGCCGCCATGATGCCAGCGACGACGCAGGTGGAGCTGGAACCCAGGCCGCGGGCGACGGGTACATCGGTCTGAATGTCGATGGCAACGGGAAAAGCCGGCTCGCCCCATGCGGCCAGCGCATCCACAAAGCTCACGTAGACTAGGTTGTTCTCGTTTTGGAACTCCTCGGGGCAACCCGTGATGGTGAGCTTGTCGGCGCGCTCAAAGGTGAAGTGCGAGTAGAGGCTGACAGCCATGCCGAGGGTGTCGTAGCCGATGCCCAAGTTGGCGCTTGTTGCTGGGACGGTGATCTTGATCATGGGAATCTCCTGGGCGGTCTGCCTGTTTAGTTCGCTGCTCGGGCAGTCCTGGCTCGCTCGGAAAGCACATTAAGTGCTTTCCGGCTCGTGCGGAACTCGCGACGAACTAAACAGGCAGACCCGCATGTCAGCTCGTCATCATCCCGGTGGATTTCTGATAAAAGAAGGTGCGCCGGCTTTCGCCGGCGCTTAATAAGGGTTTAGTTGGTGCTCATTCGTTTTGCTGCAGACTCGACGTAACTGTCCATCTCATCGACGTCGCAGACGTCTTCGAAGCGGACGGGCTTGGACTCGAGCTCGGCGAGCTGTGCCGGGGCGACCGTGTTGGTGGCCTGCTCGAGCACACGCATAGCCTCAAAATCATCATCGGGAACGTTGAGGCCCAGGGCGTCGCAGCAGGCGCGCGGGAACTTGTAGGGGCTGGCGGTCGAAAGCAACACGCGGGCCTTGGCGCCCTCGGCGGGAGCGACCTGCTCAAAGACGTGATAGCCGCAAGCGGTGTGCGGGTCAATCACGTAGCCGTTCGTGTCCCAGCAGCTCTTGATGGCAGCGCGGACCTCGTCCTCGCTGGCCCAACCGCAGCCAAAGACGCTCTGGATCTTGGCCAGCAGCTCGGCGGGAACTTCGTAGCGACCAGTCTGTGCCAGCTGCTCCATAAGGCCGGCAACAAGCTCGCAGTCGCCATCGGACAGGAAGTACAGCATGCGCTCCAGGTTGGAGCTGATGAGGATGTCCATCGACGGCGAGATGGTCGTGTAGAACGGACGGTTGCGGTCGTAGACACCGGTGGTCAGGAAGTCAGCCAGCACGTTGTTCTTGTCGCTCGCGACGATGAGCTTGGCGACGGGCAGGCCCATGCGCTTGGCATAGTAGCCGGCCAGGATATCGCCGAAGTTGCCGGTCGGTACGCAGAACTCCACGGCGTCGCCGGCCTCGATGGCACCGGCGCGCAGCAGTTGCGCATAGGCGGCAAAGTAGTAGACGACCTGCGGTACCAGACGGCCGACATTGATGGAGTTGGCGCTCGAAAGCACGGTGCCAGCGGCCTCCAGGCGCTCGGCAAGCTCCTTATCGGCAAAGATGCGCTTGACGGCGCTCTGGGCGTCGTCAAAGTTGCCGCGGATGCCGCAGACAGCGACGTTGTCGCCCTCCTGCGTGGACATCTGCAGGTTCTGGACGCGGCTGACCTTGCCCTCGGGATAAAAGACAGTGATGCCCGTGCCCGGAGCGTCGGCAAAGCCGGCAAGTGCTGCCTTGCCCGTGTCGCCCGACGTGGCGGTGACGATCATGATGCGCTCGGCGCCGCCGTCCTTGGCAGAGGTGCGGGCCATCAGGTGGGGGAGCATCTGCAGGGCGACGTCCTTAAAGGCGCTTGTG
>CATWVA010000062.1 GCA_958354105.1 uncultured Collinsella sp.
CGCCGCCCTTCTTCATAAGGGACGGGTTGGTCGTGAAACCCTGAACGTTGCCGTTCTCGTACATGTCGAGCATGCCCTCGAGGTTTGCACCGTCAGCGAACACCTTGATTGCCATCTGCCTGATTCCTTTCGTTAGCATACGGCCGATAAACTGCTAAACACTTTACCTACGTTTATCAAGGCGTGAGCTGCGGGTTTTCATCTTCTCGGCGAACGGTTTTGCAGTTTTACCATTTTTATATCGACACCCCAGCGGCAAAACGTTTTTGCTGATCATCGCGGTTGATTCCGTTCGCGGCGCAGAGACAGCGCTTCACCGGTGCGTTTTCACAACCAGTCCAAAACAAAAAGCGGTGACGCCTCATTTGAGACGTCACCGCTTCCGTGTAGGAGCCGGTTATCGGAGCTCCGCCCGATTAGGGCTTAACGTATGCCTGGATTACTCTTCCTCAACGTGATTGATCACAGCACCCTTGGTGTGGATGAAGTTGGGGACGAAGGCGACGATCAGAAGGACAGCAAGAATCGCGTAGACACCGGTGGTACCGAAGGCCTCGGCAGCGCGGCCAAGCGTAATGCCAATGACGGAGAAATCAAAGTCGCCGAACGTAGTGTTCTTGAAGCCAAAGACGTCAAGAACGGGCAGGAGCAGGGCCGGGGCAAAGGTGATGAGCAGGCCGTTGACGAAAGCGCCAAGAGCTGCGCCCTTGCGACCGCCGGTAGCATTGCCGTAGATGCCCGCGGTAGCACCGCAGAAGAAGTGAGGAACCATGCCCGGGATGATGAAGATGCCCAGGGTAGCGCCCACGATGAACATACCGACCACGCCACCGATAAAGGAAGCGACAAAGCCGAGGATGACGGCGGTGGGAGCATAGGGGAAGAAGACGGCGCAGTCGACGGCGGGGATGGCACCGGGGATCAGCTTGTTGGAGATGCCCTGGAAAGCCGGGACCAGGTCGGCAAGAATCATACGAACGCCGTTATAGACGATGGTGACACCAACGGCAAAGGACAGGGCACAGGTCAGGGCATAGACAATCACGTTGTCGCCGCCAGCGGTCTTGGTAACGACCGCAGGATCTGCGATGTAAGCGGCGAAAGCGGTAACCAGGTAGAAGAAGGCCATGGTAAGAGCCGTGGAGATGGTAGTGTCGCGCAGGAAGGCGAACTTCTCGGGAACCTCGATCTTCTCGGTGCTGTTCTCCTCGGCGTCCTTAGCAAAAAGCGTACCGACTGCAGCGGAGATGTAATAGGCGAGTGAACCGAAGTGGCCCATGGCGATTTCATCGCCATCGGTAACCTTCTCGGTGAAACGCTGACCAACGGCGGGGAGCATAGCACTCACGAGGCCCAGGAACATGCCACCCACGATGACAAGCTGGACATCCTGGAAGCCAGATGCCTGCAGAACGGCAGACAGCAGGCAAGCCATAAACATGCTGTGATGGCCCGTCAGGAAGATGTACTTAAACTTGGTAAAGCGGGCAATGATAATGTTCACGACGTAGCCGAGAATCAGGATCATCATGGTCTGAACGCCGAGGACGCTCTGAGCCATCGAAACGACGACCTCGTTGTTGGGCACGACGCCGGTGATATGGAAGCCGGTCTCGATGAAGGTACCCAGCGGAGCAAGGTTCTCCTGGACAACAGCAGCGCCGGCAGACAGCATGATGTAACCAAGAATGGGCTTCAGGGTTCCCGTCATCACCTTGTGGGCAGGGCGCTTGAGCGCAACAAGGCCCACAAAAGCAAACAGACCCATGATCCACGCTGGCTTGGTCAGAATCGATTGGATAAACTCAAGTATGGGAAGGATGGCTTGCATCTGCGCTTCCTTTCTCTCTAACGTGGGCGCGTTTCCCTCTTCCACAGGGAACCGCCCTTTTTTGTGCCGCTTTAGGCGTTAGCGGCGGCCGCCTTGATTGCCTCGAGGGCGTCTTCGCGGATCTTCTTCTTGTTCACATAGCTGCGAACGATCACAACGTTGCCGTGGAGCTCGGGGGCGAGCTCCTTAACGGTGATGAACAGATCCGGATTTGCGGAAGAAGCACCGTTCAGGTCCATAGACTCAACGTCGGCCTTGATGCCCTCCTCCTCGCAAAGCTCCTCGACTTTGCCAGCGAGCATCAGGCTGGACCCGATGCCGTTTCCGCATACGGTGATGATATGCATGGCAACCTTCCTCTCCTACACGTGACGGTTTTCCGTCTATCCAAAAGCGGCGACGCATCGCCGTGCCATTAAGGCCTAAAAGAATGAACGCATGGTCTCCAAAACCTGCTCGGGCGTATCGCATGCGCTGAGCTTGGCAACGCAGTCCTCGTCCTCGAACATCTGCGAAAGCTCCGCCAAGCAGCCAAGATGAGCCTTGGGGTCGGGCGCGCAAATACCCACGAGCACGTGAACCGGATCGAAATCCTCGTGTCCAAACGCAACGGCTGGGTCAAGCGTGACGATACAGATTCCCGCTTCGCTCACATTGCCATCTGCCTGAGCGTGGGGCATGGCGATGCCCTCTTCCAAGACCATATAGGGGCCGAATTTGTGAACCGATGAAATCATGGCGTCAACATAGCTCTGGTCGCATTTGCCAGCGTCTACGAGCAACTTACCGCATGCCCTGATCGCTTCCTCCCAGTCGGAGGCCTCGACGTGGCAGGCAACAAGCTCGGGCTTAAGAAGATCGGTCAGCATGCTCGTCCCCTACTCCTCGGGCAGAATATGGAAACCAAGCGCCTGAATGTCGCGGGCAAAGCCCTTGACCGTATCAAGCGAGTACTCAAGCAAATCTTTCCCGAAATTCTTGCGCTTGGCAAGAAGGGCATTGGGGACCGTAATGATCTGGCATCCAACAGACTCCGCCTGGAAGATATTGAGTACCTCGCGCGTAGACGCCCAGAGAACCTCGGCGGCAGGCTTAACGGCAGCCTTCTTTACGGACTCCGCCATGAGGGGCAGCGGATCGACGCCGGTATCGGCAATGCGACCGGCGAAGATGGACAGAATAGAGGGGGTCTCGGCAGAGACGGCATCGACAAACTCGTCGACCTGCTCGGGCGTGAAGATCGTGGTGACATTCACCTTGATGCCGTCGGCAGAAAGGCGCTTGACCAGCGCGGCAGTGGACTCGCCCTTGGTGTTGAGCGCCGGGATCTTAACGTAGACGTTGTCTGCCCAGGTTGCGATCTCGCGAGCCTCGGCTTCCATACCCGCCTCGTCGTCGGCGAACACCTCAAAAGAAACCGACACATCGGTAATGTGCTCAAGAACCGTTTTGGCAAAAGCGCGATAGTCAGTCACGCCACCGGCCTTCATAAGGGAAGGATTGGTCGTGAAGCCCTGAACGTTGCCATTGTCATGCATGTCAAGCATGCCTTCGAGGTTAGCGCCGTCGGCAAACACCTTAATCGCCATGTTCGGTCCTTTCTCATCTAGCACTATTTCTATCGAAAGCCTTCTTCTTTGTTTCAAAAGCTTTTCGGCTTTCTTTTATAAACTATTTCAAAAGCCATCGAAAGCTCAATTGTCAACTTTCCGTGAACGGTCGAATATCGGGTGTGAACGTACTTCTTTTGGGCGGCACCTTCAGAATGAGACTCTTTATAGCCCGTCTACGTGCGAACTATCTGCTACGCATGCATTTGTGACATGCCATTCCGTTCTTTTGATTCATTCGAATTTGCCTTGTTCTTTTCATATCGATACGTTATATTTCGATTACGAAAGGCGCATCTTTTACCTTTTGTTCAAAAGGAGCGGCATATGGCATCTACTTCAGACCTTTCGCCGGCTGAGCGCCAGCGATTTATCATGAATTGGCTGGCCGAAAAGCCAAATATCTCGGTATCCGACATCGTTCGCCGTTTTTCGGTTTCGGAAGTCACCGCACGACACGACCTCATCTCGCTGGAATCCGAAGGTAAGCTGCGTCGCGTACGCGGTGGAGCGGTATCGCTTTCTCGCTCCAACGCAATCTCGTATCCCGAGGAGCGCATCAATGTCCAAGTCGAGGCCAAGGAGGCCATCGCCGCAACCGCAGCAACTCTTGTTGATGATGGTGATGTTCTGGTAATTGATATCGGCACCACAGGCTTTTACTTCGCTAAGGCCCTCATGGACAAGCGTGAGATCACCATTATCACCGGCGATCTTGCAATCGCGAACTACGCCAGCTTCAATCTCCCCAATGCTTCGGTAGTGCTGCTGGGCGGCTCCGTGCGCAAGGGGCACCTCTATCTCGCGGGCGCACTGACGCTCGACTGCATGAGCAAACTACATGCCGACAAGGCGTTTGTCAGTGCCGACGGATTCCACCCCGACCACGGCTTTACCGTCGAGCACGACTTCTCGGCCATGATCAAGCATATGTACCTTACCAACTCAAACCAGGGCTACATGATGGTTGACCAGGGAAAGTTCAACAAAACCAGTTTTTATCAGTCCGCGCAGATCGATGACCTCGACGGCATCATCGTTGATGGAGACGACGAGGGCATCATGACGGCGGCGATCGAGAGCAGTCGCAGTCATCCCAAGCTCTATATTGCAAAATAGCTCAAATGGCCGGGTCGCCCCCACTGCGGGCGACCCGGCCATTTATTAAATCAACCCAAAATGCTGCATCGCTGTGACGGTACCGTCGTGTGCGACATCGTCGGTCACGTAGTCGGCGAGCGCCTTGACCTCGGGCATGGCGTTGCCCATGGCGACAGCTGTCTCGACCGCAGCGAGCATACCCAGGTCGTTGCCCGAATCGCCAAAGCC
>CATWVA010000063.1 GCA_958354105.1 uncultured Collinsella sp.
ACAAACCGTGATTTGACGCTTTCCTTGAGAGCGGCGATTTGCTGTCTTTTGCTATTGATTTCATCTGTTAAGCGATTGAAACCGTCGATGAGGGCTCTCTGCTCGGAGAGCGTCGGGACTGGGATGGGGTATTTGAGCAGCTCATTCTTGTCTCCGCGAGGCCTGCCGGTTCCCGTGAAGGTGGACATATCGTAGTCGAAGAAGTCCTTCTGCCACAGGAGCAGATGGAGGAACTCGGGCAATAGGCTGTCGGTATTTATGCTTCGGAATACCAAAACGTCCTTGGAGCACGCCCCATCGCGGTCTGCGAGCCAAATCTTCTGCAGATAGGGGCGAATATTGGAGACGAGCGTGTCTCCCTTCTTGTATGCGGTGCCAGCACTTGCCGGAAGCTCTCCGCTATAGGCGGTTATGCCGCCACGATCCTTGACCATGTTCTCCGTTGTTACGTAAGTGTCGGTGGTGATGGAACTCTGGGCCACGCTGTTGGTAACGTAGGATGTGATGTCTCTAAGCGTCTTGACTACGGTGCCCTGGGCGAACGAGCGGGGCTTGTAGAAAGAGCGGGGAATCGTAAGAGTCTCGTCGAACTTCTCGGCATCAAAGTCGATGAAATCGGTGGTCTTGGCATAGTAGTAGTACTGGGCAAGGTCGCCGGGCTCAACCTGCTCGCCGGAGAACCATGCTCTGATGATGCCGCTTAGCGAGTTCGTGTCGTCCGATTCGTCGTCCGAATAGAGCACGCCCTCACCATCGATGGGCTGTATCCCCTCGTTGCCTTTGCGATTGCTCCATTTGTAGCCAAGGAAAGAGGCGATTTCCTTGGTCGTGTTAGGTGAGTTGATGATGAGCGTCTGTTCGCCGCAGACGAGACCCCAAACGCGCAGGCGTTTGCGCTCTTCCTTGTGCGCATAGCGATAGAACAGCTCGTTCTCTGCTTTGAGCTGTGAGTTCTTGTCGGCCGCCTTCCAAGTCTTGCTCTTTCGAAGGGTCTTGAGCTCCTTCGATGATTCGAAAAGATGGCAATAAACGTTGAAGTGGCGAGTGTTTGCCCATTCGTTCCAGCCAGCCTCTCCTGCGAGAAAAGCCCGGTAAGTATCTCCGTCTACATTAATTGTGTCGAGATAAGCGTTGAAAGCGCTTTCGTCTTTCCAACCAGTGAGCTTCCTGCGCTCAAAAACAGCGTCAACGAAATCAAGTGCGTTCGCATTGCGGGGCGGGATCTCGTCAAAGCGACGTAGGAACATAATTGCGACGTTTGTTCCTGTGGCCGCGAATGTGCCTGATCCAAACCTGGCGATGGAGACGATCTCGAAGGAGCTCAAAAGCACATCGCGTGCGGCCATGAAACTCGAGCTCGTGCTCTTGTCGAGGATCGAGGTGGGGAGGACAATGGCGGCGTAGCCTCCGGGCCGAACAAGCTGTGCCGCACGCTCGACAAAGAGGGTCTCGATTTCCGAGCCGCTATCGCTGATGGTTTCCAGCACTTTGAGTTCGTTGTTGTGAAGCTTGAGATGCGGTTTGAAGGCCGCGACAGAGTACGGGGGATTGGCGACAAGAATGTCGAAGCGTCCCCTGTCGGTTCGGCTGTCGATTCCCTTGTCGGGATAATTTTCAAGTCCGTCGCCGAAGACCACGTTGCCCTGCCCTGCGCCATGCATGTAGAACGAGACCTTGGAAACGCGAGCGAGTCGATAGTCCTTCTCGATGCCGACGAGATTGTCTCTGACCCAGTCGGCGTCTCCGAGGTCATCCTCTATGGTCGGATCATATTGGCATGCGGCGTCGGAGATTTCTTCGAACCCTTCTGTGAGAAAGTGCCCCGCGCCGCAGGCGTAATCGATAACGCGTGGATAGTGCACGGCACCAGCCTCGTCCTGCACGATGCTGTCGAGTGGGAGTGACTTCCAAATAAAACGGGTGATGGGCACAGGTGTGAAGAATTGGCCCTCGTTTTGCTTAAAGCCCTGATTAAGGAGCTGTTCGAAGAGGTCGCCCAAGAATTGAATGTCTTGAGTTCCTACGATGCGATACGGCTGTAGAAGTTGCACCGTCTCTACGAGTACCTTGCCGTTCTGAAGAAAGAGTTCCTCGTTGTGGACGTCTTTGAACGCAAAGTCATTGTTGGTATAAAATTTAAGCTTGCGCAGCGTGCCGTTCAGCTCCTCGATGAGCTGCTTGCGGTGCTGGCCCGTATAGTTGCTTATGAGGTTTTCGGCGTAGTTGTTGGGAACGTACAGGACCTCTTCCCGCATGAGCTTTCTCATGCCGTCTGAGTGGAGTCTCTGGAGTCTGTCCTGGAGCGTTTCGTAGGTGTCTCGTCCTTGGCGGTATTGGAACTCAATCTCCTGGGTTGGCATTTTCGAGAGCTCGTCTTGGAGCTTCGCGATAAAGAGCGCAATAAGGCGATTGAAGGCGTTCTCTTTATCGGAGACGTTGTTGTGGCGGAGGATTTCCTCGAAGCGGTTGACGATGCTGTCTTCGGCCCTGAAGTCGACAAGGTCCTTCTTGAGAAGGGGAGGAACCATCGGGTGGTATGCCGTCGACCTATCGCCAAAGAGGATGTTTCCCTCGACTTGTTGGTTGTACGTTTCCGTCCAAACTTGATGGAGCTGTTCCACTGTATGGGCGTCGCGGTAGAGCGCAATGTTGTCATCGCGTTTGGCGAGCGCGATGAAGTTCTCGTCATCGCTGCAGTTAATTGAAACCTGGTCTGGCACAATTTCGTTGTTGATGAAATCGCATGCAAAGAGTACCAACCAGCGAGTCGCGCGCTCTTGTTGCCAATAGGAGAGGAGTTGCCCTCCGTCTGACTGCATGTTCTTGAATTCGTTTTTGAACTCGGTTCCAGGGGTCTTGCATTCGACGATTGCGAGTGTGTCGCCCCTCTCGTCATTAATGCAGATATCAGCGCGGCCGCTCTTTTGTTCGTGCCCAAGGGCCCATTCGCGCTCCAGCTCGAGTGATTCGGGGCGATATCCTTTGTCGAGGAGCATGGTTACGCAGGCGAGTACGACGAAGTTCTCGTTATCGGAGAAGTTACAAGTTGTGTCTTTGTTGACCTTGAACCCCAGGTCTTTCGGGTAGCCGATGCGTTTCTTGGAAAAATCGACCGTGATTTGTGCGCTGGTCTCTTCCCAGGATTTCTGATAAACGGTGCCGTCGCCCGACGGCTCGTAGCACAGAGCCCTAAGTGCGTCGCGAAGATTGTCCAGCGTAATCATCTAATGTCTCCGTAGCTGCGAGGTGAAAACACAATTCGCTAATATTATCGCAGAGGGCACCGTAAGAACGTAGTGTGATTGGCGGTGCTGCTGCTTGCCAGGGCATTTGATTGGATGATGACGCGCACGGGGCGGGATTCGCCAGTCCGCTAAGCCACGCTGGCAACAGTAGCGTACCAGGTGGTTGCTTGCAGAGATCCTCACGCGCGCCGTGCTTGAACCACTGGAGGTACGTGTTTCTTGTCGCGCGTCCATCGGTGACCGATCCGCCTTTTACTAAACAAGTTTATCGAGCGCGCGAAGCGATTGAGCCAATGGCGAAGCTCCAACTTATTCGTCAACTCATGGGCAAGCCACCCGAGACTACTCATTTCTCCTACTAGCAATGAAGGTCTGCGACCTGCAGTTTTGCAAACTGCTTGAAAGCCACCCGATGAGATACCCCCGATTTCCACTTGGAATCGGGGGTATTTTTATTTACAGGCTTTAGCCTGTGCGGGGCGCGCAGCGCGCCGCATCAGAAACCACCCGCTATGCGGGTGGGGACAACCGGCTTTACAAAGCCACCCCTCCGACCGATATTGACGATTGTTCAGGCCGTCAGGAATTCGAGTCGAAGGGGTGGTCGCCATGGCCCAGAAGGCCTGCAGCCTTTCCCACACGAAGTGGATGTGCAAGTACCACATCGTGTTCACGCCGAAGTATAGGCGCAAAGTGATCTACAACCAAATCAGGAGCGACATAGGGGAGATCCTCAGGAAGCTGTGCGAGTACAAGGGGATAGAGATCATCGAGGGGCACCTGATGCCCGACCACGTGCACGTGCTGCTGGCGATACCGCCGAAGTACAGCGTGTCCAGCGTGATGGGCTATCTGAAGGGGAAAAGCTCGCTGATGGTATTCGACAGGCACGCGAACATGAAGTACAAGTTCGGCAACAGGAAGTTCTGGGCCGAGGGCTACTACGTTTCCACCGTCGGCCTGAACGAGGCGACGATCGCGAAGTGCATCCGGGAGCAGGAGAAGGCCGACATCGCGCTCGACCGGCTGAGTGTCAAGGAGTACGAGGACCCCTTCGATAGGGGGCCGGGGCGCAAGTAGCGCCGGTTTGACCGGCCCGTCACGGGTCAACCTGCAGTGCGGCCCGAACCCCGTGAGGGCCGGCGCCCTTAGACGCGTGCCGGAAATCTTAGGGTTATACCCTAAGAGCAAACCACCCCTTTTAGGGGTGGTTTTGATTCAAGACTTTAGTCTGCTGGCCGCGCAGCGGCCAGCTTTAAACCACCCGCT
>CATWVA010000064.1 GCA_958354105.1 uncultured Collinsella sp.
GATTCACGGCCAACGATGAGCTATCCCTCGCGCATGGCACTTGCTTTTGCTCTGACATCGCTCATGACGGTATTGGTGCTGGTGGGCGTGGTCTCTGTTGTGTGGGGCACGGTCTTTTCGGATTACACGCGCTCCAATATCGTCGAGATCGCCAATTCTGCTGCCGAAAAGCTTGCGACGTCGTATGAGGAAAACGGCAACTGGACTGCGGGCGAGCTGCGCACGGTCGCGACATCGAGTTTGGTATCCGACGACCTGAGTATGCAGGTCGTCAACAAGAAGGGCGTTGTCGTCTATGACGACTCATGGCCTTCGGCAAGCGCGACCGCCGATGTGCGCGAGAGCGAATCGGCGTCGAGCAGCTCGAGCGGTAAAAAAGCATCGCATAGCCCGGTCTCGTCTGCTCCAACCGACTCCGATAGCGTTGCCAACGTCGAAATCATAACGTCTTCGGGCGAGCATGTCGGACAGGTAAAGCTATGGGCCATCGGCTCCGATGCCTTGCTCACCAAGGCGGATTCTGCATTTAGGGAGAAGACCTTTAACGCCATGGCCCTCGCCGCGGTTGTTGCAATCTGCATTTCGGTCGTTATCGGATCGCTCGTGTCGCGCATGCTCACCAAGCCGATTCATCGTATTACGAGCACGGCCAAGCAAATTCGCGATGGCGATCTGTCCGCTCGTACTGGTTTGCGCGGTGATGACGAGATTGATCAGCTGGGTGAGACCTTCGATGAGATGGCCACTTCGCTCGAGAAGGATATGAAACACGAGAAGCGCCTGACCTCAGACGTGGCTCACGAACTTCGTACTCCGCTTATGGCCATGCTCGCGACAGTCGAAGCCATGCAGGATGGCGTATATCCTACCGACGATGAGCACTTGGAGACTGTTGCTTCCGAGACGCGTCGCCTGGCTCGTCTGGTGCAGCAGATGCTCGACCTGTCGCGCATGGAAAACAGCACGGCTCCGCTCAACCTTGAGCCGGTGGACATGGTTCCTTTCGTGCGTTCCATCGTCAATGCCCAGGAGCGCCTGTTTGTCGACCGCGATCTGCGCTTGCGCTTTGCTGACGAGACCCAAGGTCACGACGATGTCGTCGAAGCCGATCCCGACATGATCACACAATGCGTCATCAATCTCATGAGCAACGCCATGCGCTACACCCCCGAGGGCGGTTGGGTCGTGGTGTCGGTGCTCAGTGACCGCAAACACGTCAGCATCGCCGTTTCTGATACCGGCATCGGTATTGCCAAGGATGACTTGTCGCGCATCTTTGGCCGTTTTTGGCGCGCCGATGCCAGCCGTGCCCGTGAGGCGGGCGGTCTGGGCGTGGGCCTCGCCGTGACTAAACAGATCGTCGAGCGCCATCACGGCTACATATCCGTGGAGTCGGAGCTTGGAAAGGGTACGACTTTTACGATTCATCTGCCTCGCGAGCACACGGCGGACGCGGCATCTACTACAATGGAGCACTAGCTTTTCGCTATTCGGTGAAGGAGGGGTTTCGTCCCTGCCGCTCCGAGTTTGCGAAAACGTGCGGGAAAGAACCCGCATTACTGTCGTATTTTGGTAAGGAGTGACTCACGTGACAACGATGGAGCGTCGTCCGGATTCCCGTGGCAAGGTTCGTGATATCTACGATGCCGGTGAAAACCTGCTGATGGTCGCCACCGACCGCATTTCTGCGTTCGACTTCATTCTTCCCGACGAGATTCCGTTTAAGGGAGAGGTGCTCAACCGCATCTCGGCATTCTGGTTCGATAAGTTTGCCGACATCGTTCCCAACCACCTCGTTTCCATCGACCCGGCGGATTTCCCTGAGGAGTTTGCTGAGTATCGTGACTACCTCGCCGGCCGCGCCATGCTGGTTAAGAAGGCCCAGACGATTCCTATCGAGTGCATCGTCCGCGGCTATCTGACCGGTTCGGGCAAGAAGACCTACGACGAGAACGGCACCGTCTGCGGCATCCAGCTGCCTGAGGGCCTGACCGAGGCTTCCAAGCTTCCCGAGCCGCTGTTTACGCCGTCCACGAAGGCCGAGATCGGTGACCACGACGAGAACATCTCGTTCGAGCGTTGCTGCGAGATCGTGGGCGAGGACATCGCCACGCAGATTCGCGACCTTTCCCTCAAGATCTACAAGGCCGCTGCCGAGTACGCCGCGACCCGTGGCATCATCATTGCCGACACCAAGTTCGAGTTTGGTGTCATCGATGGCAAGGTCACGCTGATCGACGAGTGCCTCACGCCCGATTCCAGCCGTTTCTGGCCTGCTGCCAGCTACGAGGAGGGCAAGATCCAGCCCAGCTACGACAAACAATTCGTCCGCAATTGGCTCAAGGCCAACTGGGATATGACGGGGGAGACCCCGCACCTGCCCGCCGAGGTCATCGATGGCACGTCCGAGCGCTATCGCGAGGCCTTCCAGATCATCACGGGCTCCCAGTTCACAAGCATGAAGGAGAACGCATAAGTGAGTACCCGTAGCGCCACGAACAAGCGCACGCAATCCCACGAGGTTACCGGGGTTGCGCGCAAGTCCGCCGCATCCGCTAAGCCTGCCCGTCAGGCAGCGAGCTCTGTCCGCGTCGTGCCGGCTTCGTCTAAGGCACGCCGCAAAGAGCTCGAGAAGGGCGAGAACCTCGAGGGCCTCTCTAAAGAGGAGAAGCGCGCCCGCAAGGCTAAGCAGCGCGCCAAGGAGGACCGCATCTACACGGTGTCGAATATCCTTCTCAAGCAGGATGAGGACTACACCAAGCGCCGCCGTATTTGGTGGGCTGTGCTCGCTATCGGCATGGTGCTCGTCGTGGCAATCGGGGCTTCGCTCTACTTCGCTCCCGGCGGCACGGTGTCCAGTCCTGTTCAGATGGTCGGCATCGTTTTGTCCTATGTCATCATCCTGGGTGACTTTATCTACGACTTCGTTCGTATTCGTCCCTTGCGTAACATGTATCGCGCGCAGGCCGAGGGCATGTCCGAGAACAAGCTCAACGCTCTTATCGAGCGCGCAGCTGCCGAGGAGGACAAAAAGGACTCCAAGAAGAAGTAGCGTTTGCATTCACACTTATCGCTAAGATATAAGGCGTGTCGTTTTTGCGGCGCGCCTTATTATTGTCCTATAGATAGATGGAGTGGCACATGATTCGAGCTGCCCTGACGGTCGAAGAAGCTCTGGAGGGCATGAAGGCCCTGGAGCCCAAGATTAAAAACTATGCGCGCCTGGTTGTCCGCAAAGGCGTAAACGTCAAGCCCGGCCAGGAGGTTGTCGTTCAGTCTCCGGTCGAGTGCGCGCCTTTTGCCCGCGTGGTGGTCGCGGAGGCTTATGCCGCCGGCGCTGGCCACGTGACGGTCATTTGGGCCGATGATGCCGTGACGAGGCTCACGTACGAGCATGTCGATAAAAGCTATTTTGAGCAGACGCCCGAGTGGAAGCGCCTGCAGCTTGATTCCCTGGCCCAGGATGGCGCCTGCTTTATCTTTATTGAGGGTGCGGATCCTGCAGCCCTCAAGGGCATCGATCCAGCCAAGCCGGCCGCGGCATCCAAGGCGAGGAATACGCAGTGCAAAGCTTTCCGCCGTGGACTGGATTACAACATCAATCCGTGGTGCATCGCCGGCGCTCCGGTCGTGGCTTGGGCGCACGAGGTGTTCCCGGGAGACGCCGATGAGGTTGCAATCTATAAGCTATGGAATGCGATTCTGCACACCGCTCGTGCCGATGGCCAGGACCCGGAGAGCGACTGGGAGCTTCATGACGCGGCGTTCGAAAAGAACCTGCGTTTCCTGAACGACAATCGTTTTGACCGCCTGCATTACACCGCGGAAAATGGAACCGATCTGACGATTGGCATGACGAAGGGTCACGAGTGGGCCGGCGGCAAGGGCAAGACGCCCGATGGACACCCCTTCTTCCCCAACATTCCCACCGAGGAAGTCTTCACCTCGCCTGATCGTATGCGCGCCGACGGTATCGTGTACTCGGCCATGCCGCTCATTCACCACGGTAACAAGGTCGACGATTTTTGGATTAAGTTCGAGGCCGGCCGCGTAGCGGACTACGATGCCCGCGTGGGCAAGGCGACGCTTGCGAGCATCATTGACACCGATGAAGGTGCCGCTCATCTGGGTGAGGTCGCGCTTATCTCCAAGAACACGCCGATCCGTGAAAGTGGCGTTTTGTTCTATGACACGCTCTATGATGAGAACGCCAGCTGCCATCTCGCGCTAGGTGTCGGTTTCCCCGAATGTATCGAGGGTGGGTATGACATGTCCAAGGAAGAGCTCCTGGAGCATGGCGTTAACGTCTCGAGCACGCACGTCGATTTTATGATTGGCACGGACGACATCGATATTACGGGCATTACGCCTGATGGACGTGAAGTTGTGATTTTCCAGAACGGCCAATGGAGTTGGGAATAGTCCCAGACCGTGGTACAATGCCACCCGCGGGCCGTTAGCTCAGCTGG
>CATWVA010000065.1 GCA_958354105.1 uncultured Collinsella sp.
CAGGATCTTTTCCATCAGGGCACGGACCACCGGGAAGGCCTCGACGTCGCGGTTGTAGTTGACCGTGGTTTTGTTGTAGGCCTCAAGGTGGAACGAGTCAATGATATTGGCATCGTCGAGGTCGGCCGTGGCGGCCTCATAGGCGATGTTGACCGGATGCGTGAGGGGCAGATTCCAGACCGGGAAAGTCTCGAACTTGGCATAGCCGGCGGCGGTACCGTGCTTATGCTCGTGATACAGCTGCGAGAGGCAAGTGGCGAGCTTGCCCGAGCCGGGGCCGGGTGCCGTCACGACAACGAGCGGACGCGTGGTCTCGACAAACTCGTTCTTGCCGTAGCCATCGTCGGACACGATCAGATCGACATCGTGCGGATACCCCTCGATGGGATAGTGCAGCTTGGCGGGAATACCGAGCGCGTTCAGGCGGTTGCGGAACACATCGGCAGCAGGCTGGCCGGCGTACTGGGTGATAACCACAGCCGCGACGGCAAAGCCGTTGCCGCGGAACAGGTCAACCAGGCGCAAAACGTCCTCGTCATAGGTAATGCCCAGGTCACCGCGAGCCTTGTTCTTCTCGATGTGGTTCGCGTTAATGGCAATGATGACCTCGACGTCGTCGGCGATGCTCTTGAGCATGCGGAACTTGCTGTCCGGTTCAAAACCCGGTAGCACGCGGCTCGCATGATAGTCATCGAACAGCTTACCGCCAAACTCCAAATAGAGCTTGCCACCAAACTGCGAGATGCGCTCCTTAATGTGAGCAGCCTGCAGCTCGATATACTTCGCGTTGTCGAAACCCTGGCGCATGTATGGCTCCCGTCCCGTTTCCAATTAATGTTCTAGGCGATTATAACGGAGCCCGCCCTCCCCGATACCCAAACCATCAACAGGCACCAACCAAACACGCCATCGATAAGTTGCGGTGAAATAGTTCCTGTTTAACCCCTCAAGACGGCCAAACAGGAACTATTCCACCGCAACTTCCCCTTTTTGGTTCAAACAAACCTGGCCTTTATATCAATAATGGAAACGTCACAGGTGGAGCATAAGTCAGCGAAAGCCCGCCAGAGCGAGCAAGGTGACGTGAAAGAGGAGGGCATAGGCCTTTTGGCCATGCCCGACGATTGAACGTCAGATTGCCGCTCTGGCGGGCTTGCAGCGTCGAGTGGTTCCGGCGTTTGGTAAAACGCCGGAACACAAGAGCGCCTCCCCCCGCGCACGGAACGGGAGGAGGCTAAAGGTAGGAGTCTACCGGTGGGGTTACCCCACCGGACAGACGATGACCAGGTGATCCTTTACAGGATCGTCATGGTTTCCGTGGGGTACCCAAGGGGTACTTAGAGCATCACGCAAGCGATGGTCAGGATGACGGCGCAGACGACGGAGAGAGCGACGATGAGCTTGAGAGCAAACTTGAGCCAGGTCGTCCACTCGATCTTGGCCAGGGCAAGACCGCCCATGATGGCGCCGGAGGTCGGGGTGAACAGGTTCACGACGCCGATGGCGGCGGAGAAGATCATGACCATGACCTCGGGCGAAAAGCCGAGCTTAACAGCCAGCGGTCCCATGATGGGCATGGAGACAGTAGCCATACCGGAGGTCGAGGGGATCAGGAAGGACAGGCCGAAGTAGACCAGGAAGCTCATGGGAGCGAAGATCACGCCGGACAGGCCAGCCAGAGCATTGGCGGCAGCGTCGAGGACGTAGACGTCGAGGCCGGTGCTAGCCATGAGGACGGAGATACCACGGGCAAGAGCGATGACGAGGACAACGGACATCATGTCGGCAGCGCCGGTGATGAAGGTGTTGACGATCTGCTTCTCGGACAGGCCACCGATGATACCGATCAGGATAGCCATGAGGAAGAACCAGGTGGAAGCCTCGTCGAAGTACCACTGGCCAATGGGCAGGCCGGTGATCAGGGCAGACCAGCCCTGAACGATGGCGTTACCGTCGGCGTCATAGACAGCGCCAGCATCGAAGAAGTTGGCGACGCCCTCGTTGAGGTCGGCCAGCGGGATGAAGCCGACGATCATGACGACGAAGGTGAAGGCAAAGGCGATCAGAACACCCTTCTGGCGACCGGTGAGCTTGACCTCCTTGTTAACCTCGGAAGCAGCCTTGCCGTGAGCCTCTTCGGCGTCCTTGAGCTCCTGCATCGAAAGGATGGTGGAACCCTTGTCAGCCTTGACCTTCTTGGCATAGCTCATGACGAAGAAGATGGACATGGCAGTGGTAACAATCCACAGGACGGCACCGAGGCCGATGATGATGGACTGGTTGACCTCAATGCCAACACCGGTCAGAGCGTCGACGGCAGCGCCGACGGCGAACGGGTTAACCGTGGAGCCGAGGCAGCCGCAGCCAGCGCCGAGCAGGACGGTGGCAGCACCGACCATAGGGTCGAAGCCAGCGGCCATCATGGTAGCGGCAAGCAGGGCGTAGAAGGGAACGGTCTCCTCGCACATACCATAGGTGGTACCACCGAGGGAGAAGATGAGCATCAGCACGGGAATGAGCATGATCTCATTGCCCTTAAGCTTCTGCACCAGAACGGCAATGCCGTTGTCCAGGGCGCCGGTCTCGGTCATCATGCCGAGGAAGCCGCCGAGGATCATAACGAAGAGGCAGACGGGCAGAGCGTCAGCGAAGCCCTTGACCGGGGCGGTGCAGAAATCGCTCAGGCGGGCAGCGGTAACCTCGCCACCGGACGTACCGGAGACGATAACGGTAACAACCGCGACGATTGCCAGCAGAGCAAGAAGAATGGTGAACGATGAAGGCATACCGCGCTTTTTCTTAGCGGTCTCAGTCATAGTTCTCATCCCCCCCTTCATAAATCATTTACTGATCTCGCCCAAAGCGGCTCTTCCGTGCCGTGCATGTCGCTCGGTGCGAGATTTTTACCAGACAAAAGCGCTCGGGGTGCGCAGCAATGCACCCCGAGCGAGATGCTAGATGCTCTTACTTGAGCGTAGCGTACATGACAGCCTTGATGGTGTGCATGCGGTTCTCGGCCTCGTCGAAGACCTTGGAAGCGGGGCTCTCGAAGACCTCGTCGGTGACCTCCTGCTCGGTGATGCCGAACTGCTCGCACTTCTCGGCGCCAATCGTGGTGTTGGTGTCGTGGAAGCTGGGCAGGCAGTGCAGGAAGATGGCACCCGGGTTGGCCATAGCCATGACCTCGGAAGTAACACGATACGGGGTGAGCTGAGCGATGCGCTCGGCCCAGACCTCGTCGGGCTCGCCCATGGAGACCCACACGTCGGTGTAGATAACGTCGGCACCGGTGACGCCGTCCTTGACGTCGGTGGTCAGCTTGATGGTGCAGCCGTTGGCCTCGGCGATGGGCTTGCAGGCCTCGATGACGTCGTCGGCGGGCATGCACTCCTCGGGGCCGCAGGCCACGAAGTTCATGCCGAGCTTGGAGCAGACGACCATGAGGGAGCGGGCAACGTTGTTCTTGCAGTCGCCCATGAAGACGAGGGTCTTGCCCTTGATGTCGTAGTTGAAGTTCTCCTGGACGGTCAGGATGTCGGCGAGCATCTGGGTGGGATGCCACTCAGTGGTCAGACCGTTCCACACGGGCACGCCAGACTTAGCAGCGAGCTCCTCGACGTCGTCCTGGGCAAAACCGCGGAACTCGATGCCGTCATACATGCGGCCGAGAACGCGGGCGGTGTCCTCGATGGACTCCTTCTTGCCCATCTGCGACGAACCCGGATCGAGGTAGGTGACGCCCATGCCCAGATCCATGCCGCCGACCTCGAAGGCGCAGCGGGTACGAGTGGAGGTCTTCTGGAAGAGCAGAACGATGTTCTTGCCCTCGAGATAGCGGTGCGGAACACCAGCGCGCTTCATGTCCTTGAAGTTCTTGGAGAGCTTGAGCAGGTACTCGATCTCCTCGGTGGTGAGGTCGAGAAGCTTGAGGAAGCTACGGCCGGAGAGGTTAACACCCATGGTTCGATTCCTTTCGAAGAAATGAATTACGTAAGTATTAGTGTTGCCCGTTTAACGAGCGAAGCCGGTGCGGTTGTAGGGGGACCGCACCGGAAACGGAAAGACTTAGAGGTCCTCGCGCCAGAAGGGCATGCTCATGCAGCGCGGGCCGCCACGGCCGC
>CATWVA010000066.1 GCA_958354105.1 uncultured Collinsella sp.
CAAGATAGGGCTCTTTGGCCGAGGTTTCGCGTACATAATAGGTGCCCGGCATGAGCGATTCGGGCAGTGTGACGGTGCCGGTCGCGTCAGTCGTAAAGGTGTCCATTACGTTATATGCTGGATACCAGCATGTTTGTGAGACAGGTTTGTGATTGCTGTCGAGGAGTTGGAAGGTGAATCCGGCTAGGGGAACAGAGGCGCCTGTTTGGGCATCGCGTTTTACAATCTGGAGATGCGTCGACAGGGCGTGGTTGTCCACGATATATTGAAGCTCGGCGCCGTCGGAAATCTGATTGGCCTCGACGGTCCATTCCCCCGCACGTTTAAAACCCTCGGGGACGGTTTCCGGAACCTCACGAACCGTGTAGCCGGCGCGGTCGTATGGGACGGCTCCGTGGACACCGGCTGGTCGCTTGCCTGTGCCGAACCATGCTTCGGGCTGGTCTTTGGTGGAGGCAAAGCCATAGATGTTTGTAGTCAGTGTGCCAACAACCTGCTGAGAGCTGTTACTGACAACCTCAAAGACAACATCTCCTGCCGGCTGCTCCAGGCCGGATTGATCGCTATTGCCGTAGTCCTTGAATTTGGAAATCTCAAGGTCAAACGCAATGGGGATATTGGAAACGCGAGATTCGATCTCGACCACGCCTGAATCGCCGAGTTGGTCGGCTCCAACGGTGTAAGACCAACTGTCACCGGAGGGCAAATAGCCCTCGGGCGCCTTCGATTCATAGATGGTAAAGGTTCCCAGGGGGACATCGGTGAGGGTAGCTCGACCGCTTTCATCGGTCCTGAGAGTTTGTGTCCATCCAGGGGTTGATTGCGATACGCACACGAATTCTGCTCCTGCGAGCGAAGCCCCAACTTGGGGGCCTGCATTCGTTGCGGCGTCGAGTTTTACGACATGCAGGGTGATGGCGCCGGGTTGTTCATCGATGGCGACCTGCCCGCCATCATTCCCCGTGGTAAAGGCAACGCGATCGGGGCGGGGGACATAGCCGGCCGGCGCCTTCGTTTCAACTAGGTAGTATGCCGTGTTGGGTAGGAGTGTTGCCTGCGCTCGACCGTTGCTGTCCATCTGGACGGTGCCGACACGCGCGCCGCTGGCGCTCTCAAAAACATCGAATGTTGCCCCGTCAAACTGATAAGTATTGTTTCCGCTGGTAATGGCAGCGTTTGCAGACTGCTTTTGGAAGGAAACAGAGACCGCCGGCAGTACATAGAGCATGTCTTGACGTTTGCTGCCGCCCGATACGGTTCCTATATAGCGCCGCGCGCGGTGCGGAGCGGCTTTGATGCTTCCTGATTTTGCGCTGTCGTGGAGCCACCGCGCAGCCGCCACGACTTCATTGTCGGCGGTAAAGTGCCCGCTCTTGGTTTTGCCCTGAGCGGTCGTGTAGGAGTAGGTGCCGTCGACATGGGTAGTGCCGTTGAGCATCCATACGGCAAGCTGGGTGGCGGCGCGGGCGCGATCGGGTGAAAGATGGTAACCGCCAAACGACGCGGCGGTAGGATATCCGTGACAAACGATTGCTGCGAACTCGTCGTCGAGCCACACCCAGCCTTGATCAAAGTTGAGCCATGGGCCGCCCGGCTTGGTGGGGCCGGGACGCTCCTGGTTCATGCAGTAGGCAATCGAGGCGTCTTGAGCTTCATACTTGCCGATAAAGAAGGGCCCACAATTATCGCTGATAGTGCGGAAGCCGAGCTGGTCGTAGCCATCGACGGCAAATGCGGCTCCCGGTGCCAGGCAGCCGAAAAGCAGGAAGAGGAGCAGGAGCAGCGGACCTGTTGCGATTGCGCTGTGGACAGAGTGCGTGGGTGCGTTGGACATGGCTGCTCCTTATCCCTCGTGCGCCGCACGGGGAGGCTGCGACGCGTAGGATGAGGCTACCCCCGAGGTTCATGCGGGTAAGTACCGGAGCCTGACCAAAAGCTTGCCCAATTCCTGACAAATTGAGCTCAAATACAACAATCAAGCAAAAGCGCAGGTAGAAGATAGGGTGAACAGGAAGTCAAAGGTCCTCATCTCCACAATTGACGCGATTTTCAAACGAATCTCCACAGCTAAAACAAGCATCACCACCCTTGTATCGAACAAGACAACCGCGTTATACTATCCCCCACATATGCGGGCATCGCCAAGTGGTAAGGCATCAGCTTCCCAAGCTGACACTCGCGGGTTCGAGTCCCGTTGCCCGCTCCATTCGAATTTCAGGCACGGTAACGTTTCGTTACTGTGCCTTTTTCAATAAAGTGCCGGGACTCGAACCCGACAGGGTGCGAGCGTTAAATAAACGCGAAGCGTTTATAGCGAGCAGGCAAGGTCGCCGATAGGCGACCGCAGCCGGTGCGGATTTGCGAAGCAAATACGCGGACGTCCCGTTGCCCGCTCCATCGAGCGCGGGAGACCTTGGGACGGCCAATTCAACAAAGTCTTCCCCATCGTCTCCGTGAATCCGAGGAGATCGACCGCAGCCGGTGCGGATTTGCGAAGCAAATACGCGGATGTCCCCATGCCCGCTCCAATTCCAAAATGTTAGGTTCATGCCTGCTGCCCATACTTGCACCTGCGCACGGTACAATGGTTGGGTTACGACCAACGTGCCAATAACCAAAAAGGAGCCGCTATGATCGATCGCTATACCCGCCCGGAGATGGGACACATCTTCTCCCTCGAGAACAAGTACGCCATTTGGCAGGAGATCGAGGTCCTGGCCTGCGAGGCCCAGGCGGAGCTCGGCAAGATCGGCATTTCTAAAAACGAAGCCCAGTGGATCCGCGACCACGCCAACTTTGAGAAGGCAAAGGTCGATGAGATCGAGGAGGTCACGCGCCACGATGTCATCGCCTTCCTGACCAACATGAAGGAGTACATCGACGCCGATGTTCCCGAGGGCGACCCCAAGCCCAGCCGCTGGGTTCACTACGGTATGACCAGCTCCGACCTGGGTGATACTGCTCTGTGCTATCAGCTTACTCAGGCGTGTGACCTGATTATCGAGGACGTCAAGAAGCTCGGCGTGATCTGCAAGCGCCGCGCCTTCGAGGAGCGCAATACGCTTTGCGCTGGCCGCACCCATGGCATCCATGCTGAGCCGATGACCTTCGGCATGAAGTTTGGCTCTTGGGCATGGGAACTCAAGCGCGACCTTGATCGTCTTGAGGATGCTCGCAAGAACGTTGCCTTCGGTGCCATCTCCGGTGCCGTCGGCACCTACAGCTCCATCGAGCCGTTCGTCGAGGAGTACGTCTGTGAGCACCTGGGTCTGGTTCACGACCCGCTGTCCACGCAGGTCATCAGCCGCGATCACCACGCCTATCTTGCCGGCGTGCTTGCCACTACAGCGGCCACCTGCGAGCGCATCGCGACCGAGGTCCGCAACCTGCAGAAGACCGATACACTCGAGGCCGAGGAGCCCTTCCGCAAGGGCCAAAAGGGCAGCTCCGCCATGCCACACAAGCGCAACCCCATCACCATGGAGAAGGTCTGCGGTCTGTCGCGCGTCGTGAAGTCCAACGCCCAGGTCGCCTTCGACAACGTCGCCCTGTGGCACGAGCGCGACATTTCACACTCTTCCGCCGAGCGTGTCGCCCAGGCCGATAGCTTCATCGCGCTTGACCATATGTTCCAGTGCCTCATTCGCGTTATCGACGGCCTGCAGCTGTATCCGGCCCGCATGATGGCCAATCTCAACAAGACCCGCGGCCTCATCTTCTCCTCCAAGGTCCTGCTTGCCCTCGTCGATACGGGTATCACCCGCGAGGATGCGTACGCCATTGTGCAGGAGAACGCCATGGCCACCTGGCACGAGGTGCAGGATTGTGTCTCTGGCCCCACCTTTAAGGAGCGTCTCGAGGCCGATCCGCGCTGCACCGTCAGCCAGGAGAAGCTCGACGAGATTTTTGATCCGTGGGACTTCCTCACCCGCATCGATACGGTCTTCGATCGCCTGGAGCAGCTGAGCTTCGAGTAGGGTTAACCTAATTCGACCGCTTGCGGATGCATTTCAACCTTTGGCGCCTTGCCCGTCTTGGGCGAGGCGCTTTTTTTCAAGACTTTAGTCTGCTGGCCGCGCAGCGGCCAGCTTTAAACCACCCGCTACG
>CATWVA010000067.1 GCA_958354105.1 uncultured Collinsella sp.
ACCGCGGAGTTTGGCTGCACGCGCAATACCGTTCGACGCGCCTTGAGCATGCTGGCCGACCAGATGTTTGTGCAGCCTATACACGGCAAGGGCGTGCGCGTTATTTGGCTTAAGGGCGAAACCGATATGCTGGGCGCACTCGAAGAGGTTGAGTCGTTTGGCGAGTTCGCAAAACGCAACAATGCCGTCGCATCGACCGAGGTCAAGTCTTTTGAACATTTGATTTGCACTGAGCAACTCTCTCGTCGCCTGGGCTTTAAGGTGGGCGAGGAGCTGATTCGCGTCGTGCGTGTCCGAAGCCTCAACGGCAGCGCGCGCCAAGTGGACCACGGCTACTTTTTGGCGTCGATCGCCAAGGGCCTGACCCCCGAGATCGCGGCGGATTCTATCTACGGCTATCTGGAGCACAAGCGCGGCGTCAAAGTGATGGCGAGCCGTCGTACGGTGAGTGTCGAGCTCGCCAACGATGAAGACTGCAGCTATCTGGACCTCGGCAAGTACAACTGCGTCGCCGTTATGGAGAGCCAGTCGTACACCTCGGACGGCATCTTGTTCGAGGTCACGCATGCCCGCACACACCCCGAGATCTTCCATTACCGCGTCAATTCCAAGCGATAGCCGGCTAGCTCGCAGCCTGACGAGACTCATGCCCTCAAAGCGAAAACGCCCGGTCAAACCGACGATGCATCGGCTTGATCGGGCGTTTTCTCTGCATTCGATAACAAATAATTGTTTATACAAAACTTGTCAAGTATCAAGTCGAAATTACCGTTCACCGAAGTTTTTCTACCGCTCTAGTAATACTTGTTCAAACAACTAGCCAAATAGCGTATTGTACAAGTCAGCAAAAGGGGCAAAGTCCCCGAGCCAATCTCCGAAGGCGGCGGCAAAGGGTGCCGCCACGGTGTGAAAGGGTGGATTGTAATGAAGAACGAAATGAGCAGAAGGCAGTTCCTGGGCTTTGCTGGTTCCGCGGCTGCGGTTCTTGGTCTGGGCCTCGTGGGCTGCGGTGGTTCTGCCGGCTCTGGCTCCTCTGCTTCTGGTGACGCTGCCGAGGTCTACTTCCTCCAGTTCAAGCCCGAGGTCGACAAGGAGTGGAAGGAGATCGCCAAGGCGTACAAGAAGGAGAAGGGCGTCGAGGTCAAGATCGTGACCGCCGCCTCCAACACCTACGAGGAGAAGCTCAAGTCCGAGATGTCCAAGAGCTCCGCTCCGACGCTGTTCCAGGTCAACGGCCCCACCGGCCTTAAGAACTGGAAGGACTACTGCGCCGATCTTTCCGACACCAAGCTCCGCGGCGAGCTCATCGACGACTCCCTGGCGCTGCAGTCCGACGGCAAGGATCTGGGTATCGACTGGGTTCAGGAGAGCTACGGCATCATTTACAACAAGGAGCTCCTCGAGAAGGCCGGCTACAAGGCCGAGGACATCAACTCCTTCGACAAGCTGAAGGCTTGCGCCGATGACATCCAGGCCCGCAAGGACGAGCTCGGCGTTGACGGTGCCTTCACTTCCGCCGGTATGGATGACTCCTCCAGCTGGCGCTACACCACGCACCTCGCCAACCTCCCGCTCTACTACGAGTTCGAGAAGGAGCACAATCAGGAGGACGACGAGATCAAGGGCGAGTATCTCGACAACTTTAAGCAGATCTTCGACCTGTACATCACCGACTCCACCTGCGATCCTTCGCAGCTCGCCTCCAAGACCGGTGACGACGCCACCAACGAGTTCGCAACCGGCAAGGCCGTCTTCTATCAGAACGGCTCTTGGGCCTACGCCGACCTCACCAAGGCCGGTATGACCGACGACCAGCTCGGCATGCTGCCGATCTACATCGGCGTCGACGGCGAGGAGAACCAGGGCCTGTGCTCCGGCGGCGAGAACTACTGGTGCGTCAGCTCCCAGGCTTCCGAGGATGCCCAGAAGGCCACCGAGGACTTCATGTATTGGTGCGTCACTTCTGACACCGCCACCAGCATCATCGCTGACAAGATGGGTCTGACCGCCCCGTTCAAGAGCGCTAAGGAGACCACCAACGTCTTCTCTCAGCAGGCCGTTGCTATGGCCAAGGACGGCAAGAAGACCGTCGCTTGGGACTTCGTTTACATCCCCTCCGAGGAGTGGAAGAAGAACCTCAAGCAGGCTCTCATCGCTTATGCTGCCGACAACACCAAGTGGGACGGCGTCAAGAACGCCTTCGTCGATGGCTGGAAGACCGAGAAGGCTGCTTCCGAGTAAGCAGTTGCTGCCCAAGCTATCTGATTAGCGACAGGGGGCGGGCAGACGTAGGTTTGCCCGCCCCCTGCATATTGAAAGGACCCTTCTATGGGCAAAGCACTCAAGCGCTGGTGGCCGCTCTTTATGCTGCCCACGTGCCTGGCGTTTATGATCGGGTTCGTGATTCCCTTTATCCAGGGTTTCTATCTCTCGTTCTGCCAGTTTATTACCATCAATAACGCGCACTTTGTCGGTATCGAGAACTACGTGCGCGCGCTGTCCGATCCGCAGTTCTCCACGTCGTTCTTCTTTACCGTGGCGTTTGCCTTCCTGTCGACGGTGCTCATCAACGTGATCGCGCTGGCCATTGCGCAGGCGCTCACTCGCAAGGCGCTCAAGGGCACCAACATCTTCCGTACGATTTTCTTTATGCCTAACCTGATTGGCGGCATTGTACTGGGTTACATTTGGCAGATTCTGATCAACTGCCTGCTCTCCAACGTGGGTGCCCAGCTTATCGCCCTCAACTCCGCCGCTGGCTTCTGGGGCCTTATCATCCTGACCCTGTGGCAACAGGTCGGCTACATGATGATCATCTACATCGCCGGTCTGCAGTCCATTCCGTCTGACTACATCGAGGCCGCCAAGGTCGATGGCGCTACGGCATGGCAGACGTTTTGGAAGGTTAAGATCCCCAACCTGATGCCGACCATCACCATCTGCCTGTTCCTGTCCATCACCAACGGCTTTAAGCTGTTCGACCAGAACCTCGCCCTTACCGGTGGCGCCCCGGCGCACTCCACCGAGATGCTCGCCCTGAACATCTACAACACGTTCTATTCGCGTGCTGGCATCGCATGGCAGGGCATCGGTCAGGCCAAGGCAGTTATCTTCTGCATCCTGGTTGTCGCTATTTCTATGATCCAGCTTAAGGCCACGAGGTCCAAGGAGGTGCAGCAGTAATGAAACGCGATAAGGCTATCAACCGCGCGCTCTCGATCTTCTTTACGATCCTGTCGCTCGCATGGATCTACCCCGTGTTCATGATTGCGCTCAATTCCTTTAAGAAAGCGACCGCAATCAGCACCACCACGGCGTTCGATCTGCTCACGCCCGAGACGTTCAACGGCCTCGCAAACTACGTGCACGCTCTGAACGAGCAGGGCTTTGCCTCGGCGTTTATGTACTCGCTTATCATTACGGTCACGTCGGTCGTGCTGATTCTGGTGTGCTGCTCCATGTGCGCTTGGTACGTGGT
>CATWVA010000068.1 GCA_958354105.1 uncultured Collinsella sp.
TCGGTCGGGGCATCCTCGAGTACCAGCTGGACGATGGTGCCAAAGGCGACCTTCTCGCCGTGATACATGCCGTGGCACTCGGGCAGCATCGTCAGGCCATTGTGGATGGCATGAGCGGCAGCAAGGCCCGAGCTCTCAAAGCCAATGCCGGAGAGCAGTGTATTGGCCTCGATGATATGCTCGACGGCAGGCGTGAGCGCACCCTTCTCCAGCGCGACCTTGGCCTTGACGCCATCGGCCATAAGCGTCTCGTAGCAGAGCTTGGCGAGCGCCAGGCCGGCCATGCCGCCCTTGCCGCCAGCGCAGGTGCCACCGTCGGCATCATGCGTCGCCTGGGCCTCAAAGTAAGTTGCGAGCGCATCGCCCATACCGGAAACCGTCAGGCGCACCGGGCTCGCCGCGATAACCGTCGTATCCATCAGGACGATATTGGGGTTTGCCTTAAGGAACAGGTACTTATCGAACTGGCCGTCATCGGTGTAGAGCACCGAAAGCGCCGAACACGGGGCATCGGTCGAAGCAATGGTGGGGCAAATGATAACCGGGGACTCCAGGTAGTAGGCGACGGCCTTCGCGGTATCGAGGATCTTGCCGCCGCCGACGCCGACGATGATGTCGCAACCGTTGTCACGAGCGAGCGCCACCAAGCGATCGACCTCGCCCTTGGAGCACTCACCGTTAAAGTCCTCAAACAGCAGCTCGGCCTTAGCCTCGGCAAAGCCGCCCTCGATCTTGGCACCGACGCGCTTCTTGCCCGAAGGCGTCACGATGACGAGGGCCTTAGCGCCGAGCGGCTCGACATAGGAGCCGAGCTTGGCGAGCTCGTCCGGACCCTGGATGTACTTGCTGGGGCTATTGAAGATTGCAGCCATGTTTATCCCATCCTCTAATAATTAAAAAGAAAGGGGCTCCGTACGGATACGTGCGGAGCCCCTCCTTACGATAACAAGAGTCGATTAGAAATCGATGTCGGTGTCGTAGTAGCAGGCCTTGAGGATCTTCTCGAAGTCGGCAGCCTTGGTCTCACGCGGGTTCTCGGGCGTGCAGGCGTCGGTCTCGGCGTTCGCGGCGATCTCGGGCAGCTTGGCGAGGAACTCCTCCTCGGAAACCATCTGCGGGTTCTCGGCGTCGACCTTCACGCCGCCGTTGGCGTAGTCCTTGATGGACTGCGGAATGTTGAGCTGATCGTTGAGGTCGCGAATCTTCTGGACGAGCGCGGCGATGAGCTCCTCGTTGGTCTCGCCGGGAAGGTGCAGGATCTCCTTGGCCACGTAAGCGTAACGCTCGGCAGCACGCGGGTCCTTGGAGTTCCACTGGATGACCTTGCCCAGGTACATGGCGTTGGCAGCACCGTGGATGATGTGGCCGTTCTCGAAGGCAGCACCGGTCTTGTGAGCCATGGAGTGAACGATGCCGAGCAGGCCCGAGGAGAAGGCAATACCGGCGATGCACTGGGCCTCGTGCATGTGCTGACGGGCCTCATGGTCGCCAGCATAGGACTTGGGCAGCCACTCGACGATCTCGCGGATGCCGTGCAGAGCGTTGGCGTCGGTGAACATAGAGGCGAAGGTAGAAACGTAGGCCTCCATGCAGTGGGTCAGAGCATCCATGCCGGTGTGAGCGCACAGCTTGGCGGGCATGGTGTAGGTGAGCTCGGGGTCGACGATGGCGACATCAGGGGTGATGTTGAAGTCGGCCAGCGGGTATTTGATGCCCTTGGCGTAGTCGGTAATGACGGAGAAGGCAGTGACCTCGGTAGCGGTGCCGGAGGTAGAGGAGATGGCGCAGAAATGAGCCTTCTGACGCAGCTCGGGGAAGCTGAACGGCTGGATGATGTTATCGAAGGACTCCTCGGGATACTCGTAGAAGACCCACATGGCCTTAGCGGCATCGATGGGCGAGCCGCCGCCGATAGCAACGATCCAGTCGGGCTCGAAGTCCCGCATAGCGGCTGCGCCCTTCATGACGGTCTCGATGGAGGGATCGGACTCGACGCCCTCGAAAAGCTGAACCTCCATGCCGGCCTCTTTGAGATCGGCCTCAACATCCTGCAAGAACCCGCCGCGGCGCATAGAGCTGCCGCCAGAAACGATGATGGCCTTCTTGCCCTTGAGGTTCTTCACCTCGTGGCGAGCGCCCTCACCAAAGTACAGATCGCGAGGATTGGTAAAACGTCCCATGCTGTGCCTCCTAAACAAGCCCCTCTTAGACTTGCGTATATAACGGAGCACCCGATTGGCTC
This sequence comes from uncultured Collinsella sp., assembly GCA_958354105.1. Taxonomy (GTDB): domain Bacteria; phylum Actinomycetota; class Coriobacteriia; order Coriobacteriales; family Coriobacteriaceae; genus Collinsella. The sequence goes on from CATWVA010000068.1 coordinate 2,243, forward strand.
CGTTAGGACCGTTTTGCGCGTTGTCGGCGATGACAATGCGCAATGCCTAAACGTCTCAACGCTCAGACAAACACTATTTTACCGTTCGAGTTGGTCAGTTATTCACCTAAAGCCGCCAATGATGAAACGTTTTTTCTATCCTTGGAACCTCTTGCATTGCGGTCATTGCCCCAAGCTGGGCAAACGTTTTATCAAGGTTGACCATATGCCTCAGGCGGCATCGCGACGCTCCAAAACGCATACCGTTCGCCGCCCAAAATCGACCGCTTACGGCACCGCGATACGAGTCGTATGGCCAGCGTGCAGACACCTGTCTAACAACCGCCTTCGTGGTGCAACAGTGCATGTCCGAGCGCGGCTCCCCCGGCACGTCACATGCGGGTAAACTAGGACGTTATATAGAGACATTTGAACCCTAACCGCAGCAAAGGAGGCCCCATGGCATTCGATCCCATTCAAGAGGATTGCCATCGCCTCGTTCTTGAGGCCTTGCGCCGCGACAATATCCCACTCACCGACGGCCCCGCCGTAGAGCGTCTGATGGATCAATTCACCCGCAACCCCGCACCGCTCATCGTTCACGATCGCGACCGCGCCGGACATCTGATTGCCAAGGCGGTCGAGGCCGTCGACTACCGCATTCCCTTTATCCCTGACGATACCCAGGCCGAGCAAGAAGAGACCGCTGCCGAGAACATGCTCCGCGAGGCGGCCGCACTCGATCCGGCCAACTGGGATGCCCAGCGCATGCTGTGCGCGCTCACCGCCGAATCCAACGAGGAATACGTGCAGTATCTGGTGTTCAAGTGCGACGAGGTGGAGCACGATCTGGCGCTCAAGATTGCCTCGGCGCAGGACCCCTACGAGCGTGAGGCCGCAGGCGACCTGACCCGCCGCCCCTACCTGCGCTGGCTTGCCGCCTTGGCGTCGCGCGCCCTCATTAGCGGCCGCTATCGCATGTCGCTCGAAGCCGCAAACCGCAGCCTCGACTTTGCCCCCAACGATCCCGCCGGCGTCCGCCACACCGCGATGCTCGCCATGGCAAAGCTCGAATACCCCGCCGAGGAGCTCAAGCGCTTTCGCTCTGCCCACTCCGTACCCTATCTTGCCAACACGCCGCTGCGCCGCCGCCCCAAGGATGCGGAGCGCGACTTGGACCCGTGGACGCTCATTGCGCTGATGAGCGCTGCCTGGC
>CATWVA010000069.1 GCA_958354105.1 uncultured Collinsella sp.
ATATCCCTTGCGACCGCAACATACGAATCTCGGACCGCGGAACACTTACTAACTTACTTATCACGTCGAACGGCTACACCCTGTCGACCGGTGTCCTCTCCAATGAAATGCAATGGGGTATGGCATCGATCCCGTTAGCAGACGCCCCAACGATGCACGTAGGCTATATCATGCACGACGAGCGCAAGCCCTCTCCCCTCTTGCAGCAATACCTCGACGAGCTCAACCGCATCATCCATGCCAACTAACTGTCGGAAGACGGGGTAGAAATCGTAGATTGCTAGCCCCCGGCGGGCATGGCGCTACAATGGTCACTCACACGAAACGTACCCAACGAAAGGAAGCCCGTGAAGGTCATCATCTATACCGACGGCTCGGCCCGATCAAATCCGGGACGCGGCGGCTACGGCGCCGTGCTCAAATACACCAACCCCGCCGGCAAGACCTTCACCTCCGAGCTTTCGCGCGGCTACGCCAAGACCACCAACAACCGCATGGAGCTCATGGCGGTCATCGTGGCGCTCGAGGCACTTAACCGCCCCTGCGAGGTCGAGGTCCATTCCGATTCGCAGTACGTCGTCAACGCCTTTAACAAGCACTGGATCGACGGCTGGAAAAAGCGCGGCTGGAAGACCGCCAACAAGCAGCCTGTCAAGAACCGCGATCTGTGGGAGCGCCTGCTCACCGCAAAGAGCAAGCACAAAGTGGAGTTCATCTGGGTTAAGGGCCACGCCGGCCATGAGCTCAATGAGCGCTGCGACGAGCTTGCCACCACGGCGGCCGACGGCAGCAACCTCGATATCGACGCCGGCTTTAACGAGAGCGACCTGTAACGGCGTTTTCGCACGCTATTTCCTGCCCCCTCGCGCTACACTCATCCTGTAAACCGAACGGCACGAGGGGGATACATGCTGCGTATAGCGACCATCGGCACATCCATGATTACCGACGACTTTATCCAGGTCGTCAACGCCAACGACCAAGCCGCGTTTGTGGGCACGCTTTCGCGCGATGCAGATCGCGGCGCCGCCTTCACCACTAAGCACGGCGGCGAGCGTAACTTCAGCGCACTTGACGAGCTTGCGTCCGCCGACGACGTCGAAGCCGTCTACATCGGCAGCCCCAATGCGCTCCACTACGAGCAGGCGCTCGCCTGTATCGCCGGCGGCAAGCACGTTATCGTCGAAAAGCCCTTTTGTGCCACCGAGGCGCAGGCGCTCGAGGTCTTTCGCGCAGCCGAGGCGGCGGGCGTCGTAGCCCTCGAGGCCATGCGCCCGCTCCATGACCCCGCCTTCCACGCCATCGAGGACGCCCTGGGCGAAATTGCGCCCATTCGTCGTGCATCGTTGCGCTTTGGCAAGTATTCTTCGCGCTACAACGAGGTTCTCGCGGGACGCGCCACCAATATCTTCGACTGCCACATGGCCTCGGGCTCCCTCATGGACATCGGCGTCTACACCGTCGAGCCCATGGTCGAGATCTTCGGCATGCCCTCCGGTCTCACCAGCATGACCACGCTGCTCGATTCCTCAACGCAAGAGCTCACCCATGGCCCCATCGACGGTTGCGGCTCCATTCTCGCCAGCTACGGCGGTGGCCGTATCTCCGTCGAGCTTGCGCACTCCAAAATTACGAATGACCTGCTGCCCTCGCAAATCGAAGGCGAGCGAGGCACCATCCAGATCGACCATCTGTCCACGCCCCGCAACGTACGCATCGACTATCGCGGTGACGTCGTGCGCGGATCGGCGACCGAGGCCCCACGCGAGCAGGATGACAGCGGCATTGTGCTCGACCTGCCCAAATCGAATAACACCATGGAGTACGAGCTCGCCGACTTTATCACCGCCATCAGCGGCATCGACAACGTTAAGGAAGAGATTTGGGAGACCCCGGCGGGACGCCACGAGCTTGGCCACTACCGCGATGTCACGCTCGTTTCACTGCGCATCATGGATGCCGTGCGCCAGCAGGCCGGCATTACCTTCCCGGCCGACGCAGGCAAGCAGGCATAGCGATGGGTTTTTTCGACAAGCTTTTCTCGGGCGTCGCCGGCGGCAGCCGCGAACCCCAAAAGCCCTCTGGCGTTGAGCTCGAGCTGCGCCGCAGGCTTACTGTGCTCGCAAGCGACGAGGCCACTCAAGATACTCCCCTGCGCTATTTCCTGCGCTGGGAGGGGCAAGTCCAAGGCGTTGGCTTTCGCTTTACCAACACCAACCTCGCGCAGGCACGCGCACTCACCGGCTGGGTGCGTAACATGGAAGACGGCTCAGTCGAGATGGAGATACAGGGGGCTCCGGCAAACATCCTATCTCATCTCGAGGCGCTTCATGCCTCCTACGAGCGCATGGGAACGCGTTTTCGCCTCGTAGGCGCCCAGGCCCGAGCCCCACTTGCCAATGAAGACGGTTTCAGTCCTCGTTATTAGTATTGTGTGCTAAATACGGTATCATTTACCTACGACCGTTGATAGAAAAGAGGCGAGGCGCATGGCGGTGCAAAGAAGGAATACCAGGCAGCGAAAGCTGGTTCTTGACACCGTGCGCCAAAGCTATAACCATCCCACCGCCGACGAAATCTACAACGTCGTGCGCGCGCAGGATGACAAAATCAGCCGCGGTACGGTCTACCGCAATCTCAATCTCTTGGCCGACGCCGGCGAGATTCTCTCCATCAAGACGCCGGGCGGTAGCCGCTTCGATCGCACGATCGAGCCGCATGCACATATCATCTGCACCTCGTGCAGCCGCGTCATCGACGTACCGCTCCCCTTCGATGCCCAGCTCGACGCCAAGGCGTCCGAGCAAATCGGCTGGCACGTCACGTCGCACTACACCATCTTCGAGGGTCTCTGCCCCGACTGCCGGTAGATGTTTGGGACATGCCTTAAAATCCACCTTTCTGCACCCTGCAGCAAAAAGAGATTCCTAGGCATGCCACATATATCTACTCGGCGAGCAGGCGGCGCAGTTCTTCTTCGACCGTGCGCACGTAACGGACGCGGTCGTTGATGCCACGCATAGAGGGATTGCAGCTCTCCATTAGATAAGGATGGCCCACTACGTTGAGCATGTCGCGGTCGTTTTCGTTATCGCCAAACGCCATCATCTCATCGGGCGAAATTCCCAGGGCACGACCGTAATCGGCAAGCGCGGAACCCTTACCCGAACCG
>CATWVA010000070.1 GCA_958354105.1 uncultured Collinsella sp.
AGGGCACGAGCTGCTTGGTGAGCACCAGGCGGCCGAGCATGGCGAAGCCCATGGCCGGCAGGATGTTGGCGGCAACGCCAAAGCCAGCAAGGACAAAGGGCGGGATGAAGTCGAGCATGCCCTGGATGGCGTCAGCACCCAGATAGAACGACAGCGAGCACAGCAGGAACGCCATGATGATACCGGTCAAACCGATCAGGAAGTGCATCGCATAGACACCCTTAAGGTTGCCCTGGCCGGAGAAGACATCAGCGCGGTCAACCAGAATCGGCAGGGCGGCGTTGAGGATGTTCTTGATGGCAAGGCACAGCGTGGCGATGGGCATAGCGAGCGCGATGGCTGCCTCGGTGCTCTGGCCCAGCTGGATAGCGAAGGCACAGGCGAGCACGCCGCCGATCGTCTCATCAGGCGGCACGTAGGCGCCGATGGAGATCGAGCCCATGAACAGAAGCTCCAGGCTGGCGCCGATCGCGAGGCCGGACTGCAGGTCCCCCAGCACCAGGCCCACGAGCGGGCACAGGACGATGGGGCGGAACGCGTAGAGCGTACCGAGCTGGTAGTCGAACTTACCAAATGCGGCGATAAGTCCGATGAGGATTGCTTGGGTAAGCATATATCCCCCTTTCCTAATAGGACACTACGAAGAGCTCAGACTCTTCGAAATTGAACGCCTAGAGCACGCTTGCGCAGTCAACCTTGGGGTCATCGGCCAGAGGACGGATCTCGACCTCGACGCCGTTGTTCAGCATCTCACGCACATCGGCCTCCTCGGCTGCAGTCAGGAAGATCTGACGAGAGACCTGACGAGCATCGGGGCGCTTCTCGTCCTTGGGCTTGGTGTTGCCCAGGTTGACCGACTTGATCTGCGGGCAGCCTTCAACAAGCTGCTTTGCCTCAGCGATGGTGGCGACACAGATAATCATCTTGTATTTGTCAGTCACACCCGAGTTAATGGCCTCGATGGCATTCGCCATATCCTTGATGACGAGCTTGCAGCCGGCAGGCTTGCCCATCTTGAGCGTCGTCTTCCACACCGGGTCGTTGGCGACCTTATCGCCCACGCAGAAAATGCAGTTGGAGCCAAGGCCCTGGACCCAAGAGACCGCGACCTGGCCATGAAGCAGGCGATGGTCGACGCGAAGTAGCTGAATCATAATGTGACCCCCCAAAGGTCTTGTGCCGTCTTACGGCGTGTCAATAGGTGCTGCGGATTAGAACTCTTCTTCCTCGTCGTCATCGACCAGCAGGTCGTTGACAAACTTCACGCGCGTATCGTCCGCAGCGACGATGGCGCGAATCGTCTCCTCAACCGGCGCCGACTCGTCAGAGAACAGCAGCTGGATGAGCAGAGGAAGGTTCATGTTGGTAACGAGGTACGTGCGGGGACGCGTCTGGACGATCTTGGTGAACTCGTTGTTGACGCTGCCGCCAAAGAGGTCGGTGCACACGACGACATCATCGTCGGCAGCCATGCCCGCCAGCAGTTTTTGGGCCTCCTCGGCCACGTCCATGCGGTCATCGACGAACATCGAAAGATCGTGGACGTTGTCGCGAGCACCCGAGAGCAGCTCGACGCTCTCCTTGATGCCGGTAGCGAAGTGCGCATGGCTGGCGATGATGTACTGTCTCATTCTGTGTTCCTCTCAATAGCCCGGCACGTTCCCGCACCCGTTTTCTTTAGTAGTCGAACTGGTGATAGTAGCGACGATACTTGAGGTTGTGCTTGGTGACCGTCTCGTAGTAGCGAGCCAGGCGGTCGGTCACGAGCACCGTCAGAATCCACGGAGAGACGATGACGCGGAACTCGTCGTCAAGGCCCGGGATCGCGAACTCGGCGGTGTCGATGATGTTGATGTCGGTGTCGCCGGTCACGCCGCGGGTCAGGAACGCGCGGACGCGCTCGTCGAGCTTGCGGTTCTCGTCCTCGCCCATGAACAGGAACACGGGGACGCCCGGCTCCACGAGCTCGAGGGTGCCGTGGAAGAAGTCGGCCGAGGTGATGTAGCGGGTGCGCTTCCACTGCATCTCCTCGAGGATGCACATCGAGAACAGGATGGTCTCGCCCCACAGGGCGCCGGAGCCGATGAACATGGTGTAGGGGGCCAGGGCGTACTTCTTGGCGAGCTCCTCGGCGCGCGGCTCGAAGCGCTTGCGGATATCGAGCATGTCCTTCCAGATGTCCTTGGTCTGCTCGATAAACAGATCGAACTTGGGGAAGCAGCCGCGGCGGTTGAGCAGGCGCAGGCCGAAGCAGTCGGCGAGGTAGTAGCCCTTCTCGCAGCCGCCGTTACCGTGATCGGAAGCCATCTTGACGCAGTTCTCGGCGCCGACAGCCTGGCCGATGGGGCCCTCGGGCTTGGTCATGGCGTAGACGCGCACGCCCATGCCCTTCATCTTCTTGACGGCCTCGAGGACCTCGGGGGTGGTGCCGGACTCGGAGGCGGTGAGCACGACGGACTTCTCGGTCATGCGCTTGTGGCCCATGACGTTCCACTCGGCGGCGTGGATCAGGTAGACCTCGAGGTCGCGGTCGCCGAACTTGTTCATGAGGTACTCAAGTTGCATGAGCTCGTCCCAGGTGCCGCCGACGCCCATCAGGAACACGGCGTCGTAGCCCTCGTCGGCGACCTTGTCGGCGAGCGCGGTCATCTTCTTGCCGGTCTCGTAGAGCGCCTTGCCGTCCTCGAGATAGCCCTCCTGGTCGAAATGCATGATCTCGATCTTCTCGGTTTCCTTCATGGCTTTTCCTTTCTGTCCTGCACGCAACTCTATACATCGCGTTTCTTTTCGATACCAATTATAGACATACACCTAATGTGTTTTTAATACCACTTATCAATCTGCTCCAATCCTCGGTGAACGGTCGAAATTCTCTGGTGAGTGGTATTAAATTAGAATTGAATGTATAGCTAACGCCTCTGGCGCCTCCCTTGTGTGACAAAGAACAGCGTTCCTACCAGCGCAATAATGGTCGATGCCCCAAACAGTACCGTCTGGACACCCAAAGCCTCCGCCAAAAACGGAGCCGCCAGCAGCGGCAGCACGCCGGCGCTCATCAGGCCAAAACGCACAAAGC
>CATWVA010000071.1 GCA_958354105.1 uncultured Collinsella sp.
AGGTCACGAGGGTTCGAATCCCTCCTCCTCCGCCATTTTGGTTGAGAAAGCTCCCGAAAACGGGGGCTTTTTTTGTTTAGAGTCCCTTACGAGCAAATACGGCGGAGGAGGAGGGATTCGAACCCGTCAGGACGCAAAGCGTAAAGAAAACGCGCCAGTGGCGCGTTTTTAGCGCAGCGCGGTCGGCGCAAGCCGACCGAATAAATTTTGAGCTCCGCTCAAAATTTAGACATCCCTCCTCTTCAACCCACACCCCCATCACGTTCAATCCCAACCCAACATCCCAAACATGTACATCACCCTCCAAAGATGTCAAAAAATGTCGTTTTTGGAGGGTGGTGTACACGTTTGTATATGACACACGCCGTGCATGAGTCGGCTTACTCGCATTCGGTATATTTCCCCACCTCAACGGACATAAGAGTTGGGTATCGACTCAGAGCGAGAGGTCCCCAATGGATACCCCTGTTCTCATTTCGCATAAAACTGCATGGCTCGTCCATCACGCGCCGCAAGGCCGGGTTCAAGCGGTCGCGCAACACGACTACCAGATAGGCGCAAGAGGTCTCTCCACCCAGCAACGCATCGCGCGCATACGACAGGCCCTCACCGACTGCGGCATTCCGCCCGATATGTTCAAGACTATCGATATCTCCGTAGTGTTTGCTTTCGAGCGAATTCGCACCAACGGCGTCACTTGCCATGTTCTCGGCCAAAGCCTACCCTATGGCCATATTGACGAGCTTACGCCCGGCATCTTTATCACCGACGAAGCCTTCACCTTCGTGCTCGCCGCCGAGTGGATGGATAGAATCGAATACCTCGAGTATGGCTACGAAGTTTGCGGCGACTATCGCATGGGCCTTAATCCCTCTGACCCTTATACCGAGCAACCAGCAACCACCTCCAAGGACGAAATTGTCGAACTGCTCGATCAACACCCTGGCAAACCCGGTGCCACACGCGCGCGACTCGCGCTCAGACATGTCTACGACCACTCGGTCTCGCCTATGGAGGCTGCATCGGCAATCGCACTTTCACTTCCAACAAGCGAAGGCGGCGTTGGCATTCGAGGCATCGAGCTCAACCGACCGCTCGAGATCCCTCAACGTCTTTGGCATTGCACCAAAGCCCGAACACTCAAAATCGATGCCCTCATTACCTATAAGCGCAGAGAGCTCGGCATCGAATATAAGGGTGGCTTTCACGACGAGACTGGCCGTAAGGGAGCAGATGCGGAACGCGAAGCTGTGCTCGCCCAAATGGGTTATCGCATTGTCACACTCACCTCAGCGCAATTTGCCAGTCAACTCGCTTTTCACCGTGCCATGAACAATATCCGCGAAGCACTCGGTATGCCCCGCTGCACGGATGCCGAGTATCAGCGAAAGCAAAACGAACTGCGAAAGGCACTTATCCGCAACTGGAAGGGCACGAAGGACATAGAGACGCCCTCCGAGTAACGTCGCCCGCTCGGCGCGCGCCAAAACATGTACATCATCCGCCAAAAACGACATTTTTCGACATCTTTGGAGGCTGGTATACATGTTTGGAACCTATGACCGCACCCAACCCCTACCGTTTGCCGAGCAATAGGGTCTCAATCGCCGCCAACCATGTACTATGTACGGGCATTGTCCAAACCTGCAACTCAAAGGATTCCATCTTGCCCGTCGTCGCCGCTATGACCGTTACCTCACACGCCACGGATGCCATGGTCGCCATCCCGTTTTGGCTCGAAATGTTCGCCGTCGTCGCGGCTTCAATCTCGGGCGTGTTGGTCGCGCGCGAGCACAAACTCGACCTGGTGGGTGCAGTTGCGCTCGCCGTGGTCTGTGGCTTGGGCGGCGGTCTTTTACGCGACATGACGCTGCAGGTGGGCAACGTCTACATCCTCAACCAGCCAATGGCGCTGCCGCTTTCCATTGCCACGGCAGCCATCATCTATATTTTCCCGGCAATCGTCGACAAGCCCGAAAAACTCATTCCCCTGCTCGACATCATCTCGGTCGGCATCTACGCCGCCACTGGAGCAGACAAGGCGCTGGTCTACGGCTTTGCGCCGGCGGTGTGCATCATGATGGGCTTTTTCACCGCGGTGGGCGGTGGCATGTTGCGCGACGGCTTTATGGGCGTGGTTCCGGGCATTTTCCAACGTACTAACTTTTATGCCATCGCCGCCATCGCCGGATCGACAAGCTATGTGTGTCTCGTTATGAGCGGCATCATGAGCAATGTCGCCGCGCTGGTCGTATGCGTTGTCGTGACCATGGGTCTGCGCTGGCTCTCGCTGCGCTTTGACATCAAAAGCCCCACCGAAGAGGACATCGCGCGCTTTTTGCACCGCAAAAAGTAGATTGCGCGGGCTCATCCTTCGAAATACAACCGAGAGGTTCTTTTAGAGCGCCCACGCGTTGGGTACCCTGTTAGATGCATATCGAGCATCTAACGAAGGATTCACTATGCCCCGCAATCAATTCCCGTCGACCCAGCGCTGTAAAGCGTGGGGCCGCATCACCATCCTATTCGCACTCATCGCGCTGGCGATCACCGCGCTTCCCACGGCGTCGTTCGCCGGCACAGACACCGCAGGCAACGTACTTGCGACCGACAATGACGCCAATTCGTCCGGCGTCGAAGGTGACCTGTACTGGGCAGGTCAGGCCCTCAACTTGGACGATGCGTCCATCGGCCGCGACATAATTGCAGCAGGCGAGAGCCTCTCCATCCGCGACTGCACGGTGGGCGGCGCCGTCCGCTTGGCGGCGCGCACCATCGACATTGCCAAGACTACGGTTGATGGCAGCGTGACCGTCGCTGGTCAGCATGTCGTGCTCAATTCCGACA
>CATWVA010000072.1 GCA_958354105.1 uncultured Collinsella sp.
GCACCTCTTCCCAGACTCAGCCGGACGACCGGTCTGTCTATTCAGTTTCCCCTTAGGCTAGGACAGCGGGGCATCGCCCCTCTCCGCGCGCGCCCACCCTATCAGCCCCGGCGTCAGATCGAGCTCGCCGAGCGGCACGTCCTCCACGCCGTAGGCGCCCGGCAGCGCCGCCGCGTCGTCACCGAGCATTGCCCTGAAGGCGCGGGCGGGCGTCGCGAAGCCGAGCGCGCCGCGGGGCTCGGAGTTCACGTGCGGCATCGGGAACGCCGGGTCGGCCGGGGAGAGCCGGTCGAACCTGAGGCCGGCGCCTTGGGCAGCAGCTTCCTTATCTCGACGTGGTTGCGCTCGCAGCCTCCAGCGCGAATGCTGGAGGCCCTCTCGCATCCCTCAATATCGAGCTCGCAGTGTTTCCATAATTAGCCCTCTACGATTGTCTTAGGGCCTGCGTTTATCGGTTTGTAGAGCTCGTCTAGATAAGTAGGCTTTACTCAGTTGCTCGTCTGCCGAAGAAGAGGCTATCAAATTGATAAACGATATTATATATTTCGAATCTTGTGTTTGAATTGAGTTTTCCCTAGACTGTTTATATGGCTCAGAAAGGAGAACTCATGGCTGCTCCAATTATCCGCTTCGAACGGATTTCAATAGATAACCTCAAGAACGTTGGGCATGGGGAGGTGTCTTTCTCCAACTCCCGTCGTCCGGAAGGGGCCAGCGTGCTCGGAATGTACGGGCAGAACGGCTCTGGCAAGTCTACGCTTGTCGACGCCCTTCAGATGGCTCAACAGTGCATGATGGGGCGCAGGCTCGATAGGCGTTTCGCGCAACTGGTAAGTGTTGACGCGGATTTTGGTATCGTGGAATGCGAGCTGAGCGTCCGCCAGCCTGACGGCAGCAATGCCTATCGCGTGGTCTATTCATTTAAAGTGAAAAGCGATGTTGCGGAGCTAAGCGAAACCGAAGACCAACCTGAAGAAGGCGAGAAATTCGTGCTTCTAGTGTTTGACGAGCGGCTTGCCGTGGCTAATGACACGCCTGGCAAGAAGTCCCGTATGACAACACTGATTGACACGTCTGGCAACGGTGCTTTTGGTCCCGCTGCCAAATACAAACAGCTCATAGGTAAAGACTCAGAAGAGGGCGTCGAGCTGACGGTCGAGAAGAGGCTGGCGTATCGTGAGTCTCGCTCATTCATCTTTTCAAAAAAGCTAAAACAGACCATCCGTGAAAAGAATAAGGATGAGGGAGCCCCCTCTCAGACGGTCAAAGTTGCTATGAACGCACTGAACGCCCTGGAGAGGTTTGCGGCAGTTCAAATGTTCGTGCTGAATACTCGTGATGTAGGAATGCTTGCTCTCGATGCGCTGCCCTTTCCATTCCGTGTTATTGGGGGAAAGAAGATAACGGGCGGTGGAGCCATACTGCCTATGAGTGGCGCACAGACAATACCCGAGCGTATTTATGAGCCAGTGAACACTGCCATAGAGAACATGAACATCGTCCTTCGCGAACTCATTCCAGGTCTTGAGGTCTCACTTCTTAAGCTTGGCGCGGAGGTTATGAAGAGCGGTGATACGGGGGTTAATGTCCAGCTCGTCTCTGTGCGCAACGGCAAGACCATCCCCCTCAGCTGCGAGTCTGAGGGCATCAAGCGCATCGTGTCCTTCCTCCACCTCCTCATACTCATGTTCAACGATCCCTCTGTGACGGTCGTGATCGATGAGATTGATTCTGGCGTGTTTGAGTACCTTTTGGGCGAGTTGCTCAGCATCGTGTCCGAACACGGTCAGGGCCAGCTCATATTCACCTGCCACAACCTGAGGCCACTTGAAACCATCGATCGTGGCTTCATTGCCTTCACCACCACTAACCCGGCAAAGAGGTATGCCAGGATGGCCAACGTAAAGTCCTCCAACAACCTAAGGGACTTCTACTACAGGGATATCGTTCTCGGCGGACAAAAGGAGCAACTCTACGAGCCGACACACAACGGCGAGATCGAACTCGCGTTCATTGAGGCGGGTGTTACTAGTGGAGAGTAAGAAGGTCGTCCTCTTCATCGTCGAGGGTCCATCCGATCAGTCCGCATTATCCGTGATCTTATCAAAGGTCTTCGACCAAGATGAGGTCTACGTCTATGTGGTCCACGGCGATGTAACCGCGGAAAATGGCGCCACACCTCAAAACATCGTGCGCAAGGTCAACGCTTTCATCAAGGACCACATGAGCACGTACCGTCTTCGCAAAGCAGACATGCTACAGGTCGTGCACCTCATGGACACCGACGGCGCCTACGTTTCAGACAATGCGGTGACAGAGCTGGCTACGGTTCCGAAGACCGTTTACAATCCAGGGCAGATCATCGCAGCCAACCGACAGCAAATAATCGATCGGAATAGACGAAAGAGCGCGAACATGGACAGGCTAGCGTTAGAGCCTGCCATAGGCGGCATACCGTACCTTGCAATCTACATGTCGTGCAATCTAGACCACGTCTTGTACAACAAGCTCAATAGCCATGACTCAGATAAGCGTAAGGATTCGTTAGCGTTTGCCCACAAGTACCGGAACGATATCGAGGCATTCATCTCATTCATCAATGACTCAGATTTCTCGGTGGCGGGTGATCGTAAGGAAACGTGGGAATACATCAGACAGGGTCTTAATTCCATAGATAGGCACACGAATCTTGGCCTATGCTTTCCGACGGCGAACGATGAATAAGTTTGGCGTCGCATGATGGTGGTAGGATTTGCACACATGTGAGGCAGCGGCGCCGAGGATTCCATTTCCCGTAAATGGGCCTGTGGCATCATGATTGCT
>CATWVA010000073.1 GCA_958354105.1 uncultured Collinsella sp.
GGCCTCCAAGGAGGCGAGCGGCACCTCCAACATGAAGTTCATGCTCAACGGCGCCCTAACCCTGTGCACGCTCGACGGTGCCAACGTGGAGATTGCCGAGCTTGTGGGCGACGAGAACATCTATACCTTTGGTGCCTCGTCCAAACAGGTCGAACAGCTCTACGCCGACGGCACCTACAACGCCGGTGCGCTCTACCGCAAGCCCGGCATTAAACTGCTGGTGGACTTCATCACCAACCCGGCCTTTATGGCAACCGGCAACGCCGAGCGCCTGCAGCGCCTGCACGACGACATTAAGGGCAAGGACTGGTTTATGGCCCTGCTCGACATTGAGGAGTACATCCAGACCAAGGAGCGCGTGCTGGCCGACTACGAGGACCAGGACGCCTGGATGCGCAAGGCGCTCATCAATATCGCCAACGCCGGCACCTTCTCGTCCGACCGTACGATCTCCCAGTACAACGACGAGATCTGGCACCTGAGCTAATTCGGTTTCATCGCCCATCCTCTTGAAAACGGAGCCACGGCAACGCGGCTCCGTTTTTTTGTGCCCGCACGTTACCCTGTGATCCGACTCGGCCAAACAATCTCGATCCATAACAGCTACTCAACCAAAACGGTCCCAGCTGTTACAGATTGAGACATACCGGCCCCTCCCCTTGGGTTTATCTCAATCTGTAACATCTAGCAGGTGAAATTCGCCTTTGGTGTTACAGATTTAGATGAAATGGTTAGCTCAGCGGAACCGTCTCGATCTGTAACATCTAACGTCCGAAATCGGCCCTATCCGCTACAGATCGAGACAAACGACCGGTCAGACAGTCCCAACACAAAGAAAGGCTCCCCTCTCGCCCAGTGGACGGGAGGGGAGCCTTATATGTGACCACGGCAAAAGGATGGCAAAGCCGCAGTCGCCCAAAGGGAGGGCCTGGATGCACCGGGCCTAGATAAGGTTCTTGCCAGACACCTTATCGAAGAGATGGGTCGCGTTCTTCTCGAACTTGAACCAGATGGGGTCGCCCGCCTTGAGCGCACCCTTGGCCTCAAGGTCGACAACGGGAATGATCAGGACGAACTGGCCATCGGGAGCGGTCACGTGGACATGCTCGGTCGAACCCATGAGCTCGGTCACCTCGACGGTACCCTGGAGCGCGCCCTCCTCGTCCTTGTCGGCAAGCAGAATCTGCTCGGGACGCACGCCGGCCGTGATCTCCTTCACGTCGCCGCCGTCCCAGTTGAGAGCAAGCTGAGCGCAGGTCTCGGGGGCGAGCGCCACGTTCATATCCTCGGTCTTGACGGTAAAGCCGTTGCCCGAGCGCACCAGCTGGGCATCGAAGAAGTTCATCTGCGGCACGCCGATAAAGCCGGCGACGAAGATGTTCGCGGGATGGTTGAAGACCTCCTGCGGGGTGGCGATCTGCTGGACGACGCCGTCCTTCATGACCACGATACGGTCACCGAGGGTCATAGCCTCGGTCTGGTCGTGGGTAACGTAGATGAACGTGCCCTTGATCTCGTGGCGCAGCTTAATGAGCTCGGCACGCATCTGGTTACGAAGCTTGGCGTCCAGGTTGGACAGCGGCTCGTCCATCAGGAAGACCTTGGGGTCTCGCACGATGGCGCGGCCGATGGCGACGCGCTGGCGCTGGCCACCCGAAAGCGCCTTAGGCTTACGGTCGAGATACTCGGTAATGCCCAGGATCTCGGCAGCAGAGCGAACCTTGCGGTCGATCTCGTCCTTGGGGACCTTCTTGAGCTCGAGCGTAAATGCCATGTTCTCGTACACCGTCATATTGGGGTACAGAGCGTAGCTCTGGAACACCATGGCGATGTCGCGGTCCTTGGGCGCCACGTCGTTGACGCGCTTGCCGTCGATGAGCACGTCGCCGGAGGTGATGTCCTCTAGGCCGGCGACCATGCGCATCGTCGTGGACTTACCGCAGCCAGAGGGGCCAACGAGGACGATGAACTCCTGGTCGTGAACGGTGAGGTTGAAGTCCTCTACAGCGAGCACACCGTCCTCGGTAACCTTGAGGTTGTGCTTCTTCTCCTCGGTCTTCTTCTTTTTGCCAAAGAAGCCCTTCTTTTTTGACTCGTTGTTGGGATACACCTTCTGAACATGTTTGAGAACGATCTCGGCCATGTCTCTACCTTTCGATACGCGGCGCCGCGCTGAGGGGCGCCGCCAAAACTTGCAAAACAGTTACGGCATCAGCCCTTGACGGCACCTGCCACCACACCGTCGATGATGTACTTCTGGCAGAAGATGTACATGATGACGATGGGGACAACGACCATCATGATGCAGGCCATCATGGGGCCGAGCTCGACGTGGCCATAGCCGCCGCGGAAGTACTGGATCAAAATAGGAATGGTCTTGTACTTGGTGGAGTCGAGCGTAAGGTAGGGCAGCAGGTAGTCGTTCCAGACCCACATGGTCTCGAGGATGCCGACCGAAAGATAGGTGGGCTTCATGATGGGGAGAACGATCTTAAAGAACACCTGAACCGGGTTGCAGCCGTCAATCATGGCCGCCTCCTCGATCTCGAGCGGGATGTTCTTTACAAAGCCGGCGAACATAAAGACCGCCAGGCCCGCGCCAAAGCCCAGATAGATAAAGCAGATGTTGAACGGCGTATTAAAGCCGATGCGGTCCGCCAAATTGGACAGCGTGAACATCAGCATCTGGAACGGTACGACCATCGAGAACACGAACAGGTAATAGAAGAAGTTCGAGATCTTGTTGTTGACACGAACCACGTACCAAGCGCACATGGAGCAGCACACCAGAATCAGCACGACCGACGTGA
>CATWVA010000074.1 GCA_958354105.1 uncultured Collinsella sp.
AGGTCACGAGGGTTCGAATCCCTCCTCCTCCGCCATTTTGGTTGAGAAAGCTCCCAAGAATGGGAGCTTTTTTGTTATCGAAATACATCTCGATCCCACGCTTCCCCAAACGTGTACGTCACCCTCCAAAACCGACATTTTTCGGCATCTTTGAAGGCTGACGTACACGTTTGGATTGAGCTCACGGGAGTGGCACTATTCGGAAGGCGCCTCTTCGTCTCGCATGCCTTTCCAGTTGCGGATTAGCGCCTTGCGTAGTTCGTTTTGCTCTCGCTGGTAACCGGTGTCGGTACAGCGAGGCATGCCGAGCGCTTCGCGAATGTTGTTCATGGCGCGGTGAAAGGCGAGCTGGCTGGCGAACTGAGCCGAAGTGAGCGTAACGATTCGATATCCCATTTGGGAGAGAACGGCCTCTCGCTCCGCATCTGCTCCCTTGCGCTCGAGCTCATCGTGAAAACCGCCCTTATATTCGATACCGAGCCCCCTGCGCTTATAGGTCACGAGCGCATCGATTTTGAGTGTTCGAGCTTTGGCGCAATGCCAGAGACGTTGAGGGATCTCGAGCGGTTTGTTGAGTTCGATACCTCGAATGCCAACGCCGCCTTCGCTTGTTGGGAGCGAGAGGGCAATTGCCGAAGCGGTCTCCATAGGCGAGGCCGAGTGATCGTAGATGTGCCTGAGCGCGAGCCGTGCACGTGTGGCACCGGGTTTGCCGGGGTGCCGATCGAGCAGTTCGGTTATTTCATCCTTGGAGGTGGTGGCTGGTTGCTCGGTATAAGGGTCGGCGGGATTGAGCCTCATGCGATAATCGCCGCAAACTTCATAGCCATATTCGAGATATTCGATCCTATCCATCCACTCGGCAGCGAGCACGAAGGTGAAGGCTTCGTCGGTGATGAAGACTCCGGGCGTCAACTCGTTAATATGCTCGTAGGGAAGATTTTGTCCAAGCATGTGGCAAATGACGCCTTTGGTGCGAATTCGCTCGAATTCGAATACAACCGCGATATCGATAGTCTTAAGCATATCGGACGGAATGCCGCAGTCGATAAGGGCCTGTCGTACGCGCGCAACGCGTTGCTGGGTGGAGATGCCTTGTGCGCCTATCTGGTAGTCGTGCCGCGCAAGAGACTGAACCAAATTCTGGGGTGCATGATGGACAAGCCATGCGGTTTTATGCGAAATGAGAACAGGGGTATCCATTGAGGGCCTCTCGCTCTGAGCCGGTATCCAACTCTTATGTCCGTTGAAGTGGGGAAATATACCGGATGTGAGTAAATCAACTCACTCATGCTGTGAGCTCAATCCAAACATGTACGTCAGCCTTCAAAGATGTCGGAAAATGTCGTTTTTGGAGCGTGACGTACATGTTCTGGACCCCTGGCATTCCAGCAACGCCACGCCCCCACCCAGTCCCGACCGTTTGCCGAGCAATAGGGTCGCAATCGGCGCCGAACATGTACTATGTACGGGCATTGTCTAAACCCACGATCCAAAGGACCCCATCTTGCCCGTCGTCGCCGCTATGACCATTACCTCACATGCATCGGATGCCATGGTCGCCATTCCGTTTTGGCTCGAGATGTTCGCTGTTGTCGCTGCATCGATCTCGGGTGTGTTGGTTGCGCGCGAGCACAAGCTCGACCTGGTGGGTGCAGTTGCGCTCGCGGTGGTCTGCGGTCTGGGCGGCGGTCTTTTGCGCGATATGACGCTGCAGGTGGGCAACGTCTACATCCTCAACCAGCCAATGGCGTTGCCGCTCTCCATCGCCACGGCAGCCATCATCTACATTTTCCCGGCAATCGTCGACAAGCCCGAAAAACTCATCCCCTTGCTCGACATCATCTCGGTCGGCATCTATGCGGCAACCGGCGCAGACAAGGCGCTGGTTTACGGCTTTGCACCGGCGGTGTGCATCATGATGGGCTTTTTCACCGCGGTGGGCGGCGGCATGCTGCGCGACGGCTTTATGGGCGTGGTTCCGGGCATTTTCCAACGCACTAACTTTTATGCCATCGCGGCCATCGCCGGATCGACAAGCTATGTGTGTCTCGTTATGAGTGGCTTGGTCAGCAATGTCGCCGCGCTGGTCGTATGCGTTGTCGTGACCATGGGTCTGCGCTGGCTCTCGCTGCGCTTTGACATCAAAAGCCCCACCGAAGAGGACATCGCGCGCTTTTTGCACCGTAAAAAGTAGACAGCACGGCACGACCCTTCGAAATGCAACCGAGAGGTTCTTTTAGAGCGCCCTCGCGTTGGGTACCCTGTTAGGTATATGCCGAACACCTAACAAAAGGATCAACTATGGCTTTCAATCAAACCGCGGCGGCGCCGTCACACAAGATGCGTCGCTGCCTGCTTATGGCATTCGCGTTCATCGCGCTTGCGCTCACTGCACTTCCCACAGCGTCGTTCGCCGGCACGGACACCGCAGGAAACGTACTTGCGACCGACAATGACGCCAATCCATCCGGCGTCGAAGGTGACCTGTACTGGGCAGGTCAGAGTCTCGAACTGGACGATGTCTCCATCGACCGCGATATCATCGGCGCGGGCGATACCCTCTCTATCCGCGACTGCACGGTGGGTGGCGCCGTCCGCTTGGCGGCACGCACTATCGATATCGCCAAGACCACGGTTGATGGCAGCGTGACCGTCGCTGGTCAGCATGTCGTGCTCAATTCCGACA
>CATWVA010000075.1 GCA_958354105.1 uncultured Collinsella sp.
GACAAGGCGCCACACTGGTCTGCGGAGTGTTCTGAAAACTAAGCCCGGCCCCCGCCGGACAGGTCCACCGCTACTCGCAGAGCAGCTTAGCGATCTGGACGGCGTTGGTTGCCGCGCCCTTACGGATTTGGTCGCCGCAGCACCAGAAGGTGATGCCACGTGCGGCCTCGGGGTTCGAGATGTCGCGGCGTACGCGACCGACCCAAATCAGGTCCTGGTCGGAGGTGTCCATCGGCATGGGGAAGCGATCGTGCGCATCCTCGGCACTCATGTCGTCAACCAGCTTGACGCCGGGAGCGGCAGCCAGCGC
Organism: uncultured Collinsella sp.; assembly: GCA_958354105.1. Classification (GTDB taxonomy): domain Bacteria; phylum Actinomycetota; class Coriobacteriia; order Coriobacteriales; family Coriobacteriaceae; genus Collinsella. Next base: position 311 of record CATWVA010000075.1, read on the forward strand.
AGCACGGGCCTCCTCGACCGTAATATCGCGCTCAAACTCGAGCGTAATGCTCTCGGAGTGCGAGCGCAGCACCGGCACGCGCACGCAGGTGCAATTCACGCGCAGCTCGGGCAGATGCATGATTTTGCGGCCCTCGTTCTGCAGTTTCATCTCCTCGGAGGTAAAGCCCTCCTCCTTGACGCCGCCAATCTGCGGAATCAGGTTGCTCGCGAGCTGGGCGGCAAATGCGCACGGCTCGGGAATCTCCTCGCCACGGCCCAGGGCGGCCAGCTGAGCCTCAAGCTCGGCCATGCCGGGAGCGCCGGCACCCGAAGCCGCCTGATACGTGGACACGATCATACGCTTCACGCCGGCAAGCTGGTGCAGCGGCCAGGTGGGAACCAGGCCGATGATAGTCGCGCAGTTGGGGTTAGCGATAAGGCCGTGATGCCACTTGATGTCGTCAGCATTGATCTCGGGTACGACCAGCGGCACCTCGGGATCCATGCGGAAGGCGTGGCTGTTGTCGACCACGACGGCGCCGCGCTTGACGGCCTCGGGCAGTAGCTCCTTCGCAATATCGTCGCCGGCGGCGCCGAGCACGATGTCGCAGCCCTCAAAGGCCTCGGGGCAAGCCTCCTCAATCACAACCTGCTCGCCGCGGAACTCGACGGTCTTGCCCGCAGAGCGCGCGCTCGCTAGCAGCTTGAGCTTGCCGACCGGAAACTCCTGCTCGTTGAGGCACTCGAGCATCTGGGTGCCCACGGCTCCCGTCGCGCCCAAAATAGCAACCGTGTACTGTTTCATGCTTCCCCCTTTAAAGGCTGTGGCTTTTGCCCGCACGCCGAGCAGGCCGATTATTGTTGCCAGTGTATACAAGAACAGGGCGGGCACGAAACCCGCCCCGTCGAAACGAAACCGAAACGAAACGCCCCGCCGTAGTTTTTGAGGCAAGTCCCAAAAATCTACTGGGATAGCAGCTACTTGTGGAGCGCGGCCAGAGCGGGATCGACCGGCGCAGGAGCCTCCAGATCGGAGACCTTCACAATGCCGTTTTCGTCGGAGAAGGCACGGTAAATGGTCCGAATCGCCAGGTCGAAGTCCTTCTCCTCGACACCGATAATGATGTTGATCTCGTCACAGCTCTGCGAAATCATGCGCACGCTCACGCCGGCCTGGCCGAGCATGCCAAACAGATGGCCCGAGATACCTGCACGACCGCGCAGGTTACGACCGACGGTCGCGATGAGCGCCAGGCCCTCGACAACCTCGATCTCGAGCGGCTCGACCTCCTGCTGAATGTCGCCCACAAGCGAGTACAGCGAATCGTGCACATCCTGCTCCTGCACCACGGCGCCAAAGCGGTCGACACCAGTGGGCATGTGCTCGACGGAAACGTCATAGCGTTCGAACACCGAAAGTGCACGGCGCATAAAGCCGACACGGGGCTTGGTGCGGTCGCGGGCGACGTTGATGGCGACAAAGCCGCGTTTGCCGGTCACGCCGGTAATGATGGGCTCTGCCTCGCCCTCGTCAGCCGTCTCGCTAATGATGGTGCCGGGGTCCTGCGGCGCATTGGTGTTCTTGATGACCAGCGGGATACCCGCCTCTCGCACGGGGAACACGGCCTCCTCGTGCAGGACGCTTGCGCCCATGTACGAAAGCTCACGCAGCTCCTCGTAGGTAACGCGGGCGATGGGCTGCGCCTCGGGCACAATACGCGGATCGGCAGAATAGAAGCCCGAAACGTCGGTCCAGTTCTCGTACAGATCGGCGCCCAGGCACTTGGCCAGAATCGAGCCCGAGATATCGCCGCCGCCACGATCGAGCAGCTTGATCTGGCCCTCACGCGTCGCGCCGTAGAAACCGGGCATGACAAAGCCACCCTGCTGACCGTACTCCTGCACCAGCTCGGAGGTGCGGTTCATGCTGAGCGTACCGTCGTGATGGAACGCAACGACCGTCGCGGCGTCCAGGAACGGCAGGCCCAGGTACTCGGCCATCAGGCGAGCGGTGAAGTACTCGCCACGGCTCACGAGCTCCTCGGTGGAGTAGCCACCCGAGCGGGCACGCTCGGCAAAGGCCGCGAACTCCTCACGGATGGGATAGGTGAGCTCCAGCTCGTCAGCGATATCAAAATAGCGCTGCCCAATGTCCTCGAGCAGCTCCTCGCACGACACGTGGTACTTAACGTGCGCGTTAACCAGGTAGAGCAGGTCGGTCACCTTGGTGTCGCCCTTAAAGCGGCGACCGCAGGCAGAAACCACCACAAAACGGCGGGCCGGGTCGGCATCGACGATGGCCTTGATCTTCTTAAAGTGTTCGGCGTCGGCGACCGACGAGCCGCCAAACTTGGCAATTTTTATCATGGCG
>CATWVA010000076.1 GCA_958354105.1 uncultured Collinsella sp.
GAATGGGCCTCGTCGATTACCCAATGACGAATCGGAGGCAAAATCCTGCCCTCGGCCGCGACGTTGCGGAACAGCAGGGAATGGTTGGTGACCACCACATCGGCATGCGCCGCACGACGGCGAGCACCGTGGACCAAACATTTATCAGGGAAAAACGGGCAGAGGCGACGAGCACACTCGCGCGAGGCCGTCGTAAAGTCGGGACGGTTGACGCTGCGCCACCGAATGCCGAGCGAGTCGAGGTCGCCATCGGCTGATTGGCAGACGTACGCCATAATGACCGCGACCGCCGTGAGCGTGTCCGCCGGATCGCGCTTGGTGGTAATCTCGACCTGGCCGCGGCTCATGCGCTCAAGCTTGCGCAGGCACGGATAGTGGTCATACCCCTTGAGAGCGCAAAATGACAGACCACCGTCCAGTTGCTCGGCAAGTTTTGGCAGCTCATGGTACATGAGCTGGTCGGCAAGATTGTTCGATTTGGTCGCAATACCAACCGTGATGTTGTTACGGCGTGCTGCCTCGGCAAAAGGCACCAGATAGGCCATCGATTTGCCGACGCCTGTGCCTGCCTCAATTACTCGATGAGTGCCCGTGACCAGCGCATCGCGGACCTCGAGCGCCATCGCGACCTGCTCATCACGCGGCTCGTAGGTGGGATACATGCGATTGACCAGGCCACCTGGCGCATAGTCTGCCTCGATCTCCTCACGACTCGGCATCTTGAGGACCGGCAGTTCGTCGGCGTCCACCCGATCGTCGGCGCGATCGGCCTTGAGGACGTCAGCACGAGCGGCGCTGAGAGAGAAGATAGAACCAGGGTTCTGCCCTGCCAAGAATGAGAAGATAGGACGATAGGACCAAGGCACGTCCGGATGCATGTCGGCTAGGCGCGCCATGAGGCCCTGGGGCAAGTCGGTGAGCGCCACGAGCAACACGCGCCATACGCCACACAGGGCGTCGACGTCGGCATTGGCACGGTGTGATACCGAGTCGCAGCCAAACAGGTCGGCCATAAAAGACAGCTTGTGCGAGGCCAGGCGCGGAAGCGCGATGCGCGACAGCGCCAGCGAATCGATCCAAATATCGCTCACGTTGACGCCGCCTTTGACCGACTCGATAAACGAGCGGTCGAACGTGGCGTTGTGTGCGATCACCGGGCAGCCACCGACAAAATCGGCGAGAGCGGCGACGGCCTCAACCGCCGACGGGGCATCTGCCACATCGGCATTTGTAATGCTCGTGAGCTCGGTAATCTCGGCGGGAATCAGCTGCTTGGGATGCACGAAGGTATCGAAGCGGTCGACGACCTCGCGGCCCGAAAGACGGGCCGCCGAGATCTCGATCAGCTCATTGTCCTGCACCGAAAGACCCGTGGTCTCGGTATCGAGGACAATCACATCTTCCTCGATAAGGCCGAAGGACTGCGTTTTGGCGCGTTCGGCAAGCGTGGCATAGGAGTCGATGACAAACTGCGGCGTTCCTGACGAAACCGCGTCCTCGATTAGCATGCAATGCCCGCTCGACGAAGGCCCATACGGATCAGGCTGTCACAGACCTGCGGGAACGTCATGTCGTCGGTGTGGCGGATCTCATCCGGATACAGCGACGTATCGGTCATGCCGGGAATGGTATTGGTCTCGAGGATAACGGGGCCGTCCTCGCTCACAATAAAGTCGCTGCGCGAGATACCCAGGCAACCGAGGGCCTTGTGAGCGGCACAGGCAAGTTCCTGAGCGCGAGCGTAATTCTCGGGTGAAATCTGAGCCGGAATGCGATGGATATCCGTAGGGTCGACATACTTCACGTCCAGATCGTAGAACTCGCAGTCCTCGGGCTTACGAATCTCGACAATCGGCAGGGCGCGCACGTCATCTTCGCCGTATACGCCGACGGTGATCTCGGTACCCTCGATGCACTTCTCGACCAGCACTTTGTCGCCGTACTCAAACGCCTTGGCGATTGCCGCGGGCAGCTCGGAGGGCTCATGGACCAGGGAAATGCCATAGCTGGAACCGTTGACGGCCGGCTTCACAAAGCAGCGCTCGCCACAAACCTCGACGATATGATCGATATCGACTTCATCGCCCACCTCGAGCGCAAGGCCGGGGGCAATGGGAATGCCCGCCTTGGCGTATAGGAGCTTGGAGACCTCCTTGTCGGCACCGCAGGCGCTGGCAAGTACGCCCGAGGCCGTGTAGGGGATACCCAGGGTCTCCATGGCACCCTGCATGGCGCCATCCTCACCGCCGGCGCCGTGCATGGCGATAAATGCCACATCGAATCCGCCGGTCGCCATGGTTACCATAAAGTCATCAGCGGCCGTGTCAAGCAGCTCCACCGAGGTGTAGCCGGCTTCCTTCAGTGCCACCACAACGTTCTTTCCCGAATCGAGCGAGATCTCGCGCTCGGCGGAATGACCGCCCGCCAAGACCGCTACGTGCATGTTCTCTAGGCTTTTACCCGGCATGGGCAGACTCCTCCTCTATAATTTCTGCAGCTGATACCATATTGTAGCGATACCCTCTACGTTTCCCCAAAATCGAAAGGCTTCCATGAATCCCAGGACTAAATCTCAGGACATTCGCGACTTGAGCCAAAACGATATTCGCGAGCTCGTGGCCGAACTTGGCCAGCCCGCCTTCCGCGC
>CATWVA010000077.1 GCA_958354105.1 uncultured Collinsella sp.
TCAAACGCCACGGCATGATCGAGCAGCTCGCGACGGTACGAATCCGAATCGAGCATGACGCGCATGGCCGTGCGCAGCGAATAGCGCTGGCGCGGCAGGTCGTTGGACTCGCAGATCATAAGGCCCGTCGTGGAAAGCTGCTTATCAAAGAGCAGGTTGAGGTTGAGCAGCAACGGGCGCAGCTGCAGACCGATAAAGAGCGCGATGATAAGGAACACGCCCAGGATGCACAGGTTGAACAGATAGTTGAACGAATACATGCCACCGACGGTCTCGCGCAGCAGGTTGATGCCATAGGTGAAGGGCAGCAGCGGATGCAGCCATTGGAAGAAGCCGGGCATCATCTCGATGGGATACATGCCCGATGAGCCGGGGATCTGCACAATGACGAGGATGACGCCAATGGCTTTACCGATATGCTTAAAGGTGGTGGACAGCGCGTAGATGATGTTGACGTAGGTGAACGAGATAGCGATGCCGCCCAGCACAAAGAGCAGCGGATTGACGCACTGAACGCCAATGACCAGGTCGCCCACCGTAACGATAATGGCCTGGAACGCGCCCAGGATCACCAGCAGCAGCCAGCGGCCAAAGTAGCCCTGACGCGCCGTAAAGCTACCGATGCCCTCGCGGTCGACCTCGAGCTTGTAGATGGCGATGAGCACGTAGCCGCCCACCCAAAGCGCCAGGTTGGTATAGAACGGGGCAATGCCCGAGCCAAAGCTCTTGACCGGGTAAATCGACTTGGACGTCAGCTTGACCGGAGATGCCATAAAGTCGGCAACGTCATCGACGTCGACGCCCATCAGGTCTGCCAGGTCGCCCATAGACTCAGAGGTCTGCAGCGCCGCAATGTCATTGGCGGCGGTCGCGAGCTTGTCCTGAACCTTGGCAAGGGAGGCGTCGGTTTGGGACAGCGTGGTCTTTGCCCGCCTGAGCGTGGCGTCGAGCTGCGCCAGCGTGCCGCGCGCGCTCGCTATCGTGGGGGTCACACCCGACACAATGCCGGTCAAATCGCCCGAAACGGCGGCAAAGGAGTCAAGCGCGCTCGAAGCCTTCGGCAGCGCGTTTTGACCCAGATCTGCCTGGGCCTGGCCAAGGTTGGTCGCCCCGGTCTGAATTGCCGCGTTGAGTGCGTTGCTCGCGTTCGAGATTGCCGTAGCGTCGTTTGCCATGGCGCTCGACTGTGCAGAAAGGCCATCCTTGATGCTCTGCAGCTTCTGGTTTTGCTCGCGAAGCGAATCGATGGTCGATACAATGCGCGCGTCAATTTCCTCGGAACCTGTCGACGTGTCATTAACGAGAATCTCCAAGTGTCCGATAACGACCTTATTGTGATCGATCGTCGCCTGGAGAGACTCGAGCGAGTTGTCGATGCGGGTGGTCGTAGATGTGACCGTACCCGTTAGCTTGCCAATCGCAGCGTTCGCGGAGGCTGACGTCTTGGTGAGTGCAAGGCTACCTTCCGAGAGTGCCTTGGAGAGCGAGGTGATAGAGTTGCCCGCCGTGGTGCGAGCCTCGCCCAGCAGATTATTACCCTGAGCGATTGCCTGCGTTAGCGAAGGCGCCTGCCCCTGCAGGCCCGCCAGCGCAGCATCGGCCGAAGCAATCGAGCTGCTTGTCTTGTCGATGGCGGTGTTCATGTCGCCGATGGAATCACGTACTTCGCCCAGGGTATCAGACGCCTCGGACACCGAGTCCGCCAGCGAATCCTGGGTCTGGGTTGCCTTGTCTTTAAGGTCGATGCCGGCATCCTTGGCGATGCCCGCTACGGTCTCGCCCACCGTGGAGACAAACTCCGAGTTGATCTGCTCCTCGATGGTGTTGGCACCGGTATCGGTGACCTTGGGCGCAATGGCGCTCTTTTTCTCGTTGACGTAATAGGTGAGCTTCGGCTGATGGTAATTGCCATCGAGCATCGAGACAAGATTGTCGGAGAAGTTCTTGGGGATTACGATCGCAGCGTAGTATTCCCCGCTCTCGACACCCTCTTTGGCATCGGCAGCCGAGTCGACGAAGGTCCAGCCCAGCTGATCGTTCTCCTTGAGCTGATCGACCACCTTATCGCCCGCGTTGAGCTCGCCCACTAGGTCGTTCTGAGTGCCCTGATCGTTGTTGGCGATGGCAATCTTGATACCTTGGGTGTTTCCGTACGGATCCCAGTTTGCCACGATGTTGTACCAGGCATACAGCGAGGGGATAACGCACACGCCAAGGGTAACCACCAAGGCGACGGGGTTCACAAGCAGTCGCTTAATGTCGCGCTTAAATATCGCAAAGGAGACCTTTGCATCGGATAGTTTGCTGCCGAGACTCACGCTTGGACCATCCATCCTGTCGTTGAATCAAATCGTACTATCAAAACCATTGTACGTAGGCGCTTTAGCGTCTCGAAGCACAATGGTATTGAGTTTTGCGGGTAGCAATATACTACGAAGATGAGTTAGTGTACAGTTGTACAGTATCTTTAATATCAGCAGGTCACAAAACCACAGCCCGCACAAATTAGCAGTCCGGATAAATAGTCATTGGGTGTTCCTATAGTTTTGTCAACCGTCGGGGCTACTCCCGGTAGGGCAC
>CATWVA010000078.1 GCA_958354105.1 uncultured Collinsella sp.
CATCGGCAACGGCACCGCCAGCCGCGAGACCGAAGAAGTCGTCTCGGAGTTCATTGCCGAGCAGGCGCCCGGGTTGCGCTACACCATCGTCAACGAGGCCGGCGCATCTGTGTACTCCGCCTCCGAGCTCGCCAGCCAGGAATATCCCGACCTGGACGTCACCGTGCGCGGCGCCATGAGCCTGGGCCGCCGCCTGCAAGACCCGCTGGCAGAGCTCGTCAAGATTCCGCCCCAGTCCATCGGCGTCGGCCAGTACCAGCACGACCTTGACCAAGCCGAGCTTTCGCGCACCCTGGGCTACGTGGTGGAGGACGTCGTCAACCGCGTGGGCGTCGATGTAAACACCGCGAGCGCGAGCCTGCTGGGATATGTATCTGGCATCACACCGAGCGTGGCCAAGAATATCGTGGCCTACCGCGAGGAAAACGGCGCCTTTACCGATCGCCGTCAGCTTAAGAAGGTCCCCAAGCTGGGGCCCAAGGCGTATCTCAACGCCGCGGGCTTCCTGCGCATCAGTGGCGGCAAGAACCCACTCGACGCGACAAGTGTCCACCCTGAGAGCTACGAGGTGGCCACGGCCGTCCTGGAACGCGCCGGCGTTGCGACAAGCGAGCTCAGCCGTGGCGGCGTGCCCGACATCGAGCGCCGCCTGGGCAGCATCTCGGCACTGGCAAGCGACCTGGACTGCGGCACCTTAACGCTCATCGACATCGTCAACGAGCTCAAGAAGCCCGGTCGCGACCCGCGCGACGACGCGCCCGAGGTGGTCTTTAGCCGCTCGGCACTTTCTATTGACGACCTGGAGCCCGGCATGGAGCTCAAGGGCACGGTGCGCAACGTCGTCGACTTTGGCGCCTTCGTCGACGTGGGCGTGCACCAGGACGGCCTCGTGCACATCTCCAAGCTGGCCAGCCGCTTCGTCAAGCACCCCAGCGACGTGGTGCGCGTCGGCGACACGGTGAAGGTATGGGTAGAAAAGGTCGATCGCGACCGCAAAAAGATCTCCCTCACCATGGTGCGGGGCAAATAAGCCGCTGCAGGCGCTCGGCGGGCCCCATTCCGCCGAGCGCCTCTCCTTCTAAAACGATTTGGCGATATCCCGAAGTGCGAGACGCCGTTTCCGCTAATCATCACCTGCAATTTTTGAGATATTCGGCCTCGCTGGGCCGCGATAACACTTCTTCAAAGTGCAAGCTCAACAAATAGGCATCAGATATTCCACAAACGTCCCATATCTGCACCCGCAGAGGTGCGGTACGGGACGTTTTTCAGCCATATTGGCAATCTTGACGGCACTCTGAGGCCGAATATCTCGATTTCTGTTGGTGGGACACTTATGGGCACGAGCCGCAAAGACCTCGTTTGCCCGGTAGAGCTGTTCAACCACGTCAAGCATGAGATCTTGCATGCGCGGAACAAAGGGATAATCGAAGGGTCTTGGGCGACTTGCGCGTCGCCCCGAACACATAGCCGGCAGGGTCCTTTGCCTTGGCGATGACTGCCAACTCGGGGCCGGATCGTTTTCGATACTTGATAGATATGGATTAGAAGATCATTAGATTACAGGTTGATCCATAATGCGGAACCGCGTTGTCCACGCGATGCCGTCGGAGCCCACGCCGCCGTCCGAGGTGACGCCGGCCGCGTAACACGAATCGTCATCCGGCGAACGAAGCCGCCAGTGGCACGCGGCGTTGCCATCCGAGCCCAGCCCCATTACTGCCCGAGACAGTTGGCGGGGTAGCACTGTCGACCCCCATCGGAATAAAGGTAGCGATTCAGCTCAGGACCTACCGACGGGTTCGTGTCGGCAGCCCCGGCCTTTCCTTTGCCTAGCGCGACCCTCGCGAAGCGCGTGAGCGATAGGGAAAGGAAAGGCCGGGGCGAACAACCCGCGGCGCAGCCAGTGTTCGCGTTACGGCAGGATATGGAAGCCCAAAGCGGCGATATCCTTGGCAAAGCCGCGCACGGTATCGAGCGAAACCTCATACGGGTCGCGACCGATGTTCTTGCGCTTGGCCAGGATGCTGTTGGGCACCGTGATGATCTGACAGCCGCAGGCCTGCGCCTGGTAAATGTTGATAAGCTCGCGCGTGGACGCCCACAGGACCTCGCAGTTGGGCTTGGCGGCGGCCTTCTTGACCGACTCCGTCATAAACGGAATGGGATCGACACCCGTGTCGGCGATACGGCCGGCAAAGAGCGAGATGATGGACGGCGTCTCGGCGTCGACAGCGTCGACCATCTCGTCGACCTGCGCAGGCGTAAAGATGGTGGTGACGTTGACCTTAATGCCGTCGGCGGAAAGCTTGCGCACCAACTCGGCCGTGGACTCGCCCTTGGTAGTCACGCACGGAATCTTGACGTAGACGTTCTCGGCCCAGGTAGCGATCTCGCGGGCCTCGACCTCCATGGTCTCGACGTCGTCGGCAAAGACCTCAAACGAGACGGACACATCGGTGATGTGGGCCAGGACCTCCTTGGCAAACGCGCGGTAATCCGTCACGCCGCCCTTCTTCATAAGGGACGGGTTGGTCGTGAAACCCTGAACGTTGCCGTT